>JANQRJ010000079.1 GCA_028284635.1 Pelagicoccus sp.
GTTGCCGCACCGGTTGTTCCCTCTGTAGGCTCCGCGGCAATGACGGAGCATTGCCCTCCAGCCCACCGCCTTTCGGCTTAAGTTGACGCCTATGCGCAGTCGCGGGAGCCGCGTTGGTTCAATTTCCATAAGGCACTGCGGATCCCGCGGTTGCGGGACGATCGGTCCCTACCCTCCCAACGTGGAAAATCGGGTTTCTTCAATACGAGCTCTAAATCAGGATCGCTTCTCGGCGCAGTCTTCGCAGTAGCCGGTGATCTCCCAGCGGGAGTTGAGTCCAGTATAGCCGAGCGCCCGAGCGACGCTCTCCAACTCGGGGAGCATGGGCGACGAATGCACGAGGGTCGCGTGGCAGTCGCGGCAGGCGATTTTCAGCTGAGGGCCTTGCGTTTCGTTGAGCCGGTAGCGGGAGCGCCCTTTTTCGTCGGTGACGCAGTCGAGCAGCCCGATTCGCATCAAGGCCTCCACGTTTCGGTAGACGGTGACTGCATCGGGACGCTCGGCAAGCGGGTGGTTGCGAATCTCCTCCACCGAAAGGGCGTAGGGCTCGCTCTCGACGAGCAGGGCAAACAGTTTGCGACGGAAATCGGTGCGCCTCAGGCCCGCCTCCACCAAGCGGTCCAGGGCTTTGCGGCAACGCGTTTTCGAACTAGGCGAACGAACGGTCTGCATCGAAAACATGCGTAGCGCGGCTCTCTCCTAAAATGCAAACTATTTGCAATAAACATTGACGCTAGCGCAAACTCGTTGCGATAAGCTCTCGATGGCCTTCGCGAAACGAGAATCTGTACTGCAAGTGGAGGAGGGAAACCAGTTGGCTCCCAAGTTCGACGAGAATGGGTTGATCCCCTGCGTGACTCAGCATGGGCAAACGAAGGAGATCCTGATGTTCGCCTACATGAACGCGGAGGCGCTGGAGGCAACGCTGCGCACCGGCCTGGCTCACTACTGGTCGCGCTCGCGCCGCAAGCTCTGGAAAAAGGGCGAAAGCTCCGGCATGACGCAAAAGGTCGAACGGGCCCTGATCGACGACGACCAGGACTGCGTCGTCCTTGAAGTCGCCCTCGCCTCCCCTCCTGCCGGCGGCGAGGAGGCGTCCTGTCATGTTGGATACCGGAGCTGTTTCTACCGCTCGATAGAGTTGGGCGAGAGATCGGGCGAGAGAGAGCTCGCGTTTATCGAAAGCAAGAAGGCTTTCGATCCCGGCGCCGTCTATGGAGACGCGCCAAACCCGACGCAGCTTTAGCCCTGCGATCGGTATTCAAGTTTTGGCAAAGCCTTTCGTAGAGAGAGCGCTATGAGGGAATCGACATTCGACGTCGCAATCGTAGGTGGTGGACCAGCAGGCTTGGGCTGCGCTTTAGCCTTGCGAACGATCGGAGTAGAGCGCCTGACGATTCTGGAAAGCCAGAACGTGGGAGCTTCGTTTCGGAAGTGGCCGGAAGAAATGCGTCTGATCACGCCTTCCTTCCACTCGAATTCCTTTTTTTCCACGGACCTAAACGCGATCAGTCCAAACACGTCCCCGGGAGACCTTTTCGGCGTAGAACACCTTTCCGGAAAGCAATACGCCGCCTACCTGGAGGCTTTTGTCGAACACTACGAGCTTCCGGTGAGAGAGTATAGCTCCGTCGACAGGCTGGATGCAGACGGAGAGGGATTCCTACTCGAGGCAAACGGCGAGACCATCCGGGCGCGCTTTGCGATTTGGGCGACGGGCGAATTCTCCTTTCCCGATGTGGAGACGTTTCCGGGCGCCAACCTTTGCCGAATCGCTTCGCAGGTCGAAAGCTGGCAAGGGGTGCAGGGGGACGAGTTTGTCGTGATCGGCGGATACGAAAGCGGGATAGACGCCGCCTACCATCTCGCCTGTCGCGGCTGCACGGTAAAGATCTTGTCTCGCGGCGAGCCCTGGGATATCGACGATCCCGATCCGAGCGTGTCGCTAAGCCCCTTCACCAAGGAAAGGCTGGCCCGCATCGTTCGCGCTCTGCCTGACAGCATAGAGTTGCACGGCGACCGCGATGTCATCGAGGTGATTCGCGAGGAAGCAGGCTATCGCGTTCTGACTCTGGACGGCAGCTCGTTTGCCACGGCCGAGCCGCCGATTCTGGCCACCGGTTTCGAATCGGGCATCAAGCGGCAGGTCGCCTCGTTTTTCGAATGGCAAGGGGGGCGGCCGATCTTCAGCGAAGTCGATTCTTCCACTTTGTATCCAAATCTCTTCTACTCGGGTCCCTCGCTCGTCCACCGCGGCTCCAAGTTCTGCTTCATCTACAAGTTCCGAGCTCGCTTCGGGGTGATCGCCCAGGAGATCGGCAAGCGCCTGGGGCTGGATACTTCGAGCCTTTCCGACTGGGAGAGACGCGGATTTCTGATCGAGGACCTCGACTGCTGCGTCGACTGCAAGTGCGAGATCGAGTCTTCCGCCCTAGAGGAGGCCGCGCCATGACCTCCCG
This sequence comes from Pelagicoccus sp., assembly GCA_028284635.1. Classification (GTDB taxonomy): domain Bacteria; phylum Verrucomicrobiota; class Verrucomicrobiia; order Opitutales; family Opitutaceae; genus Pelagicoccus. The sequence continues at coordinate 2,460 of JANQRJ010000079.1, forward strand.
CAAGGCTTCGTTCCCGCCGGCGAGCGGAGCGCTCCCGATGCGGGTGATGGCCCTCGGCTTGGAAAGCGTGGGCAAGACCTCGCTTTTAACCGCTTTGACGAAACGCCCTGGACGCTCGGAGGGTATCGCCGGCTCGACTCTGTTTTGCGAAACCTTTGGAGACGAGGACCTCGACTGGATCGACGCTCCCGGCCTGTTGAGAGACTCGGACACGGAAACCACGCGCGAAACCGTATCCAAACTGCCTGACACTGAAGTCGTGTTGCTCGTCGCCCGGGTCGACCGCGCTGCTGAGGACATCGCCTATCTCGCGCCTTTGGCCAGAGGCAAACGCGCCGCGGTCGCTCTGACATTCCGAGACAAGATCGGACTCGACGAAGAGCAGCGGCACATCCGCTTAAACCGCTGGACGGAGCAACTGGGAGTGCCGGTAGCGCTGTTCGATGGACGGGCCGTTTCGGAGAGCGACCGGCTCGCCCTGCGCGAAGGCGCTCGCAAGGCGTCCGCTCTCGGGGACTTCGCTGCCGACGCGCTGCCGAAGTGGAACTCTGCGGCTCCGAGCGACGGGGGCTTTGGGGGGAGCCTCTTGGATTTCCCCCCCGTAAGTCTGGCCCTGCTCTTCGCTCCCTCTTGGATTGCGGTGACCCAAGCCAATGCCCTGGCGGACCGTTTGTTCGACCCGCTGGCCTCGATCCTGACGCCAGCGCTGGAATCGTTGGCCGAGCTTCCGACGCCCTTGGCCGAGATGCTTGGAGGCGACTACGGAGTGTTGGCCATGCTGCCTTTTCTGCTGCTCTACGCCTTGCCTACCATCGTTTGCTTTTCGCTGCTGATCGCCTTCTACAAGTCGACCGGCTTGATGGATCGCATCGCCCAAAGCTTGCATCCATGGCTGCGGCCTTTCGGCTTGGGAGCCCGCGACTTGACCCGCGTCATCATGGGCTTCGGCTGCAACGTGCCCGCTGTGGTCTCGACCCGCGCCTGTCATTCCTGCTCCCGCTCCGCCTGCGTTTCCGCGATCTCATTCGGCTCCGCATGCTCCTACCAACTGCCTGCAACCTTGGCCGTCTTCGCCGCCGCTGGAATGGCTTGGCTGGGTATCGTCTACCTCGGAGCGCTTGGGGTCACGACCTTGATCTATCTCCGATTCACCACGCCGAAGATTCTGCGAGACGCGAACAATCGCCTCCTGATGCCAAGGCTAGGCAGTCTGCACGCGCCTAATCTGGGGAACATCTGTCGGGAAACTTTGGGTACGCTGCATTCGTTCTTCGTCGCCGCCCTGCCGATATTCGTCGGCATCTGCATCGTTGCCGCGATCTTGCAGGTCTCAGGAGCTTTGAGCTTCCTGGCCCAGACTTTGGGCAGAGTCATGGTCTTGTTCAACCTGCCCGCCGAGGCTGCTGTCGCCGTAGCCATGGGCTCGATACGCAAGGATGGCTTGGCCATCGGTCTGCTCGACAGCGATTGGGGCTCGTTGAAAGTCGCTCTCGAATCGCCCGCCCAAGTTCTCACGGCAGTCTACCTCGCCGGGGTTCTACTGCCTTGCCTGGTAACGCTGTTGACCATCGGAAAGGAGATGGGAGGACGCTTTGCGGGGCGATTGGCTCTACGCCAAGCCACGTGGGCAGCGGGCTTCAGCATAGCCATTGCCTGGAGCGGAGCTCTCATCACCAACCTACTATAGTTAACTTATGGATACAAAACGACTCCCCGTAACCGTGCTCTCAGGCTTTCTGGGAGCGGGAAAGACGACCTTGCTCAACCACGTGCTCAACAACCGCGAAGGGTTGCGGGTCGCGGTCATCGTGAACGACATGAGCGAGGTGAATATCGACGCTCGCCTCGTCGAGGAAGGCGGCGCGGAACTGAGTCGCCAAGAGGAGAAGCTCGTCGAGATGAGCAACGGCTGCATCTGCTGCACCCTGCGGGAGGATCTGATGGCGGAGGTCAAGCGCTTGGCGCAAGAAGGACGCTTCGACTACTTGCTGATAGAGTCGACTGGCGTCTCCGAGCCCATGCCGGTGGCAGAAACTTTCTTCTTTCGCGACGAGCGGGGCAGCGCCCTCGAGGATGTCGCTCGCTTGGATACCATGGTGACCGTCGTGGATGCGTACAACTTCCGTCGCGACTACGCTTCGCCCGACCGCTTGCCTCATCGAAAGCTCGAGGTGGAGGAAGGCGATCAGCGCAGCATCGTCAACCTGCTGATCGATCAGGTCGAGTTCGCGGACGTGATCGTCCTCAACAAGATCGACCTCGTAGATGAAGCCGAGAAGGAGCAGGTCGTCGCGATGATCAAGGGGCTCAATGGCCGGGCTCGCATCGTCGAATGCTCCAAGGGGTCCGTTACGATGTCCGACATTCTGGATACAGGTATGTTTAGCTACGACGAAGCCTCGCAAACGCCAGATTGGCTAAAGGCGATCTACGAGGAGCCTATGCCCGAAACCGAGGAGTACGGGATTCGCAATTTCATCTACGAAGCGCGGCGGCCCTTTCATCCCCATCGCCTGCAAGAGTTCTTGCGGAAACAGTGGCCGGGAGTGGTCCGGGCCAAAGGCTTCTTTTGGCTGGCGACCCGCATGGAGCAGTGCGGCTTGCTTTCCGTAGCCGGAGCCCAGGTGGAGGCAGAGCCGGTCGGCAAATGGTTTGCGGCGGTGCAGCGAGAAAACTGGCCGCAGGATGCGGAGTCGCGGCAGTTCGCCAAACGGTATTGGCAGGAGCCCTACGGGGACCGCAGGCAAGAGATCGTAGTAATCGGCTTTTCGAAGCAGATGGACGAAACCTGGGTGCGAGCTCGGCTCGACGAGTGTCTCCTAGACGAAACGGAGATGTCCATGGGGCCAAAGGTTTGGCTGCACATGCAAGATCCCTTCGCCAGCTGGGAGCCCGCTTTTGCCTAAGGCAGAGGCCAATAGGTTTTTAGGCTGTAGGAGTTTAGGTGAAGGAACCTCGAAAACAATGAATATCGCGATTCGCAAAACGCTTGACCGCGCAGCTATTTCGATGGCGGTCATTTGTGGTATCCACTGTCTGGTGACACCCGTTTTACTGGTGGTCTTGCCGATTATCGCCACAACCTTCTGGGTCGATGAGAGCTTCCATCTCTGGATGCTGCTGCTCGTGATCCCGACCACGACGCTCGCTGTTTGGAGCGGTTGCCGCCGGCACAAAGACAAGTGGGTGCTCGCCTTCGCGGCGCTGGGCATCGGAATCCTGGTTTCCGCCCTGATAACAGAGCGGTGGGAGCATTCCCTAGAGAGCGGAGAGGGTCACGCTCATTCGCAGGAAACGGAAAACGATTCGACCGCACATGTGGCGGAAGGCGGATGCTGCGACTTGCACCCGGCTCAATCCGAATCCGCGGAAGGCGGAGAAGAGGCGACGGCAGGACCGATTTGGTTGTCCTGGCATGCCCTGCTGAATACCCTGGGAGGTTGCTTTCTCGTGGCGGGGCACGCCCGAAATTTCGCACTCTGCCGAAAAGACGACTGCTCCCATGGCAACGGCCTTTCGTAGCGGGTAATGGAAACTTCACGGATGGGGGGTGTTTCAAAGAGTCGCCTTCCGAGTCGCGACGCTGTACCAAACTCTCTCGAGTTCGGCTACCTCGACTGTGCAAAGCTCGCTTCAGTAGCCGAACTCGAAGGAGTTTGGTAAGCCCAGGCGACACTTTGAAAAGAACCCGTATTTCCCTCGCCTAAGATAATTAAATTTCGGCGGCTTGGATTGCCGTGTCGATGCCTTCGACGTGTCGGCTATTTGGGAGAAGCGACAATGGTGTCGAGCGCTTGTTGGCTGCGGCTTTTCAGGGCGCGGACGAGTTTTTCTATGAAGGTGGTGTCAAGGCCCTCGTCGATTGCGGACGCTCCGACTTGGTCGCAGGCGGCGGGAATTGCGAGCGCGAGCTTTTCCAAGCTAGCGAGTAGCTTCTTGGCTGGATAATTGCAGCTGCGCGCCATGCGTTCGAAGTGGCGTCGGCGAATTTGGGCTGCCTTGTAGTAGCGGTCGATTCGCATGGCGAGGCGTTCGTCCTTCGGCGACTTGACGTAGGGGGCGAAGCTGGCGACGTCGTAAAGCGGAGCCAAGATGAAGCCTTCGCTGGTGTAGAGGATGGAATAGTTTTTGGCGTGAGCATCGGCGCCAAGTATGAGGTAGTTGAATACGATGGCATTCATGAGTGCATCGCGGTCTTCGAGACGTCGTTGCGAACCGGATACGATTTGCATGATGTCGGCGACGCCGGGACCTCCGTCGCTTTCGTATTTGCTGGCGGGACCGACGGAGAGGGCTTGGCACATGTCCTCTTGGTGGACGCGATAGAGTTTGCCCTGATGGAGTATGCGATCGAAGCGTTTGACGACGATGGCTTTGCTGCCGGCGAAGCTTTGCACGCTGGTTTGCGCGGCTCGCATGCCGAGGGCAGAGGCAAGCTTAAGGCAGAAGTGCTCGTCCTCCGCCTGTCCGGAGAAGTCGCTGCGGGGCGGCTTGAGAATGTGGGTGGTGGGTTCGCTCCCCCAGGGGATGTACCAGCTGTCTCCTTCGAGACGCAGGGCGATTTTGGCTTGAGCTCCGGCGAGGGAGAAGCGGCCTTCGTCATTGATGGAACGGGCTGCCGCCGGGTCGCTTTCGAGTTGGGAAAGACGTCTTCCGATCTCGGATTCGGAGATGGGGGAAAGCCCGCTGCGTCGAGTGTCGTCTATGCGCTCGGGAGAGACGAAGCGAACGGCTCCGGCGCAATCGTCGCCGATTTCCTTGAGCAAGGCGAAAGGGTTTCCGGGGTCGACTTGGTATCGCCGGCCCCAGGTGGCGAGGAGTCGTGTATTGTCAGGGAGGAGGTTCCAGGGAAAAGGGGCGCACTGTCGCGTCTCCGTGGATACGGTCGGCGATGGGCATGGAGTAAGAGAGCGGGATTCCTGAATGGTAGCCTTCGTCGTAGGCGAACTGGAGCTTGCCGCCTTTGAGGCGAGCGAGAGCGCCGATGCGGCAATCGTTGAGATAGACGGCGAGCTTTTCGACACCTGGCTTAGCTTTCATTGCCTAGAAGGTCGTCGATGCTCGGGGCGTCGTATGCTGCGGGGGCTGGTTTGGCGTTGGCTGTAGTGGCGTGGATTTGCACTCCGAGAAAGTAGGATAGCTCGAGCACCTTATCGATCCAGGCACGGGATTTGCCCTGCTCGATGGCAGAGATCCATTTTTGGGTGACGCCTAGCTGGGCGGCGACTTCACGCTGGGAGAGTCCGCGCCTTTTTCGGGCTCTCGCGAGAAAGGCGCCAAGGTCCTTGCTGCTTGAGATCTGGGCTGTTTGATTCTTTTTCATATCCGATCGGGTATCTTGCCTGCTTGATATCCGATCGGATGTCAAGCAGGCAAGATACCCGATCGGAAGTCATGAGATGTTGCGAGCGCGGTTTAACAATATGCCAGCGGAAGGGCCGGCCTTTCCCATACGGACGGATTGGCCTGCATTGGCGCTCATCTATGCGTTTCTTGAGGGCGGCGGAGAGTACCAAGATGAGCAGGATGCCATTTCTCGCGGTGATGCCGACGACTACGCGCGTCGACCGCTCCCTTTTTCATGACCTTCGAGAAGGTCGTCTGCGGGACGATGCGATATCATTTCATTCTACGAGAGGCGAATTCCTAGCCTTGGCCGTAGGTTCCACGAATCGGGTAGTCGTTTTCTCTGATCCATTCCACCGTTTCGAGGAGTTCGCCAAGGTCGGCTCGATTGAAAGGGGTGTTGGATTGATCGACGAGATGGAGGCGGCCCTCCTCGTTTATGGCGAATAGCCCGGGTTCAGCGAAGGGACGATCGGTCTCCTCTGGCGAACGTGGTTCGGATATCCACAAGCCGAGCGATTGCATCTGCGGGACGGAAAGCCCGTAGGCGATCGGGAACCGCAGCCCTTCTTTTTCCACCATGGCTCGAGCTCTATCCTCCGGGTCGGCCGAGGCTGCGACAATTTCCGCGCCTGCTTCCAAAAACCTCTCACGCAGGCTTTCGAGCCGTTTCAGATACTGGTGGCAGACGGGGCAGTGGTTTCCGCGATAGATGAAAACCAGCTTCCAGCGATCGCTGTCGGAGCGACGCCCGAGATCCATTTCGCCGCCGCCGAGAATAGGTAGAGTAATAGAAGGCATCGAGCCTCCCGAATGCAGTTTTTGGCTGTACATGGTGTTTGTTTCGAACAGGTGGTGAACTTATTAGCAGGTAGAAAAACAGGTGAAAAAGCCGGGACTACGGTTTGAGCTGCTCCACGAAGACGAGAGCAGATCTTTCGAATGTATCCACTGACTGGGTACTACGAGCAAGCAAGTGTCCCCCTTTGAGAAAACTGAAGAACGCGTAGGCCATTTCCTTCGCGTCGATAGAGGAAGAGAATTCGCCGTTTTCGACTCCGGAGACGAGGATGCTTGAGATGGTATCGAGGGTTTTCCTAGTGGTGCTCCGCAGGGCTTCGCGAGAGGGCTCGCTCAGGTTTTCATACTCCGCGCTGAGCATAGTCGCGACGCAGAGCTTTCCTTTTCTTACCGAGTCCGCGAATACCTTGGCGAGCTCGACGAGCTTTTCGGATGCCGCTCCTGGTCCTTGGGCGATCGCTTGATAGCGTTCGAAGTACGCGTGTTCGCAGCGATTTTGCAGGGCGAGAATGAGGTCCTCCTTGCGAGGGAAATGGTAGTGTATGCTCGCCTTGCGAATGCCTATTTCCTCGCTCAAGTGCTGATAGCTCATCGCATTGGAGCCCATCCGCTGGACGAGGTCCTCCGCGCAGTCGAGAAGCGCTTCCTTGCGATCGGCATTACTCATTTGAAGGTTGACTTATCTACTAGTAGGTAGAATTTGTCAAGCCTTTCCTACCTTCCTTGCTATTCTCAACCTTCAGATCTTTGCCGATGAAACCGATTTTGCTGCAGTTCGTCCACCCGGCGCTGGAGAAGTCGCAAGTCAACCGCCGCTTGCTTGAAGCCGCCCTTGGAAGAGACGACGTTCTGGTGAACGATCTCTACGAGCGGTATCCAGATTTCCATATCGATGTGGACCGAGAGAAGGCGCTGATGGAGTCTCATGATTCCATCGCGTTTCAGTTTCCCTTCTACTGGTATTCGAGCCCGGCCTTGCTGAAGGAATGGTTCGACCTCGTGCTGCAATACGGCTGGGCCTACGGATCGGAAGGCGGCGCCCTGGTCGGGAGGAAAGCGCGCCTTGCCGTGACCACCGGAGCGCCTGCGGATTCGTATTCGAAAAACGGACACAATGGCTACACCATGGGCGAGTTTCTGCGTCCGATCACGCAAACCCTGGAAATCTGCGGCATGCGTGTCGGCAATCCATTTTTCGTGCACGAGTCTCTGCACATCAAGGACAAGGAGATGGGTTCCACCCTTGAGCAATTCGAATCCTGGCTGTCGGAGGAATAGCAATGTCGAACGAATCCTTGTTTATCGCCGCTTTCATCTATCTGCTGGCCGCAGTCGTCAGCGTCACCATCTTCAAGAAGCTTGGGCTAAGCGCCGTACTTGGCTACCTCGTGGCCGGGATTGCGATCGGCCCATTCGCCTTGGGTTTCGTTGGCGAAGAGGGGGAAGGCGTGATGCACTTCGCCGAGTTTGGCGTGGTTATGATGCTGTTTCTGGTAGGGCTCGAGCTACGGCCCTCGCTGCTATGGCGTTTGAAAAGCCCGATCCTCGGTCTAGGAGGTGGCCAGGTTGCGGCGACCACGGCGGCGATAACCGGAATAGGCATGGCGACCGGCCTGAGTTGGCAAATGGCCCTCGCAATCGGCATGTCCCTATCTCTTTCATCCACTGCGATCGTCCTGCAGTCCCTACAGGAAAAGGGACAGGCGGACTCGTCAGGCGGACGGAGCGTTTTCTCGGTGCTGCTTTTCCAAGACATCGCGGTGATCCCGATTCTCGCCCTCATGCCTTTGCTTGCCACCGTCGTCGTCGAGCAGAGTTCGGACGGGCATGACAGTCATGGAAGCGGCCATGGCCACGCAAACCCGATCCAAGAGTGGCTTTCCCATCAGCCGGGCTGGATCAATACTCTGATGGTCTTGGCAGCGGTGGCCGCGATCATTCTAGCCGGTCGCTATCTACTGGGACCCGTTTTGCGGATGGTCGCCAAAACGGGAGTCCGAGAAGCCTTCGTCGCCCTGGCTTTGGTGCTTGTAGTTGGAATTGCCCTACTGATGAACAGCCTGGGGGTATCCGCAGCTTTGGGAACGTTTCTGGCTGGCGTGGTTCTAGCCGACAGCGAATACCGCCATGAGCTCGAGGCAGACCTCGAACCCTTCAAGGGATTGCTGCTCGGGGTGTTTTTCATCGCGGTCGGAGCGTCGATCGACTTTTCGCTCATCGCGGAAAAACCGCTGTTGGTAGCCGCCATCGTTGTCGGATTGATGGTGGTGAAGGCGGCGGTGCTTTTCGGTCTGGGAACCGCATCCAAGCTGATTCTCGATCAGCGGATACTCTTCTCGCTATCCCTTGCCCAAGGCAGCGAATTCGCCTTCGTCCTGCTCGGCTTCGCGCTCGGAGTGGGAGCGCTCGAACAGGAGCTCGCGCAGATCCTCATCGCCAGCGTTGCCCTGACTATGGCTTTGACCCCGCTGGTGATGGTCTTCGAGGAAAAGGTCCTGCGCCAAAGACTCGGAACCAAACAAGCCGCGAGCAAAGAAGCGGATGCCATGGAGGAAACGGCTCCCGTCATTCTCGCTGGGGTCGGTCGTTTCGGGAACTACATCGCACGCATGCTGGTGGCCCAGAAGATACCCGTAACCGTGATCGACTCCGATCCGGACCATGTAGAATTTCTGCGGCGCGCCGGGATCCGAACCTTCTACGGAGACGTCGCCCGTCACGATCTGCTGGAAGCAGCCGGGGCCAGCAAAGCGAGACTGCTGATCATCGCGATAGACCAGGAAGAGCAGATCGACGAACTGCTCGAAACGGTACGCAAACACTTTCCAAAACTCGAAGTCATGGTCAGAGCGCTTTCGCGCCAGCATCTTTACCAGATGATTGAAGCAGGCGTCTCGGAGGTCACACACCAACATGCGGGCAGCGCCATCCAACTTGGCGAACGCGCCCTGCGCCATCTTGGCTACAGAGGGCACCAAGCCGCGCGGATCGCTCGAAGATTCCGAAAGTTCGACGAAGACTCGGCTCGCGAGATCGCAGGACGTCGAACCGGGGAAGAGGCCTACCTAAAGCATATCCGCGAGCGAATGGCCGAATTGGAGAGCCAGTTTTCCTCCGACAGCAACCGTTTCGCCGACGCGGATGCAGGCTGGGACTCCAGCCGTCTGAGAGAGGAGACCGCATCGGGCAACTACAGCGACATCGTTCCGAAACGCAGCGACGATGGCTCCTAGGACAATCCCGGAACAAGTTGAGCTAACTCTAGCTTGCGAAGCGACATGCGAGGATTGGACCACTCTTTTCCAAGTCGATGGTTGACTGTTCAATGACCTGCCCTATCCGTTGCAGCTCCGACCAACGGAGAGATGGCAGAGTGGTCGAATGCGGTGGTCTTGAAAACCATTGAGCCGAAAGGTTCCGGGGGTTCGAATCCCTCTCTCTCCGCCATATCCAAGACGCAGTCGCAGGAGATGCGGC
>JANQRJ010000083.1 GCA_028284635.1 Pelagicoccus sp.
GTCATTGCCGCAGAGCCTACAGGGGGAACAACCGGTGCGGCAACGACGGAGCGTTGCCCTCCAAATGATGCTTCTTACGTTAAGTTGACGCCTATGCGCAGAGCGGGACCGCGTCAGCGATGTTTCTCATCCTCATCATCTTCCTCATCCTCATCTTTATCCTGGGATGAGGATGAAGATGAGGAGAGGGATGACGAGAGGCGAATCGCGCCCTGCGGGATCCGCGTTACGGGCCGACTGAATACGAAAAAGACCGGCTTCCTGTGGAAAACCGGTCTTGGGAAATGATGGTTCGCTTGCGAGCTACTTTTTTGCGGCCTTGAGCTGGCGCTGGTGGGCGAGGGTCACTTTGAACATCTGCAGGCAGAGGTAGAAGGTGCCTGCGGCAGGCAGAGCGGTGAACCCCGCTACGAGGAAAATGGTTGTCGCGTCATCACTGGGGACGTGATCGGTGAACCAGAGCGTGAAGAGCGCCCAGACGATGCCGACTAGAACGATGTCGAAGACGATGGTTTTCGGAGTTACTTTCAGTACTTTGGACATGTTGCCTGCCTTAGTTAGCCGGAAGTTGGCGGCTGTCCACACCTTTTGTCCAAACTCTCTCCAGTTCGGCTACGAACCAGTTGGTTGGACGAAGTAGCCGAATTGGAGAGGGTTTGGGGCCGTTTTCGGTCGGTTTGCGGGACCAGCTCAGTGAATTTGCGGAAATCCGCGAACGATTCGGTATGCGTCACGGATTGCGGGTTTTGCCGTATTCTGCTAATCTTTCGGCACGCTCGGTAAGACGAGCGAGGTGCTAGCGGCGCGAGCCGCGCCTTCTTTCAACTGAGAATTGCGAGTTAGGTTTTAGTTCCGAAACTGAGTCGTTGCTTGGCCGGGCGGTTGTGGGACCGCCCGGTCTTTTTTGTGTCGCGCTTTAGGTTTTCTATATCGCTTGCTTCCATAGGAAAGCTGGATTTTGCTTCGACTCGAATTGCCCGGTTCCGTCTTTGCTATGCCTGGAGTCGTTGTTGTCGGAAGCTTTGTACAGGATCTCGTCTTTCGTACCGAGACCTTTCCCAATCCTGGAGAGACGCGGATTGGGACGTTTGGCCCGAGCCTAGGAGGGAAGGGCTTCAATCAGGCTGTGGCGTGCTGTCGCCAAAATTCCGATACGTTTCTCGTTGGAGCGGTAGGGCGAGATGTCTTTGCGGAAAACGCTCGCTCCTTTGCTGCCGAGATAGGACTGAAGACTCGGTTCCAGGTCTGCGAAGACAGTGCGACAGGAGCGGCTTCGATCTTGGTCGACGCGTCTGGCGAAAACCAGATCGTGGTGGCCTTGGGAGCAAACGAAGCTCTTTCGCCCAATTCGGTAGAGGGCGTCCGGGCGGAAATCGCCCAAGCCGATATCGCTCTTTGCCAGTTGGAGGTATCGCTCGGGGCGACGCGGCGTCTTCTCGAAATCGCTCGCGAGGAAGGGACCGCTTCGATTCTGAATGTGGCTCCAATCAATCAGGAGGCGACTTTCGAGCTCATACGACTGGCCGACATTCTGACTCCCAACGAGACGGAGTTCGCCTTTGTCTTCGAGAAGCTGCTGGGCGAACCTTTGCCGCCGAGCTTCCTAGAGGGGAGCGATGAGCAACTGCATGCGCTTTGCTGCCGGTTGGGCGTGCCGGTGGTCGTAGTGACGCTTGGTTCGGCAGGCTCCTTTATATCCCTCAATCCTGCTTTTTCGGATCGTCCGTATTCGATTGGTGGGGACAGCTATCGTCGCTATGCTTCGCTCTCGGTTTCGCCAGTCGACACCACGGGAGCTGGAGATGCTTTCAACGGGGGCTTGGCGGCAGGGCTTTCCCTCTTCGCTATGGATCTGGATAGGGCGGCTCGTTTCGCTACGGTGGTGGCAGGCCTGTCGGTAGAAAAGGCTGGGGCGGCCGTTTCGATGCCAAGCTATGAAGATGTCGCAGCGAGACTAGCATCTTGTCATGCGTGAAACGTAGCTCGGATCCCTCCTCATCCCCCTCGTCATCTTCATCCTCATCTCATGATAAAGATGAGGATTAGGAAAACGATGAGGAATTGTTACGGACGCGGTCCCGCTCTGCGCATAAGCGTCAACTTAACGTAAGAAGCATCCTTTGGAGGGCAACGCTCCGTCGTTGCCGCACCGGTTGTTCCCTCTGT
>JANQRJ010000086.1 GCA_028284635.1 Pelagicoccus sp.
TCGTTGCCGCACCGGTTGTTCCCCCTGTAGGCTCTGCGGCAATGACGGAGCATTGCCCTCCAGCCCACCGCCTTTTGGCTTAAGTTGACGCTAATGCGCTCTGCGGGATCCGCGCTACGAGTCCACTCCAGTCAGAAACCGAACTCCTCTTGCCCTTCTTCAACTCGCTCTTCAAGCAGCTTTCGCAGGAAGAGCGGACGGTGAATCGGCGTCGGGCCTCGATCCAGAATCGCCTCCCGATGCAGCGAAGTCGCATAGCCCTTGGACGAAGCCAAGTCGTAGTGCGGGTATTCGCAATCCAATGACAGCATCCCACGATCGCGCGTAACCTTGGCCACAACCGACGCCATTGCGATGCACAAGGCCTTGGAATCCCCTTTCACCACCGCGTCATGCGGGTAGCCAAGCGACTTCATCGGCTTGCCATCCACCAGCACTTTCCATTCGGCCAGCGTTTCCGGCCGATCATCCCTCTCCGCAAAGTCTCGCGTCGAGAACAGCGGATCCGGCTCCCGAGGCAGAACGCCCGCCGCTTCGACCGCTCCTTCCAGAGCCCTCCTCATCGCCAACTGAGTCGCGCCCAGGATGTTCAATTCGTCGATCTCTTCTACGGAACCGCTGCCGACGCCGATAAAAAGCCGCCCCTCCCGTTCCAGCCAACGCAGCTTCGCGTATAGCTCCTCGCGCTCGTCCGGGCTCAGCAGCTTCGAATCGTTCACGCGAGAGGCGTTGCGACGACACCAGCTCGTATCGTAGAAACCCGCTCGGACTGCCACCGCAGCGGCCACCACCGGACCCGCCAAAGCCCCGCGGCCCGCCTCGTCGATCCCGATCAAGCCGACGCAGCCATTGAGACGCTTTCGATCGAAGGCTCGCAGTCGACGGGACTTCACTTCTTGCGATAGGGGCTGTAGACCTTCGGCTCCTTGAGCGGCAGCTTGTCCAGAAGACCTGCTGCCTTCACCACTTCGTAGGACGTCTTGAAATGGAGTTTCGCGAAGTCGCCAAGGCGTTCCGGACCGAACTTCGCTAGGATCTGGGCAGCTTGTTCCTTAGCCTTGGCACTGGCGCCCTTGAGCAGCTTGTCTCCAAATTTCTTGGACAGGTCCGCCATGATACGAACGTACTCCGCCCGAGCGACCACGGACGCCGCCGCCACCACGGGATCCTCTTCCGCCTTCGTCTGCATGCGCAGGTCGAAACGCTCGTCCTTGAAGTAGCGGCCCACCAGGTTCTGCTTGCTGAACTGGTCGAGCATGCCCCACGGGACGCGCTTCTTCTTCAAGGCTGCGGCAAGCGACTTGGCATGCTGCCAGGCGAGCAGAAGATTCAGATTCGCCCGCGGCTTGCCCATCAGCTCGTTGTACTTGCGCATGCCGCAAAAACAGGTTTCCACCGAAATGCCCTTGGTATCGCGAATCAGTTTATCCAGTTTTAGGATACGACTGTCGGTAATCGTCTTGGAATCTCGGATACCTGCCTTGATCCAGGCGTCGATGTGCGGCTTGTCGGCGACCACGCAAGCCGTCACCACAGGGCCGAACAGGTCGCCCTTGCCGCTTTCGTCCATACCGGCGTGCGACTCGAACCACTCCGGATGATGCACCTCGTCGTAGCCGAAGCGGGCTTCGCCGAGGATCTCCGGCTCGAGCGTATTGATGACGAAGTCCTCCGTGTCCTTGCCCTGTACCACTAGCTTGCCGCTGCGGTAGCCGACCACATTCACCTTGCCCGGGCCGCGAAAGGCAAACTGGGCATAGTCGACATCGTAAGTCTCCCACTGCCGCATCTCGAGAGCGTGTTGAAGCTTGTCCAACTGCTCCTGCGAGAGCTTGTGGGTGTACATCGTCTTTTTCTTCGGCTCGTCAGGGTCGAGCTGGGGAGTCTTTCTGCCTCTGGCCATCTATAATATGCTCGCCCCAAACCAAGGCAGAGCCACAAGCGTTTGGAAACGAAAAAGTAGCCGCCCCCCATGCCCGCCGAAAAACTCATCCAGAGTCGCGAGAAATTCCGCCAAGCCCTCATATCCTGGTACGACGCCCACGCCCGCGACCTGCCTTGGCGACGCCAGCCAAGCCTCTACAAGACCGTCGTCTCCGAGTTCATGCTGCAGCAGACGCAGGTGAAGACAGTCCTGCCCTACTTCGCCGCCTGGCTGCAAAACTATCCCAATTTCGACGCCCTCGCCGCGGCCAGCGAAGAACAGGTTCTCAAAAGCTGGGAAGGCCTCGGGTACTATTCAAGAGCTCGCAACCTTCACAAACTCGCCCAGCAGATCGCACCTCTCGCTCCCGCCCAAATCCCCACCGACGCTCGAAGCTGGCTGAAATTCCCCGGAGTCGGCCCCTACGCCGCAGCCGCCATTTGCAGCATCTCCTTCGACGATCCCAGCGCTGTGGTCGACGGAAACGTCGTGCGCATCCTCTCGAGACTCACCGCCGACCAGACACCCTATAAGAACAGTACCGAAGCGGCCAAAGCCTATCGCCCACTCACCGCGGAACTCCTTAATCCCAAACGGCCCGGCGACCACAACCAAGCCATGATGGAGCTCGGCGCCACGCTCTGCTCCAAACAGTCCCCTCAATGTCTTCTCTGCCCAGCGCGCGCCTTCTGCGCCGGCCAGCGCCAAGGCATCGCCGAAACCCTTCCCAAGCTCGCCAAAATCAAATTCGAGACCCAGGAAATAGATCGGGCCTGGATCGAGGGTCCCAAAGGCATCCTCCTGCACCAGATCCCTGCAGACGCCGCCCGCATGAAAGGCCTGCACGAGCTCCCCACCCTCGAAGCACTCAAGCTCGACGCCGCTCACGGAACGCAGATCGCCGCCCGCAAGCGCGGCATTACCCGCTACCGCATCACCGAACGCATCCACCAGTTCAAGCCAAGCCAGCTCCCCTCCAAACTCCCAGCCCACCACCTCTGGGCAAGTCCCGCCAAACTCGAAACCCTCCCCTTCTCCGGCCCTCACCGCCGCTGGATCGCCGAACTTCTGGCAAATTCCAGCCCAGCTCCAAGCCCCACCAATTCCTCGGCTGGCAAAGCCAAATAGAGGCCAAAGGCCACTGAATCCACCTTCAGCCTTCAGTCTAAACTCCTTCAGCCTTTCTCCCGACCCAAAGAATTCTGTTTGCGCTGCGACTCGCCAAATGAGTATGACACCGCAAATCGTTCCTCCCCATATGGACTATCGCCAACGCGCTCTCAAAGAACTCTCCGATCATCGCAGCCAACAGGCTGGAAAACGCGCCCTTGTCGGCCTCGATGGCTTCGTGGACACCATCCTCCACCTTGTCGACAAGCGCTCCGGACCAGGCGAGAGCTTCGACCGCCTCGAGACCATTTCGGAATTCGGCAGCCGCGTTTCCGCCGCCGCCGGCAAGAGCGCCAATATCGAGATGTATCCAACAATGGAGAAGCTCGGCGGCAATGGTCCCATCATGGCCAACGCCCTGCTCGCCGCCGGCTTTCCGCTCCGCTACATCGGCTCGCTCGGCAAGCCCAACATCTTTCCCGTCTTCCAGGACTTCGCGGCCAAGACCGACGCCATATCCATCGCCGAGCCCGGCTTGACCAACGCCATCGAATTCAACGACGGCAAGATCATGATGGGCATCACCAAATACCTCGAAGACATCACCTACGACGCAATCATCGCGGCCATGGGAGAAGGCAAGTTTCTCGACGAACTCTCCCGCAGTTCACTCGTCGCCCTGGTCAACTGGACCATGATCCCGAACATGACCGCCATCTTCCAGGCATTGCTTGACCGGGCGCTGCCCAGCCTTCCGCCCCTCGACGGCGGGCGTTCCTTCTTTTTCGACCTCGCCGACCCCGAGAAGCGCTCCGAAAGCGATCTCGTAGCCGCCCTCCGCGTCATCGCCCGATTCGAAAGCCACGGCAATGTCATCCTCGGCCTCAACCTCGCCGAAGGCCAGCAAGTCAGCCGCGCCTTCGGCATCGACGAGAGCGGCGAAACCCCCGACTCCCTCAAGGCCATGGCCGTCAAGATCCGCCGAGAGCTCGATATCGGCACCGTCGTCATACACCCCAAGGAACGGGCCGCCTGCGCCACCAAGCAAGGCGACTGGTGCGTCGAGGGTCCCTACGTCGAAAATCCGAAGATCACCACCGGAGCCGGCGACCACTTCAACGCTGGCTTCATGAGCGCCCAGCAGCTCGGGCTCGAGCCCGAAGCCTGCCTCACCGTCGGCTGCTGCTTCTCGGGCTTCTACGTCCGCACCGCCAAAAGCCCCAGCCTGAACGATATCGACAGCTTCCTACGCAACTGGTAATCCACCCCCACATGACCCAAGCGGACAACTACAGCGGCAAGCTTTTCACCTTCGAAGGCTCCGAAGGCAGCGGCAAATCGACCCAGATCGAACTCCTTTCCGAGGAACTCACCGGCATGGGCCACGAAGTCGTGGTCACTCGCGAGCCCGGAGGCACTAAGATCGGCGAGGAGATACGCCACCTCATCATCCACAGCTCGACCGGAGAGAACATGAGTCCCGAGACCGAACTGCTTCTCTTCGCCGCCGCCCGCGCCCAGCTCGTGCGCGAGCTCATCCTGCCCGAGCTCAAGAAAGGCAGCATCGTGCTCTGCGACCGCTTTCTCGACTCTACTACCGTCTACCAAGGCGCCGCCCGCAGCATTTCCAGCGACCCTGTCGCCTTCATAAACCAGTTTGCCGTAGGCCCCGTTACCCCCGACCTCACCTTCATTCTGGACGTTCCCGTCGAGGAATCCATCCGCCGCGTCAAACGTCGCGTCACGGGGCTGCCCGACCGCATGGAGCAGGAGAACATCGACTTCTACCACAAGGTCCGCGAGGGCTACGTCCTTCTCGCCAAGTCGCTCCCCGAACGCTTCCACGTTGTCGACGGTACCCGCAACCTCAAGGCCAACCAAGAGGAGATCCTCACCATCGCCCTGGAAAACCTGTAGCGGGCCTCAGCCGAACTCCCTTTCGCCAAGCCTCCGTAGCCGAACTCGCAAGAGTTTGGAAAAAGCCGACGCGACCAAAGTCTGTCGACTTCGGCTACGGCGACGATCGACAACACCCGCAGATCCACCACCGCCCGTGACCCAGACCCAAGCCCCCAGCGATCCCCAGGCGCTTGTCGAACGAGCCCTCGCCGACAACCGACTCGCTCACGCTCTGCTCGTCTACGGGCAGAACTTCGGCCAAGTCGAAGCCTTCGCCACTAGCCTGGCCGCCCGCCTCCTCGACATCCAGACCGCCCCCGACCAGCTCGAGGAAAAGCTCCTCCAACACCCAGACCTCTTCACGCTCCGCCCTTCGAAGAAGTCCCGCATCATATCCGTCGACGATACTCGCGAAACCATCCGAGCCATCCAGCATTCGCCCCAGGCCGGAGAGCGCAAGGTAGCCATCGTCTTCGAGGTCGACCGCTTCAACACCAGCGCCGCCAACGCCTTCCTCAAGACCCTCGAAGAGCCCCCCCTCAACACCACCATTCTCCTCCTCACCACGCGGCCCCATTCGCTGCTCCCTACCATCCGCAGCCGTTGTCAGCTATTCCGTCTCCCCACCGCTCTCAACCACTTCGACGACCCACGCGCCCAGGCCTGGCTCGAGAGCTACCAGCAGTGGCTCTCCGACCTCCTCTCCGGCGGTCCGCCCGGCAAGAGCAAGATCCCCCACTTCATCATCGGCGCCTACGGCCTCGTAGAACGCTTCAGTCACATCGTCGGCGACCTCGGCAAGGAAGTCTGGAAGGACCAGTCCCAAAACCTGCCCGAGGACATGACCGACGACGAACGAATCGCCCTCGAGTCCCGTATCCGCATTTCCATACGCCAGGAATTCCTCGCAGCCATGGAAACCGCGACCGAAACCCTCGCTCGCCAAAAGCTCTTCGACGACAGCGCCGTCCCCGCCAAGCTCACTCAAACCGTCGAAGCCCTCGAAAAGACCGACCAGCTTCTACGCCTCAATATGAAGATGGAAACCGTCCTCGAATCCTACCTCCTCCGCGCCCTGCGCATTTGGACAGCGAAGAGCTAAGTTAAAAGTGAAGAGCGGAAGAGCCCTGCTCCGCTCTTAACTCTTAACTTTTCGCTCTTCACTCTTCACTCCTCCACAACGATTGCTTATGACACCTCTAGGATAGCATCCAGATCTTGCTCTCCAGCAAAAAACGAGTACAGTTTTCTCTACGAGACAGCCACGAGAGGATCGAAGCCGCAAACCCCAGCGAAGCTCCGCGAATTCGATAGTCTCTCTACCCACGTCAGCTCCCCTGGAGAGCGTCGTCGACCCGCCCGCGACTGCCCCGACTAGGCAACCGTACGCTCACACGAAACAACTCAGAAAGGGGACCGCCATGTTTGGAAAGAAATCCGTCGAAACACTCGTAGTAGGAGCCGGCCCGACCGGCATGATGACCGCTCTCATCCTGGCCCGAGCCGGGATAGAAACCGCAATAGTGGACGCCGCCGAGAGCATCTGCGCCCGCAGCAACGCCATCGTCCTCCACCCGCAGACCCTCAAGCTCTTCGACCAGCTCGGCTTTGCCGAACGCATCATCGACGCTGGCTATCGCATCGACAAGGCCCTCGTCTACGACGCCACCCAGCTCCGCGAGACCATACAGTTCAACGAACTCCCGCTCGCCTTCCCCTATGCCATCTCTCTACCCCAAAGCGCTCTTGAAAGCATACTCGAGGAAGAACTCGCCCACTCGGGCATCCGCATCCTGTGGAACCACCGCCTCACGCAACTCGAGCACCTCGACCACGCATTGAAAGCCGACGTCGACCGTTCCAGCGAGCGCGGCACCGGCTACGCCATTTCCCATACCGAGCGCATGGTCGACAAGACCCTGCACTTCCATTGCAAGCTATTGGTCGCAGCTGACGGCTACAACTCTCTCCTCCGCCGCTTCTCCCGCGTGCAACCAACCACCCTCGGTCCAGCCCAATACTTCATCTTCTTCGATTTCGAGACCGACATGGATCCCCAGCACGCCATGCGGCTCAGCATAAACGACAAGCTCGCCACCGCCCTGCATCCCATGAGAGGAGGCCTCGCCCGCCTATCCTTCCAATACGAAGGCCTCGACCTCCCTGCGGAAAACCGCAACAAGGACCGCGAACCCATACACACCCAGTCGTCCCCCAACGAACTGCTCGAAGACAGCCACCTCAGCCAACTCGTCGCCCAGCGCGTGCCCTGGATTTCCGGCGCCGTCAACCGCATCACCTACCGAGCCATCGTCCCCTTCGAAAAGACCTACCTCAAGACCCCCAACGTCGACCGCGTCTTCTTCCTCGGCGACGCCGCCCGCAGCTTCGGCCCCCTCTCAGCCACCAGCATGAACCTGGGCTTGCAGGAAGCCGAACGCTTCGTCACTGCCTACAAGGACAGCCGCGAACACCACACCCTCGCTCCCCTAGCTCGACTCGAACAAGACATGATCAGCCAATGGCGCGCCCTCGTCGATCTCGAGCGCCTCTCCATCCCCAGCGAGATGGCCGACCCCTGGATCGCCACCAACCGAGCCCGCATCCTGAGAGCCCTGCCCGCGTCCGGCGAATCCATCGAGCGTCTCGCCCATCAGCTCTTCCTCCACGTCCGCCTCCACCAGATGGCCGAAGCGTAAAGAGCAGGAAGGCAGGACTCTACCGAAGCTGGCAACTACCCTTCGATCCCCAATCCCAAAGCAAGAAAAACTCCAAAGATTAGAACCAAAGCCGCTGAGCGGGCTAGAATCGAGTTCAGGGAACGCCCTTGAGCCTCCGCTAAACTTCGCGAGAGTCCAACTCCGAGGGGAACGCAGAGAAGCGGAAGAAGCGTCCAGGAGGTTCCGACAATCGTCGAGTAGACGACTATGCATATCATTGCCACGAGAAACTGAGCTGCATATTGGCAGCGCCCAAACGTTCTCCCAAAGCGAACTACTAGAGTGCGCTTATCCGCTTTCATATCCGTCTCCAGATCCCGGTAGTTGTTAACGACCAGTATGTTATTGGCCAACAAACCAAGGGAGAGTCCGAGCAGAAGAGAGATTGGCGGAAGGGTTCCGATCAAGACGTATATAGTGCCTCCAGTCGCTACTAGCCCAAAAAAGAAAACCACAAAAACGTCTCCAAGACCTCGATACGCGAGCGGATAAGGACCTCCCGTGTATCCGTATCCAAAAACTATAGACAAAACGCCGACTGGCAACAACTCCCACCCGCGATAGGATACCAGCAGCAGTCCAATAGCGAAAGCCAGGCCAAACACGATCAAGGAAGCGTAGAGCATCCATTTCGGCTCGATTCGCCCGCTGGCGACCAGGCGCTCGGGACCTACCCTTTCTTCCGTGTCGGCGCCGCGAACGTAGTCGTAGTAGTCGTTTGCCATGTTGGTGGCGATCTGCACAAGCAGGGAAAACGTCAGGCATATCGCGACCGGATACCACGAGAAGAAGCCTAGACGGAACGCTTCGGCAGAGCCGACCATCACTGGTACGACTGCTGCGGGAAGCGTTTTAGGACGCGCTGCGGCTAACCAGTCCTTCAACATACTTGCGGCCTCTTCACCGAGAGCTTCAATCGGAGATTTCCTTGGAAAACCGTCGTTTCAACCAGAAATACAAAATCGCAAAACCGACTACCTGGGAATAGAGAACTAGGCGCGAAGCCTTCGGATGGCTTTCGAAATACCCATTGAATATCAAGACGCTCAGAGAGCCGAAGCTCAAGAACCCCAGCGCGATAAGAATGAAATAGAAACGGCGCTTGGCCGCCTCCTTCTTCAAAAAGCTATCGTCTATCTTCATGCCTGGGACAATATAGTTCGAACGTAGCGCGGAGCTTCAGCTCCCGTCCACACAATAGAGCGCGCAACGCGATTGCGGATTTCAGGCTTTGCTCACGAGCGACCCAACAATGGCAGTACATCGATGAGCTTGTAGACGAAATGCTTCGCCTCCGCCTTTACCTTGCTTCGCTCGACGAAACCTCCATAGCCGAAGAACAGGTCGACGAAGGGCTGCGTTTCGAGATCGCTCGAGCCATCTCCAATCATCGCGGTACGCGCGGCTCCACTTTGCTCCCTATCCGCTTCGATAACCTCCATTTTGCCCCCCATGCGAGAGGTCGGGCACCGTTTGTCGAAGCCCCGGTAGCATTCCGTCTCGTCGAAAAGCAGATCGACCGCTCGAAGCTTTTCGATGCCCAAATGCCGAGCGAGAGGCTCGATAGCCTGGGTCAGTCCGCCACTCACGATCACCGGCTCCCAATCGAGTTCCGAAAGCCGTTGCACGAACTCCAAGGCGCTCGGCTCGATGGTCTCGATGTACAGTTGGCCGATCTCGCGGCATTCGGCCAAGGTCGGCCTTATAAGGTCAAGGCGAGCGCCGTAGACATCCTCGATCGCAATTTCGCCGTCCATCGCCCGGTTAGTCATGTCCTGACAAGCGCGGAAGGCCTCCTCTCCACGCAAGCGAGCAAGTTCATCTATGCCTTCGATCGAGCTGAGCGTGCTATCGCAGTCTATGAAAATCAGATTCTTGGTCATAGGATTCTATCCAAAGCGGAACAGCGACGGATCCGACTCGGCTCTTCAACAAAAAAGCCCCCGAGAAAAACTCGAGGGCTGAAAACCGATGCGGCCGACCCGGCAAGTCCTAGCGGCGGCGACGAAACTTGTTCTGAAACTTCTCGACGCGGCCAGCCGTGTCGACGAAACGCTTCTCACCCGTGTAGACCGGGTGGGAGTCCATGGTGATGTCGCGAACGACCTTCACGTATTCCACGCCATCGATCGTCTCGGTCTGGCCGGTCTTGATCGTGGAGTTGGTGAGGAACTTTCTGCCCGTCGACACGTCGACGAAGACAGCTGGATGATAGTCGGGATGAATACCTTGTTTCACGGCGAAAGTCGTTGTTTTGAAGCAGCTTAGCCCTGACGAGCCTTGAAGCGCGGGTTGGTCTTGCAAATGACGTACAGTCTGCCCTTGCGACGCACGACTTGGCAGTCGGGATGACGGGTCTTGGCGGACTTCAGCGAAGAGACTACTTTCATAAGAGGCGAGAAGACAACCGGTCGCCAGTCCCCTGTCAATAGCGGATTGGAAAAGATTGGAAGCCAGCCTAGGCCACGCGGCCTAATTACTATCCGGCTCTTCCGGTTCCAAGGCGATCAAGCCCAGCTCGGGATTGACCTCGATGATGAGTCGCCGCCACAGCTCCGCCCCATCGAACTCGCTAATACTCTGGGAATCGATCTCCGTAACGACCCAGGCATTGTCTTCCAACTCCCCGAGCAACTGACCTTCGGACCAGCCGGAGTAGCCTTTAAATGCCCTGAATTCCAGATCGGGGTCAGTCTGGAGCTTGGATTGGGCGATCGTCGGTTCCATGCCGAAGTAGAGCTGAAACTGGCCTTCCTCCGGCATCGCCTTCCAGGCGGCCAAAGTGATTTGGTCGGGACTGACGGGCCCGCCAATGTAGACAGGCAAGTCACCCAAATCGAGATCGACGAAATCCGGACTGTAGTCCCGCAGACGTTTCCCAGTGTTCTGGTTGAGCACGACTCCGACTGACCCGCCGTCCTCGTGCGTCGTGAGCAGCACCACGGAACAAGCGAAGTTCGGATCCTTCAGATGCGGATGGGCAAGCAGCAAGGAGCCAGCAAGTTGAACGGTATCTTGATGCGTCTCGTCGTACATTGAATCTCGTTTCGGAAGATCGCCGACAGTCTGCCCAGAGCGAATTCCATGGCCACAAAAAACACCCCTCCAGACGCAGCGAATCTTGCCCTCACCCGCGACGCGCCGCTTCCTCGTCTCGAAAACAACCAATCTCCCTCTCTCTCATACCATGACCGATCTCAGCCAAATCGCGCAATTCTGCGACCAACGCGCCAATGTCCAGGAAGTGAAGGACTTTGACGGCGCCCTAAACGGCCTGCAGTTCGCCAACGACGGCGTCGTCACCAAAATCGGAGCTGCCGTAGATGCGGGGCTCGTTCCCTTTCAAAAAGCTATCGAGGCCAAGATAGACTTCCTCATCGTGCACCACGGCATGTTCTGGCAAGGAGCCCGGCCGGTCGTGGGCTCCGAACACGCCAAAGTAAAGGCTCTGGTCGAGGGAAATCTCGCCGTCTACTCCTGTCATCTGCCCCTCGACGCCCACCCCGAGATCGGCAACAACGCCCTGCTCGCCAAGAAACTCGGCATCGTCCATGAAGGCTCCTTTCTCCCCTACCAAGGCACCGATATCGGTTTCGTCGGAAGCTGGCAAAGCACCCGGGCAGACTTGAGAGCCGCCCTCAAGAGCGTCTTCGGTCAAAGGTTTTCCGCCATGGAGTTCGGCTCCAGCGCCCCGCGACGCGTCTGCCTGCTGACCGGCAGCGGAGCCAGCGCGATCGAGCATGTCAAGGAAACCGGAGCGGACACCTTCATCACCGGCGAACTCCGCCAACACCACTACAACCAAGCTCAGGAACTCGGCCTCAACGTGTATGCCTGCGGCCACTACGCCAGCGAAACGTTCGGCGTCTGCGCCCTCGCCGCAGAAGCAGCCAAAACCTTCGGCTTGAAATGGGAATTCATAAAGACCGACTGCCCCCTTTGAGCAAAACGGCTAGCAAGATCTACCGCTGGCCTTGGCGGACGCCCCACGAACGAAACGAATGAGTTACTGCACAGGCAGGCCAGCCACACATATCTTCGACCTCGACCTGGCGGGCCCGTTCTAGTCGAGCCCATTTCGGCGTGTACAATCGGGCCTGTCTCGACCAAACAGTTCTTCCATGAAGACGATCGCCGTACTAAATGGACCGAATCTGGATCGCCTCGGCAAACGCGAGCCTGAAATCTACGGTTCGAAAACGCTGGACGATATAGCGAGCGAACTCCGAGCGAACTTCCCCAAGGCGAGTTTCACCTTCTTTCAGTCCAACCACGAAGGAATGCTGGTCGACAAGCTCTCCGAGCTAGCCGAGGCCGACTGCGACGGCGTGATCTTCAACCCCGCAGCCTACTCCCACACCAGCATCGCCCTGCGAGACGCAATCAGCAGCTGCGGGCTGCCGGTGATCGAAGTGCATATCAGCAATATCCACGCCCGTGAACGCTTTCGTCACCATTCTCACACTGGATCGGTCTCCAAAGGCGTGATCGCCGGTCTAGGCACCGAAGGCTATCTCCTAGCCGCCCGCTCGCTACTGGACTTGCGGTAAAGCAACCGCGAGTTCCCTAGTGTCGTGTCATTGATGCAATGTCGCAAAGAGTAGCGCGGATCCCGCAGAGCGCATAGGCGTCAACTTAAGCCTAAGCGCGTTGCGCTGGAGGGCAATGCTCCGTCATTGCCGCGGAGCCTACAGGAGGAATAACCGGTGCGGCAACGACGAAGCGTTGCCCTCCTAATGATGCTTCTTACCTTAAGTTGACGCCATTGCGCAGAGCGGGACCGCGTCCGCAGTGTTTCTTATCCTCATCATCTTCCTCATCCTCATCTTTATCATGAGATGAGGATAAAGATGACGAGGGGGATGAGGAGGTCTCCGACCGCGACGCGGACTAAAGCTCCACGCTACCTTTCACGCATGACACGACACTAGGATCTGAAAATCCCAAAACTGCCGCGGAGAAAAGAGCCGCCAATTTGCGCGCAATTAAAACTTCAACGTTGAAGTTTTGTTTGCGCAAGGACTGGCGACCAGTCGTGGGGTGGCGCTTGTCACTCCGGCGTGCAACGCATGTCGAACACTTCCCAACCGTGGCGTTTGAGGCGCAGCTTAGCGATCGAGGAGACCTCTCCGGAAATCCAGACCTCCCTCAGTTCGGCCTCGAAATCCGGAGCGAGCAATGCAGAGGCAACCACTGGCGTCCAGTGGAGGTAGTCAGCCGCGACAGGGAGAACGTCGTATCCGTTTTGCGCGGACGCGACGATCATGCCTCGGCGCAGTTCGATCCTGTCCAGCGTCGATATCTCCCGGTTGTATCGCTCAAGCAAGGCCACGGTTCGCTTGGCGATCGAGGCATCGAGATCGCTGTCTATATCCAAAATAAAGGCTATCAAGGTCTCGAGACCTTCGGCCTCTCGCAGGCTTTCGAGAGCGATGCGGAAAGCGGTCTTCTCGGTCAGCGAGTACAGATCGGATTCGATCAACGATCGCCTCAATGGCTTTTCGAGTCCGATCTCGCGCAGCGCCCGTTCGTTATCCCGCTCCAACTGGTACGGCGGGCGTTCCCAGACCAACTCCTGGGCTCGACCGGCATAGGAAAGGACCTCCGAACCGGGAACCACGAAATCAGCGGTGAATCCGCCCAGGGAGGAAGCCCAGGCGATACGGCCGAGCTCCTCTTGAAGCCGCATGTTTTCCGAGTAGGGATCCACCCCGAAGCGCCGAGCCCATTTGCGCTTGGAGGACTCGTAGCCGAGATGACGGCGACCTAGCTTGCGAACCGAACGCGATGTTCTGGCAACGCTGCCTTCATCCTCGTCGGCTTGGGCAAGCTTCTCTTCTTCCACAGGGGATTCGCCCGTCGCCTCGTCCCGTTTCTTGGAGTTGGAAAGCGTCTTGCTGGAGATGCGCCTGGCTTGGTGAAGCTTGCCTTGAAAATAGCGGGAAATGCCGCTGGGCAGGCCGACCACCGTCGAGAGAGGACGGCGAGCGATGCCAAAGGTCATGAAAACGGGATCCGTGGCGCTTTTCGAGAGGGTCGCAGCAAAGGCCTGGGCCTGAGAGATGTCCTCTAGCTGGGCAAGCGCTTCTATCTCTCTCAGACGCTCGCGAAGCTCTTCCAACCCGTAGGCGTTGAAGCGACCGAACTTGCTGTCGAGACGAAAGACGTAGCCGAAGTCCCGCACCTCGACGATCGGGGAAAGGCCATAGAGCGGATTTTCGCAAAACTCGAGCGGCACCAGGTCTTTGGCGAAAAGCACGGGAGCGCCTTCCACTGGCTCCGCCTCTTCCGCGAAGGCTAGGACCAAGGGCAACAGAGACAGGAAAAAAAGGAGTGCAGGACGAGCGCAGGTCATGAGAGGAGATCGCTAGCGGAGCTGGCCTGCATTGGGAGCGGGTTTGGCATGCCTAGGTTCCGTGGAGCCTCGCCAAAAACGGTCTCCAGCGAATGGCTGACATGCGAAGCAAAAACGGCTGGCCTGCCAAGAGGCCGCCATACTCCAGGACAAGGGCGCCCCTCTAGTCGGACCCCTCGCAAGCGAAGAGCAAATGCTTCCAAGCGATCCTTTGATCCCCGCCCTGCGCAAACAAAACTTCAACGTTGAAGTTTTGTTTGCGCAGGGCGGGACGGCCGCGAGGTCGCCGGACGGCATGTCTCGCGACGGGGTGCTGGAGGCTACTTGTACTGGTTTACGCCTTCGAAGACGAGACCGGCATCGGTGGCGTAGAAGTTGGTGAACACCGCGCCCATGACATCTCCCAGCTCTTCCTCGCTTGGCAGCAGTTTGAGGGCCTCGCTCAAGAGCTCGGCTGCTTTCTCGTCTCCACTCTGGCGCACGGACTGGGCGGCGTATTCGAAAATGGGCACCAGGTTCTTGAGCATCTTTTCTCCTCTAGCATAGCTAAAGCCTATACTCGGCTGCGGCTGGGCTTCGGAAAGAAAGGAGCGAAGGCTCTCGTCGTTTACGAGGGCGGCCTGCCCTTCTGGCGGGTTGCTCAGAGCGGAAAAGATGCGGGTGGAGGTGGTATCGGAACCGACAGCGAGGACCAACTTGCCCAACCCGTGGGCAGCAGTGACTTCCATGGCGGGATTGAGGATCCGCACTCCGTTGAAGCCTTGTTCTTCAATGACCTGCATATTCGGGTTCGATGGCCCAGCGAGCGAGCTGATCATGGAAACACCGGCCTGGAGGATTTCCGGGCGAGCGAAGTCCATGACGACGGCCTGAGGAGCTCGCGGCATTTCAGCAGCGTCTTCGGCATCGCTGACCTTGGTCATTTCGATCGGATATTCCAAGACGTGGATCCGCTTGCCGAAGCTGGACATGAGAGTGGGGATGTCGGTCTGAAGCATCATCTGCAGCTGCTGGTTGCTCGCCTCGATCTGCTGATCGACCTGCTCGGCAGGCGCAGTCTTCTTGGCGATGGACACGAGCGCGTCGTACAAGCTCGACATGTCGAACGAGAATGCTGAATAGCTGTTGACGGACGAGGGCACCCAAGCTGGCGGAGCGAAGTCGAAGGACTCGAAATCAATCAAGGAGGCAATGCCGGCCCTCGGGGCGGGCGCTCCGATGAAGAGGGTCGAACGTTCCTCCATGTCGACGAGACCGCTCCAGGCAGCGAACTTGGTGAATTCGTCTATCCCGAGGGCATCGAGCATCTGGCGGTTCTTGATCGGAAAGAGGGAGAGAGCCTGCTTCACGTCGCCGAGCATCTCGAGTCTGGACGGGTAAGCGGGACGGACGGAACTGACGCCGGGATCGCCGTAAAAGGAGGAGAGGAAGCCACCGCCTTCGCCTTGCTGGGAGGAAATGAACGATCCTAGGGCATCGAGTTCGGCAACCTCGTAGACGGCGGCCTCTTCAATCGTGCTGATCGGTTCGGAAACCTGGCCGATGGCGTAGAAGAACCTGTCTTGCAAGCGGGCGACGAGAGCGGAACTGCCGGTGGACTTGGTGCGGATGCGGGCGCCTTGGGCTCCGGCTATTTCCTCGTCGATACGCTCCAGGTCTTCGTTTTCGGCAGCGGCTTCGAGGACTGCAGTGAAGGCGCTTTCAGCGAGGCCTTCGTCCATCTCGGCCCAAGCGAGGATGGTGGGCATAGGCTTGCGGCCTTCGACATTCTGCATCACGACAGCCACTCCGAAGTGGCTGGAGAGCATGGCGTAGATGTCTTCGAGCTCGAGGCCGACTTCGCCGAGCTTTTGGATGAAGTTGCTGCCCTTCTCGTCGGAGGCGTCGATCATCTTCTGGATGAAGTCCTTGTAGTCGGCTATCTTTTCATCCGAGAGAAGCAGCTTTCCGATCTTGGTGGAATCGACGTACTGGTCGAGCATCTCGGACGAATTGTCGAAGCGCACTGCGAGGATCGTCTCTTCGGGGAGCGACTCGAATGGACTTAGCAGGCCTGCTCCAAAGGTGGAAGCGGCGAGGGCGAGGGAGGCGAAAGCGCCGATAGCGTTTTTAATTTTCACTAGAGTCAGGGTTCAGTTGGTCGTTTTGTCTTTGGTCGGATTCACGAAAAGGAGGGGCCAGGTATCTGACCCCATTCTGGGGAAAGGACGAGTCATAAAGGTAGGTTTCCTTGTTATCCAGAAAGCTGATGAGCTCCTGAACGGGAATTCCAAACGCGAGACCGGCAAAGGCCGCGTGGCCGGCGCAGGCGACTCCGATGACTTCGCCACGGGCATTGAAAAGCGGTCCGCCGCTGTTGCCTGGATTGATGGCGGCATCGGTCTGGATAAAGCGGAGGTAGCCGATCGAACGAGTGCGCGATGAAACGATGCCCTGGCTGACCGAGCGCTCGAGG
This sequence comes from Pelagicoccus sp., assembly GCA_028284635.1. Lineage (GTDB taxonomy): Bacteria > Verrucomicrobiota > Verrucomicrobiia > Opitutales > Opitutaceae > Pelagicoccus. Next base: position 16,464 of record JANQRJ010000086.1, read on the forward strand.
CCGAGCGGGTTGCCGATGGCGAAGACCAACGAACCAACATCGACTCCATCGCCTTCGGCCAGGACGACGGGTTTGATCTCGATGCCTTCGGCTTCTTCGCTGTCAATCTGGAGCAAGGCCAGATCGCGCACGGGGTGCAGGGCAATAATCTTCACCTTCTTGAGCTCCTTGCGCTCGTAGCCGGCTCCGGACTTGTCGAAGATGCTGACCGTGATGCTGGTCTCCCGCTCCACCACATGGTAGTTGGTGATCAGATGTCCGCTCTCGCTGATGAAGAAACCGCTGCCAAGCCCACTAGGCGTCTTGACCATAACCACGGAATCGCCGAAGCGCTTGACGAGCTCGTTCACCGGGGCGGGGCTTAGTCGAGCAGTAGTATAGAGAGCGTTGCCTCCATCGGTAGGCAACTCGAGCTCTGGATCCATCTTTTCAATGGTCAGGACCTGATCGGCAGGGATCTTCATCACGTCAAAGCCGAGATCGAGCACTACGAACTCGTCGTCCTGCTTGAGAATCTCAGCGACGATTTCCGTGCCGTTCTGGAAGGTAAGCCGGTCGAATCCCACTGCCCCGAGGCTAGCGGTCGCAAGGGCAAGGAGGGCGGTAAGCGTCTTGATCATTCTTCTTCGTCCTTTGAAAGGTAGATTAGTATACGGTCGTGACTCGCCAAGACTAAGTCCTGAAAACTATCTCCGTCGATATCCATGGAAAGCATGCGGTAAGGATTCGCAGCGCTTCGATTGTTCGCCTCCTGACCGTAGGGATACTTGCCGTCGTCGTAGACCTTCCAGGATATGATCTCTTCGTAGCCTTCTTCGGACTCTCCATAGACGATGATGTCGCGCCGACCGTAGTCGACGGTTGCGAGTTCGTCCACCTCGTCGCCATCGATATCGACGGTAAAAAGCGTACCAAGCGTTTTCCTCTCGAAATCGCGGAAGGAACTTTCGTTTGGATCCACTACGCTGGACAAAACGAGCTGCTCGGAGGCTCCGGGACTGGGCACGTTTATGGAATTGCTTCCGATCAGAGTCAGTCCCAGCACAGGATCGGCCTTGATACCCAAGGAATAAGGGATCGAGCTACGACGCTCCGTCTGAAAAATGCCGGACTTGTCTCGCTTGAGACGGTGGATATGCTCGCCATCGTTTTCGAGAGCGTAGGCCACTCTGTCGGAAATCGGGGCAAACGAGCTGATCGAGTAATCTCCTTCCAGCATGATCTGGTCTAGGACTTCAAGATCGTCGTCGAGTTTCTGCACCACTCCGCCTTCGGCGAGATAGATGGATCCACTACTCGGACGGATGCGGCGGATGTCCGAGCCTTTGAAGCGAGAAGTCATAAGCTCAGCCTTCCCATCGACCAAGGTGCAGAAGGAAGTGGTCTTAGAGAACTTCTTCTTCACCAGCAACCGCTCTCCACCCAGCCATACGCAGCTCTCATAGTCGCCCTCCAAGCCGGGGAAGACCACTTCCCGAGGGGACTTCTTGTTTGCCGGCCAAACGTTGAGGACCAGGGAATCGCCGCGCTGCGTTACCCACCAAGTGTCGCTGTCGAACTGGTCGAAGGCGAGGAGGTTCCAGTCGCCCGAGTCTGGGCTAGCCTCGCCAAGACGCTTGGGGAAGGTAAAGCGATCTCCCTCCCAGCGACTCCAGAAGAGCTGGCCCTCGTCCTCGACGCGGAAGAGCAGCGTGTTTGCCTTGTCCCGCACCGCCTCGATGCTTCTGACATTCTGCAAGATCGGGTAGGAATTCGAGAAGCTCCAAAAGCCGTCCTTGTATTTATATACGTTGAGCAAGGGCTTATTCCTGCCGAGCTCGACGATCGCCTTGCTGCCCTGCAGTTTGATCGATGCCCAGCCGCCGGCGTCAGGTTGCGTCAGAGGGAGCAAGTTCCGCTTCGCGTAGTCGGACTCCTCGCCGAGGCCCAACTCGTAGAAGCTAATCGTATTGGCTTGATTCGCCCCCAGAAAGGCAACCTTCGGACCATCGCCGGAGCGAAGCAGTCGGGCTACGTTCGTATTGGTGATTTCCTCTGAAACATTCACCGCCGGCCGCAGAAGCGAGCCCTCCGACTCGTACCAGCGGACCGGCTGATTCACTCGATTGCGAGCCTCCAGCACGTCCAGCTCCCCATCCTCGTCGAAATCGACCAGCCACCAGCGGTTGCGGTCAATGTCTCGCTCGCGTGGCTGCAGCCAATCCACTTCTCCCTCCACATCGTAGTCGATCACCTGGATTCCGTCGCTGAAGCTAACAAGCACCTGCAGACCGTTCTTGACCGGACGCACCAGCACCGGACTGCCGGTCGTAAGATCGGAGGTCGCGATTTCCCACTCCTTGATCGGCTCCCACTTGTCCTCGTTCCTCTTCAGAACCAGTAGCTTGCGAGGGTCTCCCTGCACGAGGAAAATCTCGTCGACCCCATCTCCTTCGACGTCAAACACAGCCGCGTGCAAAGGCACGCGAGTCAGCGGCACTTCCGTCTTCTCGAAATCCTCCGCCATGGGGAGGAAATTCGGATTGTCCAGATTGGCAAAGACGGTTGCAGCTTCCCTCTTTCCGATGTATCGGTACAAGTCGAGGCGGGATTGGCGAGACTGCACGACCAGCAGCGACTGGGCATCTCCCCTGCCCTCGCGAATCGGGAGCATCTTGTATGCCCCGTTTTCAGCTTTGATCACTCGAAGCCCCTGCCACCCAGGAAATTCAAGCCCCCGGACCGCGGAGACGTTACACAATAGAAGCAAGGCGACGAAAAATCTCATGCGACCGGAATTGAAATGACACGAAAATCGTAAAACTCCGCAAGAATTCCTACCAGATTGCCCAACGCAACCTCCAAATCCGAACAAGCCACCAAGCTCGACAGCCGCCAGTCGGGACCACTCGTAAATCCAAAAGCGTTCATCATGAAAAAAAGCGTAACTCCGATTTCGATACTCTGCCTGTGGTGCCTAGCTCTAGCCGACCCGCAGTTCGTCTCAGGACAAACGAAAGCCAACAATACCACTCCCGCTCCCGGAGAATACGAGCCGACTTCGAAAACAGATGCGGCCGCATCGCAATTCTCCCTGCTCAGGGGGCTCCGCCGATCCGATCTCGCCGTCAAGACAAACACCGTGCGCCTCAACTCCGGCAAGAAGGTCAGCCTCGTGCAAGCCCACCCCAAAACGGCGAAGTCGGTCCCCACCATCCTCGTCATGGACATCGCCGCCGCCGCTCTGGTGGAGGAAAGCTCCGGAGGACGCAAGAGCCGGGAAAACCGGGAACGTCGACACGCTGCATATCTATACAGCTCTCCTCTAGGCACCCACCTTCTCAGCGCCGGATTCGGCGTAGCCTACGTAGTCGCGGACGATCTGGCCAGCATGCGCACCGCCGGCAAGCAAGACTGGATAAACCTGGCAGACCGAGTGCGCAACAATCCCAAGACCGCCCCCAACGATTTCTTCCTCTTCGCCACCCGCGAGTACGCAAATCTATCCATCAGCCTAGCTTCCATCTACGACTTCTCAGCCTTCGCGCTCGAAGAGCCCGGCTACCCCCTCTTCTCTAGGCAAGCCCACCAGGAAGTCGTGAAAAACAGCGCCAAGCTCAGCTCGTCCGAGATCTGGAAACGCACTGGCTTAGGTCAAGGCGAACGCTACCTGAGAATATTCAGTCAGATCGGAGCTCCCGTCATGATCATCCGAAATCCAGGCTCCCACGCCTACGACTTCAACGAAAAGACTCTCATCGCCAAACTCTCGGAAGCCCAAACCTATTTCGAGACCGTCGAGATCGCCGGCCCCCTGCGGGCCCATACTCACTTCGGCGGACAAACCGAAGGAGTCCTCGAAATAGCCCCCTCCATCGGCTACTACCCAGAAACCGTCGTCCCCTGGGTAAACTCCATAGTAGGCTACTTCACAGTAACCGCAGCGACCTCTCCCGCCCCTCTCCCCCGTCGCTAGTACCCCCCAATCTTCATCTGCTTCTACTTCTTCATCTTCTTCCTTCTCCAACTCGGAAGGGATGATGAGATGAAGAAGTAGAAGCAGATGAAGATTGGGTAGGAAGCGTCCCCCCTTTTCCCGCTCGGCGAGATTATAGCATTGCCACCTGGCTAGGAATCGATACGCGCCTATCTTTCCGCGAGCGAAAGCTCCGCCAAAATTCAAGGAACAAGACCATGGCAACAGACCTATCCAAGTACAGAAACATCGGCATCTTCGCCCACGTGGACGCAGGCAAGACCACCACAACTGAGCGTATCCTCAAGCTCACCGGCAAGATCCACAAGATCGGCGAAGTGCACGACGGCGCTGCCACCACGGACTTCATGGACCAGGAGCAAGAACGCGGCATCACCATCCAGTCCGCCGCCACCACCTGTTTCTGGAAGGACCACCGCTTCAACATCATCGACACCCCAGGCCACGTCGACTTCACCATCGAAGTCTACCGCTCCCTCAAGGTCCTCGACGGCGGCATCGGCGTCTTCTGCGGA
>JANQRJ010000091.1 GCA_028284635.1 Pelagicoccus sp.
AAAGGCGGTGGGCTGGAGGGCAATGCTCCGTCATTGCCGCAGAGCCTACAGAGGGAATAACCGGCGCGGCAACGACGGAGCGTTGCCCTCCAAAGGATGCTTCTTACATTAAGTTGACGCCTATGGGCTGCGGGCGAGCCGCCCGCGTTCCCAGAAGCTCGAAAGTCGCGAACAAGCGATCTCAAGTTCATACCAGGACACTGTTTTAATCGCGCCCAGGTTGAAGAGAAGCGTCGTTAGCCCACCTGTGCAGTAACTCTGGTCACCTGACCAGAGTTACTGCACAGGCCTTTGTTTGTTTCGGTCGTGGGGGTTGGTGCTGGAGCTGAGCAGTGAGGCTTTTTTGTTCCGCTCCGTTCGTGTTGCCCGCAGATTGCGCAGATCATCGCGGATTTCAGAGCATATCATCTGCGATGATCTGCGCAATCTGCGGGTGGGTGATCCTCATTTGGTAGATACTTACTCAGAGAATTCCGTACTTCTCGAAAGCTTGGGTGCTGCTCATGCCGTTTTCTATGGCGGCACGGACCTGTTTTTCGCCTCTGGCTTTTTCTAGGGCTTGGGTGATGGTTTCCTCTTCCAGCTCTTTCGGCACGATGAGGACTCCGTCGATATCTCCGAAGACAAGGTCGTCGGGGTTGATGAGGACGCCATCCACTTCGATGGGGATGCGGAAGTCCGCGACGGCGGTGCGTACGGAGGAGTCTTGAGCGTAGGAGCCCCAGGAAAAAACTGGCCATTCTTGCTCGAGGACTTGGGGAGTGTCGCGATGGTATCCGTCGATGACGGCGCCGACGGCTCCTCGGATTCTGGCAGTTGCGGTGAGAATTTCTCCCCAGTAGGCGCAGCGTCGGAGGCCTCCGGCGGCGAGGTAGATCTCGCCGGGCTGAAGTTGGTCTAGAGCTTCGGTGAGTCGACCGAAAGGTTTTTCCTGGGGACCGTGCACATCTGTGTGCAGAACGGGCATGGCTCTTCCGACGACCTTCATCTCGGGGAGCATACCTTTTATCTGCGGCGACATGAACTGATGATATTTTCCTAACTGGTCAAGTATGTCGCCCACGACTGGGGTATAGAGCGTGGTCTTTATTAGCTCGAAGAGTTCGGCGTCGTTTTTCCACTCTGGCATGGCTTTATTGCTTTCGTTTTTCGAGGGCGAGTTCGGCGGGAAGGTCTTGTCCGCTATATATTTTTCGACTGGTCCAGGGAGCTGGGGGATCGGCCCAGAAGGGATCGCTCTCGGGCAGACCTAGAGCGAGGAAGGCGTTGGCGCAGATATATTGACTGCCCTGGCTCATATAGCGTTCGGCGAGAGCTGGCTGGTGACCGCAGAATCCTATTTGTAGCCAGCCGTTTTCATCGAAGGTATCGGGCGCGTCCATCATTCGTTTGATCACCGCAGTGATTGCGCCGCGGACTTGGGCAGGTTCGAGCATGTCCGGCAGCTTGCGCAGCAGGGCCATTTGGGATAGACCTTGAAGGGCGCCAAAACGGTAGGTGAGGGAGCGGCCTATGGGAGGGATGGTCCCTTCGGGAGAAATGAGCCGCTCCAGAATTTCCGCATGGCGTTGGGCTCGAGCAAATATTCTTTCCTTGAGGGCAGCCCAGCGTTTTTCCTGATTTTCCAGGATTCGCACGAGATCCACGAGATAGGGATGGATGACGTAGCTGTTATAGTAGTCCCAGTGGTAGCAGTCTCCATCGCTATATAGTCCGTCGCCAACATACCAGTCCATGTGCTTCCTGATGGCCAAGTCTACTCTCATCTTATCCCAGTCCCCTCCCAGCAAATGGAGAGCGGCGTCTAGCATGGCGCCAAACAGCAGCCAGTTGTTGTGTCCGGGCAGGATCTTCTTGGAGACATTGAACTGATGGATCAGATTTTCCTTTGTGGAGCTGTCTAGCTTTTCGATGAGTTCGCGAGGGGCGCGTATCAGGGCTAGAGCGACGTAGGAGGCGTCAACGAGGGGTTGGCGACCATCGTTGTTGTCCGGGTTTTCGCTCCAGCGTACGCAGTCTGGCGAGTCGGGGTTCGAAATGGCCTCGAGGACTTGTCTCGTCTTTTCCGCGTAAGCGACACGCAAGCGACCTTCTTCGGAATTGTCCGAAGGCAATTCGATCCAAGGAGCGATGCCAGATATAAACCTTCCGGTGACTTCGAGATAGCCGTAGTCCTTTTTTATTGGCCGATTATCGGCTGGGAAACGTTTATACAATTCGCCAGATTCGCAGGCGTCGTACATCGGATCGCCGATGGCACGGGCGGTATCTATCCAGTATTGGCGGTCGCTGCTCGAATGGTTCTGGGGCATGGTTTTATAAAGATATATATCACATTGAAAGCCAAAGTTTTAACCCTAATGTCTCAAAAACAAGAGTAAGAGTAACCGCGAATGGACACGAATGATTTCTTATTTGAAGCTTTGATTCGCGTGTATTCGCGTCCATTTGCGGTTAAAAATTCTCCGTTTTCCAATCCTAACTAAATATGAGGATATCGAATTTTGCATTTTATCGTGCAAGTAACTGGTATTGAAATGATTACAAATTAGATGCCACGAATTACGAGACTGGTGGGTTAAGTTATCCATACAATTTGTCCACACGGTCTAGAGCTGGCGTTTTTCATCTCGGCGAGCAGTCGGAGCAGAATGCCGGATGCGTAGGTGCATTCGGACATGACCGATAGTTTATGCGTTTCCCAGCCGCCATGGCCTGCCGGCTTCTGGCTGCCCATCAGGGCTCCGTCGCGAGGACGAATCCAGGTCTTCAGCTCGTGGTAGCCTCTGAGGACCTGGGCGAGAACGGTGGGCTCCAGCCACTTTTCGGAAACGCCGATCATCAGCCCGACGAGTATCATGGCGGTGCCGCTGGTTTCGAGATGGGCGGACTCGTCTTCCGGGACGATGCGCCACATGCCGCAGGGGTGTTGCAGGCGGAGCAAGCCGGTGCAGAGAGAAAGGTAGCAGTCCAAGACTTCGTCCCAACCTGGCGTATCGGAAGGAATGATACGCAGGGTATCTGCGAGGGCCATAATGATCCATCCATTGCCGCGCGACCAGAACCAGTTGGTGCGCTGTTTGCTCTCGGGATTAGCATCGTGGAAGAAGCATCCAGTGGTGGGATCTCTGAGGAACTGGCTGTGAAGCAGGCATTGCTCGACGGCTTCCTTGGCGTAGGTCTCGTCTTTCGTCAGCCGATACGCCATGGCGAGCGGGGTTGCGGTATAGTAAAGGGTATCGACCCAGACGGTGGTCTTGGCGAAGCCGCCGTGGGCGATGACGTTGTCCTTCAGCCGTATGCTCTTGTTTATGATGGTGTCGCAAGTTCGTTCGAGGAAGGCGAGATAGCGGGGGTCGGGAGACCTGGCTTGCAGGGGAGCCAGAACCATGGGAGCTCCCCAGTCCCCGCAGTAATCGTTGAGCACGAAGCCGCTATCCTTATGGTGAGCGTTGGGCTTCTCGGCTTCCGAGACGGGGATGTCGAGCTGGTAGTCGGCCCATTTTTTGGCCCAATCCCACATGCGATCGTCGTCGTAGGCTTTGGCGCAGGCGGTCATTCCTTGGGGGATGAGGATGTCTTCCCAGCCGCAGTTCACGTCTTCGACCGGGCGAGCGAGCAGGCGGTCGACGAATTGCTTAAAGGGGCCTGTCTGGTAGGGCGGGGGCGAGGCTATAATCGTTTCCTGTTTCATATGAGTGTGTCTGCCGATTAAAGCGCGAACGGGTGGGATTTGAAATGGACTATCCGGCAAATTGTTTGCATTATCTAACACTCTTCCGAAAGCTTATGTCCGATTTCTCGCTTTTGAAAGGGGTGACGATCAATCGAGCCCCGTTTTTCTTCCACTGCAGTCCGAGCTGGTCGGCTGACATGGTTCTCTCCGACTGCGATCTTTGGCAGGTCCATGGCGGTCGAGGTCAAGTCACGCTGGATGGCGAGAGATACGATATAGAGGCGGGCTCGTCGTTTATATACGTCCCTGGCATGCGGCTGGTGGGGACGCATGATCGAGAGGATCCGCTGCGCGTATTCGCGGTTCACTTCACGCCCCAGTTTTCTCGCAAGGTCGACCTCGAGCGTTTTTTTCAGCCTTACCAGGGCTGGCGCCTGCGGGAGCGGTCTCGGTTTCACGACTGGGCGCTCCAATGCATTGACGCCTATCACGGCGATCCGGTGATTGGGGTCGGCCAGGCGAATGCCTTGCTGTTGACGATGCTCTTCCAGCTGTGGCGCGAGGCGAATGCGCGCTCGGTGTCGAACAAGGATGCGGGCGTCGATGCCTTGCTGTCCGAGATAAGAACGCATCCGGAACGAAAGTGGACAATCGAGATGATGTGTCGCTTCAGTTCCCTGTCCTCCACCTACTTGAATCAAAGGGTTCGAGCGAAAGTGGGAGCGTCTCCGATGCAGTACGTGATCGAGTCGAGAGTGGAACGCGCTCGGACTTTGATCGAGGAGTCCGCGATGAGCCTGGAGGAGATCGCCTATAGTCTCGGCTACCGGGACGTCTATTTCTTCAATCGTCAGTTTTCCAAAACGACGGGAATCACGCCAGGGCAATACTGCCAGAAAAGGCGGAGCGCGTGATATACGATAAATCGCTTGAGGTAGGGCTCGAACCCGCAGTCGCGGGAGCCGTGTTGGTTAGATTTCCATCAGGGGACTGCGGACCGTTCGGCCCTTCGACTCTGCTCAGGGCGGTGAGCTTGTCGAACCGCGATCAGTCCCTACCTTCCCCATGCATCATTTTCGATTTATTGAACGCTCTCTGAGGGAAGAGTGCCTTCTGCTGGTATCTTTTTCGCCTAGGACGTCATTTGTCCGACGGGGGTGGCTAGGATGCGGGGATGCGAACCGTTGGGAATCGGACGATTTTTTTTGCATCGAAAGTTCTTGAGGACGAAGGGCCTGCGGAGTGGCGGGCGAGCGTGCGGAGCGGGGGCGTTGACCCGCTTGGGCTGGCGCCTTGCAATGAAGCCATGGCAGCGGTTGGAGCAGGCGAGAAGAGGCCCGTTGGCTTGGAGAGGATTGGCCGCTCGAAGCTGCTGGCTCCGGAGGTTTTGCCGACTGGGATCGCTTCGCTTGACGAGATGCTGGAGGGAGGGCTTGTCGCTGGCCTGCTTGCCGAGCTCGTTTCTCCGGAGCCTGGCTCGGGCGGGCAGGCTGTCCTGCTGCACTTGCTTGAGGCCTCGCGTCGCTCGCGGCTGCTGGCGGCCTTGATCGATGGGGCCGACGGTTTAGATCCGCAGTCGACGCCGCCGGCGCTGCTGGAGCATTTGCTTTGGGTCCGTTGTTCTTCGGTCGGGCAGGCCTTGAAAGCGGCAGACGTGGCGCTGCGCGACGAGAATCTTGGGATGGTGATCGTCGATTTGCGGGGCTGCGAGGAGCGGGAGTTGAGGCGAGTGGCTTCGAGCGAGTGGTATCGCTTGCAGCGCCTGGCGGGGCGGAGCGGAAGCTTTGCCTGCGTGCTGACGCCGAGGCCTATGGTGGTGGCGGCTCAGACGCGCGTGTCGTTGGAGCTGGGCGAGAGGAGTGCCGCGTTTTCGCGTACGCGGCTGACTTTGGGCGATTTGTCCTTTCGGGAGCAGGGCGAGGCCTTGCGTTTCGAGGCGCTGCGGCTGGGCGGGCGTCGGCAGAACGAGTTCGCCAATCTGATCGGGTTGGCGACAGGTAGCTAGATGGGTTTAACCACAAGAATCACGGAAGACGCAAAATGAAGGGCTTGGGCATCATTTCGATTCGTTGGTCTATGTTTTCAGCGCTCTTCAGAAGAGTGATTTTGCTCTCAATGATTTTGCCTTCCCCATCCCGTTCCGAGGGCCTTCTGGCGTGTTTTTCTGCAAAATCATTTGTCAGCACAATCATTCTTCTGCCTGCGAGCGGGACGCGTGGCTTCTGCGTTTTCAGCTGATTTTCTAGATCCAATGAGTGGATACGCGGCGCTTCATCTTCCTAACTTCGCTTTGCAGGCGGCGCTGCGGCTTTCGCGCCGAGAGGCGTCCGCTCCGGTTGCCTTGGTGGATGGCGAGGCGAAGAAGCCTTTGGTTCTGGAGATGAGCGAGGCGGCGAGTCGCTCTGGAGTTCGTCCTGGGCTGCCGGTGCCGCAGGCCTTGGCTCGCTGCGCGGAGCTGGCGGTGTTGCACCGTTCGTCCCAGGCGGAGAGTTTGGCGGCGGGGGTTTTGTTCGAGGCGGGCTACTCGCTCTCGCCTCGAGTGGAGATGGTGTCGGGAGACCTGTGTCTGGTGGATTTGCAAGGGGCGGATTCGGTTTCGGTCCGGTCTCGCTGCGCGGAGATTCTGGCGGAGTTGGGAGATCTGGGGTTGGTCTGCCGTATTGGATTGGCCGATACGGGGTCGATCTCTTTGCTGGCAGCTAAGAGCGCGACGGCTGGGGGAATGCTGGTGGTGGGAGAAATGGCGGGCTCCGGCGGCGTCGAGCTGGGTAGCGAGGATTTCCTGGCGGCCTTGCCGATCTCGGCGACGGAGGCATCCGAGGCCTTGCTGGACATCCTGGACAAGTGGGGGATTCGCACGGTGGCGGCCTTTGCCGCCCTGCCTCGGGCGGCGGTTGGATCTCGGCTGGGATGCGAGGGGCTGGAGCTTTGGGACAGGATGGCGGGCAAGGAGAGGCGGTTAGTCCCGGTGGCGAGTTTGGCGGAAAAATTCGAACAGTCATGGGATTTCGAATACGAGGTGGATAGTTTGGAACCTTTGCTGTTCCTGCTGCGTCGCTTCCTGGATCAGCTGTGTTGGAGAATGCGGCGGGCGGGCAAGGCGGCGCGGCTGATGCGCGTCGAGCTGACCAAGGCCTACGGCGGTGCGGAGGGCTTGGAGATGACGGCGCCGGAGCCGACGGGGGATGCGGCGGCTCTCTTTCTGATGGGGCAGGGGCGGCTTGGGGCTTTGGAGCTGGATTCGCCGATCAGGGCGTTTCGCCTGGAGCTGGAGTCTGTGGCTTTGGTCCAGCGGCAGTTTGGGCTTTTCGAGAGCGGGGTGAAGGATCCGCGGCGCTTTGCCCAGACCTTGGCGGATCTGGCGGGAATCGTGGGGGAGGGTCGTGTGGGGCGGCCGGTCCTGGCTAGCGACGGGCGGCCGGATGGCTTCACCCTGGAGCGGATGCCTGATCGGGTGGAACCGATGCGGGAAGAGGCGTCGTTGGATTTTCAATACGGGATGGCTTTGCGTCGACTGAGGCCAGCCGTACCGGCCCAGGTGGAGCTTGCTGAGAGACAGTTGACGCGTTTGCGCAGCGGTTTGGTTTCGGGCGCGGTTAGGGCGTGTCGCGGACCTTGGTTGAGCTCGGGAGGCTGGTGGGAGAGTGCGGGGAGCTGGAATCGCGTGGAGTGGGATGTGGAGCTGGAGACAGGCGGGGTTTACCGCGTGGTCAAGAGCGAGGATGGCTGGTCGCTGGAGGGGGAGTTGTTTTGAGGGGTTTAGGCGGTAGGTTTTTAGGCTGTAGGTTTTTAATCTGTAGCGGTTTAGTCTGTAGCTTAAGAAACCTAAACACCTACAGCCTAAACACCTACAGCCTACGGCTTTGCCGGCTCTGCCGGCTATGAGCGGGTATATAGAGTTGCATGCGCGGTCGGCGTTCAGCTTTTTGCGGGGGGCGTCGCAGCCTTGGGAGCTGGCGGAAGCTGGGGCGGCTCGGGGATTGGCGGCGATGGCGGTTTGCGACCGGGGCGGGTTTTATGGCTCGGCTCGCTTTCATCGGGAGATGAAGGATGCGGGGATGCGGGCGATCGTGGGCTGCGAGCTTCCGATGGAGGATGGATCGGCTTTGCCTGTATTGGTAAAGTCGAGACAGGGATATCGCAATGCGTGCAGACTGCTGACACGGTCCTGCATGGCGGCGGCGAAGGGCGAGGGACGCGTGGCTTGGAGCGCTTTGCCGGAGTTTTCGGAGGGCTTGATCGCTCTCTCGGGGGATGAGGAAGGGCCCTTGGCGCGGGCTTGGCAGGCGGGAGATCGGAGCGGGGTGGCTGCGGCCGCGCAGCGGTTGACGGACTGCTTTGGGAGGGAGAACGTTTGCCTGGAGGTGCAGCGTCGTCGCGAGCGCGGGGAGGAGCGTTGGGCGCGGGCCTTGCGGGATCTGGCGGAGGCTACGGGCTTGCCTTTGCTGGCTACGAATGGAGCCCTCTACGCTCGCCCGGACGGGCGGGCGACGCTGGATGTGTTTACCTGCTTGCGGGAGAAGACGACGCTGGACGCTGCGGGTGGCCTGTTGAGTCGCAATGGCCAGCGTTTCGTGAAGGGGCCGGAGGAGATGGCGGACTTGTTTCGCGACATGCCTGAAGCGGTTTCCAACACGTTGCGGGTAGCGGAGCGGCTGGAGTTTTCGTTAGAGAATCTTGGATACGAGTTTCCGAGCTTTCCCGTGCCTGACGGGCATTCGATGGATTCCTATTTGCGGGAGGTCGTCTGGTCGGGGGCTCGGCGGCGGTACGGTTCGCCGAGCGCAAAGGCTCGGAAGCAGCTGCGGCACGAGCTGGCGGTGATCGAGAAACTGGGCTTTTCCGGATACTTCCTGATCGTGTGGGACTTGGTGAAGTACTGCCGGGAGCATGGCATCATGGCTCAGGGCCGGGGGAGCTCGGCGAACAGCGCGGTTTGCTTCTGCCTGGACATCACGCCGTTCGACCCGGTTGGGCATGGCTTGCTTTTCGAGCGCTTTCTAAACGAGGAGCGAGCGGCTTGGCCGGATATCGATATCGATTTGCCGAGCGGAGATCGTCGAGAGCAGGTTATCCAGGAGGTGTATCGACGCTACGGGCGTAGTGGATCGGCCATGACGGCGAACGTCATCACTTACCGGCGTCGCAGCGCGATCCGGGAGGTGGGCAAGGTCTTGGGCTTTTCGGAGGAGACTCTGAGCCGGTTCTCCTCGATGTATGGAAGCAGCCACTACACGCCTGAGGGGAATCTGGAGGAGCAGCTTCGCGCTTCGGGCGTGGAGAAGGGACATCCTCGGTCGCGGGTCTTGCAGGCCTTGTATCAGCGGGTCATCGGCCTGCCGCGGCATTTGGGCCAGCATTCAGGCGGCATGGTGATCTGCGAGGGGGAGCTGGATTCGGTGGTGCCGCTGGAACCGGCGAGCATGCCGGGGCGTTCGGTCACGCAGTGGGACAAGGACGACTGCGAGGACATGGGGATCGTGAAGGTGGACCTGCTAGGCCTGGGCATGATGGCGGCCTTGCAGGACAGCATGGAATCGTTGCAGGGGAAGGGCGTGAAGATCGATCTGGGCAGCATCCCGAAGGACGATGCGGCGACATATCGGATGATGCAGGAGGCGGACACGATTGGGGTGTTTCAGATCGAGAGCAGGGCACAGATGGCGACCTTACCGCGGATGAAGCCGAAGACCTTCTACGACGTGGTGATCGAGGTCGGCATCATTCGCCCGGGACCGATTCAGGGGAAGATGGTCCATCCTTATCTGGAGCGGCGGGCCGGCCGGCAGGAGATCGAATACATCGACGAGTCGCTGAAGCCGGTGTTGGAGCGAACCTTGGGCGTGGCCTTGTTTCAGGAGCAGATCCTGCAGGTGGCGATGGTGATGGCGGGGTTTAGCGGGGCGAAGGCGGAACGGCTGCGCCGCATCGTGAGCTCGTTTGGCAAGGACGAGCGGCGGACGAACCGGGTGATGGAAGACTTGATCTCAAGCATGCGCGAGCGGGGGGTGGCTCCGGAGAAGATCGAGTCGGTAATCCAGTCGGTCTCCAGTTTCGCCCACTACGGCTTTCCGGAGAGCCATTCGATATCGTTTGGCTGGCTGGCTTATGTGAGCACGTATTTGAAAGCCAACTACGCGGAGGAGTTCTATGCGGCCTTGCTGAACAACCAGCCAATGGGCTTCTATTCCTCCGCGACGCTGATCCAGGATGCGAAACGGCACGGCATCCGGGTGAGGCCGGTTTGCGTGCGGGATTCCGCTTGGCTGTCGGTCGCTCCGGAGCGGGGCGAGCTTCGCCTGGGCTTGCGGATGGTGGAGGGGCTGAACAAGGAGCGGGCGCTGGAGATGATCGAAGCGAGGGAGCGGAAGGCCTTTGCGTCGATGGGCGATTTTAGGGCCCGCTCCCGCTTCGCGAAGGACGAGCTGCGGCAGCTTGCTTCCATTGGGGCCTTGAACTGCCTGGCGGGCGATCGTCGTTCCGCCTTGTGGGAGGTGGAGGCAATGCTGGAGCAGGGCGATTTGTTTGCCGGCTTGGAGGAGCCGGAGGCAACGCTCAGTCCGCTGGAGGTCATGACGCATCTTGAGCGTCTGCAGGCCGACTACCGAGGTACGGGAGTGACGGTGGGCGGCCATCCGATGCGATCGGTTCGAGCTCGTCTGCCCAACGTGTGGAGGTCAAGCGACTTGGCGAACACGCCGGATGGGGCGCGGGTAAAGCTGGCAGGGCAGGCGATCTGTCGCCAAAGACCGGGTACGGCGAAGGGCTTCGTCTTCATCTCGCTCGAAGACGAAACGGGAATTGCCAACGTCGTGGTGACCCCGCCGTTCTTCGAGCGCTTTCGGCTGACGATAACCGAAGAGCGGTTCATGCTGGTAAGCGGTCGGCTGCAGAACCGAGAAGGGGTCATCCACGTGAAGGCCGAAAAGATCGAGGCCCTGAGGCTGAAGGAACTCCCCGCTTCCAGTTCCCACGACTTCCATTGACCCGTATTCCGCCGTCGAGCGCCTCGTTGCGAACGGTGGTATTGCCTCTTGCGTTTACAGCAGGGCCTTTAGAGCGGCGGCTTCCTCGCGACGGCCGGTTTGCTCGTAGCAGGTGGCGAGGGATGGGAGAATCATCCGAAGCTGGGCTTGCCGGTTTGGTCCTGGGGCTTTGTCGACAAAGGGCAGGCAACTTTCGAGGGCTTCGGTCGCTTCCTCGAACTTGCCGAGCTGGGTGAGGCACTGTCCAATGAAGGAGCGGGTTTGCCAACGGTCCTGATCGATCGCTTCCGACTTTTCGAGATGCATCAGAGCTGCTTGCCAGTTCTCCTGATGCATTGCGATCAGAGCAGCGTTGTTGAGGGCGGATAGATCCTTGGGGAAGATGTCCAAGATTCTTCGATACAGCTGCTGGGCCTTTTCGATTTGGTTGCTGCGCAGGCGTTGCTGAGCGAGGGCGTGGAGGGCCGCTAGATTGCGAGGGTTTAATTGGAGGGCGTTTTCGAGCTCTTTCACCCCTGTTTCCTGCTGGCCGTCTGACAAGCGGTTGAGGGCGCTGCGGAAGTAGACGCGGCTGTCGTTGGGGTTGAGGGAGCGGGCGACTTCGACTCGGTCTTGGGAGGCGCCTCGAGCGGTGAAGACGTTTTGCAGCTGGTCGATGGCGGCAATGCCGATCAGCAATACGGTGGCGGCGTAGCGCGTGATTCGGGCCGCGGGCGCGGCGCTGAAAAACCACTTGGCAGTCTCGGGTGGGCCGTCCTCCTGCTTGGGGGAATCGGTCTTGTGGACAGGCGGATGGGCGCCCAGAAGGAGACGGGCGATGCGGCCTTCCCTGAGTTTCCAGATGGCCCCGTCGAGCATGAAGTGGTGTATGTTTACCAGGGCAATGAAGATGAGCAGGCTCTCGAAGAGGTCGTGTCGGAAAACTATGGATACGATCCAGGGGCCAGGCACGAAGAGCGCGATGCCGCCAAGGGTCAGTAGAGCGAAGTACTTCCAAGGGCTCCATTGGCGGCGTTCGCCGCGCAGGCCTTGCTCGGTTTCGCGTTTGGCGAAGTAGCTGGTCACCCAAAGGTATTGGGCGCAGTGCATGAAGGCGAGGATGCCTGCGTTGAAATAGGTGGCTGGATAGTCGTGGCTGTAGAATGCTCGCAGCAGGCCTGGGGCGATGAACCAGAGAAACTGGCTAAGGTGAAGCGTTATGGGCGCGATCAAGGTCTTGAAGCTGGCTCGGCGCGACAGGGAGACTAGACTGGCTCCACCGCAAAGGGCGAAGACAAGCTGTCCTGCGAATCCGAGCGAGTTTGCCAAGGTTTCGGGGATGCCCAAGGTGAGGGTCATGGCGTCTTGCGCGGCTACGCCATCGAGTTCTACCACCCATACGAGATAGGAGCCTATGTACGAAAGGTATAGCAGGTTGCGTTCGAGCTTCGTGGGGATGGCGCCTGCCCGCCTCAGCATCATGAGAGATATGCCGAAGTTTTGCCCGGTGTAGTGCCAAGGGCTCCAGACGAGATAGATCGTGAAGAGCAGGGGAACGACTTTGGGCGAGATATGGGCCGCGATGCCTGAGAGGACTATAATCGCCGTTATATAGATGGAGAAGAATTTGTAGCGATTCAGGTCGCGTTTCAGTCCGTACGCTCGGTAGAGCGTGGCCATGTAGTGGGGGTTGTTGCAGAAGAGGGCCAGGAAATAGAAGCCTAGGGCCATTACGCCATAGTGCGTTTTGGTGAAATAAAGAGCGATTGCTATCAAGGGCAGCGACCAGGCTCCGCAGCCGATGACGAGATCGGTGACGGGGCCTTTGAGCCAGATGTCGCCTTTATTGGACTTTCCCATTTCGCGTTTCCTGTCCTATCGGTTCGTGGCTGGGCGAACTGAATTGGATGGGCGGGGTTACGCCCTTCATCTTCATCTGCTTCTACTTCTTCATCTTCTTCAAAAAAGGAATAGAAGAAGATGAAGAAGCAGATGAAGATGAAGATTGTTTCAGAGGAGCTGCTTCAGGTTTTGGGCCCCCTGGTAGCTTTCCTCGGCGGTTGGGGCGAAGACGGTGAAGTGGCCCATCTTGCGGCCGGGGCGGGGGTCTTTCTTGCCGTAGAGATGGAGTTTGACGGCGGGGTCTCGCATCAAGGCTGCGAAGTTGGGCTGACGATCGTCCTGCCAGGCGTCGCCTAGGATGTTGACCATGGTGATGGGGCTGTGCAGGGCAGTGGAGCCGAGAGGCAGGTCGCAGACCGCTCGGACGAATTGCTCGAACTGGCTGGTGGCGCAGGCGTCGAGACTGTAGTGGGCTGAGTTGTGCGGGCGGGGGGCGAGCTCGTTGACGGCTAGGCTGCCGTCGGTCATGACGAAGAGCTCGACGCCAAGCAGACCGACGAGGCCGAGTTTGCGGGCGATGTCTTTGGCGAGTTCTTCGGCTTCGCGTTGGAGTTCAGCGGAAATGCGGGCGGGAACGATGGAATAGTCGAGAATGTGGTTGGTGTGGATGTTCTCGGCTACGGGGTGAGTGAGCATCTCGCCTTGGGCGTTGGCTGCGACCATGACGGAGATTTCCATGCGGAAGTCCATCCAGCCTTCCAGCACGGCGCGTTGCTGGCCGAATCTCTGCCATAGCTCCTCTGTATCCAGATTCTGGTTATCGATCTTGATTTGCCCCTTTCCGTCGTAGCCGAAGGCTGCGGTCTTGAGGACGGAAGGAGCGCCGATTTCCGCGAGGGCGGTTTGCAGGTCTTCGAGAGTGTCGAGGATACGGAAGGGGGCGCAGGGGAAGCCGTTGTCGCGCAGGAAGGTCTTTTCGCGTTCCCGGTTCTGGCAGATGTGCAGGATCTCCGGCCGAGGGTGCAGTAGGCTAGTTGCGCTAAGTTGACGAGTGGCTTCGCTCGGCACGTTTTCGAACTCGTAGGTGATGACGTCCGAAATCTTGGCAAAGCGTTCGAGAGCGGCCTGATCGTCGTAGGGCGCGCTTATCTGCTGGTCGGCTACATGGCTAGCCGGACAGTTTGGCTGGGGTTCGTAGACGATGTAGCCGTAGCCGAGGGAGCGAGCGGCCTGGCCTGTCATACGGCCGAGCTGGCCTCCGCCGAGGATGCCGATGGTCGAACCGGGAGGGATCATTGAAAGTGAAGAAATAAGAGCGAAGAGTTAAGAAGTGGGGAGATCCATGGCTTCGACCTTGGCTTTTTGCTCGGCGCGGAAGGCGGCGAGCTTTTCGGCGAGCGTCGGGTTGGAGAGGGCGAGAATGGAGATGGCGAAGAGTCCGGCGTTCTTGGCTCCGGCGTTGCCGATGGCGAAGGTGGCTGTGGGGATGCCGCCGGGCATCTGAGCAATGGAGAGCAGAGAGTCCATGCCTTTGAGGGCCTTGGATTCGACGGGCACGCCGAGCACCGGCAGAGTGGTGAGGGCGGATACCATGCCAGGGAGGTGAGCGGCGCCGCCGGCCCCGGCGATAATGCACTGCAGGCCGCGTTTATCGGCGGTCTTGGCGTATTCGTACATCCTGTCTGGCGTGCGGTGGGCGCTGACGACGAGGGCTTCGTAAGGCGTGGAAAACTGGTCGAGGACCTGGGCTGCGTTTTCCATGGTGGGCCAGTCCGAATTGCTGCCCATGATGATTCCGACGAGCGGTTTTTGGTCTGTCATGATCGGTAGTGAGAGGAACTGGGATGATCGAAGCCTAGCGCGGCCGAGCAAGGGTAAATGTGGATGGGTTTTCGGATAAGGCGCGAGAGCGTGTCCTCTGATGGTTAGAGGTAGGGCCTGATCGCCGAGCGGGGCCGCAATGCAGGATCTTGCAGCGCGGACCGCTCGGCGATCGGTCCCTACCAGGACAACGTCTTAATCGCCCCCCTCGAATCGAGCGTGCAAACAAAACTTCAACGTTGAAGTTTTGTTTGCGCACCGGGGAGGGATTCGCGCCGGCGATTGGGTTAGCCGATTGGGCGCTTTTTGGCGATGTTGGCGATCTGGTAGTGGGGGTCCTCCAATACGTTTACTTCGACGAGGTTGCCGGCGTTGCTAAGGAGGCGGGAGCATTCGGGACTGAGGTGGCGGAGGTGCAGAGTCTTGCCGGCCTTCTGGTAGCGTTCGGCGAGGGTGTTGATCGCTTCGAGACCGCTGTGGTCCCAGACTCGGGAGTGAATGAAGTCGATGATGACGTCGTCCGGGTCTTCACTGGGCTTGAAGATGTCTTGGAAGTGCTGGGTGGAGCCGAAGAAGAGGGGCCCGTGCAGGTCGTATTCCTTGCTGCCAGTTTCGGTTTTCTTGACTTCGACGCGGATGTGGCGGGCGTTTTCCCAGGCGAATACGAGGGCGGCGATGATTACGCCGATGAATACGGCTAGGGCGAGATTGTCGGTGACCACGGTTACAGCGGATACGGTGACGAGGACGAAGGCGTCGGTCTTGGGGATTCGTCCCATGATGCGAAAGCTGGACCACTCGAAGGTGCCGATGACGACCATGAACATGACTCCCGTGAGGGCAGCGATGGGAATCATTTCGATGTAGTCGGAGACGTAGAGGATGAAGCAGAGCAGAAACAGGGCGGCGCTGATGCCGGAGAGCCGTCCGCGTCCGCCGGAGCGGATGTTGATCATGCTTTGGCCGATCATGGCGCAGCCGCCCATGCCACCGAGCATGCCGGTGACGACGTTGGCGACGCCTTGGCCCACGCACTCGCGGTTGCCTTTGCCTCGGGTCTCGGTCATTTCGTCGATGAGCTGGAGGGTCATGAGGGATTCGATGAGGCCCACCATAGCCATGATGAACGCGGTGGGGGCGATGATCATGAAGGTCTCCATGTTCAACGGCACATTGAGAGTGAATAGTCGGGGCAATGTACCATTGATTTCCGCGATCTGGCCGACGGTGACAGTGTCGATCTTGGCGAAGATGACCAGGAGGCTGACTACCACGATGCCCACGAGGGTGGAGGGAACGGCTTTGGTGAGTCTGGGCAGGAAGTGGATGATCACCATAGTGAGAGCGGCGAGACCGAGCGTGGTCCAGAGCTTGGCGCCGGTGAACCATTCGCCGTCGGCGGTCTGGAAGTTGTGCCGCTGGGCAAGGAAGATGACGATCGCCAGGCCGTTCACGAAGCCGAGCATCACCGGATGGGGAATGAGACGGACGAAGCGGCCGAGCCTCAGTACGCCGCAGAGGATCTGGATGAGTCCCATGAGTATGACGGCTGGAAAGAGGTAGTCGACTCCGTGCTGCTGGACGAGGGCTACGATGACGACGGCGATGGCTCCGGTCGCTCCGGAAATCATGCCAGGTCGGCCTCCGATCGTAGCCGTGATGAGGCCAATGATGAAAGCGGCGTAGAGTCCGACCAGCGGGTCGACCCCAGCCACGAAGGCGAAGGCCACGGCTTCGGGCACGAGCGCGAGCGCGACGGTCAGGCCGGACAGCACGTCGTCTTTCGCGTTGCTGGAACGCTTGATGATGAGATCGATCATTTTCTTGGTGTGGATATCTCAGGCTTGAGGAGAGCCGGAGAGGTCAAGGGGAGGTTTTGAATGCGTCAACCCTCTTGTGTCGTGTCACGGATGCAATGTCGCCAAGAGTAGTGCGGAGCGGGACCGCGTCCGCTACGTTTCTCATCCTCTTCTTCATCCTCATCTATATCCTGGGATGAGGATGAAGATGAGGAGGGAGAGTGATGAGGACGAATTGCGGATGCGGTCCCGCTCTGCACATAGGCGTCAACTTAAGCCGAAAGGCGGTGGGCTGGAGGGCAATGCTCTCCCGCGACTGCGGGACCGCGGAGCCTACAGAGGGAACAACCGGTGCGGC
>JANQRJ010000103.1 GCA_028284635.1 Pelagicoccus sp.
GCCGAGCGGGCCGTGGAGAATTGGATCCTGCAACACGGCCCGCTCGGCGATCGGGCCCTACCTCGTGAATCGATCTATGATGCGTCTTCGGAGAAGCCGCGCCACCCATATGCAGCTGTCTGTACGAAAAATGCGATATACGCTGCGTTGTGTGCGAGCCGCCTTTATATAAGGACATTGCTAGCATTCCGCTGCCTTTAGAACTTGTTGAAAAAGGTCTTTCAAGGCCTGCGATCTTGTAGCCGCGTTCGTGAGTACCGAGTCCCCCTTCCGGGACGACAGCGGAGCGAACAACACGCTCCCACAGCAGAAATATTCTATTTTTTCGACACGCTCTTGGAAGCGACCGCGACTGCGGAAATGTATACCCTAATGTTTCAAAAACAAGAGTAAGAGTAACCGCGTACCGAGCAAAGCGACACAGTCATGGACGCTAATAAACACGAATGATTTCTCATTTGAAGCTTTGATTCGTGTGTATTCGCGTCCATTAGCGGTTGAAAATTCTCCGTTTTCCAATCCTAACTAAATGTGAGGATATCGATTTTGGTCTCTAGTCGTGCAAGTAACTGATATTGAAACGATTAAGAAACTAGATGCGACGAACTATGAAACTGGTGGGTATACTATCCGCTTGCGGAAGACTGGCCGTTTTCCAGCCAGGTTCGCGTTTTTTCGAATCGCTTGCCGCCTTTGAGCTTGGTTCCGTCGCTGAGATCGTCTTCCGGTCGATCCTTGAGGATCTCTATAAGGCGCTGTTCCCAAACTTGGACGCGCTCCGCTTGATCTTCGCGGGCGGCGAGATTGGTCAGCTCCTGCGGGTCCTCTTCGAGATCGAAGAACCAGTGCTCGTCGGTTATAGTATCCCAGGCGAACTTCTCCTTGCCGTCGGTGAGGTACTGCCAGTTGGGGGCGTGCTCTCCGTGTATATAGTCTCGCTTCGCCGGCTCGGAGGCGTCTTTCATTTGCGGCAGCAGGCTATGTCCTTCGTAGTCTGCGGGAATCTGCTGGGAGCCGATCTCGACAAGGGTGGCGGAGATGTCCTCGAGAGAGACTGGGATGTCGCAGGTTTGTCCTTCAGGGAATGCTTCCGCATTTTTCGGCGCTCTTATTATAAGAGGGATGTGGGCCGAGCCTTCGAAGGGGCAGGTCTTTCTATATCGATGGTGGTCGCCCAGCATTTCGCCGTGATCGGAGGAGAAGACGATCCATGTGTCGTCTAGAAGCTTGCGCGCTCTGAGGTATCTGAAGAGCCGGCCTATCTGATAGTCTATGTGCTCGATCTGAGCGAAGTAGGCGTGGCGGGTTCTGTCGAGCTTCCTTTGGGGCAGCTTGCCTGTTATCGAGTCGATCGCTTGCAAGGGGGCGTCGTCTTCTGCGGCCCAGTCTCCGATGGGAATATCTGGGAGAGGGGTTCCTTGGTGGCGGTTGTAGAACTCGATAGGCGGATCGTGGGGCGGATGGGGCCGGTGGTAGGCGACTTGCAGGAAATAGGGACGGGTGGGATCGCGGCGTTCGAGCATCTCTATAGCGGTGGTGGTCGTCCACGCGTTGGGGTGCAGGTGCTCGGGTTGGGTCCAAGGGTGGGCCAGCCAGGCGTTGCTATCCAGTTCTTCGCAGGTGTCGCGCACGAGGCCTCCGGTTTCCTTAGCCAGCCACTGGTGGTAGTCGCTGGGGTGGTCCATGTCTTGAGCGGGGGTTTCGTATAATTCGAGCTCCTCGAAACCCAAGCGAGCCCTTGGGGGGTAGAAGTGGGTTTTGCCCGAGCAGAGGGTTTGGTAGCCGCCGTCGCGCAGGACACGCATGTAGGTGTTGGCGTAGGGCCAAGGATTTCCGTCTCGGTAGCCGAGACGTCCGGTGGAAACGGGGCGCCTGCCGGTGGCTAGGCAGGCCCGGGCGGGCACGCAGGTGGGCGAGGGCGTGTAGGCCGAGGTGAAGCGCGTGCCTTCTGCCGCGAGTTGATCGAGAAACGGAGTCTCGACGGCCGAATGGCCGGCGCAGCTCAGGCAGTCGCCGCGCCATTGATCGGGAAAAATGAATAGTATATTCGGTTGCATGATTTTTTTCGTCTGCTGCCTACGTTCGCGTTTGGAATAGGCGTTTCATCGTCTGTTCGGCAGGTTTTCCTTTTATGGTGAAGCCGAGATCGCCGTCGAGCGTCTTGTAATAGGGTCGGTTGATGTGCTCGTCCCATTTCCACCAATACAGTCCGCGCCACCAGGGCTGGCTTTCGTAGCAGCTCATGACGGCTTCGAGGTAGTCCGCTTGCTCCTCGCCGTCGTACTGGGGCTGGGTGGGACTCCATTGCGAGGTGGTCGCAGAGCCGTTTGCCACGGACCGGCAGCCGCACTCGCCGAAGAAGAATGGCTTGCCGAAGAGCGTTGCTATTCTCTCCATCCTTTCCGCTGCGGGCCGCATGTAGCTGACCATCTCGTCTACGGAGCTTCTGCCGCCTGGCTCGTTGGGAGAGCCGGGATAGTAGTAGCTGATGGACAGCATATCGAGCTCGTGCATGAAGTGATCGGAATCCTGCAGCCACTTTTCGAAGTCCACCCGCCGGGTGAAATTGGTAGTGACGGGGCCTTTGTACATGCTGCGCGTGGCTTCGATGACGCGCTTCCATTCGTCGTTGAAGGATACCGTGTGGTCGAGTTCGCTATCCAGACCGTAGAGCTCGCAGCCAGTATCGCGAGCGATTCGGGCGTAGTGGACGCAGCGTTCCTCGAAGCTTTGGAACCAGCGTTGCCACAGGTCGTTAGCGTATTTCGTGAGGCGACCTGTGTCGTGGACGAAGCTCAACTCGGTGCGGCCGGTGCCGTCGTAGCCTTCCAGCATGGGGCGCAGTTGCACGCGGATGCCTTTCTCGCGGAAGCGCTTTATAAGGCGCTCGAGTTCCGCGTCGGAAGGGGTGAGGGCGAAGTCCCGAAACTCGCGCGGCGCCATGCGATGCTCGTGATATACGGTGGGGACGATGACCACCCAGTTTATATTGAGCTCCGCCATTTCGTCCACCGAAGCGATCGCTTCCGGGGAGTCGAAATAGCCGTTCGGGGCCCGCATGCCTAGGGTCATGCCGTAGTGTCTCTCGCGAGTAGCAGGCGATGGATTCGAAGGGGAGTCTTCCATTGGGTTTATGAAGCCAAATGATTCCGGTCGCGGCATAGCCCTTTCTGATCTAATCGTTAGATTTTTGTCCCCCGCCAGCTTCGCTGGGTCATTGGCTAGTTTCGTGTCACGGGTACAATGTCGCAAAGAGTAGCGCGGTTCACCCTCATCATCCCCCTTCCTCATCTTCATCCTCATCCCAGGATAAAGATGAGGATGAAGAAGAGGATGAGGATAAAAAAGGATCCGCGCTACGTTTCATGCATGCCACGACACTAGATCGAGGAACCAGGATGCCAGTGTCCTTCGACCGTTGTCGCCCGTGAGAACTCAGGCAGCCCGAAGTTGTTCTCCCGGAGCAGCGCTGCCAGGCGATCGACTGAGGTCGTGGCGAGCAAGGGGTAGTTGGGGGAGAAGCCGGAATAGAATGGGTTCGAGGCGTGCGTTTTCGAGAAGTCGACAAAGGCGACGTCGCGCGGAATGTTCAGCCCTTCCTCCTGAAGCCAGCTGGCGTACCGCTCTTCGAATCCGATTACGACGTCGGGTCGATTCTTGCGATACCAGTCCAGGAACGGCGCTCGTTCGATCTTTCCCGGCAGGAAGGGTTCGACGGGCGTTACCGAGTGCCATCTCTCGTAGGCCTTCAGACCGCCTTCGGCGAACTGGGCTCGTCTGATCATGCGGCTGGTGTCGATGACCAGCCCGAAGCGCTGGTAGCCCTTGGCTTGCAGCAGTTCGAGCACGAATAGCATGTCGTGGAAAACGTCTCTCGTCACTCGGTGCGGCTCAGGCTTGCGCAGCGAATAGCCGACCGCCACGGTGGCGAAGCGCGGCCAGTCCAGGTCCAGCTCGTCCCGGTCCTTGTTGAAGGGGCCGATGATGAGGCCTCGGATGCCGCGCGAGACGAGAATGTCGTTCAATCTTCGGACGGTCATGCCGGTTTCGTTGCGATTGAAGAAGTCGATCCGATAGCCCTGCTGAGTGGCCCTTTGCGCGGCGGCCTTGCGGATAATGCTGTCCAGCATTTCGTCTCCTTTGCTCGGAAACTCGTCTCCTCTGCTCAGGTAGGCGATCTTTTCGGCGATAGGCATCGTTTGTCTCCGCCGTACGCTCGACATGATCTTCGAGACTTCTCGGTTGCGCTGGTAGCCGAGCTTCGCGGCCGCTTCCATGACCCGCTTTCGGGTTTCCGGCTTTACGCATGGATCGTTATTCAGGGCGCAGGAAACAGTCGCCGTAGAGACGCCGCAGGCCTGGGCGATCTGGCGTTGGGTGACTGGTCTTTGGGATGACACAGGCTTGAAGTAGCAGGCTCAGGCCCTCCATGACAAGATTCCGTTCACTCAGTCTTGGGCAGAGGTGGAGGAAGCCAAATCATTAATGGCAAAATCATTGCTTTGAAGAACCATGCTATTCGGATCGAATGCGTTGGATTCATGACTGCTTCTGGCATGCGAGGAAGCATTTCGAATCGGCTGCCTATGAATCCTAGGCATGAAAGTGAACTCTCAAGAAATTAGGGTTTAGCCGCTACCGAGCCGTGTAACGGCGACACTCGAAGAGCGGAGCGAGGAGACAAAAGGCGCAAGATATGATAGGCTTCGTGGCCTTCGTTATAACGAAGGAGTTTAGCTAATTCGTAGAGCCCCAAGAGCCCTATAGGGCGGTAGCAACCCGATCTTTTGCGCCTCTTTGCGGCTAAATAAATAGTCAAATCAAAGTTTTTACGAAATGCTTCGAAAAAACGATGCCGCCCTGGAGTGGGGCGGCATCGTCATATGCAAATCGCTTTGGAGCTTCGGCTATTGCTTTTCGAACTTCACGGCGTCAGCGATGACGAAGCCGTTGGCTGAACCAGTGCTTACGATGCCTGCGTAGTCGCTGCTATTCATGGTGAAGGTGCCGCCAATCTGGTTGAACGATCCGGTGGTGGTGTTTCCGTTTTGCATATTGACGGTATAGTCGTCGTAGGCGCCGTTGCCGTTGCTGCTGGAGCCGTTGACGTGATATATGCGTACGGTGGCGTTGCTGGCTCGGTTGCTCCATGCCTTCCAGTAGAAGTAGACCTTGTAGGTGCCGTTGAGGGCGGATCCCGCGTCGGTGGGCTTCCAGGCGGCCCATTTGTTGGTACTGCTGTTGCCGTCGTGCTTGTAATCTCCGTTGTATCCTCCGGACGCGGTGCTGACAGTCCAATTGCCGCTGTCTGAGTAGCCGGTGCTGCCGTCGTCTATGATGACGTCGCCGCCCGAACCTTGCGACGGATCCATTTCAGACTGGCTCGAGTTGGCGTCTCCGATGCGTATTTCGTCGAAGTATACGTTGCGTGGACTTCCCGCCGGATCGGGCAGCGAATCCTTCTGGTACCAGGTCGTGCAGTATATGCCGAAATCCACTCTCAATGTTTTGGACACGCTATCGAAGTAGTTCGGACCGCTGGAAGAGGCCTCCAGAACTCCGTCCACCCAGACATCGATGTCGCCCGTGCTGTCGTCGTCCAGATGGATCTTCATCACTACTTCGTACCAGCGTCCTTTGGTCAGGTTGGAAAGAACGGTGGTGGTCGTTTTCGTAGCCGATGTGACCGGGCCGGACTGGCGGGTGAGGCGGAGATTCGTGTCGTTGATCGTAAGCCAGATGTTCGGCTTGAATCCCTCCGGCGGGCCGTAGTTGGCGATGGTTTGCATCAGCCACATGGATTCGCTCACGAAGGTGTGGCTCGTCGGCAGGTAGAAGGCGAAGCCGATCCAGCGCGTGTCGTTTTCCCCGCCGAAGGGGTTCCTGACCTTCATTGCGTGATAGCGGCCGTTGTAGTTGCCGTTGAACGTCGCTTGGCAGCGCATCGAGGAGCTTCCCTGGTAGGAGACGGAAGTCGATGTGGTGACGGAGCAGTTGCTGTTTATATTGTTGGAAGACCAGCCCGAGGCGCTTCCAGTATTGTAGAATAGGACGCCGGCGTCGGCTATGGAGGCGAAAATGGCTGCCGAGGCCGCCAGTAGAGAAGTTAAGATAGGCTTTTTCATACGCATTTTTGTATAGTCTTTTGTAACGATTTAGGTTGTCTTGTTGATCAGCGTTCTTGTTTGCTGAAAACTATTTCATAAACGGGGTGTTGGCGCTGAAGCGCCGTGTCCCGGTTTGTCTCGCAGACTGCTGTATCCCTCCTTGCTTATCGGGAGTAGTCAGTTTTGAAACGCAGCGCGGAGCTTTAGCCCGCGACCGCATTGCAGGATCTACTCTCCGTGATCGCGGGCTAAAGCTCCGCGCTACGGCTAGATAAGTTTAGCGATTTGGGGTATATTGGGTATGCTTTCATTGTAACGAGTTTATATTTTTCAGGGGAAAGCGGGTAGCTATGGCTGCGCCCAATGAATTTCAGGAGAAGCCCCGAAAAGCAGATAGGGTAGATAGTAGGGGTAGACGAGTGCTCTAACGAAAATCGATTCAAGCGCTTCGATGAAGAATCTCAACCTTGGCGCTATCTAACGTTGTGATTTCGCAAGCCTGGAACGGACTCGAAAGCTCTTGGAGGCATTGGCGAATCGCTTGCTGTCTAGGGACTTGACGCTCTGTTTTTCTATTTTTCGAAACGTTAGATTTCGTCGAGGTTGTGTGGCCTGTCCGTTGGCGTTGGTATTAGGGCTCACGATTGTCTCAGGAGCGTATATATAAACGACGCTCCTTTTGCCGTTACCCTTTCCCTGCACGCTTTTCGACTTGGTAGAATACGAGGGCGAAACTCGACTTTTGCTGAGCGTTTTCGGCAGGGGCTCAAACCTACAAACACTGATACGGAAAAATATGAAAATAGTCTACGTTTCGCGCTTTCGGCGCGTCCGAAAAATCAGCTTAGGCCTGTTGGCCTTCGCCATTGGCTCCTCTGGAGCTTTCGCCCAGGATGACGATACTGGCGACGAAGTCTTCACCCTTTCGCCCTTCACGGTGACCTCGGAGGACGACACCGGCTACCGCGCCTCCAGCACGCTGGCCGGCACGCGCCTTCGCTCCAAGCTCGAGGACGTGAGCGCCTCGATTTCGGTGGTCACCGAGGAGTTCCTCGAGGACACCGCCTCCACCGACGCGAAGGACCTTCTGGTCTACACCCTGGGCACCGAGGTGGCCGGCCCCGGCGGCAACTTCTCGGCCTCGGGCATCTCCACGCGGGAGGCCTTCAGCAACCAGGCGAGCCGCCAGTCCGCCAGCGCCGCGACGCGCCTGCGCGGCCTGGATGCCGCCGACGTCACGCGCGACTACTTCCTCTCTGACATCCCCTTCGACAGCTACAACACCAGCCGCATCGATATCAGTCGCGGCGCCAACTCCATGCTGTTCGGGCTCGGCAGCCCGGCCGGTATCATAAATAACACTACCAAGTCCGCCTTGCTCGAGTCGGCCTCGGAGCTGGAGCTGCGCTACGGCAGCTACGGCAGCAATCGAGTCTCGCTGGACGTCAACCGCGTGCTGCTGCCCGACCGCCTTGGCGTGCGGGTGATCGGCCTGCGCGACGAGGAGAAGTACGAGCAGAAGCCGGCTTTCGAGCGCGACGAGCGCCTTTTCGGGGCCTTCGTCTTCAATCCCAAGGAGCAGGGCGAGCCCGGGCTGCTGGGCGGCATGACGCTGCGCGGCAATGTCGAAGCGGGCAACCTCAACGCGAACCGCCCGCGCATCCTGCCCCCTGGCGACCAGGTGACGGCCTGGTTCGAGCCCTTCGCCCCCGGCGAGACGGGCAAGTTCACCTGGGATCCGGCCAACACGCCCTTCCGCGACCGCAACAACCGGACCACCGGGGCGATGAACCCGCTGTTCCGCAATCCCCACATCGTCTTCCCCGACCACCGCTCCGGGGTCCCGCTCGACGCGGGTGCCGACGCGGACGACAACATCATCGGCCGGCAGGGCGTGCTCTCCAACTGGACCTTCCCCGGCGGGGCGACCACCACGGCGGTCTTCGCCGGCATAGAGCGCATCGACAACGCCCTGAGGAGGGCGGGCAATCCGGACCGGGCCTTCTTCGTCACCCCTTCGATCTCCGACCCGAGCGTCTTCGACTTCCGCGGCCAGCTGCTCGACGGTCCGAACAAGTACGAGAACGCCGACTTCTCGGCCTTCAACCTGGCGCTGGAGCAGCGCTTCCTGGACGGGAATGCCGGCCTGGAGCTCGTGGTCGACCAGCAGCGCATGGAGGAGTTCGGCTACACGCTCTACGGCGACGGGCGCCAGAGCGTCATCACCGTCGACATCAACACCACGCTGATCGACGGCACGGCGAATCCCCACTTCGGCCGACCCTACGTCACCGGCACCGGCCGTAACAACTACAGGCTCTCGGAGCGGGAAAGCTACCGGGCCACCGGCCACTACGAGCTGGACTTCGGCGACGCCTCCAATGACGCGTTGGCCGGTCTGCTGGGCCGCCACGTCTTCACCCTGCTCTACAACAGCCAGGAGATCGAGCGGCAGTTCCGCGACGGGCTTTCCGCCTATGCGGGTCCGGAGTACGTCTTCGGCTCGAGCAGCAGCCGCACCAACGGCAACGGCAAGCCCTTCGCCGCGATCCACTACCTGGGCGACAGCCTGGAGTCGCTCAGC
>JANQRJ010000008.1 GCA_028284635.1 Pelagicoccus sp.
GTAGCCGCGTTCGTGAGAACGCGGATCTCCCGAACCGATTCCGCGTTCTCACGAACGCGGCTACACTAGAAAGCCAGACTTTTTCAACACACTCCTTGCGGCGAGTTTACTGGTGGATCGTCTTCTCCGAAGACGATCTAGACGTCTTCGGAGAAGCCGTCCCACCTTTACTTAAATCCCAGCCCCTTGGGGCGGACAATGAAGGCTGCGGGGTTGCGGGCGGGCAGCTCGTTCTGGGGTTGCGCGGAACTGCGGGTTTGTGCAGTTTTCGATGCGTGAATGTCGGATTCGAGTTGGTTGTCTTTGTGGAGGGCGTTTGAGCCTTCTTTTTCTGGTCATGGGTTTGCAACCGGGGTTTCGACGAGGCGTGTTCTTTCTGCTTTTGGTGGTGACGCTGAGCTTTGGGTGGTGGCCCTTCAGTTTCGTGGTTCGAAACGATGTGGGCTGGCACGAGGAGGATCGGGCTCTGGACTTCAACGTGTCGCATCGAAACGGTAACGAGGCGGCCCGTGGCATGGCGACTAGCGTGCGAACCTTGGATACGACAGGCTGGAAGGAGCTCAGTGTTGTCGTCGTGCTGAAGCGAGGTTCTCGCCACAGTGGCTTGGGGGTCTTTCTGGAGTTTTTCGAGAGCGGCGCGAAGTTGCCGCCTTTGCTGCTGGCTCAGTGGCAGAATCATCTCGCCATTCGCAGCGCCCGTAGCGTGGAGAAGGTGGAGCGAGGGTATTCGGAGATCGGTTACAGGGACTGCTTTGCCAAGGATGATTTCGTAGAGATCCTGCTTTCCTCGAAGGGGCATCGCACGGACGTCTATGTGGATGGCGTCCGAGTAGAGGCTCGTCGCAATTTTCCTCTCCTGGATCAGGGAAACCGGTTTGTTGGTACGCTTGTGTTGGGCAACAGCGCCGATGGGACTCAGCCCTTCAATGGGCGGATCAGGAGGGTAGCGGTTTACGCGGAGGCGATCGCTCCTGGGCGTGGCTCGGCGACCTCGCCTGTTTTGCAATACGACTTCGCGCGATTGACTGGAGACGAGGTGGCGGCTATCGGTTCGGACACCTCTGTCGTTGGATTGCGGATACCGGAATTCTTCAAGCCGCTTGACAGGAACTTCGTCCACTCGATCTCGTTCCGCAATTGGGACCGCGCGGGCTTTCGAAGGGATGCTGTGATCAACGTGATCGGCTTCCTTCCGATTGGCCTCTGCTTTGCGGCGGCGGCCCGGCGACGGTTTCACAGTCGGAAGGGCGTTTTCCTGGCAGTTGGAGCGGCATCGTTTCTGTTGAGCCTGATGATCGAGATGGGACAGGGCTATCTCGTGCATCGAGATTCCAGCCAGCTTGATCTGCTGCTCAATACGTGCAGCGGGCTGCTGGCTCTGCTTGT
Organism: Pelagicoccus sp.; assembly: GCA_028284635.1. Taxonomy (GTDB): domain Bacteria; phylum Verrucomicrobiota; class Verrucomicrobiia; order Opitutales; family Opitutaceae; genus Pelagicoccus. Next base: position 1,387 of record JANQRJ010000008.1, read on the forward strand.
GTCGAGAAGATGGATACTGTTTCTCTAATCCCCTTTATGGGGATTGAAAGGCGGAAGGGATTTAGGCTGAAGGCTGAAGGTGGATTCAGCAGCCTTCGGCCTGTTTGCCCCAGGCTTCGCTAGATTAGGATTAGGAGGAGGATTAAGATTAAGAGGGCGATTGAGGGTTGCCAGGTTTGGCGTTGCTTGCATGGTGCGCAGTTATGTCGACGCAACAGGTTATCAGCTTCAACTATACGCTGCGCAATAAGGCAGGCGAAGTCATCGACCAGTCTCGCGAGGGCGAGCCACTGGAATTTCTCTCCGGAGCGGGCTTCATCATCGAGGGACTCGAGGAGAATCTGCTCTCCATGGACGCAGGTCAGAGTGGCGAGGTGATGGTCCGTCCGGAAAAGGGTTACGGCTTTCGCGATGAAGCGCAGATCGACGTGGTTTCCCTCTCCCAGCTACCTGTCGACGAGGTGAAGGTGGGCGACTATTTTCAAGCGGGCTCGGATCGTCAGGCCCCGGTGGTGCGAGTCATCAAGGTGGATGGCGACAGCGTGACGCTCGACGCCAATCACCCTCTTGCCGGGCAGGATTTGTTCTTCTCGGTCGATCTGGTTTCCAAGCGCGCTGCGACGCCTGAAGAGCTCGCCCATGGCCATGTCCATTCGGGTGGTGGCTGCTGCGGTGGTGGCAGTTGCAGTCATTGAGGAGCTGCTGGTTTTGGCCACCGTTCGGCGAACGGTCCATGGAAGGTTGGAGTCTACAGAGAAGCTTGCAATGCGGACCGCTCGGCGATCGGTCCCTACCTCAGGTGTTTGGCCTGAGGAGGCGTATCCAGTTTTTCGCAATGGGATGAGCGGGGTGTCGGCAGTCGTGTCCTTCGAGCCGTCCTCTAACGGCTTGCCCTTGGGTGCGGATGACGTCGTCTTCAGGAGGAATGGGAGAGCGCGCCGCTACGTGGCGAGAATCGATCGGGATGGCAACATCGCGTTGACCGTCCCTCGCGGGGGCACGAGGAAGGCCGCTCTGGAGTTCGCGAATTCGCATCGGGCCTGGCTGCTCGAGGAGCGAGAGAAGGCTCGCTGCGCTTTAGACGAGCGGAAGTCGAGGCGGCTTGGCCCTGGAGATTCGATCTGGTTTAGGGGCGAGCGGGTTCGGCTGGAGGTGACGAAGGATTGGGGGCGTCCGGTCCTGTTGTTCGCCGACCAGAGGATCTTTCTCTCGGATGAGGATACGGACCTTGCCAGGCCATTGAAGGCCCGTCTGAGAGCTCTGGCGAAAGAAACGATTCCGCCTCTGGTTTTCGCCGAGGCTTCACGGCTTGGACTGCAGGTGACCAAGGTGACGGTGAGGGATCAGAAGACTCGCTGGGGCTCGTGCTCTACGAGCGGAACCATATCGCTAAATTGGCGACTGGTCCTGGCTCCTCCCGAGGCCTTGCGCTACGTGATTGCCCATGAGCTGACGCATTTGAAGCGCTTCGACCACTCTCCAGTCTTTTGGCGAATGTTAGAGGAGGCTTGCCCGGACTACCGGGTCCACGAGGCCTGGCTAGAGGAACGGCAGGACGAGCTCAGCTGGTAGCAGCCGAGGCGGGGTGTCATGTAGCCGCGTTCGTGAGAACGGGAAAGGAAGGTTGAAACACGAAAAAAGGCTCCGCGGCGCGACGATCCTTGGGAGAACGTGAGTGGGCGGAGCCGATGTCTTGCGCGAATGCTGCGTCGTGTATTGAAAAGTCTGTTACGGACGAAAGTCGTTTGCTAGACCGCGCAGCCTTCGCAGTCGGCGGCCAGAATGAGATATTCGTCTACGCTGATCATAGCTTCAGAGACGACGCGCGGCATGTAGTCGCCGCGTACCAGGCGGCGCTTGGCGTGGAGAATGATGTCGAGCACGGGGTCCATGTCGAGCGGCGCGTAGCGGGGATCGTCGAGCTGTACCTTGATGTAGGTCTCGAGATCTCTCAGCGTAAGTTGCGTGTCGATGCAAAGTGTCATGGTTTCCTCCTGTCCTTGAGTTCGTGGGAGCTAGAAGCTCTTTGGCTTCTCTTCTTCTTATCGTCTCAGAGGCCGTTTCGGTTAAGGCTGGGACAGTCAAAGAAGCGTCAAGTTCTGCCTGTATCCACTATTCCCTTCGGCTCTTACATTCCTTTTACGAGGCTCCGGGCAAGCCTGGATTCGTCGAAGAGGAGGCACGTAAGGGAGGCGTAGCGCGGAGCTTCAGCCCGCGACCTTAGCACAGAATCTATCCTCTGCCCTTCGACAAGCTCGGGGTTTCCGACGGACGCGGGCTGAAGCTCCGCGCTACGACCTCACTCTTCCAGCTCGGTGTTGAAGTGGGCGCGTACGGTCTTGATGGCGTACTTGGTGAGGCGGTTGCCTTTGCTGGAGCGCGACTTGACGGCGAGTTCCCCGAAGTCGTAGTCGAACTCCTTGATGCGGGCCGAGCAGGTGGGGGTGAGGCGGACCTTGATGGGGCGGGTGGCGCCGTCTGGATTGGCTCGGAAGTAGTGCACTTTGGAGCCTTTGGTTCCGCGGGTGAGCTCGTAGACCTTGTCGCGCGTCACCGCGTTGACGATGAAGCGCTTCGCGTAGGAGTCGCCTCGGGCGCCGTCGCGGTAGACCATGTCGTAGATGGTTTCCTCGTCGCCTTTCTTCCAGACGGCGACGTGCAGGATGTCCTTGCCCATGAAAACCTTGTCCGCCGCGCGCGAGACGCGCACCGTGCCGTCGGCGCAGAAGGCTATGACGTCGTCGAGCTGGGAGCATTCGCCGACCAGCTCGTCTTTCTTGAGGCTGAAACCGATGAAGCCGTCCTCGCGGTTGACGTAGAGCTTTTGGGTGGGCAGGGCGACTTCGCTGGCCTTGATGGTCTCGAAACTTTCGATACGGGTCCGGCGTTCGCGGCCTTCGCCGTACTTGTCCTTGAGGTCCTGGAAGTAGGCGGTGGCGTACTTGATTAGCGATCTGAGGTTGGAGCGGGTCTTGCGCATCTCCTTCTCCGTTTTCTTGATTTCCTCGTTGGCCTTGAAGGAGTTGTACTTGGAGATGCGTTTGATGCGGATCTCGGTGAGGCGGGCGACGTCGTCATCGGTGACCTCGCGCTTGAGCCGGTCCTTGAACGGCTCGAGACCCTTGTGGATTTCGGAGATCACGGCTTCCCAAGTCTCGCACTCCTCGATGCGGCGGTAGATGCGCTCCTCGATGAAAATGCGCTCGAGGGAATCGAAGTGCCACTTCTCCTCGAGTTCGGCGAGCCTGATCTCCAGCTCGCGCTTGAGCAGGGCCTTTACGTTGTCGGCGCTGCGGCGCAGGATGTCGCTCACGCCGACGAAGATGGGCGTATCATTTTCAATGATACAGGAGTTCGGCGAGATGGAGACTTGGCAGTCGGAGAAGACGTACAGGGCGTCGATAGTTGCCTGAGCGTCGGAGCCAGGAGGCAGGGTGATGACGATCTCGGCCTTGTCTGCCGTGTTGTCCTCGACCTTCTTGATTTTGACCTTGCCCTTGGAGTTGGCTGCGAGAATCGAGTCGATGAGCGAGCCGGTGGTGCAGCCGAAGGGGATCTCGCGGATGACTATCTGGTACTTGGACTGGATTTCGATGACGGCGCGTATCAGGACCTTGCCGCCGCGCAGGCCGTCATTGTAGCTGGAGAAGTCGGCGATGCCGCCCGTTTCGAAATCTGGATACAGCTCGAATTCGTCGCCGTTGAGGTAGTAGATGGCGGCGTCGATGATTTCGTTGAAGTTGTGGGGCAGGATCTTGCAGGCGAGTCCCACGGCGATGCCTTCGCAGCCTTCGGCCAGCAGCAGGGGAAACTTGACGGGCAGGTGGGTTGGCTCGCGATTGCGTCCGTCGTAGGAGAGCTGCCACTGGGTGGTTTTGGGGTTGAAGGCGACCTCGCGGGCGAAGGGAGAGAGACGGGCTTCGATATAGCGGGCGGCGGCCGCTCCGTCGCCGGTGAGAGTGTTGCCCCAGTTGCCTTGGGTGTCGATGAGGAGGTTGCGCTGGCCCATGCCGACCATGGCGGCGTAGATGGAGGCGTCGCCGTGCGGGTGGTAGCGCATGGAGTGACCGACGACGTTGGCGACCTTGTTGTAGCGTCCGTCGTCGAGCTCGCGCAGGGAGTGGAGGATACGACGCTGCACGGGCTTGAGCCCATCGTAGACGTTGGGCACGGCCCGGTCGAGAATGACGTAGGAGGCGTATTCTAGAAACCAGTTTTCGTAGGAGCGCGCGAGGGGAGCCCGGGCGTTGCCGACGGGCTCGTGGGTGGAGGGCTGGTCGGGAGCGTCGTCCGCCTCCGGGGAATCGAAATCGAATTGGTCTTGATTGTCTTGGGACATTTTTGAGAGGGGATCAGGCGGTAGGTTGTTAGGCTGTAAGAAAGGTATGTTGGAATAACTCCTACAACCTAAACACCTATGGCCTACAGCCTAGCTTGCGTCAGCTAGATCCTTTTCTACGTGGAGATTGTCGATGATGAACTCCTGGCGTTGGGGGGTGTTCTTGCCCATGTAGAAGGAGAGCAGCTCGTCTATATTGTGCAGGTGGCTCATGCTGACGTGATCGAGCTTCATTTCGGGTCCGATGAAGGTTGCGAACTCGTCTGGCGAGGCCTCGCCTAGGCCCTTGAAGCGGGTGATCTCGGCGGCCTTGCCAAGCTTCTTCAGGGCCTGTTCCTTTTCTTGCTCGGTATAGCAGTAGCGGGTTTCCTTCTTGTTGCGCACGCGGAAGAGCGGGGTCTGTAGTATATACAGGTGGCCTTGGCGCACGAGGTCGGGGAAGAACTGGAGGAAGAAGGTGAGCAGGAGCATGCGAATGTGCATGCCGTCGACATCGGCGTCGGTGGCGATGACGACCTTGTTGTAGCGCAGGTTGTCGAGCCCGTCTTCGATATCGAGGGCGCTTTGCAGGCAGTTGAATTCGTCGTTCTGATACACGATCTTCTTGCTCAGGCCGAAGGCGTTGAGGGGCTTGCCTTTCAAGGAGAAGACGGCTTGGGTGTTGACGTCGCGGGTTTTGGTGATGGAGCCGCCGGCGGAGTCGCCTTCCACGATGAAGAGGGTGGCCTGGTCGGCTTGCTTGTGCCTGCTGTTGAAGTGGGCTCGGCAGTCGCGCAGCTTCTTGTTGTGGAGGTTGACCTTTTTGGCCTTTTCGCGGGCGAGTTTGCGGATGCCGGAGAGTTCCTTGCGTTCCTTCTCGCTGGCGGCGATCTTCTGTTGCAGGGCCTTGGCGGTATCGGGGTAGCGGTGCAGGTGATCGTCGAGCTCCTTCTTTATGAAGGTGTTTACGAAATTGCGGATGGAGGGGCCTTTGGGGCCTATGTTTTGGGATCCGAGCTTGGTCTTGGTCTGGCTTTCGAAGACGGGCTCCTGGACGCGTATGGATATTGCGGATACGATTGAGGTTCGGACGTCGGCGGCCTCGTAGCTCTTGTTGTAGAACTCGCGCACGGTTTTGACGATGGCCTCGCGGAAAGCGGCGAGGTGGGTGCCGCCCATGGTGGTGTGCTGGCCGTTGACGAAGGAGAAGTAGTCCTCGCCGTAGTGGGTGCCGTGGGTGAGAGCGACTTCGATGTCGTCGCCTTTGAGGTGGATGATGGGGTAGAGGATGTCGCCGGAGAGGTTGTCCTCGAGCAGGTCCTTGAGGCCGTTTTCGGAGCGGAAGGTTTCGCCGTTGAGGCTGAGGGTGAGGCCAGTGTTGAGGTAGGCGTAGTTCCAGAGCATGGCCTCGACGTATTCGAGGCGGTAGGCGTATTTCTTGAAGATGGTTTCGTCTGGGGCGAACTCGACGTAGGTGCCGTTCTTTTCGGCGGTCTTGGTTTGACGGCTTTCGGAAACGAGGTCGCCTTGGCTGAAATGGGCGAGCTTGGTCTTGCCCTCGCGGTAGGCTGCGGCCTTGAAGCTGCTGGAGAGGAAGTTGACTGCCTTGGTGCCGACGCCATTGAGGCCTACGGACTTCTGGAAGGTTTCGCTGTCGTACTTCGCTCCGGTATTGATGACGGAGACGCAGTCGACGACCTTGCCGAGGGGGATGCCACGACCGAAGTCGCGCACGGTCACGGTGTTGTCCTGGATAGTGACGTCGATGCGCTTGCCGTGTCCGGAGGTGTGCTCGTCGATGGAATTGTCGAGGATTTCCTTGAGCAGGACGTAGATGCCGTCGTCGGGCGAGGAGCCGTCGCCGAGCTTGCCGATATACATGCCGGGGCGGAGGCGGATGTGCTCGCGGGGGCTGAGGGACTTGATGCTCGACTCGGTATACTTCGATTCTGCCATCGGCGGGATAGCAAACGGACGTTTTGCCGAAATCAAGCGCGAAGTCCCGCTAAGTTTTCGGTATGCATGGGATGAATACAGTGGGCGAGCTTGCCATTCGAGCATGGCATCTGCTAGCAGTCGGACGTATGGAGCTGCCTTTGGAAGACGATTTTAGCGATGTGTTGAGCAAGGCCCAGAAGGGCCTGGGCCTGAGTACCGAGAAGCTGGCGGAGCAGGCTGGCGTGGAGGAATCGACGTTGCGGGCGCTGCGCAAGGGGATTTTCGATCGGGAGGCGGCGAGGCGGACGGCGGGCGCTTTGGGCTTGAATGTGGATGCGGTGCTGGCCTTGGGCTCGAGCACGGCAGCTTGGCGGGCGGTGGATCCGGTTGCCGGTTTGAGCCGGGTATCGACGCCGTTTTTCGGGGGACAGGTGAATGCCTATCTCGTGTGGGACAGGGTGACTCGCGAGGCGCTCGCCTTTGACTGCTGTACCGAAGCCGGGCCGATGTTGGCGTTTCTCGAAACCGAGAAACTCAGTCTCGAGGCCCTCATCCTAACGCATGCGGATGGCGATCATATGGGGGGACTCGCAGGTTTGCGGGCGTCTCGCTCCTTTCCGGTCTTCGCTAGCGAGCGCGAGAGGCGTCGACCCGACTATGCGGAGGCGATAGCCGAGGGCTTCGTCTTCGAGCAGGGGCGTTTCAGGGTGGAGGCCTTTTCGACGCCGGGACATGAGGAGGGCCACATGAGCTTTGAGGTAGCGGGCTTGGAAGAGCCGGTGGCGATTGTGGGCGATGCGCTTTTTCCCGGCTCGATGGGCGGGTCGAAGTTCTCGTACGAGGAGAGTCTGCGGTCGCTGCAGCGAATTCTGGAGCTTCCTGGCGAGACGGTTCTCGCTTCCGGGCACGGTCCGCTTACGACGGTGGAACAGGAACGGCGGCTGAATTGCTTTAGCGGGGCGAGGGCGAAGTCCTAATCTTCTTCTGCTTCTACTTCTTCATCTTCTTCTACTTCCTGACTCGAACCGGCTTTCGAGAAGAAGATGAAGAAGTAGAAGCAGAAGAAGATGATGGAGCAGAAGAAGATTGCGAACCGGCTTTCCGCCTTGCCTTGAAAAAGGGTGGCTTGCTTGATGGCGGGATGATAACGACCGCGCAGCGCACGCCCCTTTTCGAATTCAACCAGGCCCATGGCGGTCGCATGGTGGAATTCGCGGGCTGGGAGATGCCGGTGCAGTACGAGGGTATCGTGGTCGAGCACAAGGCCACGCGGGCGGCAGCCGGCCTTTTCGACGTGAGTCACATGGGAGAAGCTACGGTGCAGGGACCGCAGGCGGAGGAGTTTCTCAACTCCGTGCTTACCAACGACGTTTCCCAGATGGACGACGGCAAGGCGTTGTACAGCCTGATGTGCTACCTGACGGGCGGGGTGGTGGACGATTTGCTCGTCTACCGGAAGTCCAAGGATTCCTACCTGCTTTGTCTCAACGCCTCGAACACGGAAAAGGATATGGCCTGGCTTCGTCAGGAAGCGGCGGCTTTCGATGTGGATTTGGAGGATGTATCCAAAAACTACGGACTGCTGGCTCTGCAGGGGCCCAAGTCGTTTCAGATCCTCGCTCGGCTCGCCGAGCTCGACCTTGGCAAGCTGGCGTACTATCGCTTTGTCGAAGGAAAGGTGGGTGGAGTGGATTGCCTGATCAGCCGCACCGGTTACACTGGCGAGAAGGGGGTGGAGCTCTTCGTTGGGTGGGACGATACGGAGCGTCTGGCGGAAATCCTTTTGCGCGAAGGTTCTCCCGACGGCCTGGTTCTGGCCGGTCTGGGCGCTCGCGACAGCCTGCGCCTGGAGGCGGGGTATTCGCTTTATGGACACGAGATCGACGAAGAAATCTCGCCGGTGCAAGCCGGGCTCATGTGGACGGTCAATCTCAAGACGGAGCGCAACTTCATCGGCCGGCAGGCGATCGAGGCGGAGCAGCTGGTGGGACCGAGGCGCCGCATCGTGTTCTTCCGAACGGGGGGGCGGCAGATCGCTCGTCCGGGAACCGAGGTCGTTTTCGAGGGAGAGACGGTCGGGAAAGTCGTGTCGGGAACCTTCTCGCCTATCCTCAACGAAGCGATCGGGTCAGCCTTGGTGGATGCGAAGTTAGCCCGCTGCGACGCCCTTGAAGTCGCTCGTCGCGGCAAAGGAACGCCGATACGACGAGCGAAGCCCCCGTTTTTGCCCCTCAATCCCCAAGGCTGATCATTTATAACTTGTCGGCTCGGGCTCGTCTCACGACCATGCGCCGCAGCTTTCGCTTGTTTAACCGATTTCCAATATGAGTATTCCCTCCGATCTCAAGTACACCAAGGAGCACGAATGGCTGAAGGTCGTCGCCGACGGCCAGGCCTTGATAGGCATCACCGACTTCGCCCAGAGCAGCTTGGGCGACATCACGTTTGTAGAAATGCCGGAGGTGGGCGATACGTTTGCAGCTGGCGATACGTTTGGCGTGGTCGAGTCGGTCAAGGCCGCTTCGGATCTCTTCATGCCGGTGGAGGGCGAGGTCGTCGAGGTAAACGAAGCCCTGGAGGACGCGCCGGAGACGCTAAACGAATCCCCGTACGAGGCAGGCTGGATCTTGAAGCTCAAGCTGAGCGATCCCTCCAGCGCCGAGGAGTTGCTGGAGGCCGGTGCCTACGAGGCGTTTACGAAGGAGTAGCAGAGTAGCGCGGAGCTTCAGCCTGCGTCCGCATCACGGTTTTCCGCGTTCTCACGAACGCGGCTACGGGTCTGGCATTACGACCGTGGTCCGCTCTGCGGGATTTGCGCTATTGGTTTGCGGGAAACGAAATCGCTTAATGCAGCGGCGTGAAGCCTAGACGTACCCGTTTTCTCAATACGACGGACTCCGCCTCGATTTGTCCCTCTGTCGCTATGATGCGGTTTTTCAGAGTGTTGTCTCGAGACCTCGAGTCGAGGAGTTGGCGAATGCTCTCCTGCTCGACGTCGGCGTAGTTCCCGTCGAGGTGTTGGCCAGTGAAGATGAAGCGAAACTCTATGCCGTGCGAATGGGAGGCCATGTCGATGCGCAGGTCGTCGACCTTGCGGCAGTAGCGGGCGATCATGGTGATGTCGTCCGCGAACTGCACGATTTTGAGAGAGGCTTGCTCGTCGAGATTCGAGCGCATGGTGTCCGGAGCGGCTCTATTGGAGAGACCGTAGGAGATTTTGAATACAGGCAGGCGCTCGGCGGCCCAAGCCTTGATGGCGTGGGGGGCGGAGATGGAGTTGAGTCGGGTGGCGTCCGCGTAGCGTTCATTGGCCTGCAGGAAGGACTCCAAAGCGAGGTCGTCGATGGAGGATGTTTTGTCGAAAGAGTCCTCCAGCATCCGAGCGTCGGCCAAGGCTCTGAGCGAACTGCCGAGCGGCACCTTGTTCGCTCCTGGCAGAGAGCTGGTGATGGAGAACGGACTGTTGGCTTTACTGTTTTCTAGGAGCATTGGATTGGATTCTCTTTCTTGGTTGGCGTTTTCACCGCTTTCGAAGCGATGTTTTCGCTCAATAATATTACCTCAATAGATCGTCCGGGATCTATCGGGGGCGGCGTAAAAACCGTGCTAAAGCCGCTTTTTATACGTCGTTTAGCAGGCTCTATCTGTGCCGGGCTCCGAGGGTCTGGAGAGTCGGCTCGACCTCCTTGAGTAGCCGCCCTCACCAGCATTTGAGTGGCTGCCTCGAAGGGTGGAGAAGTGCATTACCTGGGTCGATCGACCTAGTGTTTAAATCTTCGTCAATTTCGCCCAAAATCGGCCTGGCGAAGCCGAGTTTCAGGGCTTCAAGTCAGTAGCGTTGGCTATGCGACGGGGGCTGACGCTAGAATCGTCGTGGAAGGTGTGGGGGAGATCGGGGCGGTTGGATCTACGGATGGCTTCCGACTCTCTTCGCGACCTTGAAGGCGAGTTTTGACGTGCCTGTACCGAAGGGCGTAGCCGCATTTGTGAGAATGCGGCCAAGGAAGGTAGATTTTTGCGGGAGCCCTAGTGGGCTGTCAGCGAAGTTCATAGCGCAAATATGGGGAGCGCCTGCGTACCGCAGGCTGCTTGAGGCGTCTCGCCTCAAGCGACTCAACCAGAGGGACTTGGGCGAGATCCCGATTCGCCCCGCTGCCGTTGGGCTCATACGGGACAGGTTGCCCAAGTCAACACGCGAGACGCGTGTGCTCCTCTTTGACAGGACGTATTGACTACTAACAATGCGGCAACCCGATGACGCCACACTAGTGTCGTGTCATGCGTGAAAGGTAGCGCGGATCCCGCAGAGCGGGACCGCGTCGCGGTCGGAGACCTCCTCATCCCCCTCGTCATCTTCATCCTCATCCCATGTTAAAGATGAGGATGAAGAAGATGATGAGGATAAGAAACACTGCGGATGGGGTCCCGCTCTGCGGGATCCGCGCTACTCTTTGCGACATTGCATCAATGACGCCACACTAGGGCCTCAGGCCGGTGGCCTTGGCGATATCGGCGAGGGACCAGGCGGCGACGCCGGAGTCGTCGTGGATGGCGTAGAAGAGGCCGCGGGGGTAGCGAGGGCTGGGGGCGAGGTCGATGGCGATACCGTCGGTGTTGAGAGTGCGTTCGCCTTGGAAGCTGGTGAGGTGGGCGAGGCTGCGACGGTCGAAAATGTGGTAGTGATTGGCTTCCTCGCCTTGGTCGGTGAAGATCCAGTAGCCGCTTTTGCGTCCGGTGGTCCAGAGCGCGATGCCTTCGGGCTGGAATTGGAAGAGGCCTTTGCCGAGGGTTTGGCCGGTATCGGCGCCTTCGAGGTCGTAGACGTGGATCTCCATGCCGTTTTCGAAGTCCTCGTCGGCGATGAGGAGGCGGTCGTGGGCGGGGTCGCCCATTAGGGATTCGACGACGTCGAGAGCGGCGGGGCCGCCCGCGTGCGCTCCGAAAGCGTTGAGGAATTCGGTTTGCAGGGCGTCGGATTCGATTTGGATCTGGAAGCGTTTGATGCGCTGGCGCAGGCCATCGGGATTGGGCTCGGGCTCTCCTCCGGGGGCGGGGTTGTAGTCGTCGCTCACATACACTTGGTAGCCGCCTTCGACTGGACGTATGTAGATGCCGTAGGGCTTGACGAGCTGTTGTTCGCCGAAGGTTCCAAGGGGCGTGAAGTCCGGCAGGCGCAGCGCTTGTATGCGGTGGTTGTCTCGCTCTACGACGAAGACGATGTCGTCCTCTACGGCGATGCCATTGGGGCGCTGGAATTGGCCGAGGGCGGCGCCGGGCGAACCGTATTCGGAGATGGGGAAGCCGTTTTGGGCATCGTAGACGATGAGCTTGTGGCTGGCCTTGGCGGTGCTGATCAGCAGCCGCTGTTCGGAGCTGGGGACCCGCCAGACGGCGATGGAGTCGACGTTGTTCGCCTCGTCGATGTTGGTGAAGAAGCGTTCCTGTACGGCGATGGGATCCTGCGCCAGGAGATTCTGGATACAGGATAGAGCCAGGGTGGCGGCTGCGGCGATCAGTTTGGTGGTGGGTGGCATGTGTTACTGGAGTTGTAGCCGCGTTCGTGAGAACGCGTTCTCGCGAACGCGGCTACGTTGTGGGTTATCCTTGCCTCTACAGTTTCCAGGAGTAGCCGAGCTTGGCGGAGAAGGAGTATTCCTCGAACTGGCGCATGCGGCTTGGCGAACCGAAGTAGGCGCGGAAGGGCTCGTCGTTGAGGTTGATGGCTTCGAGGAAGACGGAGCTTCGATCGTCGATCTTGTAGACGGCTTTGGCGTCGAGCTGGAAGTGGCTGTCGACGAACTGGTCTTCGCTGGGATCTCCTTCGATCACGTCGAGGTACTCGCTGCGGTAGGTGCCGGCTATGCGGAAGAGAAAAGTCTCGTTTTCGTAGGCGAGGGCGAGGTTGAAGATCTCGTCTGACTGCTTGAGGAAGGGGAGTTCGTCGTCGCGGCCAGGTACGGTGGATTCGCTGTCGGTGAGGGTGAGGTTGGCATCGATGCTGAAGCCTTCGAGCGCCTGGACGTATTGGCCGAGATCCTGTTTCCAGACGAGTTCGAGACCGAGGATGGAGGCGGAGTCGCCGTTTAGGGGCTGAGTCACGTCGAAGGTGCCGCCTCTTGTTTCCACGTCCTCGAGTTCGGTGACGAAGATAAAGGAATCGATATCCTTGTAGAAGAGGTTGACGGCGAAAAGGCCGAGGCGATCGTCGTAGCGTTCGAGGGATACATCGAAGTTGGTTGCTTCGTAGGGATCGAGATTCGGGTTCCCCGTTTCGATTTCATCGTCGGCTCTGTTGACCTCGCTTCGGATGGAGGAGTCGCTGAACTTGGGGCGAGCGATGGTATTGGTGGCGGAGAAGCGCAGGGCGAGGTTGTCGGAGACGTCGTATTTGGCGTTCAACGACAAGAGGACGTCGGTGTAGTCCCGGCCGGCGTTTTCAGTGGCTAGGGCGAAGCTTTCCTCGTCTTCGGATATGTCGAGCACTTGGCCGCTTGTACTGAAGTCAGTCTGTTCGACTCGCAGGCCGCCGGTGTAGGTCCACTTGTTGACGGCGACTTCCGCCATGCCGTAGGCAGCGAGGATGTCCTCGTTTGTCGTGTAGTCGGCGGTGGCCGAATCTTGCCGGCTGTCCTCCGTTTCGAATTCAAGTAGGGAAAAGTCGGATACGAAAAGCTGGCGAATGTTTGTCGGGTTGACCTGGAGGTAGCTGCCGCCTCCGGTGAAGAAGGGATAGCGGGAGCCGGGATCGATGCGGCCAGCGAGGGTGGCTTCCGAGCTGTCGTTGCTGTAGATTTCCGCGTTGGCGTCGTTGCTCTTCTCCTTGGAGCGGTACTTGATGCCGAACTTGACGAAGCCGGGGTTTTCGCCGAAGTCGAGGAATCGTTTGGCGTCGAATTTGACTGCGAACTCGTCCTCGTCGGCGAGGTTGTTCTCCACGACGAACTCGTCTAGCTCGAAGTTGGCGGGGTTGAAAACGTCCGACCCGCCCGTCACGGTTATGATGGGCTGGTATGGATTGGAGAAGTCGTAGGTGTAGCTGGTGGCGTCTCCATTGCGGAAGTCGGTATCGAGTCGGTTGGGCTCGTTTTCCTCGGCCTTGCTGTAGGAGATCTTGTAGTCATAGAGCCAGTCGCCGAGTCGGGTTTCGCCTCCGGCGGAGAGCACTAGGATTTCCTGTTCCTCGAAGCGATTCTTGAGGTCGCGGTCTGCATCGTCGGCATCCTGGATAGTTGCGGTGGTGTCGGTCAGATTGAAGATATCGCCTTTGTCGGGCTTGATTTCGGTGCGGTGGCGGAATTCCTGATCGTTGAAGTAGTTGTAGGTGGTTCTTAGATACAGACGAGTATCTTCGGAGAGCTGGTGGTCGAAGTTCAGGCTGGCCGACTTGCGTTCGCGGGTTACGTCGTACTGGCGGAATTCGATTTCGGGGGCGAAAAAGCCGGAGGATCCGTCTTCAGTGTCCTCGGCGTCTTTGAATTCCCAGGGGCCGTCGACTTCGATGTTGTCGGAGCCGAATTCGCGCTTCTGGTAGGTGCCGGAGAAGATGAAGGCGGTTTTGTTTTCGGGGCCGAAGCTGTCTCCGTAGGTGCCGCTGAACATGTAGGAAGCGGCGTCGACGAGGTCGTTGTAGAGAAGCTGGGTCTTGAGAGAGGCGATGCGGGCGCCTTCGTCGAGAGGACTGCGGGTCTTGAGGTTCACGCTGCCGCCGATGGCGTCGCCGTCCATGTCGGGAAGGAAGGTCTTGCTGACTTGGAGCTGGTCGAGGAGTTCGGTGGGGATGACGTCGAGAGCGACCTTGCGAGCGTCGGCTTCGGGGGCGGCGAGGTGGACGCCGTCGAGGGAGATGTTGTTGAGGTCGGGATCGATGCCGCGGATGACGACGAAACGTCCTTCTCCTTGGTCGCGCTCGATGGATACGCCGGAGACGCGTTGCAGGGCTTCGGCCGCGTTTTCGTCTGGGAACTGGCCGAAGCTGTCCGCAGCGATGGTGGTCATGAGGTTGCTGGCAGTGCGTTGGAGGTTGAGGGCGCGAGCCTTGCCTGACTTCGAACCGTTGACGATCAGCGGGTTGAGCTCGACCACGTCTTCTCCGAGCTTGGCTTCTACGAAGGGATTCGCGCCGGCTGGCACGCTCACTCGCTTTCTCGTTTCGCCAAGTCCGATGTAGGAGATGTGCAGAGTGTATTCGCCTGGCTCGATGCCTTGCAGGAAGAAGCGGCCCATCTTATTGGTAGCAGTCTGTATTCCATTTTCAACTACAAGGACGCGTGCTCCTTCGAGAGGAGCGTTTTTGCCGAAGGCTTGTACGATTCCGTTGATGTTTTCGGCGGCAGCGGTCGAGATGGCGAGCGCTGCCAGCAGGCACGTCGAGGCGTATCTAGCGAATTTCTTCATAGTGGGAGAATTCCTTTTTTTGCGGTTTGATCGGTGAGTAAGGTATGTTGCTTGCAAGCCTCCGTTGCGGGACTGTCAATGTGGATGGCGGTTTGGCATGGATTTGTTACTCGTCTGTTGCCGGTCCGTAACTTGGGGTCGATGAAGCGCTTCAGGATCTTAATCGAAGGCTGCCGTTATTCGCTTCAACCCAAGGAAGGGCGCGACGGAAGCGTTGATGGTCGAGGGAACTGATCTACGCCGTTTTTGCGAAATTAGTAAAAGAATGGATACGAAACGGCTGATATACGTGATTGTGCTTTACAGGGTCTCCACGCTCGGGTCTTTTCGTGCCGTGCCCGATTCTTAGGCGTAGGTTCCCAGCGCTTATCCATCCTTTCCCTGCCTGCGTTGCTTTGGGCTTCCCACCGCTCTATGCCGAATTCCTCCTCCTCCGATAAAGCGAGCAACGACCGCGCTTTGAGATTCTATCAAGATGTCCTCGGGCTCGAGCGTCTGCACTACGGGCTTTGGGACGGGGGAGACGAGTTGACGATGGAGGGATTGAAAAAGGCGCAGCAGCGTTACGAGGATCTTCTGATCAGCAGCGTGCCTGAAGGCAGCGAGCGAGTGCTCGACGTGGGCTGCGGCACGGGCGAGATGTGTCGCAACCTCAGGGCAAGCGGCTTTCAGATCGAAGGGCTTTCGCCGGATCGCAATCAGAAGAGGGCGTTCGCTCAAAAGCTGAACGCTCCTTTTCACCATACCAAGTTCGAGGAATTCGAGCCGGAGGAGGGCCGCTACGATTGCATCATCATGAGCGAGTCGGCCCAATATATTCCCATGGAGCGACTCTTCGCCACGGCTCGCAAGGGGCTCAGGCCGGAAGGACACCTTATGGTGTGCGACTACTTCGTGACGGATCGGGACGCTGGCATTCTTTCCAAGAGCGGGCACGACCACGACGAGTTTCTCAGGCAGGCGGCGGCAGCGGATTTCGCGATCGTGGAGCGTCGCGACATCACGGCGGAAACTGCGAGGACCTTGGACATGGGCAAGTTGCTGGCGGATCGAATCCTGCTTGGCGTGGACATCATGACCGAGCGTTTTCGAACCAGAAACAAGCTTTGCTATGCGGTCCTGAAATGGATGCTGCGCAAGAAGATCGCCAAGGCCCAGAACCAGCTTCCACTGCTCGACTCGACTAGATTCTGCGAAGCCAAGCGCTACGAGTTCTTCCTTTTCAAGGCCCTCAGGCCCGCTGCTTCCGCGACTAGCGAACCGACGGAAGAGAAGCTCGGGGCGGCGTAGAGGGGGTGAGAGTTTTTGTTTCCTTGGTGGCTATATTCCGAGGAGCAAAATCATTTTAGGGCAAAATCATTTCGCAAGCGACTGGATTGGGTTTTCTCGCTGCATCCTGCGACCGAAAGCCACCGTTTGAGGATTAATGATTTTGCCCCAAAATGATTTTGCTTCGAACTCCTCAATGCCGAAGAGAAGTCGTATTGCGAGAATGGATCGAACCAACGCGGCGCGGCGGCGAGCACCGGCCCTACATCGACATGCGGGTTTGAAACACGCGCAAATCGATCTTCGGGTTTGAGCTTCGGTCGTTTTGCGTATTCAGTTTTGCATGATCATTCCCAAACCCCGGAAGCTAGACGAACAGCAACTGCAAGAGCTGCGCAACATCGTAGCGGAGTTCGATTGCTCGATCCAGGTGATCGAAGGCGCGGGCCAAAACGTGTACGCTATCGTGGGCGACGAGCGGCACGAGTTGATGATAAACCGCATAGAGGGCCTGACCTACGTCGATCGAGTAGACACTATTCAGTCCCCGCACAAGCTGCTCGATATCCGATCCGAATTGCGGAACCATAGGGTCGTCTTTGGCGGCGTCGAGCTCGGCAAGCAGCTCCTGCTCATCGGCGGTCACTGTACCATCGATCCCAAGCAGCCGAACCTCTTCTACGAGACAGCCCACGCCTTGAAGGAAGCCGGAGCTCATGCCTTGAGAGGAGGGGTATGGAAGCCCCGCACCAATCCGTATTCGTATCAAGGAGACAGCAAGGCGCTGGAGATCCTCATGGAGGCCTCGCGCCAGACAGGCCTGCCGGTGGATGCCGAAGTGATGGACGAGGAACAGCTCGATCTCGCCCTGGACGCAGGGGTGCACATGTTGCAGGTCGGCACGCGCAACGCCCTCAACTACTCGCTGCTTCGCCGGATCGGCCAGCGAATTGCTGGTCGCGACACGGTTGTATTGCTGAAGCGGGGACGCCATGTGGGACCGATCGACGAGTTCATCTCCGCGGCGGAGTATATCGTGACCTTCGGCAACCCCAATGTCCTGCTTTGCCCTCGCGGCACGCTTCCCGGCTTAGAGGGCTACCGCAATCAGCCGGACGAAAGCATCACTCCGCTGCTCAAGAGCCGCACCTGGGCGCCGGTAGTGGTCGATCCTTCGCACTCTGTCGGCAAAGCGATGTACGTGGAGGCGGCGAGCATGGCGGCGGTTGCCTATGGGGCAGATGGGCTCTGCATCGAAGCGCACCTAGATCCGCTTAACGGCTTGGGCGACGATCCCAAGCAGGCCGTCACGCCAGAGGTCTTCGCGAAGCTGGCCGCCAAGTGCCAAGCGGTCTGGGAACTTCGCCAAAGGTAGGGACCGCTCGGCGATCGGTCCGCGATGCAGGATCGATATCTTCACGCCGCGGACCGCTCGGCGATCGGTCCCTACCTCTATTGAGGAAAACGCTTTCCATTTTTCGCTTCGCGCCCTGTTCTGCGCCGCATGGAGACTGGATTGGAAAAGCGCATCGCCGTCGGGCGCCAAGTGGTGGAAGGCCAGATACCTTATTTCGTGGAGAGCTTCGGCAGGGTGGCCAGCGATTGGAAGTACGACGGCTCCCGGGTGACCGAGGCCGATCTTCACCTTTCCGGAGCTTTTTCCGCTGCTCTTCTCGATGAATTCCCCGATGACCAGTTCTTCAGCGAAGAGCTGGAGCATGGAGACGATGCCATTGCGGCGACTTCCCGTTTCGCCTGGCTGGTCGATCCGATCGATGGAACGAACAATTTCGCTCGCGGCATCCCAAACTGCTCGATATCGGTTGCCTTGCTGGAAGAAGGGAATCCGGTTTATGGATACATCTACGATCATGGTACTCGCCAGCTCGTCCATGGCGGATCGGATCGTGGGCTTTGGCTGGATGATCGACGCCAGGAGCGGATGGCCACGGATATAGGCAGGCAGAGCATTTTATCGATCCAGTCGCTGGACGACGAGACGGCCTTGAAGGAGGAAAACGCGTTGCAGATGCGCTTCAAACAGCGGGCCTTCGGCAGCAGCGCTATCCATATGGCATATGCGGCGCTCGGCTGGACGGACGGATTGATCGCCCATCGGGTGAAGTCGTGGGACATCGCGGCTGGAGTTGCCATATTGGCTGCCGTTGGCGGAAGTACTCGATTTTTCGATACGGAAGTTTTTCCGGTGCGAGAGTTTTCCACGAAAACGAAAGGCTTCGGCCATATCGCCGGCAGTCACGAGATGTGCGACGCGATCGAAGAGACGATAGGTCGGCGTTGTTCGTATCGGATCTGAGAGGGCTTTGCCGGGGCGTGTTTCAAAGTGTCGCCTTCCGATTCGCGCCGCTGTGCCAAACTCTTTCGAGTTCGGCTACCAAAGCAAGCTTCGCGCAGTCGAGGTAGCCGAACTCGAAAGAGTTTGGTAAGCCCAGGCGACACTTTGCCCCCCAGAAAGCCCTCTCAGATCGGATACGAACAACGCCAACCTTTCGTCGATCCTGGTTAATATACGTATATCGATAGCAAGCTGTAGAGTCATTGTTTTACCGTGATTTTCATCGCTTTGATTTGACGAAATAGCATCATCTTCCGGACACCGAATCAGATAGATGTCTCTGTAGCCCCTAGTCAGCCAACAACCAAACCGATCCCATGAGTCCGTCATTCGAAAAAACCGCCTATTGTCCTTTCCTTGCAGCTCTCGCCATTTTTCTATCGGCCTGTGGCTCGAAAGAGGAAGAAGCCGTCCCTCAAGCTGGGGTCCGCCCGGTCAAGCTGTTGACTCTGGAGGCGGCGAGCAGGGAGATGTCGCGTCGCTATCCCGCCACAATCGAGGCAGCGACTTCTCGTGACGTTTCCTTTTCAGTAGGTGGCCTGATTGTCGAAGTACCGGTCAAGGAGGCGGAAGAGATCCAGGAAGACGCAATCATCGCGCGAATCGATTCACGGGATTTTCAGAGCCAATTCGATTCCGCCAAGGCTCAGTTCGACAACGCGGAGGAGGAGTACCAGAGAGCGGTGCGTCTGGCTAGCGGAGACGCGATTGCCAGGAGCGCTTTGGAGCAGCGAAAGTCGCAGCGGGATGTAGCGAAGGCTCAATTCGAATCCGCCCAGAAGGCGTTGAACGATACGATTCTGAGATCCCCCATTTCGGGCGTGATCACCAAGGTCTTCGTCTCTCCATTGGAGAACGTCGGCGCAGGGAAGCCAGTTGCTACGGTGATCGCTCCAGACGGTTTGCAGGCGACAGTGAATCTTCCAGCAAAAGTGGTCGCCAATATTGAAAACCGCGTCGACAAGTCGGCGTTTGTCCTTCTAGACGCGGCTCCTTCCGAACGCATCCCTGCGGAATTCAAGGAAGCTACGCTGGAGGCGGATGTTGCCACTCAGACTTTCGGCGTGACCTTCACTTTTCGAAGTCCTGAGAACCTTCTCATACTGCCCGGCATGAATGCGACGATGGAGCTTTCTTCCTCCGCTGTGGAGGTCGATGGGTCGGCGCCAAAAGTCGCTGTGCCGCTCGGATCCGTGCTTTCGGATGGAGGAGCCCAGTATGTTTGGGTTGTAGACAGCGACTCGATGGCGGTTTCCAGGCGAGAGGTCGAGATCGAGGACAGCATTGGAGAAATGGTGGTCGTTCTCGAAGGCCTTTCCGTTGGAGAGACGATTGCGGCGGCAGGGGCTTCCTATCTTTCCGAAGGCATGCTTGTTCGGCCTTGGGGCGCCGACTAGGCATAGCGCTAATCCTTCTTGGGACAGTAACCGCAAGAGCTCACGCGCATGAATATAGCCGAATTTACTATAAGGAATAAACTCCTGAGCGTTATCGCTATACTGATATTCGTCTTCGGAGGTTGGTCAGCCTATCAGAACATGGCTCGCTTCGAGGATCCGGAGTTCACCATACGTATTGCCCAGATAAATACGCCTTATCCGGGAGCGAGTCCGTACGAGGTTGCGGAAGAAGTCACCGATCCGCTGGAAAAAGCCCTGCAGCAGCTTCAGGAAGTGGAGACCATCACCTCCACCTCTTCTGCGGGAATGTCCGAAATCCAGGTGGAGATCAAATACGAGTTTTCCAAGTCCAAGAGCGATCTGCAGCTGATCTGGACCAAGGTTCGCAACAAGATGAAAGACGCCGAGCGCTCCCTGCCTCCGGGCGCCGCTCCTCCAATCGTCAACGACGATTTCGGAGATGTTTATGGTCTCTACTATTTTCTAACCGGAGAAGGTTATACGATGTCGGAACTCAGGCGTTACGCCAAGGAACTGCAGAGTTCGCTTCTGCTTGCCGAAGGCGTTGCCAAGGTCGCCATTAGCGGCGAGTCCAAGGAAGCGATCTTCGTGGAGATCTCTCGACAAAACGCGGCTAATCTGGGCGTGTCCATTGGCAATGTATACAATGCGCTCTCGCAGCAAAACGCCGTGGTAGCGGCGGGGGACTTGCAGATAGGCAACCAACGCCTGGTGATCGATCCTTCCGGAGCCATCGATTCCGTTGAATCCATTCGCAACCTCCTGGTTTCGACCGCAGCCGATGGCAAACTCATATATCTGAGCGATATTGCAAACGTTTGGCGAGGCTACCAGACGCCAGAGGAGAAAGCGTTTCGCTACAACGGCCAGCCTGCTCTTGCTCTGGGCGTATCGAATGTGCTCGGGGCGAATGTCGTGAAGATGGGCGATGCGGTTGATGCCAAGCTAGCCGAGACTGAGAGCCTTCGGCCCATTGGGATGGAGCTGCACGAATACTATCACCAAGGCAAAGTGGTCGACGCCTCGGTGCGAAATTTCGTGAACAACGTGATCGCCGCTCTGGTGATTGTGATCGTAACCCTCCTGGTTTTCATGGGCCTCAGGTCGGCCATCGTCATTGGAACGGTTCTGCTGCTGACCATTTTCGCCACGCTCATGACAATGCAGCTTTCCGGTATTCCGATGCACAGGATATCGCTTGGCGCCTTGATCATCGCTCTCGGCATGATGGTGGATAACGCTATTGTAGTGACGGAAGGGATACTCGTTGGCGTGCAACGCGGCAGCAGGAAGCTGGATATCGCCAAATCGATCGTCACGCAAACCAAGTGGCCGCTTCTGGGCGGCACTTTGGTGGGGATCATCGCCTTTGCTCCGATCGGCTTCGCCCCTGGAAGCACGGCCGAATTCACGGGACATCTTTTCTGGGTTATATTGATTTCCCTGTTGTATAGCTGGCTCTTCGCCATCACTATCACCCCGCTTTTCTGCTATTGGCTTTTCAGCGAAGCGAAGAGCGGTCAACAGGATGAGGAGAAGCAGGAGGCCCTTTTCTTTCGCCTCTATCGAGGCCTTATAGAGAAGGCGCTTGCCGTTCGTTGGCTTGTCGCTGCAACGGCGCTTGGCATGTTTCTCGCTTCCGTTTGGGGCTTTCAGTTCGTAAAGCCGGGCTTCTTTCCCGCTTCGACCACGCCGCAGCTGGTCATCGACTACTGGCTTCCGCAAGGCACGGATATCGCTCAAACGCGTCAAGACGCCGAGGCTATCGAAGCCTACGTGTCCGAATTGGAAGGGATCGAGGCGGTGCAGACCCTTATTGGAGCCGGCGGTCTGCGCTTCATGCTGGTCTATAGTGGCCAGTCTCCAAATAGTTCATACGCTCAGCTTCTGGCTAGAGTCGAAGACTATAAGGCTATCGGCTCCTTGATGCCCAAGGTGCAGAAGCATATCGAAGCGAACTTTCCCAACGCTCAGGCCAAGGTCTGGCAGTTTGTCCTCGGCCCGGGAGGAGGCTCGAAAATCGAAGCGACCTTCAAGGGACCTGATCCAGCAGTCCTTCGCCGTCTGGCCAACGAGGCCAAGGCGGTTATGATCGCCGATGGCGGAGCTCTTTCGATCAAGGACGACTGGCGTCAAGCAGTGCCTGTCATCGAACCGATCTACTCGGAAAGCAAGGCCCGTCGAGCGGGCGTCTCCCGGGAGGATCTCGCAGTGGCTTTGCAAACGAACTTCTCGGGAAAATCGGTCGGCGTCTATCGCGAAGGAAACGACCTGATCCCGATCATCGCTCGAGCTCCCGCTTCGGAACGCAAGGGGGTGGAGGATATCGCCAACCTTCTGGTAGCGAGCACTACCACGGGAAAGGTCGTGCCGATCGAGCAAGTCGTCGACGGCTTCAAGACGGTTTGGCGCGACGGCCTGGTAAAACGCGAAGATCGCGCCTGGACGATAAAAGCCCAAAGCGATCCTTATCCAGGCGAACTGGCTTCCGATCTGCTCGCTCGCATCAGGCCGAAAATCGAGGCCATAGAGCTTCCCGACGGCTATACTTTGGAGTGGGATGGCGAATACGGGGATTCCAAGGAGTCCAACGATAATCTCGCTTCGACAATACCTTTCGGTTTTGGAGCAATGGTACTCGTCGTGGTCATTCTGTTCGGGGCCTTGCGCCAGCCGATCGTAATATGGCTCACTGTTCCGCTTTGCTTGATTGGCGTAGTCATAGGCCTCGTGGTGACGCGGAGTCCTATGGAGTTCATGGCGATCCTCGGTCTTCTCTCGCTCTCCGGTCTTCTTATAAAGAACGCTATCGTTCTTGTGGATCAGATCGACTACGAGATCAGGAGCGGAGCTCCTCGCTACGATGCGGTCATCAGCTCTGCCGTCAGTCGCTTGAGGCCAGTGATGATGGGCACCTTGACTACCGTTCTTGGCGTTATACCGCTGTTCTTCGACGCCTTCTTCTCATCGATGGCGGTGGTCCTGGTCTTTGGCCTGACATTCGCTACTGCGCTCACGCTTATTGTCGTTCCCGCCCTCTACGCCATCTTCTTTAGAATCCGTTCGGAGGAATCCAAAAATGCATAACGCTTACAAGAACGCTCTCTGCGTATCCTCAATTCTACTACTGTCGGCCTGCGCTTCGACCGGCTCGAAGGAAAAGACCGAATCCGCCGTGCGGGAATCAACTCGAGAGCAGGTTCCCTCAACTCCCGGCTCTTGGGTTGGCCCTGAGCAGGCCGGCGAGGTTGAGGTAGGTTGGATCGCATCCTTCGAAGATCCGACGCTTGTCAAACTGGTCGAGGAAGCTCAGGCGAACAACAGGGACCTCAGAGCGGCCGCTACTAATGTCGAACGCTCGCGGGCGTTAGCCGTCCAGGCCGGTGCCGCTTTGCTTCCGTCCGTCGGCATGACGGGAGGCGCCGCTCGTTCCGGTAACGCCGACAGCTCGCTCCCGCGCAGCGATCGCTTTTCGGTAGGCGCCCAGATCGATTGGGAGCTCGACCTGTGGGGTCGCGTACGCTCAGGAGCCGAAGCCGCCGTAGCCAGCGCCGAAGCCGCCGAGGCCGACTATCGCTATACGCAACACTCCATCGCGGCTGCTGCGGCCAAAGCCTATTTCACGAACATCGAAGCGAACCTCCAGCTCGGAGTCGCTCGCGAGAATCTCGATATCAGCGAAGACACGCTGCGAATCGTCGAGTTGAAGCACGAAAACGGTGCCGCTTCCGCTCAGGATCTCGCGCTTGCTCGATCCGATCTGGCTGCGGCCCGCGAAAGCCTGGCAAACTTGGAAGGCTCGCAACGCGATGCGGCGCGTTCCCTGGAGGTGCTGCTTGGCCGTTATCCCAGCGCGGAACTGGAGGTGCGGGATTCGCTTCCTCCAGCGCCTCCTCAGCCGCCAGCCGGCGTTCCCGCGGAAATACTCGAGCGGCGTCCCGATATTATTGCGGCCGAAAGACGTGTCGCCTCAGCCTTCAACGCTCTCAATCAGTCAAAGGCTGCCCGTCTGCCTTCGGTGAGCTTGACCGCAAACGCGGGGGGCGCGTCGAGCTCGCTTTCCAACTTGCTAGACCCAGCCAATGTGGCTTGGCAATTGGGCGGGAACTTGCTTGCTCCGATCTTCGATGCCGGCGCCCGAAAGGCTCAGGTGGAAGTCTCCACTGCTGACCAGAAGCAAGCCTTGGCGGCCTATGGCAAGGCGGCTCTCAATGCGTTTCAGGAAGTTGAGTCGAGCCTTGATCAGGGCGTCGTTCTGGTAGAGCGCATATCGGAGCTCGACGAGGTCATGAAGCAAAGCGAGGAAGCCTACCGTCTCGCGGAGCTGCGCTACAAGGAAGGAGAGTCCGATCTCCTCGACCTGCTCACCATCCAGCGAAGATTGATCTCCGCGAAGTCCAGCCTCGCCTCCGTACAGCGCCTGCTTCTGGAGCAAAGAGTCAATCTACACCTGGCCTTGGGCGGAGAGTGGGAAAGCTGATAGCGTTCTTCGGTTTTCAGATGAGTTTTCCGTGGCTCCTATCGGATAATCATACAGATGTAACCAAATTTTAGGTACGGAGTGCGTTACTGGAGGCGCATCTCGCTCGTCGGGTGAACTTCGTCAGCGAGATTCAAAGAGATGGGAACTCGGTTTGAGGTAGGGCCCGATCGCCGAGCGGGCCGCGTAGAATGGATCCTGCAACACGGTCCGCACGGCGATCGGGCCTTACCAGAACACTGTCTTAATCGTATCCTGGCAAAGCCAGGCCTTCCGCATTTAACTTTCCAACGTTAGAGAATTAAATGCGAAGGATGGGGCCGAAGGTTTGTGAATCGCAGAGGGTACATTCCCCGCCGCTTGCAGCGTCGCTGACTTCTGCGATCTCCGGAGCCCCGAAGGGGCGAAGGATTCACTTTTTGGACTAATCCCAAACAGAGTTTTCGAAATAATGATTTTGCTGCTAAATGATTTTGCTTTTCCCTTTTATCCTTCGGGGTGTTGCGAGCTGCTTTTTTGCAAAATCATTTAGTGGCAAAATCATTATTCTGTATTGCCGGTCGAGGGGAGATTAGGATTAGGAGGAAGAGGAAGATTAGGATTGGGAGTTTTTCGCGCGAAAGGCTGAAGGGATTTAGACTGAAGGCTGAAGGTGGATTTCAGCGGCCTTCAGTCCTCAGCCTATTTAGCCTCTGGCTTTGCCAGCTTAGGTTCTTCTTGGGTGTCGATGTCGGAGCGTATGGCGGGAGATCTGCCAGGCAGACGAGGATGCCTTGGCAAAAGGTATGTCGATTTTCGTGCTTGAGTTTATTCTTAATAAAACATAACGTTATGAAAGAAAGATGGGGATCAAATCCATAGCGGAGATTCAGGAGCGCTTGGACCGTTTCTTTCCTGATGAAGTTGTTACTCCTAGCAATCGAATCGTTCTCGAAAACTTGATAAGGGAGGCAGGCGATGTCTGATTCGATAGACGACTTGTCGAGACCAAAAACTCTCAAGGAGCTTGCTAGGCAATCTGAGACGCTCGAAGAATTTGGATACAACCTGAGAGATTGGCAACATGAGATAGCTCGGTTGGTGACGAGTCGCAGCGAGCTGACCGAACGCTTGCGCGAAGCTCCGCGTCTGCTTGCTGGTCGCTTTGCTGATGGGGATGTGGCGGATGCCTATCTTGCGGCCTATGCCGAGTGGCTTGCTGAAAATGCGGGAGTTGTTCCTCCGAAGTGGGTGAATCAGGAAACGCGCGTCGCTGGCAAGTCTTGGTATTCGGATGATAGCCGTGAACAACTTGAGTCTTTGACTCCATACAATTTTAGCAGGCGAGGCCTTTATACGATTCCCGACAATATTTTCAAGCCTAGGCGAGGGCGTCCTCGTGTGTCTGAGGAATCGAAACGCCTGAAAGCCTTGGAACGCCAGAGGGCGTATCGTAGGCGAGTCAAAGCTCTAGTCGATAAAGCTCGGGCCGCTGGTTTGTGAATCGCAGAGAGTACATTCCCCGCCGCTTGCGGCGTCGCTGACTTCTGCGATCTCCGGAGCCCCGAAGGGGCGAAGGATTCACTTTTTGGACTATTCCCAAACAGAGTTTTCGAAATAATGATTTTGCCGCTAAATGATTTTGCTTTTCCCTTTTATCCTTCGAGGTGTTGCGAGTTGCTTTTTTGCAAAATCATTTAGTGGCAAAATCATTATTCTGTATTGCCGATCAAGGGGAGTTTAGGATTAAGATGAGGAGGAAGAGGAAGATTAGGATTGGGATTGGGAGGTTTTCGCGCGAAAGGCTGAAGGGATTTAGACTGAAGGCTGAAGGTGGATTTCAGCGGCCTTCGGCCTTCAGTCCTCAGCCTATTTAGCCTCTGGCTCTACCAGATTAGGTCTTCCAGGGTGTCGATGTCGGAGCGTATGGCGGAAGATGCCTGGGGGACTTTTATTAGGCTTCGCTTTTCGCTTTGCAGCAGGTGGCGGGCTCCTTGGTCGCCAGTTAGGGCGGCTAGCTGCTCACGGAAACGGATGGGGAAGATGACGGGGTGGCCTAGTTTGCCTTCGTGTTCGGGGACTGCGATCCGCTGGCAGTCGGACTGGAAAAAGGCTTGGACTACCGTGGCGACGATGTGGGAAGCGAGGCGCGGGAGATCTGCCAGGCAGACGAGGATGCCTTGGTATGGGGCGTTGGCGAGGCGTTGGGCGGCGCAGGCTAGTGAGCTTCCCATTCCTTCTTGCCAACGCGGGTTGTGGATTCGAGTGACAGTGTAGTTGGATAGTCGCGACATGATCCTGTCTGGTTGGTGGCCGGTTACGACATAGGTCCGATCGACGCCTGAGCCGACGACGGCGTCGACTACGCGTTCGACCAGGGATATGCCGTCGATCTCGGCTAGGAGTTTGTTGCCGGCCTGGAATCGCTTCGATTCGCCAGCGGCGAGGACGATGGCGCAGATTCCGGAGGGTGGTTGGGACATAAGAACGGGTAGACCTTGGTGAGTTGTCCGCTATCTGCTCTCTGCCGGGACTTTCGGTCTGCTTTCTGCGGCGCCGGCGTTCTTGGTCTGAATGACCTGGGCCATGATGCTGATGGCGATTTCGGCGGGAGTTCGGCTGCCGATGTCGAGGCCGATGGGGCCGTGGATACGGTCTAGGTCTTTTTGGCGGAAGCCAGCGTTGGCGAGGCGTTTCAGGCGGGCTTGGTGGCTGCGGCGACTGCCGAGGGCGCCGAGGTAGCGACAATCGCTTTGGAGAAGGACTTCGAGGGCTTGGTCGTCGATCTTGGGGTCATGGGTGAGGAGGGCGGCGCCGTCGTTCTCGCCGAGCTCGAAGGGCGCTAGGGCTTCGGCGGGCCAGGCGTGTATGAGCTTGTCCGGCGAGGTAGCGAAGCGTTCTGGTCGGGCATAGGCTTCGCGGGGGTCGATGACGATACTCTGATAGTCGAGCGAACGGGCGATGGTCACGAGGTGGGTGGCGATATGTACGGCGCCGACGATGAAGAGACGATGTGGCTTGGTGATGGAACGGAAGAGGACGCGGCCGTCTGCGGTGTCTCGTTCCTGGGTGGGGCTGGCGTTGCGCAGATGGGCCTTGGCGAGCTCGAGCGTTTCGGGAGACCAGGCGGCCTCGTCTTGCGTGAAGATCTCGTCGTCGACTAGGAGGGCTTGTCGCCTGTCGCTCTTTATCCACAATCCCACTACGTTGCTGTTCAGGAGCTGGACCAGTCGCGACGTGACGATGGAATCGTGGACGAAGGGTTCGATGCGGACGGTGATCCTGCCGCCGCAGGAGAGAGCGACTTCCCAGGGAAAGCCTTGGCTGGGGCCGTATTCCGTCCAGCGGGTCTGGCCGTCGCGCAGGCAGTCTTGGGCGGTTTTGATGACCTCGGCCTCGACGCAGCCTGCGCTGACGGAGCCGATGAAGCGTTGACCGTTGGCGCTGATGGCTAGCGTGGCGCCGATTCCTCGGGGCGAGGGGTTGCGGGCCTTGACTACCGTGGCGAGGGCGAAGCTCTCGTGGGCCTCGACCCAGTTGCGGAGCTGTGGCCAGATGTCGTGCATAGCGGCGGGTGTGTTTCTGATTGTCGGCTTCCGAGTCGCGACGCTGTACCAAACTCTTTCGAGTTCGGCTACCGAAGCAAGCTTTGCACGGTCGAGGTAGCCGAACTCGAGAGAGTTTGGTAAGCCCAGGCGACACTTTCGCACCAGATAGCGGCATATTCCTGCTTTCCATCTGGGCGTCGAGCGCATTAGTCTTTCGCGTGCAACAGGGCTGCGCTTCGAGCCGTCGTCGTGAAGAGACGAACTCTGGCTGGGCGCCTCCAATCGGAAAGGCCTGCTACCCCCCAACTCTACAGGAACAATAGGAATAGGAACGGCTATGGCGACGATCACTCTTACGGTAAATCAGGCGATTCGCGAGCTAAGCGATATCGACCCCACGACCCCGCTCTTGTGGGTCTTGCGCGACCACTTGGGCTTGGTCGGCACGAAGTTCGGCTGCGGCAAGGGGCTTTGCGGCAGCTGCACGGTTCATCTCGAGGGAGTGGCGGTTCGCTCCTGTACGATGCCGTTGGCCTCAGTGGCGGGTCGGTCGGTGACGACGATCGAAGGCCTGGCGGGCGAGGGCGACGAGCTGCATCCTTTGCAGGAAAGCTGGATCGAGCAAGACGTGCCGCAGTGCGGGTACTGCCAGGCGGGGCAGATCATGAGCGCGGCGGCGCTGCTGAACGGCAACGCCAAGCCTTCCGACGACGATATCGATACCGCGATGTCGGGCAACATATGCCGTTGCGGCACTTATCAGCGTATCCGCAAAGCCATACGCGCGGCGGCAGAGAAGGGAGGCGCGGCATGAAAACGGATTTCTACGATTCGGCGCCGATTCCGGATATCGATCTGCCGGCGCAGTTTGCCAATAGCGAGCGGAGGTCAGGCACTCTCTTCGGCAACGAGGTGGAGGCCTTCATGCCACGTCGCCAATTTCTGAAGATGTCGGGAATCGCTGGCGGTGGCTTGGTGCTGGCTTTCGTATTGGGCGGCGAGTCGAGGGCGTTGGCGGCGGAGGGCGACGAGGCGTCTGGCAAGCCGTTTTCGCCGAACGCGTTTTTGCGGATCGGCGTGGATGGCAGCGTGGTCATCGCGGCCAAGAATCCGGAAGTCGGCCAAGGCGTTAAGACCTCGCTGCCAATGATTGTGGCTGAGGAGTTGGAGGTGCCTTGGGAGTCGGTGACAGTGGAGCAGTCGACCATCGACAAGGAGCTTTTCGGGCCGCAGTTCGCTGGCGGATCGCAATCGACTCCGCAGAATTGGACCCGGCTGCGTCAGGCGGGCGCGGTGGGTCGTACGATGCTGGTGAGCGCGGCTGCCAAGGCTTGGGGTATAGACGTCGACCAGTGTCGGGCGGAGCAGGGATTCGTGATCAACGTCGAAAATGGCGAGCGGCTAAGCTACGGCGAGCTCGCGTCGGCAGCGGCCGAGCTGCCTATCCCGGCTGCCAAGGCGGTGACGCTGAAATCGCGCAGCGAATACAAGCTTTTGGGCAAGTGGATCACTGGAGTGGACAACCGTGCTTTGGTCACCGGTCGGCCTCTCTTCGGCATCGACACGCGGCTCCCGGGCATGCTCTACGCGGTCTACGCGAAATGCCCTAGCTTCGGCGGTGTCGCCAAGTCTGCGAACCTGGAGGAGATTCGAGGGATGCCTGGAGTGGTGGACGCTTTCATCCTGGAGGGCAACGGTGACGAGTTGGCGCTCTTGTCCGGCGTAGCCATCGTGGCCAAGTCCACCCACCAGGCCTTTCAGGCTCAGAAGGCCTTGCAGGTCGAATGGGACCGGAGCGGCGCTTCGAGCGATAGCTGGGAAGCGGTCAAGGCCCAGGCCGGTTCGCTGGCCAAGGAGCCGGGAGAGCTGGACAGCGAGGTTGGCGATTTCGAGTCGGCCCTCGCGTCTGCGGGCAAGGTGGTAGAGAGCTACTACACGTATCCATTTCTTTCTCACGCGAACCTGGAGCCGCAAAATTGCGCGGCCTGGTTTCGCAATGGTAAAATGGAGATATGGGCTCCGTCGCAAATGCCGCAGCGTATTTCTGGGATGATTGCCGGACTGCTGGGGATCGAGGAGTCGGCGATCACTATCCACCAGAAGCGGATCGGTGGCGGTTTCGGCCGGCGCCTGATGAACGACTACGTGGCCGAGGTCTGCGCGATCGCTCACCGCGTCGACGCTCCGATACAGCTGACCTGGACCCGCGAAGCGGACATGGCCCACGACTTCTATCGAGTGGGCGGCTTTCACAGCCTGAAGGGCACGCTGGACGAAGCGGGCAAGTGGACGGGGCTGCTGGACCATTTTATTACCTTCAAGCCGCAGGACGGCGATGGCTCGAAACCGCTACGCGGCGGCAACTTGGCGGGCCGCCATGTTCAGTTGCCGGAGATTCCAAATAACCGCATCGAGAAGACGATGCTGCCCATGCAGGTGCCCACTGGCTGGTGGCGGGCTCCGGGGTCGTGCTCCTTGGCGTGGGTTTTCCAGGGGTTTGTCCATGAGATGGCTGTAGCGGCTGGGCGGGATCATCTGGAGTTTCTGTTGGAGCAGCTTGGGGAGCGTCGCTGGCTGGAAGAGGGCAAGAAGAATTCGCTCAACACCGGCCGGGCCATCGACGTGATCAAGCTTGCAGCGAAAAAGAGCGACTGGGGACGGGGGCTGCCCGAGGGCCGCGGCCGGGGATTGGCCTTTTACTTTAGCCACTTCGGCTACTTCGCGGAAGTGGCGGAGGTCACGGTCGACGCCGACAAGCGGGTGACGGTCGATCGCGTGGTCGTGGCTGGCGATGTAGGCATGGTCCTGAACAAGAGCGGCGGCGAAAACCAAGTGGAGGGATCGGTGATCGACGGCCTCAGTGCCTTGGCGGGTCAGGAGATCTCGTTTGCGGACGGCGCGGTGCGGGAGTCGAACTTCGACGACTATCCTTTGCTGCGAATGCCTTCTCAACCGCCGATCGAGGTCCATTGGTTGGAGACGGACTACGATCCGACGGGCTTGGGCGAGCCGGCCTTTCCGCCTCTGGCTGCTGCGGTGACGAACGCGATCTTCGATGCGTGCGGGCACCGTATCAGAACGATGCCGATCTCGAAGGAAGGTTTTACGGTCTGAGGAAGGTGTTGAAAAAGTCTATCGACAGCTATGATTTCGTAGCCGGGTTCGTGAGAACGCGGATCTCTCGGACCGGTTCCGCGTTCTCACGAACGCGGCTACGCCTGAAAATCGAGCCTTTCGACATGCTCTGAGTAGACATCCTGTTCGACATATTTCCCGGTCTGTATCTGTTATTCGGATATGCCCGATGTAGACACCGATTCCATGACGATACCCACCTTGATCATTCACGGCTGGAGCGACACCTCCGCTAGCTTCAGGCCCGTTGCTCGTTTTCTTGCTCAAAACGGTCACGATGTTAGGGAGATATTCCTTGGCGACTATAAGTCGCTGCACGATGAGATCACGCTTGAAGATCTCGGCCAGGCGATGCGAAACGCCTTGGAGAATCACGAGATTCCGTTGGCTCGTCACAGTTTCAACGTGGTGATCCACAGTACCGGCGGGCTGGTCGTGCGCGAGTTTCTCAGGCAGTTCTGTCGAGATGGCGAGGGCGAGCCGGATGCGAGTATCACGCCGATCAGGAACGTTCTGATGCTGGCTCCGGCCAATTTCGGTTCTTCGCTCGCCAAGGTGGGAAAATCGATGGTCGGTCGACTTTTCAAGGGTTGGAAATGGGATGGACCTTTCGAAACCGGAAAGCGTCTGCTCGACGCTCTCGAGCTGGGGTCGCCGATTTCCTTCGAGTTGGCGGAGAGCGATCTCTTCGATCCGGATTTCCCCATCTTCGACCCGGAGCATACTCGCGTGACGGTGATGATGGGCAGTGGGGATTCGGACAGTCGGCTGGTGCGCATCAACCAGGAGAATGGATCCGATGGCGTCGTTCGGGTTTCCACGGCCAGCTTGAACGCCCATTTCGCCAGAATCGACTTTGCCGATCCAGCTCATCCGAAACTCGTTCGAGTCGCTCGCAGCGCGCCCCAATTGGCCCTGGCGATCTTCGACCGTAGTCACGGGAACATTACAAAGGATATCTCACGGCAGCAGGAAGACTGGCGTCGCGTCGCTTTGGGTGCCTTGTCGGTCGATGCGGCGGGCTATGCGGAGCATGTGGCGGATTGCGAGCGGGTTTCGAGCGAGACGATCGAGACGGGCCAGCAGGCTCGCCGCATTCGCAAGCGCAAACGCTTTCACGAGTATATGCACGTCGTCTTTCGGGTACACGATCAGTACGGAGATCCGATCGACGACTATTTTATCGAGTTCTATCAGGAGAAGGGCGACGACAGCGACCGGGTGATGGAAAAGGTGCATACGGAGATTTTGGAGAAGGTGAAGACGAACTCCATCGATCCGAGCCACCGCAGTTTTCTTTTCGATTTGACGGATTTGAAGCAGGCCATGACCGCGGATCCTTCCATGAAGATTGACATGTCTATAGTGGCGGCCGATTTGTCGGAGGATGTTGGATACCGCAACCCGCCTAATGTTGAGACTTCCGGCATCCGCGTTTTCGATGCCGAAACTCGCGACTTCTTCCTGCCGCACTGTCCGCTGCTGATAGATATAACGCTGTATCGCGACGCCGGGCCGAAGGTCTTTAGGATCAAGCCCGCTTGAAGGTTGAAACCCTGTCTGTAGCGCGGATCCTGCTTTGTGCATTGGCGTCAGCTTAAGCCAAAAGGTGTCGTAGTGGAGGGCAATGCTCCGTCATTGCCGCGGAGCCTACAGAGGGAACAACCGGTGCGGTAACGACGGAGCGTTGCCCTCCTAAGGATGCTTCTCACGTTAAGTTGACACCTATGCGCGACTGCGGGACCGTGGAGCCCACAGGGGAATAAACTCATCAGTTTCATAAAACCAAAGATAAATTAAGTAAGTCATTTATAAACAGTGATTCAATGGAAGATTTCAATGATTTCTAAACGACACTGATCGTGAAGTTTCAAATCGAGGATTTTTTGCCCGCAGATGAACGCAGAAAACGCAGATGCTCATGGAGGATATGGAATCAATCTGAGTTCATCTGCGTCCATCTGCGGGCCACTCTTCTCAGGCTTTTTTGAAACAGTTAGGT
>JANQRJ010000035.1 GCA_028284635.1 Pelagicoccus sp.
GTTGCCGCACCGGTTGTTCCCTCTGTAGGCTCCACGGCAATGACGGAGCATTGCCCTCCAGTACGACACCTTTTGGCTTAAGTTGACGCCTATGCGCTCAGCGGGATCCGCGCTACGAATCGAAGGGAAAGCGCCTCACCCGCACTTGATGTTCGCCTTGCGGATGATCTGGAAGAAGTCGTTGCCCTTGTCGTCGACCAGGATGAAGGCGGGAAAGTTTTCCACCTCGATCTTCCAGATCGCCTCCATGCCGAGCTCTTCGTACTCGACCAGCTCGACCTTCTTGATGCTCTCTTGGGCCAGAATGGCCGCCGGGCCGCCGATAGAGCCGAGATAGAAGCCGCCGTGCTGCTTGCAGGCATCGGTCACCTGCTGGCTGCGATTGCCTTTAGCCAGCATGATCATGCTGCCGCCCGCCGCTTGGAATTCCTCGACGTAAGGGTCCATGCGGCCCGCCGTGGTAGGGCCGAAGGAACCGGAGGGAAGGCCACGCGGAGTCTTGGCCGGACCGGCGTAGTAGACTGGGTGGTCCTTGAAATACTGCGGTAGGCCTTCGCCGGCATCGAGACGCTCCTTGAGCTTAGCGTGGGCGATGTCGCGAGCCACGATGATGGTGCCGTTGAGCG
Organism: Pelagicoccus sp.; assembly: GCA_028284635.1. Classification (GTDB taxonomy): domain Bacteria; phylum Verrucomicrobiota; class Verrucomicrobiia; order Opitutales; family Opitutaceae; genus Pelagicoccus. The sequence continues at coordinate 627 of JANQRJ010000035.1, forward strand.
AAAGGCGAGTCTGCACGGGATGGCTGCTCAGTTCGGCCAGGATTTCCTTCATCGGACGATTCAAGTCGAGGCTCACTACCTTCTCCTCGGCCTTGGTCTTGAAGGCCGCAGGGATGAAACGAGCCGGATCGCCCTCAAGCTGCTCCAGCCAGATCCCCTCCTTGTTGATCTTCGCCTTGATGTTCCGGTCGGCCGAACAAGAGACGCCGATGCCCACCGGGCAGCTGGCTCCGTGGCGCGGCAAGCGCACCACACGCACATCGAGAGCGAAATACTTGCCGCCAAACTGGGCGCCGATACCGCATTCCTTGGCCCGCTCCAGAAGCTTCTTCTCCAACTCCACGTCGCGAAAGCCACGACCCAGGTCATTGCCGGTAGTCGGCAGGGAGTCGAGGTACTTGGTGGAGGCAAGCTTCACGTATTTGAGGTTCGCTTCCGCCGAAGTGCCGCCAATCACGAACACCAGGTGGTAGGGCGGGCAAGCAGCGGTGCCGAGAGTCGTCATTTTCTCCACCAGAAACTCCTCCAGACGGCCAGGATTCAGCAACGCCTTGGTCTCCTGGTAGAGAAAGGTCTTGTTGGCCGAACCTCCACCCTTCGTGACGAAGAGGAACTTGTATTCAGACCCTGGAGTCGCGTAGAGGTCTATCTGGGCCGGAAGGTTCGTACCCGTATTCTTCTCCTCGTACATGCTCAGAGGGGCCGTTTGGGAGTAACGCAGGTTCTCCTTGGCGTAGGTTTCATAGATGCCCCGGGACAGCGCCTCCTCGTCATTCGCCCCCGTCCAGACCTGTTCGCCCTTCTTGCCCATCACGATGGCCGTGCCGGTATCCTGGCAGAACGGCAAAACGCCTTGAGCCGAAACCTCCGCATTGCGCAGCAGGGTCAGGGCGACGTGGCGGTCGTTGTCCGAGGATTCCGGATCTTCCAGAATCGAGGCCACCTGCCGCAAGTGGGCTGGACGCAGCATGAAGGAAACGTCGCGAATCGCGGTTTTCGCCAGAAAAGTCAGGGCCTCGGGCTCGATTTTGAGGACCGCCCTCCCCTCGAATTCCGATACAGAGACAAACTCGTTGGTCAGGCACCGGTACTGCGTCTCGTCAGCTCCGAGCTCGATAATCGGCTGATACTTGAAATCGGGTGTAGCCATAGCGGACCACCGTACACCCCAATCCATCTCTCGCAAGCGCAGGTTAATAAGGCTCCCTTATCATTAGCTGGAGTGATAGCGACGAAGAGAAGAGATTGCCGAAGCATATCGCAGGAACCGATTCACATAAAAACATGTAACATAAAAATACATAACATTTGACATATACTTATGTAACCGAAGATCTCGGTCGTGGTAAATCCAACCTGCGCAAGCTCATCGACGAGGCGCTCGCCTCAGCCGAAGTCAGCATCAAAACTCCTTTAGGAGGGATAACTTTCAAGAGACGCCGAACCACGGCCTCCCGAGAATCGGCAGCCATCAGAGCCCTGGCCCAAGTCGCTTCAAAAAAGGGCGTGGTCGTTTTCCTCGACGAAATCCAAGACCTGACCGACATCCCCTACGCCAGTTCGTTTTTCGGCGATCTGCGAGGCCAAGTCCAGCGACTGCCCGAGACGCCCTTCATTTTCGCCGGAAGTTCGCGGACGAAGATGCATCAGGTTTTCGATTCGAACGACGCTCCCTTCTATAAGCAAGTCAGCCGGATCGAGCTGGGACCGATCGACTCAGATCGAATGGAGAGATGGGTCAAAGCCCGATTCCGCTCAAGTGGGCGAATGCTTCGCGACGGAGTCTGGCAACCGCCGTACGAATACGCCAGCGGAGTCGCAGGCGACGTGCAACGCATCTGCGCAGCGCTTTACGAAGTCACCTCCAGCAACGAAGAGATCGGCGAGGCAAAACTGGAGGAAGCTCTCCAGCGCATCCTGGATCAGTCGAACGACAGTTTCGCCCAAACGCGCGCCATCCTCAGCGCCAAGCAGACAGAAGTCCTCGACATGCTAAGCATAGCGGAAACGCTGGAAGAGGGTCGGATCTTGGCCAAGGCCGAAGGCATAGCCTACACGACATGGCGACAAGCCCTCGAAACTCTCGAGAAGAAAGGAATCCTGTCATGCAAGGGCTCGCGCATCCACATGCACGATCCTTTCTTCGCTACCTGGAACATCAGGCAAAACGGGCTCAAGGCGCGAAGACTGAGCGCCAAGCTAGACGGGCTAAGATCCACACGCTAGAGCTCTCTAGAGCTTCCCTACGAAGCGGTCGATGATGCCGCTGAAGGAGCCATTGCTGAAGAAGACTACCAGTGTCTTCTCCATAGAGGAAGCGACCGCGCGGCTCAGTTCCGCGTAGAGCTCCTCGTTGCTGGCAAAAGCGTGGGCTTCCGTACCAGCGGCGCGAAGGTCGGATGCCAGGGAATTCGTATCCATAAGTTCGACACCAATCGCATTGCGGCTCTTGACTGCCCCGATAAGGGCGAGATCCGCCTCCCCCAGAGCCTTGACTGTCGGCTCCCGCATGGCCTCGAGACGAGACGTGTTGCTGCGAGGCTCGAAGGCGGCGACGATCTTCGACTCCCCATGTCGAGCCCGCAGGGCGATCAAAGTATCGCGTACCGCCGTAGCGTGGTGGCCGAAGTCTTCGACGACCGTGAGACGGCTATCCGAGAATCGAATCTGCTGGCGGCGCTTGACGCCTCGGAATGAAGCCAAAGCCGAAAGGTCGAAACCGACAACCTGGTCAAGCGTCTTCGGTACCGAGCGATAGCGACAAAGCGAAGCGCCCAAAGCAGCCCCACCTGCGAGCGCCGCTGCCAGGCCGGCCATAGCGGCGTTGCGAGCGTTGAAGAGACCGGCCAGCCCCCAGCTTACGGAAGCCCAAGGCTTGCCTTGCCAGACGAGATCGAAATGGGAACCATCGCTCGTCGTCTCGTAATTCTCGATACGCAAGTCGGCGTCATGAGCAGTGCCAACCTGTAGGACGGTCGTCCAGTCGAGACCGGTAAGCGAGAGGGCGTTTTCGTCGTCGCCGTTGACCAGAACGTATCCATTTTTTGGAACAATTCTCAGAAAATGGGAGAAGCTTCGCTTCACGTCCTGCAAATCGCGAAAGATGTCGGCGTGGTCGAATTCCAGGTTGTTGAGAATAGCGATGCGTGGCTCGTAGTGGATGAACTTGCTGCGCTTGTCGAAAAAGGCGCTGTCGTACTCGTCGCCCTCGATCACGAAGGGGCCTCCCTCTCGACCTGGCGACCAGCCTTTCTCCGGGTCGAGCGGGGCGCCGCCGATCAGATAGCCAGGCTCCGTCCCAGCCTTCTCGAGAAGATAGGCCGCGATCGCAGTGGTCGTCGTCTTGCCGTGCGTGCCTGTCACCACAACGCTGTTACGCTTGCCCAAAACGAAGCGCCGCAGCGTCTCCGGCAGCGAAGCGTAGGGAATGGAGCGGCTTTCGAGCAACCACTCGACCTCGACATTGCCCCGAGAATTCGCGTTGCCGACGACAACCAGGTCGGGAGCTAGCCGAGCGAGGCGTTCCGCGTCGCAGCCTTCCATGATCTCAACGCCAGCCTCTCGGAGCAGATCGCTCATGGGAGGGAAGATCGCCTGATCGCAACCGAGGACTTCGTGCCCCATGGCCCGCAGCAGCAAGGCCGCGTTTCCCATCGCCGTACCGGCAATTCCGAGGAAGTAGATTCGCATGGCAGCGATGTGAATCCAGCAAGCGAACGAAGGCAATGGCGTATGCAGAACAAGACCAGTAGCCGGTTTCCGAGGTAGGGCCCGATCGCCGAGCGGGCCGTGTTGCAGGATCCATTCTCTGCGGCCCGCTCGGC
>JANQRJ010000045.1 GCA_028284635.1 Pelagicoccus sp.
TCGCCGAGCGGGCCGTGTTGCAGGATCCATTCTCTGCGGCCCGCTCGGCGATCGGGCCCTACCTCGGAAGAGACTGGGTCTTGCAGGACAAAGATGAACCGCAGTTCGGCTGCTACAAAAGGAGACTCGGTAAGAAAAAAGCGCCGGGACGTTTCCGTCTCGGCGCTTTGCGTGGGAGAGAGTCGTTTTACTCGGAAGGGCTTGAGTCCTTCCGCCTAATAATATCGGTGGAGCGGTGAGCCGCTTTACTCATTTCCTGGTAAAGAGGACGTAATATCTCCCCAACCAATCTTTATCTTCTTCTGCTTCTTCATCTCCTTCCTTTCAATTTTCGAGATGAAGAAGTAGAAGCAGATGAAGATTGGTTAACCGACCGACATCGGGTCGGCGTCGAATACGTGCAGCACATCCTTTGGAAACGGGATCTCGGCCTCGACCGCACGCAGCTCGGCCATCAAGCCGCTTACGTTCCGAGTGAAGTACCAGATGTGGAAGCGGTAGTAATCCTTCATCTTCTCGATGGAGCACGGCGTGGGGCCACGTAGCTCGATTTTCGCTCCCACTCGCTCCTCGACTCGGCGGGCGAACTGTTCGGCGAAAAACAGAGCCTTGTCCGCGTTTCGGCTGCGGAAGATCTGCCGGATAAGATGGCGATAGGGTGGGTATTGAAACTGTTCGCGACTCTCGGCCTCGATCTCGAGAAAGGCATCGACCTCGCCTCGACGGGCGAACTGGATGGGATCGGCATGCGGAGTGAAGGTCTGCACCACCACTTCGCCAGCCAAGTCCCCTCGCCCAGCCCGACCGGACACTTGGACGAGGAGCTGGAAGGTCCGCTCGTTGGCCCGAAAGTCGGGCACGTGCAGCGAGAGGTCCGCATCGACAATGCCGACCAACGTCACGTTTGGAAAGTCAAGACCCTTGGCGATCATCTGCGTGCCGACGAGCAGATCGATCTTGCCGGAACGGAAATCGCTCAGGATTTCGCGAAAGAGTCGCTTTCGGCCCATGGTGTCCGTATCGATTCTGACGATACGGGCCTTAGGCAGGATGCGTTGCGCTACGTCTTCTATGCGTTGGGTGCCGCTGCCTTTGCCGCGGATCTGATCGCTCTTGCACTTCGGGCACTTCCAGGGGGCGACCGTCTCATGGCCACAGAGGTGGCACTTTAGCGTATCGTCGGAACGATGGTAGGTCATCGGCAGACTGCAGTGAGCGCATTCTTCTACATGGCCGCATTCGCCGCAAATCATAGCGGAATTGTAGCCACGACGGTTTATGAAGAGGATGCTCTGTTCGCCTTTCTCCCAACGGTCCCTGAGCTTCTCCGCAAGCGTACTCGAGATCGTAACCGGTTTTCGGGTACGCATGACCTCCTGCCGCATATCGACGATGTGCATCATGGGCAGTTGCCGGTCGTCGATACGCTTCTCCAGCCGATCGACATGGTACTTGCCGCTCTTGATATTGCGGTAGCTCTCAAGCGATGGAGTCGCGCTGCCAAGCACGCAAACCACGTCTTCCAAAAACGCCCGGTAAACAGCTACATCGCGGCCGTGGTAGCGAGGCGTCTCGTCCTGCTTGAAGGCTGGCTCGTGCTCCTCGTCTACCACGATGAGGCCCAGATTCGGCATAGGGGCGAACACCGCCGAGCGGGCGCCGACAACCACGCGAGCCGTGCCGTCCGCCAAGCCCATCCAGGCATCGAAGCGTTCGCCATCCGAGAGGGCGCTATGCCAGACGACTGCCCGAGCCTCGGGTTGGTCCGCGAAGCGGGCTCGCAGGCGTCCGACCGTTTGCGGCGTGAGGGCTACCTCGGGCACCAGGAAGAGTACGCTCTTGCCCGCCGCGAGCGTTTCCTCCATAGCCGCTATGTAGACCTCGGTCTTGCCAGACCCTGTCACCCCGTAGAGGAAATGCGTATTGAACTTTTCCTTACGCAAGCTTTTCGAAATGCTCCGACAGGCAGCTTCCTGCTCTTCGTTTTTGACGATGTCCTGACCGGCGGCGTATTCGACCTGACCAAGTTCATCATCGTAGGCAGAGCGAGCGACCTCTCGATGCTCTTCGATGATCAGGCCCTTTTTAAGGAGGGCTGCGTAGGCCGCCGGCGAGGCATCGAGACGCTGCAACAGCAAACTCTTTTTCTGCGGGCGAAACTGCTGAACGATAAACTGGTAGAGCTGGTACTGCTTGGGGGCCTTTTTCTCCAACGCAGCCAAAGCCTCCGCATCAAGACGTTCAGCCGCGCTGGCGTATTTCTCCCGCTTCGCCTTCATGCCCTGACGTACTGGAGCTGGTATCATAGTTTCCAATACGCTTTGCAGACTCGCCCCGTAGTAGGAACGCAGCCAAGCGGCCAGCTTCAGCAAGGGAGGCGTCATGATCGGTTTCGGATAGACCAGATCGAAGATCAGCTTAAGTTGCATAAGCGGCATCTCCGTCGAACAGTCGGCTTCCACGATCAGACCGATCGCCTGGCGACGGCCTAGCGGCACGCGAGCCAAGACGCCAGGCTGGGCGCTCGCCTGCAACGATGCCGGGACGCGGTAGTGCAGCGGCTTGCCGAAGCCCGACATCGGCCACACGCAGACGATGGAATCATCGGGACTCATGGGAGCCACCATCCAAGCTTTTTCGAGTTCGGCTACCAGAAGAAACGAAGACAATCTGGACCGCCCGGCTTCGCGGTTGACAGTTATTGAGAACGATTTGAGATTGATGGGCGTGACCATCGAAGACTGCCGAGAGAAATTCAAAAGCTTCCTCATCAAGCACAACCTGCGCATGACAGGGCAGCGCATGGCGATTTTCGAAGCGGTCTTCAAGGCGACTTCCCACTTCACCGCAGAGGAACTGCTAGACAGCGCTCGCGAAATCGACCGCACCGTTTCACGGGCCACCGTCTACCGTTCCCTGCCGATTCTCGTCGAGAGCAACCTAGTGCGAGAGGTGGATATCGGCTCGAGCACCATGTACTACATGCCGAACACCGAAGAGGACCCGCACAAGGCTCAGGTCATCTGCAGCGACTGCCAGAAGATCTTCGAGATCAGCGCGCCTTTCCTCCAGTGGTACGGCAGCAGCGTTTCCTCGAAACTGGGACTGACGCCAGTAAGCCAACGCCTTCAGGTAACGGCAGCCTGCGAGGAACTTAAGGCGAGCGGAGTCTGCACGAAGGGAAACGAGATCTTCAGCTAGGAAGGGGGAGCCCTTCTCATCTTCATCTGCTTCTACTTCTTCATCTTCTTCAGAAAAGAGGGGATGTAAGGAAGAAGATGAAGAAGTAGAAGCAGATGAAGATATAGCAACAGAAGAGAGCCGGCTCCCACAAACCGGCTCTCCCTGTTGCCTGCCAGTCAAAACCGACAGACTGTTGACGCGGAGCTAAGCTCCGTATCTAAATTCTGATTACCAATCGGCCTTGAGCTTAACCAGGCGCTTCTGGGATTCGCTGTGACCCTGGCGAGCAGCCTGGCGGTACCAGTTGATGGCAAGGCCCTTGTCGCGGTCGATGCCTTCGCCCTTCTCGAACATGGAGCCGAGGTTGTACTGCGAGGCGGCATCACCCTTCTTGGCTGCCTTCTTGTACCAGGCGGCGGCGAGGTCGAGATCCTCCCGGCCGTCGCCATTGTGATAGTAATGGGAAGCGATTTCGCGCATGGCGGCGGCGTGACCCGAATCAGCAGCTTTCGTAAGCCATTCGAGTCCGTATTCGGAACTGTATACAACTCCTCTGCCATCGAGGAAGGCGCGACCTACCTGGTACTGCGACTCGACATCGCCCTTCTCTGCGGCGCGAGAGTACCAGTCGAAGGCTTTGCGGTCGCTCTTCTCCACGCCGATACCGGTGGCGAATACACGGCCCAAGTTGCGTAGAGCAGGAGTGTAGCCGAGCTCGGCGGAGCTGCGGTACCAGAGGAGAGCAGTGCTCACATCCTCATCGATGCCCCAGCCGTTTTCATAACACTCGGCCAGCGCGTTCTGGGAAAATGGGTTGCCCTTCTCAGCGGCGATGGAAAACCAGTTGGCCGCAGCGGCATAGTCGCGGTCGCCGCCCAGTTCGTCGCGGCACATGGTGCCGATGACCGGCAGAGAGGCATCGAAGCCGAGCTCAGCAGCGCGGTTGAAGTGCTTGCGAGCCACTTCGAAGTCACGCAGCTCCTCAGGTCCGTAGAAGCGGAGCTTAGCGAGATTGTGCAAAGCCACAGGATAGTCTGGGCGAAGCGCGATGGCCTTTTCGTACTGGAGAATGGCGCTGGCAGGCTTGCCATCCACTTCAAGAGCTCGACCAAGCTGAGCATAGAAACGAGATTCCTTCGGGAACTCGCTGATCGCTTCGCGACAGATCTTGGCTGCTGCAGGAGCATCGAGGTTCGCATTGAGAATCGGATCGGCTACTGCGTAGATGTCGTCGGGGATTGCGGAAACCAGATCCGCGTCATGCTCTGGAGCCGACTGCTTCACGAGAATTTCCATGCCGACGATCACTTCTTCCGAATCGAAGATCGCAGTGAACGAATTCTCGCCGAGACCGATGATCTCGCCGGTAGCCACTTCGACCTGCTCGCCGTCGACCTCGCCGAACGCCACCAATGGCTCGCCGACTGCGACGGTTTCTCCAACCTCGATGGCCACCGTCAAGGCGCCGGTCTCGAGGTCGGAACTGACGATCTCTCCGCTCACGTCCGCAAAGGTGGACTGGAGAGTCGCGGCCGAAAGAGCGGCCAGAAGATAAGATGCTTTGCTCACAAGGTTTTTCATAATGTAGGGGGGAGAAGTTCGAATCGTTTCGGATTTGCCAACCGCAAGGCCGACGAACTCGTATAATTATAATAGTACCCTGCAAATAACGGCGCCGATCAGCCCCTAGTTTTGCTCGTATCGGGGGAAATATTACAAAATTTCATCCATTTCCGCCGATGGCTCCAAGGGCCCGTAGGCGAAGATCGCAGCCAACTGAGTTTCACTACCCAGCGTCTGGAGCAAAACCGCAAACGAGAACAGAGGAATCAGCCTAGCCAGCAATAGCCTCTCGCTAGGACGACTAGCGGCTCATCCATCGAAACGCGAGCCCATGCCCGTGCTTGATTCGCTGCCCTTTTGCCGCAACTCTACCGCCCCTCATGACCCAGATCCGCGTCAGATTCGCTCCCAGCCCCACCGGCTCCATTCACATCGGCACCGCACGCACCGCGCTATTCAACTGGCTCTTCGCCCGCAAGACCGGCGGAACGTTCGTCCTGCGCATCGAAGACACCGACAAGCAGCGCAACACCCAGGCCGCGCTCGAGGACCTCCTCTCCAACCTACGCTGGCTCGGAATCGACTGGGACGAGGGTCCCGAAGTCGGCGGCGACTACGGTCCCTATTTTCAAAGCCAGCGCGGCGAGATCTACCAAAGCTACCTCCAAAAGCTGCGCGAGGCAGGCCGAGCCTACGAGAAGGACGGCGCCACCTACTTCAAACTCCAAGGCGAACGCTACACCGAGTACGACGACTATCAGAAGGCCGAGGTCGAGAAGGTCCGTACCGAGCCCGTCGTGATCGACGACATCATCCGCGGCCAGGTGACGCGCCGCGAAGAGCGAGACTTCGTCATCGTGCGCAGCAACGGAGACCCCTCCTTCCATTTCGTGAACGTGGTCGACGACATCGCCATGGGCATCACCCACGTGCTGCGAGGCGAAGACCACCTCTCAAACACCTCCAAGCACGTCGAGCTCTACAAGGCCTTCGGAATCGCCACGCCACGCTACGCCCACATGCCCATGATCCTGAAGGATCCCGCCCTGGGAAAAGGCAAGATGTCCAAGCGCGACCGCGGCGCTCTCATCGAAGACTACCGCAGCCGCGACTTCCTGCCCGAAGCCGTATTCAACTTCATCGCCCTGCTCGGCTGGTCGCCCAAAGACGATCAGGAGGTATTCAGCATCGCCGAACTCGTCGAGCGCTTCGACCTCAAGGACCTGCAAAAGGCCGGCGCCCGTTTCGACGAAAAGAAGATGGCCCACATCAACTTCGAGCACATGAAGCGCTTGCCTCTCGATCGCTACCTCGAGCCAGCCAGCAGCGCTCTGCGCAAGGCGGGCCTGGTCGACGACACCACCGACTCCAGCTATCTACGCGCCGCGCTCGGCATCTGCCAGCAGAAGATCAACCGCTTCGAAGACCTGCCCGCCTTTTCCGCCTACTTCTTCAAGGACGACTACCCGATCGACGAGAAAGCTCAGGCCAAGCTCTTCAAGCGCGCCGACGCAAAACAACGTATCCAGGAAGCCACACAAGCGCTTCAGCCTATCGCCGATTGGAACGCCAGCGCTATCGAGGCGGTTCTCCAAGATCTCGCCACCCAAAAAGAACTGAAGATTTTCGCCTACTTCCCCCTTCTACGCTTCGCCGTCAGCGGCGTTGGCGGCGGACCCGATCTACTTCCGATGCTGGAAATCCTCGGCAAAGATCGCGTAGTCGCCCGACTAAAAGCCCTCCAAGACCGCCTCGCCACCACCCACTCTTAACTCTTCGCTCTTAACTCTTAACTCTCACCCATGCCTTCGAACTTCATCCGCGACATCATCGACGAAGAGCTAGCCGCCGGCAAACACGAGCACATCGTGACCCGCTTCCCACCCGAGCCAAACGGGTACCTGCACATCGGGCACGCTTTCGCCATAGGACTCTCCTACGGCATCGCCCAAGACTACAAAGGCCGCTTCCATCTCCGTTTCGACGACACCAACCCCGTGAAGGAAGAAACCGAGTACGTCGACTCGATCAAGGAAGACATCCGTTGGCTGGGGGCGAAATGGGGCGACAACCTCTTCTTCGCCTCAGACTACTTCGAGCAGCTCTACGAATGGGCCGTCGGACTGATAGAACAAGGCAAGGCCTACGTTGACGACCTCGCCCCGGAGCAGATGCGCGAGTACCGCGGCACTCTCACCGAACCCGGCCGCAACTCGCCTTTCCGCGACCGCACGCCGGAGGAAAATCTCGATCTCTTCGCTCGCATGAAAGCCGGCGAATTTCGCGACGGCGAACGCGTCCTGCGGGCCAAGATCGACATGGCCCATCCGAATCTCAACCTGCGCGACCCAGTCATGTACCGCATCCTACATGCCGATCACCACCGCACCGGGAACAAGTGGAAGATATATCCATCCTACGACTACACGCACGGCCAGAGCGACGCGATCGAGGGAATTACCCACAGCCTCTGCTCGCAGGAATTCGAATTTCACCGCCCCCTCTACAACTGGTTTCTAGCAAACCTGCCAGTACCGCATCAGCCACGGCAGATCGAGTTCGCGCGTCTGAATGTCGAATACATCGTGACCAGCAAGCGAAAGCTGCTCCAGCTGGTCAATGAAAAGCATGTCCGCGGCTGGGACGACCCGCGCATGCCCACCATTGCCGGATTTCGCAGGAGAGGCTACACGGCCAACGCTTTGATGGAGTTTTGCAACCGGGCAGGCGTCGCCAAACGCGAACGCGTCAACGAGTATTCGCTTCTCGAATACTGCCTGCGTCAAGACCTGGAAGACAAGGCGACTCGCCGCATGGCCGTGCTCGATCCGCTCAAAGTGACGATCGAGAATTTCCCGGAAGACAAGACCGAATGGTACGGGGGAGCCAACCATCCCAGCGACGAAACGCGCGGCACTCGCAAGGTACCGCTAACCCGGGAGATCTACATCGAGCGCGACGACTTCATGGAGGATCCGCCCAAGAAGTTCTTCCGTCTCGGTCCAGGCCGCGAAGTGAGACTGCGCTACTGCTGCTACATCACTTGCACCGACGTGATCAAAAACACGGCCGGCGAAATCGTGGAGCTGCGGGCCACCTTCGATCCCGATTCGCGCGGCGGCTCTACGCCTGATGGACGCCGCGTCAAGGGTACTATCCACTGGGTCAGTTCCAGCAAAAACGCCCCGCTCGAAGCCCGCCACTACGAGCAGCTTTTCACCAAGCCGAATCCCGAAGAAGTGGAAGAAGGCCAGACGTTTATCGACAATCTGAACCCCAGCTCGGAACAGATCGCCGCCGCCTACGGCGAGGTCGAACTCAAGAATGCCCAGCCCGGCGAACCCATCCAGTTCGAACGCAAGGGCTACTACATTTTGGATACGGACTCTTCAGACCAAAGGCTGGTATTCAACCGCTCGGTCGGCTTGCGCGACAGCTGGGGCAAGAAGAAGCAGTAGAGCTGCCATTTCAATCAAGAGCGAGGAGCTACGGAAAACGCCTCCACGTTCTCGAGTTCGACTGCTGGGGAAGCTACACGGAAAGGCTACCGGTCCACTCCAGCCAGTTCCAGCTCGCCGTAGAGGGAGCTAACCGTAGCCCGCTCCACCTTTAGATTGACCAGCTCGCCAACCAGACGCTCGTCCGCATCGAAAATCGCCGTGCGGTGGCCGCGAGTCTTGCCCGTGAAGACGTCGCCCTTCTTGGCCGGTCCCTCGACGAGCACTTCCTGCACCGTGCCGACCAGCGACTCGTTGCGACGGATCGAGCTGCGCCGCAGGATGTCGAGCAGGACCTGGTTGCGGCGCTCCTTCTCCTCGGTAGGGATCTGGTCGGGCATCGTCTCGGCAGGCGTGCCGCTGCGGATGCTGTACTTGAAAATGTAAGCCATGTCGTAGCCGATCTCCTCGAAGAAGGCAGCCGACTCGGCAAAATCCTCCTCCGTCTCGCCCGGAAAGCCCACAATGACATCGGTGGAAAAATACATGTCCGGCACCACAGCCCGCAGGGAATCGACTATCTCTCGATAGCGGGCCTTGGTGTAGGGCCGGTTCATCGCCCGCAGCGTCTTGTCGCAGCCCGCCTGGAGGGGCAGGTGGATGTATTCGCAGAGCTTGGGCAGATCGCGGTAGGCCTCGACAAGGTCCTGCTTGAAGCCGCGCGGATGAGGCGAGGTAAAGCGAATCCGTTCAATGCCCGACACGTCGTTGATGCGCTCCAAAAGCTGCACGAAAGGAGACTTGCCTCCGACAACCGGAAACTCACGGCGCCCGTAGCTGGTGACGATCTGCCCAAGCAGCGTGACTTCCTTCACACCCCGCTCCGCTAGCTCGGTCACTTCGTCCACGACTTCCTCGATGGGACGACCACGCTCGCGGCCGCGCGTCTTCGGCACGATGCAAAACGCGCAGTTCATGTTGCAGCCCTGCATGATCGAGACGAAGGCGCTGACCTCGCCGGGCTTGACCACATGGTCTCGGATGGCATTTTGCGAACCCTCTTCCTCGTCCAGGTCCAATATGGAACTCGGTCGCGGCCCCTGTGCCTTGAGCGACTGGATCAAGTTGTCCAGGTGGTCGGGCACCCGATGGAACTTCTGCGTGCCGACGACCAGGTCGAGATCCGGCAGGCGATCGAGCAGCTCCGAGCCACGGTTCTGAGCCATGCAACCCATTATGCCGACCAGGAAATTCGGGTTGTCCTGCTTGCGTTTGCGCAAATAGCCCGCCTTGCCGATCGCCTTCTGCTCCGCTTGATCGCGCACGCTGCAAGTGTTAAGCAAGACCACGTCCGCATCGCGCTCGGAACCCACGACGCTGTAGCCACGATCCCGCAGCGAGGAGGCCACCTGCTCGCTGTCACGCTCGTTCATCTGACAGCCGTAGGTCTTGATATATACGCGATTCATGACGAAAAAGGAAGCGAAGGCCATAACGCCCGCCATCGCGAGGTCAATTAAGAAGCCCCGAGGGCGTTCAATCGCATTCCTCAGTCGCCAACTTCCTCGACCGAGACCGGCTTGCCGCGATTGGCCTGCACCTTCTCGAAAACCACAAAGGCCGTGCCGCTAGCCAAAGCCACGAAGGCGACAATCACCGCAACCACCCACTTCCCGTTCTTCCTATTCTTCATTCTGCCAGGCAGTCAGCCGCAGCTGCAGTCCATGAACAACGCCAAAAACGCGCCTCGCGCTCTATTCCCGCGGCCTGAGTTCCTTCAAGCGCCTGTTCAGCGTCTTGCGCATCTTGTCGTCGAACGTCGCGATCGCAGCAAAGAGCTCGCGAGCGGTCTCCAAATCGCCCCGACGAGCCTCGACCTCCGCTCGACCGTAGCTCGCCCAAAACGCCTGCGAACTCTCCGGCGCAAACGCCTGACCAACTAACTGCGCCTCCTCGCTCGCCGAAATCGCCAGCTCCCAATCTTCCTCATCCAGCCCACACCACATCAAGCTGATCAAAGCCTCCACATGCGTCTGCGGAAATTCCGCCAAACGCCCATCCGCCCGCAGCCTCTCGAGGCGCTCCCTTGCCACCTTTCGATCTCCAGTCCGCCGCTCGAACTCCCCGAGAACCGCCTGGAAACGCACGTTGCCTGGAAAACGCCCCACCAGTTCCTCGAACTCCACTCTCGCTATCGCCAAATCATCGAAAACCTCCTCGTGAATCAGACCGTAATGATAGGACGCGTCCACCCGCGAAAACAGTCCATTCGTCTTGACCTCCCGAAGATAGCGCAGCCCCAATTCGGAATTCCCCCGAAAGCCCGAAAGCTTCGCCAACGGCTTCAAGTACGCCGGAGCGTCAGACAAATAGCAGTTCGCCAAACCCAGCGGCAGCTTCGCGTCATGGTAGCCCAACTCCGCAGCCACCAATCGGCGCAAGGCCCGCATGCTCGGACGCATCTTCCAAAACGCCGACCACCACCGCTTCTCGTCCACCAGGTAGATCACCTGCAGCATCTCGTTCATCGCCAGCAAGAACCCTGCATCTCGGTCCCTCTTGCGACCCTTGGCGAATGCCTTCGCCTTCTCCAGCGAAACCTCAGCCGCCGCCTCGAAAGCCGACTTGCGAGCCTCGTCCCAACCCGCGTAGTTCTGCAGCCAATACAAACGTCCCGCATCAAGCAGGTACGGCACCGGAGACTCCGGAAACTCCCGGGCTAGAGCCGCGATCTCCTCCTCAGTCTCTGAACTCAAGCCGTAGCCCATGTCGATGATCCGGTGGATGCGAGCCACATCTACACCCGCAAGCTCCTCCGCCTGCACGAAAGCCGAGCAAAGCAACGCGCAAATAGACTGAAGCCAAACTCCAAGCCTACCCATTTTCATCCCCACTCATCGCCCCAACGCCACTACAGACCAGATCTTCGCCCTTCACTTTTCGCCTCACATTCTACACTTAGAAAAATCATGCCCAAAGCCCGCCCTGACGAGGACAAAATCTACGCCAAGCCACGCGCCCAAGTGGAAAACTTCGCTTTCGACTCCCAAGTCGCGGATGTCTTCGACGACATGATCCGCCGCTCCGTGCCCGGCTACGCCATGACGCTCTCGCTACTCGGCATCATCGCCCAACGCTACGCCCAGCCCCAAACCCGCATCTACGACCTCGGCTGCTCCCTCGGCGCCGGCATCGTCGCCATGGCCCCAGCCGTCGTATCCAACGTCCACTTCGTCGGCATCGACAATTCCCAAGCCATGCTCGATCGCTGCCAGCAAAACGTCGCTCGACTCCAGCCAACCCGCCAGGCCGAGCTCCACTGCCAGGACATCCAGGAGACCCCCATCGAGAACGCCTCCATCGTCGTCCTCAACTTCACCCTCCAATTCATCCCCAAAGAGCGCCGCGAAGCCCTGCTCGCCCGCATCCGCCAAGGTCTCACGCCCGGCGGCATTCTCGTCCTATCCGAGAAAATCCAATTCGAAGACGATCGTATCCAAAATAATATGACAGATCTGCATCACGACTTCAAACGAGCCAACGGCTACAGCGACCTCGAGATCGGCCAGAAACGCGCCGCCCTAGAAAAGGTCCTCGTACCCGAAACCCTCGCCACCCACCAAACCCGTCTGCAACGCTCCGGCTTCTCCCGCAGCGAAACCTGGCTCCAATGCTTCAACTTCGCCTCCCTCCTCGCCTTTAAGTAGAGAAACTCGCCCGCAGATTGCGCAGATAACCCAGATAAGTCCCGAAAATCCCATCCACATCTGAGTCCATCCGCACAATCTGCGGGCACAAAATCATGCAACCAATTTCCAACTACAACCAGCTCTTCGAGATCCTGGCAGGCACCGAACTCGCCCCTTGGATCGATCCCCTGCGGGCAACCCTCGGACCAGCGATCCAGCAGTCCAACAACGGCCATCTCGAGAAATGGCTGACCGCCCTCGACTCCCTGCCAGACGTCTCCCCATCTACCACCGCACTCGACCAATCCACCATCCAAATCGGTCGACACCAGGATCTGGATACGGTCCAACAAAAAGCCTTGCCCGCAACCCTCCACCAGTTTCACCCCTGGCGCAAAGGCCCTTTCGATTTCTTCGGAACCCATATCGACACCGAATGGCGCTCCGACCTCAAGTGGGACCGCCTCAGCTCCGCCATCGAGCCCCTCTCCGACCGACTCGTTCTCGATATCGGCTGCGGCAGCGGCTACCACTGCTGGCGCATGGCAGGAGCAGGAGCCAAGCTTGCTCTCGGCTGCGATCCCTTCCTGCTCTACGTCATGCAGTACCTCGCCGCCCGCAAGTACCTGCCATCCACTCCCGCCTTCGTTCTCCCCTTCGGCAGTGAAGACCTGCCAAGTCCCATTCCCGCGTTCGACACCGTATTCAGCATGGGGATACTCTACCACCGCCGCTCCCCGCTCGACCACCTCTACGAACTGCGAAGCTTTCTGCGCCCCGGAGGCCAGCTCGTCCTCGAAACCATCGTCGCGGACGGCCCTCCAGGCTACTCCCTCATTCCAGACCAATACTACGCCAAGATGAAAAACGTCTGGTTTCTCCCCAGTCCCCAGACCCTCGTCCAGTGGCTCACCCGCTGCCGCTACCGAGAAATCAAGCTCGTCGACGTCAACCAAACAACCACTCAAGAGCAACGCGGCACCGACTGGATGCGCTTCGAATCCCTCCCCGACTTCCTCGATCCCAACGACCCCGACAAAACCATCGAAGGCTACCCCGCCCCCAAGCGAGCCATTCTCACGGCGCTCGCGCCGTAAGAGCTATTTAGCCCATAGCCATTCAGTCTGTAGCTTCGAGAAGTTCACCCCCTACAGCCTAAACTCCTATCCGCAGGATCCTGAGCAATCCTGCGAAAGCAGGGAGCAGCCGAAGGACAGCCTATCCACCTATCTCAAAACAACCTCCGAATACGCCACCCACGGTCCCTGGGAACGGCCCAGCATCGCCGACCAGAACCACGACGAAGGATCCGTCCAGGCTTGGCCGTCCTGCGATACCACGCGCTCACGCAATTCGATGCGTTCCTGTCCCCGAAAAGCCAATACGCGCCCCCACAATGTTCCGTCCGGCTCCCTAAGAAGCGGCAACGGCTCAATCTCGTAGCCCAAAGCCCGATAGCAGTCCGCCGACAAATGATAGCGCCGCGTCGCCCGTCGGATCGTTCTCGCCAACAAGCGACGGCCATCCTGGCCAAACAATTCGATCGTTCCCGGAAAGCTCTTCACGAACCTCCCGCTCGCTGCGTCGAAGGTAAGCGGCTCCCAGCCCTCCTTCACCAAATCTCCGCGAACCGAATCGGCCAGATCATCCGCCACCGGTCCCTCCGCAAGGATCTCAGAAGACCGGCCTGACGCAAATGCCATCCAGAGACACATCACCGCCAGCGCACCTTGTCCCACAAGCTTTAGCCCGTAGCCGCGTTCGTGAGAACGCGACACCCGCTCCGCGTTCTCACGAACGCGGCTACAGGTTCGCAAACGTCGCCCCACGACTCCCACCACGCCCAGAACTCCCAGGAACGCAACCACCCCGATCGCGTCATGAGCCCAGTCCCCCAGCTCGACCAAGCCCGACTCCACGAAAAACAAGAGACAGTTTCGGGCCACGTTTCCCAAGAAGACCGTCACGCTCGAAACCTGAAGCAACAGCAGCGATCTTCTCGCATCCAGTTTGTAGATACAGATCAAGAGGCACGCGAAAAACGTCGAAGCCCAGATCATCTGCACCCCACTACACGGAGCGTCGATCGCGATCATCTCGCCTCGCCACCGCAACATCGCGCCCAACGCCTCGACCTCCAATCCAAACAATCCCAGAACAAACTCGCTGCACGCCCCTACGAGCCAACGCAACGGATACCCGCCATAGAACTGCAGCGAGGAAATCAAAGGCAGAGCCAAGAAGAACAGACCTGCATGTCCGATCCAACAGCGCCTATCCGCCAACAAGCAAGCCAGCGCTCCAGCAAAGAAAACTCCCATCACCAAAGGCGTAACCAAACTCCAAATCCCGAGCGCCAACCCTACCAGGCCCGCTGCTACCCAAAGTCGAAACGCCGAAACCTCTGCCCGCTCCCGAAACACCGCAAAACCCACCGCGGCCAGCAAAGCCAGAACACCCCAAGGCTCGTCCGCCCCATCCGCCATCCGCGAAGCATACCAACCCGCAATCGGCCAAAACGCCGCTAACACGCAAACAGCCCAGAGGTAGGGACCGATCGCCGAGCGGTCCGTTCGGATGGCTCTCCTGCATCGCGGACCGCTCGGCGATCGGTCCCTACCCTCGCTCACATCCGCCTCCAAAGCATCCACACGATCGATACAAACAGGCAGCCCATCAAGGCCCACATCTCAGGCTCCGGGGTGACGGGAACCGCCATGCCCGAACCAGCTCCCATAGCCACGCCCTTAGGCAGAGGGAGGGGCTGCTCAACAGCCGTCAGCCCCTCCCCGTTTTCATTCCCAATCACCTCATCCACCGCCACGAAGGATGTGTACTTCGTGAGCAAAGAGTGCTTCAGGCCAAGCCGGGTCACTTCCTCTATCCTCCCATCCTGCGACCAGAGTCGGTTGTAGTCCGACAAGCGCCTGATGCGCTGCCGAGCCCACACGTATTCCAAGGTCCGCGAACCTCCCAACGCGGAGCCCTCTACCACCTCCAGCCTCTTCGCGTATTCGGAATTCCCCGACCGACCTGAAAGTAGAATCGCCCCACCAGCATCGCCTCGCCACTTGCCGAACAACGCGATCGGCCGCTCCGCCAGCAAGTCAGGCAAGACAAGCGGCTCGACATCGTAGACCTCGAAGTCCCGGAACTCGACTTCGATCTGCGAGAGCAGCGGCTGGCTCGCGTATTCGGAAAACCGATTCGCCGCCCGCTCGATGTCCGCCGGCTTCGTAACGAAAAACGCCTCACCCTGACCCACGCCTGCCAGCCCCTCGATCAAGTATCGGTTCACCGCAGCACCGATCCCGCAAGCGAAGACATTAGCCTCGTTCAACCGCTCCCGCACTAGCTCGAACGCCTCCTCTTCCACGTGCACGTAGCCATCAGTCAGAATCACCATGCTGCGACTGAAACCCGGATCGCGCGGCACAGCGTAGACCGCCCGCATCGCTGGCAGAAGCTCCGTGCCGCCCCCAGATCCGCGGCTGTAGAGAAACTCCACCGCAGCCATCAGATTCTTCACCGTAGCCTTCACCGGTTTTGGCGAGAAGACGGAAGCCGAGCCCGCGAAAAGCAAGACGTTGAACCGATCCTCGTCCTCCAGTCGAGCCACCAAAGCCTCCATCATCGCCCGAGCCGTATCCAGCGGAAACCCGCTCATCGAGCCCGACACGTCGACCACGAAAAAGTACTCCCGCGGCAGGCGCGACCTGCCCTCCTGCCAACGAGGCGGCTGCAGCATCGCCAGAAAATACTTCTCCCCTCCGCTCTCGCTCAACAGCAATCCCGACTTCAGTTCGTCGCCAGATACCTGATACGTAAGAATGAAATCCCTATCGCCCGCGCCATAGCCGTCTCCCTTCAGCTCCACTCGCGCAGCGTCCTCACCCAGGAGGTCGATCGAGACATCGTGCGTACCGCAGGAAACCCGCTCGAGACTCACGCCCGCTCGCACGTTTAGCAGCAAACCAAAATCCACCGATCCCGATTCAGCCCCAGGCAGAAAGGGATTTTCAGTCCCTCCCGCCCCATAGCGCGGCCCAACCGACATCGGATAGACAAAACTGTAGGCCCCCTTTTCGTGCTGAAGCCACTCCGTATAACGCAGCGTCACCTCCACGATTTCGCCCGGCAGGATGTTCGCCAGATTCATCTGAAAGACGTTCGGCCGATACTGCTCCAGCAAGCTCGTCGTCTTGCCCTCAACCTTGGCCGCCTCGTAAGTCGCCCGAGCCTCCGCCTTCTTTTGAATCGTCGCCACGACCCGTCGCTGCCCGACAACCATTTCCAGCCCGTGCACCGCAGCTCGCGTCGATCCCGGAAAGACGTAGACCGCTTCCAGAGGCGTTTCCCCGACATTCGCGTAGACCTGCGTCACCTCCACCTCGGCAATCGTGCCCACGATTTCGATACGAGCATCCGATGCTTTCAGCGGCAGGGCGTCCACCACGCCAGCCTCGCCCTGCACCCAAAAATAGGGCGCCTCCGCCCTCTCCAAGCTCTCGCCCCGCAAGACGAAGACCAAAGGCCCCAGGAATCCCAACCCTAAAACCACCCACCGATTGAATACGAAACGCTCCATCGCCAAGGACTCTAAAGCCTCCGCGCGAAACCATCATGAACTGTCCATGAGAAAACCGTGAAGTTCGCGAGAAGCAACGTAGCGCGGAGCTTTAGCCCGCGTCCGTTACGTTTCTCATCCTCATCCTCTTCTTCATCCTGGGATGAGGATGAAGATGAGGAAGGGGGATGAAGAGGGCGAATTGCGGACGCGGGCTAAAGTTCCGCGCTACGTAGTAAACACCATCCCAGCCGTCACCCCACCCTCGACGCGATTCTCGATACGCAGTTCGCCACCGTGCAGAGCCATGATCTCCTGGGCAAAGCTGAGGCCGATCCCGCTGCTCTTCTCGCCCGTCTTTGGCCGCACCAGAGAGTAGAAGCGCTCGGTCACCTTGCTCAGAGCATAGTCCGGAATCCCAGGTCCCTGGTCACGCACTTCCACCCCCGTCGAGGAAATCTCGACTTCGATCTCGGAACCGGACGGCGAAAATTCGACTGCGTTGTGAAGGAGGTTCGCCAAGGCCTGCCGCAACAGAAAGCGCTCGCCGCGGACCTTCAATGCTTCCAACTTCGTAACCACGCAGCGGATACCTTCGCTCTCGAACAGCGAAGCCAAATCCGCCACCAGCACCTCCACAAGTTCCGCCAAATCGATCTCCTCCACTTCGCGCAAGCCGCGCCGCGCCTCCACCGCAGCCAACTCCAGCATGCGATCCACGATCCGGCGGATGCGCTCCGACTCTCGGCGCACGTTGCGCGTGAAGCGCTGGCGCTCCTCGTCCGTCATGTTTCCTTCCATGAGTTCAGCAGCCCCGCTAATGCCGGACAACGGGGACTTGAGCTGGTGCGTCAGGCTCTCGACGTATCGCTCGACATACCGCTTGCCCTCGAGCGCCTCGCGCATCTCCTCGAAAGCGCGGCCAAGCTCATTGGCCTCCATCCCGAAAAGCCGTGGATAGTCCGCCTGCCGCCCGTCCCGCAAGGCCCGAGCATAGGCGATCAAACGCTGGATCGGACGCGTCAGCCAAAGCGAGAGCAAGGCTCCCAAGCCCAGCACCGCAATCGCAGCAACCACCGCATAGGCCCTAAACCGCTCCTCCGCGTCGGCAATCAATTCGTTCACGTAGGTCGTCGGCTTCCCCACCGTCACCACACCCTGGATACGACCGTCGATCCGTATCGGAGCGCCGACAAAGAGCATCAGGGCCTTCCTGCCTTCCCTTTCCGTCCACGTGGCCCGAGCGCCATATTCGCCACGCAGGCTCAAGCGCACGTCTCGCCAGCGAGAGAAGTCCGCTCCCTCGTTCCTAGGATCCGAGGAGTCGAAAAGCACCCTACCCGCGACATCGGTCAAATAGACCTGCAAGTCCACCGATTCCTTCCGCAGGGAATAGATCCGCGCCTCGAAGCGTCGGCTGTAGGCCTTGTCGAAAACGTCCTCGATCGCGCTAGCCTCGTAGCCTCCCGTCTCCGCGGCATGCTCCACCAACGCCGCCAGGATGTTCGCCGTGTCGACCAGCGATTCCTCCATCGACTCCAGATAGCGAGGCTGGATCTGCGTGATGAGGGTCGACATAATGGCGTAGAATCCGCCGCCCACCACCACAAGATAGACGATCAAGATGCTCGCACGAATCGAAAGCAGTCGCTTGAAGAAGCGCAACCAACGCGGCCCCCTCATCTGCGGATCCGTCAGCCTACGCCAAATGCCGAACCCATTCTTAACTCTTCGCTCTTCACTCTTCACTAAAACTATAGCCGATGCCGCGATGCGTCTGGATGTATTCGATTTCCGGTGACACCTCCCTGAGCTTGGCTCGCAGCGATTTGACATGGGCGTCCACCGTGCGTTCGCCACTGGCTTCCGGTTCCTCCCAGACTCGATACATGAGCTGGTCTCGGGTGAAGACGCGCCCCGGGCGCTCAAGCAAGACCTTCAGCAGTCGAAACTCGTAGCGCGTCAGCTTCAGCGGCTGGCCCTGAAACGCGATCTGGTAGCGCTCCTCGTCGATGGAGAAAGGACCTACCTGGACTAGAGGAGCCTTGTCTTTCGCAGGCAAGACCTCGCCGCGACGCAACACCACCCGCACGCGCGTCACCAGCTCACGCACGCTAAAAGGTTTGCAGACATAGTCGTCACCCCCGATTTCCAGACCCAGGATGCGATCGATCTCCTCGCTCCGCGCCGTGAGAAAGATGATCGGCACCTGGGAAAACGCGCGGGCCTGCTTGCAAACCTCGAAGCCCGTAGTGTCCGGCAGACCGACGTCCAACACCACCAGCAAAAACCCGCCGGAACGCAAAGCCTCGACCGCCTCGAAGCCTGTGGACTTCCACTCGCTGGCAAAACCCTCCTGCTTCAGCCCAAAGGCGATATTCTCCGCAATGCTCGGCTCGTCCTCCACGATGAGGATCCTCTTCTGCTGCCATGCGTGCTGGGGTTCCATATGCTCCTTTTGGCGTGCCTAGGGATAGGTTTCGAACTGGTTGGAATCCTGGGTAAGTAGCTGCATCAGCTTCGGATGAACGAAAAGCTTTTCCCGCCCAAAAGTAGTTTCCTGCAAGACTCCAACAGCTACCAGCTTCTTAAGGTAAACAGAAGCGGTCTGTCGTGCCGCGATTTCCTTTTCGACAAGATTTTGTATACGGCAATAGGGCTGCTCGAAGACGACTTCGACCAACTCCCGAGAGTAAGCTCGCGGTTCCGCTTGGCGAACGTATTCGACCGTGTGTTCCTGCAGCTCGCGAATCGCTGCGATCTTGTCGATGGTCCAGCGAGCCGTCTCTTCGATGCCACGCAGGATGAAGAGAATCCATTCCTCCCAAGAACCTTCCCGCGTGACTCCAAGCAGAAGACGATAGTACTCGCTCTTGTGAGCTATGATGTAGCGGCTGAGGTAGAGTATCGGCAGTGTAAGCAAGCCTTCCTGAATAAGAAAGAGGCTGTTAAGTATCCGCCCCGCTCGACCATTGCCATCGGTAAACGGGTGGATCGCTTCGAACTGATAATGAGCGACTGCCATGCGAATCAGCGGATCGAGATCGGTTGCCTCATGCAAAAACCGCTCCCAGTTAGCCAGCATGTTCCTCAGCCGGTCCTCGCCAACTGGTGGAGTGTAGATAACGCCACCCGTCTGCTGATTCGCGAGCGCAGTGCCGGGTACACGACGAATTGTCATATCCATGCCTTTGACCACGCTACATACCCGCTCTGCAGTCCGCGTACTGAGAGGATATCGAGTCAATTCCTGGAAGCCTTCCAGAAGAGCCCGGCCATAGCGGAGAGCCTCCTTGGTAGCAGGATCAGCCTGCTCATCCGCCTGGCGAAACTGGAAGAGCCGATCCGTGGTAGTGACGATATTCTCGACTTCCGAACTGGCACGAGCTTCCAGCAAAGGCAGCGTATTGATCAGCATCCCTTGATTCGGAATCAACTCGGCCGCCTGTTTTAACTCAGCCAATGAGGCCCGAGCCGCGATACAGCGCTTCAAGACCGACTTGCTTTCCAAATCCATCTCAGATGGCAAGCCAGGAAGTCCATCATAGGGGATCTCAGGACGCCAAGGTGTTGATGGTCGGGAACTTTCGCCCTTATACGACATGTTGCCGAATTTGTGTCGCCAATATCGACATGTCAATCAAACGTGTCGATGAAATCTAAATGTTTCGACACGTTTTAGTTTAATGTCGATGACATGAACAGGTAACGGATTCGCTCCAGGTCTAAAGATTTTGCTCCTTTTTCAGGCGCGAAGCCTGCTTTTACATTCGTCCGCCAAGTCGCGAAACCCCTACATGAGCACGCCCGCCAAAACACAACCAAAACCCGACGCTAAAACGCCGTCCAGCCGCAAGATCGACCTCGACCAGCGGGCCATCGAGATCCTACGCGAAAACGAGTGGGGCGACTATACCCTGCCCACCAAGGGGCTCTATCCCTTCCAGTGGAACTGGGACTCCATGTTCGTCGCCCTCGGCTTCTCCGAGATCAATCTCGACCGCGCCTGGACCGAAGTAGAATCCCTCTTCCAAGGCCAATGGAAAAACGGCATGGCCGCCCACATCGTCTTTCGCCGCGACAGCCCCAGCTACTTCCCGGGACCGAAAGTCTGGGGCGGCACGCACGAAGTGCCCACCTCCGGCTGCTCGCAGCCGCCCGTCGCTGCTACCATCGTGCGCGACCTCTACGAAAAGGATCCTGAATTCGGCCGCGAGCGCCTCGTCAAACTCTTTCCCCGGCTCATGCGCTGGCACCGCTGGTTCCACACCATGCGCGTCATCTCCGGCGGTTCCGCCATCGCCGTCACCCACCCTTGGGAATCCGGACGCGACAACTCCCCCGATTGGGACGAAGCGCTCGACGCCGTCGATCCCAGTGGCATTGCCCCCTACCAGCGCAAAGACCTTGGCCACGTCGACGCCGCTATGAGGCCCACCGACGAACAGTACGACCGCTATCTCAAGCTCGTCGAATACGGACGCGACTGCGGCTGGGACCACGCCCACATCACTCGAGAAGGTCCCTTCGCCGTCGCCGACCCCGGCATCACCTTCATCCTCATGCGAGCCGACCGCGACCTGCGCGCCCTTGCCCGACACCTTGGCGCCCGCGACTCAGGACGCGAGATCGACCGCTGGCTGCGCCGCAACCAGATCGCCGCCGACTACCTTTGGAACGAGGAAATCGGAGCCTACGCCGCCCGCGACTTGCGCACCGGCCGACACTCCGACGGCGTCTCCTCCGTCGCCTTCCTCTCCTACTACGCCGGCGTCACCCGAGCCAAGCGCGACGCCAAGCTCCAAAAGACCCTCGACCGCATCCTCGCCGTCGCCCCCTACAGCCTTCCCAGCTTCGACCCCGAGCACCCCAAGTTCGACGCCCGCCGCTACTGGCGCGGTCCCACTTGGGCCATAATCAACTACCTCGTAGCCCGCGGCCTCGAGGAGTACGGCTTCGAGGAAAAGGCCCGCCGCATCCGCCGCGACACCCGTCGCGCCATCCAAGACTCCGGTTTCTTCGAATACTTCGATCCCATGACCGGCAAAGGCTCCGGCGGCGACAACTTCACCTGGACCGCCGCGATCTGGCTCGCCTGGGCCTCGCCCATGACGGAGTGAGAACAAGAACCGCCTACTCGCGCAAGACTTCCACCATAGAGCTACCTGACTCCAGAAGTGAAAGCGCAGCGGGCAGGCCACGCATAACCGTCGAAACGAGCTCCCTGTTTTTACAATTTCCCGTGCGCACCCATATGAAGCGCGCCGCGCTTTTCGGTCCTGAAAGAAAGCGACGAAAATCCTCAGCCTTGCTAACTACAACACATCCATTGGTCACTGCGTAGCTCCATATATCGATATCCGACGCAGTCGA
This sequence comes from Pelagicoccus sp., assembly GCA_028284635.1. Taxonomy (GTDB): domain Bacteria; phylum Verrucomicrobiota; class Verrucomicrobiia; order Opitutales; family Opitutaceae; genus Pelagicoccus. Next base: position 21,813 of record JANQRJ010000045.1, read on the forward strand.
TAACCCCAGCTCCAAGACGTGTTCCACCTTGTAGCTTCGCTCCCTCATGACACGCGCCAGCACAGGCGGCAGATGGGCGTCGAGCAGGAGCTTCACCTCAGCTGACTTTCAGAACGGGGTGATCCGCCTGCATCGAAGCGTACTCCAACGCAGCTCGAATGTCTTCCGGTTCCAAAGACTCGAAATCGCCGAGAATCTCAGCCTCGCTCATCCCACCCGCAAGCATCTCGAGAATGTCCTTCACCCGAATCCGCATCCCCCGAATACAAGGCTTACCCCCGCACTGCTTCGGATCAAAGGTGATGCGGCTCTGGTGTTTCATGCGAGCCTTATACTCTCTCGCAGAAACTCTGCGCCAGTCATTTTTCCGTTCATTCGAAGCGATACCAAGATGGGATCGCATAAACGGATTAAACGAAGAGAAGCCGTGCATTTCAGAACTAGCTAATCGCAAAATATTATGGTTTGGGGTGATTGAAATCGATTTTTATTACGTTTTTCATCGATTTGATTAAGAGCAACTTCGACTGGAAATTGTCAGGACCTCGCTCTCGCTCGATACAGGCGCCGCTATGCGGCGTTAGGTCCCGAACCCATCACGAGCAAACCTGCCGTCGCATAGCGACACCTATTCGAAGCAATGCTTCGACCTGACACTCCCTCGAAGCAACCGCCCTCACACCCCGGCCAGCTTGCGCTGCGGGTTGTCCGCTTTCAGGACCGCGATGCTCAATACAAGAGCCAGGCCGCAAACCGCCAAATAGACTGGTCCGTACCTTCCCCAGACATCCTGGACTAGACTGAAACTCGACGGCCCCACTGCGCTCGCCACCACCAGCAGCGACATGAAAACGCTGCTAATCCGCCCCATATGGGCGTAGCCGAAGAAGCGCGGGATAAACGCTCCACTTAAAGTGCCGAAGCAGCCGTTCGCGACGCTCATGCCCGCCACCAAGAGAATCGGCGTCCAGTATTCGCTCCTCAAATACAGTCCATACGCTCCCACCACGATGCCCAGAGCCATGAAGCACATCAAATACTTCAGCCGCCAGCGGTCGCTCAGCCAGCCCACCAGGATACTCAACGCCGCGCCGACGATCATCTGCGGAATGAAAAGCCCCAGCATGGTCTCTTTCGACACGCCAAGGTCGCGCCCCACATCCACCACGTGGAAAGCGTAGCCCGTGAAAAAGCATCCCTGCAGTCCGAAAATCAAACAGAAAACCCAAAACGAGTACGAACTCAGAGCCTCCCGCCGCGTGAAATCCTTCACCGCCACGAACTCCGGATTCGGCTGCTCGTCTTCGCTACCTGCATCGACTCCGCCATCGATCTCCAGCGAGCACTCCTGCGGATTGTCCCGAAACAGAAGCCAGGCAAACAAGCCAAACCCCACCGCCAACGCCAGGCCGATTACCCTCCAGGCGTCTCGCCAGCCAAACGCTTCGATCAGCTCGTTGAAAACGATCGGCGTCAGCGAGAAGCAGGCGCTCACGCCGATCCCGCTCATCGAAAGCACTTTGCCCCGATGGACACGCCACCACTTGCCCACCATATTGCGAGAGGCCAGCGTCAACTGGCCTTGCCCCCAGAAGCGTATCAAGAAAAAACCTACAGCCAAGGACAGCCAAAGCGGCATTCCCTCTTCCATCCCAAGCGCCTCGCTCGCCAGGCCAGGCAGAAAATCCACCTCGCTCAGGTAAAACAGAGCCGCCCCAAGGCCGACGCTCGAAAGAACCACGAGCCTGCGAGCGCCCAGCCGGTCATACCATGAGCCCACGAACGGCAGCAGAAGCCCGCTCGACAAAGTACCCCAAAAGTAGGCATCGCTCAACGCTCGCCGCGAAAGTCCCAAATGCTCCACCAGCTCCTCCGCAAAGACGTTCACCCCAATCGTCTGGCCCGGAATGCTGGCCACCACCCCCATCGCCCCCGCGAATGCGACGACCCAGCCGTAGAAAAACGGCAGGCCCGCCGGACTAAACGGAGTGTTCGGATCCCACCAGGATTTAGGAGTCAGCTTCACTCTCGCCACAAATGATGCCTGCGAGAGCGAAGACAACCTTCTAACGAAGATCGACCCTCAACGTAGCCGCGTTCGTGAGTACCGAGGCGGCAGCCGACAGCGCAGCTAAAAACACGCGGAGTTGAGATTCGCTGTTCCGCGTTCTCACGAGCGCGGCTACCGACACCACTCTACCTCGCTATATAGTAGTAGTTCTGGATATCGTGCTCCAAGGCGTGACGCGTCACCTCGGCGAAGCCCGCCTTGCGCACGAACTCCATCGTCATCTCCTCCCCCCAGGCCGCGCCTACCCCGAGGCCACCCTGGGCCAGAGACACCGTCATGCAATGCATGCAGGAGATCGCATAGATGAGCGGACCCAACGGATGTCCTTTGTTTTTGAATACGTTCGACGAACCGGCTATGTCCTGCATCAGGAAGGCGCCATCCGGTCGCAGCGTTCTGCGAATGCCCGCCAGCACCCGATCCGGACGCGCCTGGTCGTGGATAGCGTCAAACGCCGTCACCAGATCGAATCGGTCCTCTTCCGCGTCCTCATCGAATCCCGTCAGGTCGCGCGACTCGAATCTCACGTTCCGCAAACCATGAGCTTCCGCCTCCGAGCGGGCAAAGCCGATCGCCTCCTCGCTGAGATCGTAGCCCACGAAGCTGCTCTTCGGAAACGCCTCGGCCAACACCCGCAAGGCGTATCCCTGTCCGCAGCCGACATCCAAGACCTCGATACCTCTCTCCAAGCTCGGGACGATACTCGGATCCAGTGGCAGGATGTGCTCCTCTAGAGCGTTCACCACACTCTGCCGACTGTCCTGGGCCATCACCTCCTGAAATCTCGGATACGCGGAGTAGGGCACGCCGCCGCCGCGCCTGAAGCAATCGACGATCCGATCCTCGACGCCTCCGAGCACCGCAAAATACTGGGCGAGATGAGCCAGGCATTCGCCCTCCCCATCCTCCGTCAGCATAGCAGCATGCGACGCAGGCAAATGAAACAGCTGCCCATCCTCGTCTACGTCGACGATATCGCCCGCCACCATGCAACCCAGCCACTCGCGCACGTAGCGCTCGGACAGTCCAGCAGCCTCGGCAATCGCCACGCTGCTACTCGCATCGGGAAGACGCTTCATCGTTTCAAAAAGGCCGACTCGGTAGCCGACGGAAATCATCAGCCCAAGGGCCGATTCGTTCATAAGCCCGACAAAGCGTTCGCCAAAGGCGTCCATCTTGTCCAGGTCGATTTTAGTCTGACAGGCTAAGCACATTTTTCAGTTCCTGGGTATTAGGTTATAGATTCAAGCGTGAGACGAAGCTTAGCCAAAACCCGCTCCCAGCGATAGCTCGGCAAAATACGGTAGCCCCACATCCCGACTACGGTACGGGCGCAAACCTATCCACAGGACCCACCTTCAGCCTTCAGTCTAAGCCCCTTCAGCCTTTACCCCAACAGCCCCATCTCCCCGACTCGCTTGGCAGCCTCCGCCCGACTGCGACAACCAAGACGCTCCAGCAAAGCCGCGACGTGCATCTCGACAGTACGCGGGCTGATCTTCAGCTCGGCAGCCGCCTCCTTGTTCGTCCGCCCAGCGGCGATAAGACGAACGATCTCCAACTGGCGGGGAGTAAGGGGCGAGACAGTCTGCGATACCGCGGAGGCTTCGCTTCGCTCCCGCTTGAGGGCCCGGACCAGCGGACGCAGCGAAAGCTTCTGGGCAATCGCTTCCGCCCGCTTCCAGGAAGCCGCTGCATCCACATCCTTCCCCGTCTGGCTCTGCACATGGCCAAGCCTCCACAAAACCCACGCTTCCTCGAAAGGCAGCTTCATGTCCGCATAACGGGCAACCGCCTCGCCCAGAAGCTCGATCGCCTCGCCCGACCGACCCTCCAGCCAAGCCGTCTCCCCACTTGACGCGAAAAACGCCGCAGGCGGCTCGGTAGATTCGCTGCTCGACTGGATCGTATTCAAAATATCAAGACAACGAGCCAACTGCTCCGCATCGTTCTCCTGAGCGAAGAACGACGATGCGCAAAGCAGTCCCGGACAGGCGTCCTTTCGATCATCCGTCTCGCGCCAGAAGTCGATCAGCTCGCAAAAGCTCGCCCGAGCCACAGCATCCTGCCCCTCCAGCGTCGCAAAGGCGCCCTTCGCCCAAAGCAGGTAAAACTCGAACACCAGCGCTCCTTGCAACCGAATCTGGCGTCGAGCCTCCTCCAGAGCGATCAGAATATCCGAGCCGGTTCCCCGCAAGGCATGCACGCAAGCCCGCACCGCCACTGCGATGGCCCTCAGCTCCCCCTCGGCCCCACGCTCCTCGACCGCCTCTTTCACCGCCGCCAAGCTCTCGTCGAACTGCCCAAGTCGAAAGAAGGCATAGGAGACGCAGCTCAGACAAGCCTGGGCCCCACCCTCCTCGCCGAGTGTGCGACAGCGGTCCAGCGCCGCGAGCTCGGTGTCCCGATACGCCTGATAGTTCGCCGCATACTCGTTTACGTTGGCCTGGCGGCGGTAGGCATTGGTGATCTGGTCCGGCAAGTCGCGCTCGATCGCTAGATTCAGAGCTTCCTCTAGCATTGTATTCGCCTCGCCAATACGGCCAAGCATCGCAGTCAACATAGCCGCATAGGCCAGAGAGTCGCTCAGCAAGGCAAAGTCCTGGCAACGCTTCGCCGCAGTCCGAGCTTTCTCCAGGACAGCCAAAGCGTCCTTCAAACGCAAAGCGTCGCCCAAGGCCTGAACCAGACTGCGCCACAGGCGAGCCGCTTCCGCTGCCAAGCCAGAAGCCTCCGCCAACTCGGCAGCCTCCCGCAGCAAGCCGCGAGCCCGCGTTCGATCGCCATTCGCCAGAGCCACATGGGCAAGCTGGCGCTGCAAATCGATGCGGACAGCCGCCTCCGTCGCGTCGTCCGCCGTCTCCAGCAGCTCGGCCAAAGCCAGCTCCGCGCTCGCATGATCGCTGCACGCCCGAGCGCATCGCGCCATCTCCAGCAGCACCCGGCGCCGCTCGTCCGGCGATTCGCCCTCCGGCCAAATCTCGAACGCCGCCCTCATCAACTCTAGAGCCTCCCGGTGGGCATTGCGCTCGCAAGCCTGCTCCGCCGCCACGACGAAGCCCTTCCGAGCCGCCCCATGCCGGTGAGCCTGCAAGTACAGACGAGCCACCAGACCGGAGTCCATTCCAAGCGCCAGGCAAGCCTCCGCCAAAGATTCGCAAAGCCGACGCTTGGCCGACCAAGAAAGCCCACGCAAAGCCGCCTCGCGAATCCCCTCCGAGGCCACGCAAGCCTCTACCGGCCCCGCCTCCTCGAGCAGCCCGAGATCGAAAAGCGGATCGAGAGCCTCCGGAGCGCTCCCGTCCGCGAGCAAAGCCTGAGTCGGAAACGCATCCTCAAGCAACGCCGCCTTCGACAAGGCCACTCGAGCCCCATCCGGCAAATCTGGCAAAGTGTAGGACATGGTCTGGAAAAAGGGACACGCACCATGGTCACCCCCGCTTTTCCTGGCAAGGTTTTGGACGGGACTACGTTCTGCCTCGTAGCCGCGTTCGTG
>JANQRJ010000067.1 GCA_028284635.1 Pelagicoccus sp.
CCCAAGAGGGCAACGCTCGGTCGTTGCCGTGGAGCCCTACAGGGAATAAACGGCGCGGCAACGATGGAACGTTGCCCTCCAAATGGCTAAGTTGACGCCTATGCGCAGAGCGGGACCGCGTCCGTTGCGCAGGGTCCATTCTCTGCGGTACGTCGCAAGCGACGACCCTACTACAAAAAGTTGCAATGCAGAGCCTTCGCTCATGACTCGGCGTAGTTCGAAGAACGAAGACGGTTGCGAAGTGCCGCGTAGGTTTATAATCAATACGCGATTCAGTCTGGCATACATCCAAGCAAACTCGATGCTATTCGCCGAGTTCGCCCCTGCCCGTCTGCCGCTCTAAGGCATAGTATAAGACGCTCTGCAAAAGCAAAGTCGCGCCCAGAAAAAGCGCTCCCCAACGCAATTCCGTACGCATAAGCTGGCCGCTCTCCACCACGAACACCACCAACGACAAGCCAAAGACGTCGAGCATACTCCAGCGGTGAACAAAGGCGATCCAGTCCGCATCCACTCCCTTCGCCCAGCCAGGTCGCTTCCTCAGCCAAACGAGAAAGCCAGCCAACCAAACAGCCAGCGGCGTTGCCACCAGAAAAGCTCCCGTAAGGATCGCCGCCAACCACGCCTCCTGCCCCCAAAGAGCAGGTACAAGCGTTAGGATGCTATACTCGCGGTTGAGCAACAGCCAATCCTCGATGCCCAGAAAAGGGAAACTCAAAGCCGCTCCCAGAGCCAAACCGGAAACCAGAAGCAACACGCCACTAGGCCGGCCCTCGCTATCCAGCCTCTTTGCCGAAGCCGCATGCCGTCGCGAAAGAAGCTCGCCAGAAACCATACTCAAAAGGATCGCGCAAATAAAGAGGCTCAATCCCAGTTGCGGCTTCGCGTCCACGAAGAACTGACGCGAGGCGAGCGATAGAATCATCGATACGAGAAACACGTCCAACAACGACCACTTGCCCAGTCGCTCGACCCAAGCGAGAAGCCAACGCTGCCGGCCACCAAGCTCCCTCGACACCGAAACCCAGAAAAGCACGCCTAACTTGGCGAACGGAAAGAGGATGGAGAACGTCACCACTAGGATCGCCAACCCATAAAGACCTTTCTCCCACATCAGCGAAACGGAACTGAAAAGCGAATACGGATCGGAACCCACGCCCTGACGCATCTTCATGAAAGGCAACAGCAACGCCGCCACGTTAGCCGAAAAGGAAATGAGCAGCAGACACACGACCGCCAAGCGACCCAAGAAAGAACCATGCTGGTGGGAATCCGCAGAACTCATACAGCCAACACTCTCGCCACGCGCCGAAGAACGTTCGAGTCTTTTCCTAAAAACGCAGACCGTCCCCCAAACGCGGCATCCATCGCATCAACGCAACCCGCAAACAACCCCATGGCAAGGTCGCGGCATTCAAGGATCCCTACAGCGACAAACGGGTTCTCATCGAGACGAAAACCCAAGATAGGCAATTGAGAACAATCCACTTTAGCGCAAACTTCGCTCTTACCTGGCTATAGCATGCAAAACCATCTAAAAACCGGCCGATCATGACAGAGCTCCAGTCTCAATCCCTCTGCGAAAGCCTGCGGACGCCCGCCATCCACCATCTGTGAAAACCCGCGCCATAGATGCCATCCACAGCAAGCTTCTCGACCGTATCGAGATTCTGGGTGCAGTCAGCGCCGAAGAAGATCGCCTGACTCGCCTTTCCCTCTCCCGCGAGATGGAAACCGCTTCCCTTCTCATAAAGTCGTGGATGAGCTCCGCCGGACTCGTTGCCACCATCGATCCTCTGCAAAACGTGATCGGCTCCTGGCCCAACGCCCACGCCACCAAGCCCGCCCTGCATCTGGGCTCGCACTATGACACAGTAGTCAACGCCGGAAAGTATGACGGCGTCCTTGGCCTCCTGCTCAACATCGCCGCAATAGAGATTCTGCAGATCGAAGGCTATACGCCCCAACGCCACATCAACGCGATAGGATTCTGCGACGAAGAAGGAGCCCGTTTCCAAACGACCTTCCTGGGCAGCTCGCACCTCTGCGGCGACCTCGATCCAAGCGTCCTTGAAAAACGCGACGCCCAAGGGATCACTGTGCGGGATGCCATGCAAGCTCGAGACCTCGACCCCGAGAAACTCAGCGCCATCACTCCCCTGATCAAAGCCAACGACCTCTACCTCGAGGCTCACATCGAGCAAGGCCCCGCCCTCGAAGCGCTCGATCTGCCACTCGGCATCGTCACCGGCATCGCCGCCCAAAGCCGTATCCAAGTTTCGGTAAGCGGCAAAACGGGCCACGCCGGCACCGTGCCGCCAGACCTCAGACGCGACGCCCTCGCAGCAGCAGCCGAGATGATTCTCGAGATCGAAAAACTCCCCGTAGACGCTCCCGAAGCTCGAGCCACCGTAGGCCAACTCCATCTCCAGCCCAACGTCAGCAACGCCATCCCCAGCCAAGTCGACTTCACCATCGACCTGCGTCATCCAAAATTTGATACGCTTAAGAAGCTTCGAGACGCCCTGCGCACTCAGTTACGCGTCATCGCCGCCAAGCGCCAGCTCAACCTGCAAATAGAATACCTTCAAGAATCCACCGAAGCCCGCTGCGACCGCAAAGCCAAGGCCCTCATTGCCCGTTCCGTATCCAAAATTCAAAAACGCGCCCCCGAACTTCTAAGCGGCGCCGGACACGACGCCCTCAAGATCGCCCAAACCTGTCCCATCGGCATGCTATTCATCCGATGCCAAGACGGCCTCAGTCACCACCCCGAAGAACACGTCTCTCCCGAAGATATCCGCGACGCCCTCGAAGCCTGGATCGAGACGATTAAAACAATAGACAGCGAGTGGTGAAAAAACAAACAAGCCAACCAAACCCGCTGCTCATTTTAATTAACAACGTTACAAATTAAAATGTAGCACAGCGCTTTGACACGTTGAAAGCGCTTCTCCCCCTGGGAACGCGGGCGGCTCGCCCGCAGCAATACAGAATCCGGTCGCTTTGCAGGCGAGCCGCTCACACCCCCAGAAGCAGCTACTCTCCTAGAAACAGAAACTGGTTCCCGCGACGAAACTCCGTGGGCGTCATGCCAGCGCGTTGCTTGAAGCGGCGCGAGAAGTAAAGCGGATCCTGATAGCCTGCTTGGCAAGCTACCTCCGCTATCGAGAGCCTAGTCTCCACTAATAGCGAACTTGCTTTCTGGATACGAACGTTCGTCAGCGCTTCATTCGGAGTATCCTCATAGCGCCGAGACCAGTGCCGCCGAAAACTCATGGCGGAATATCCGAATCTCGACGCCAGATCCTCCATCAGAAACGGACGGTTGCTGTTGCTCTCCAACCAGCGTCGAGCCTGTTCAATTCGATCAAACCCCGTCCCCTTCGGTTCATCCGGACTCAAACTCAAGGCTATCAAGTACTCGCACAAACGATCCACGTGATCCACGCAGCCGTCACCCGGCCAGGAATTGATGTAGCCGCAAAGTGTTTCGATCACAGCCGCCGCTTCGCCTCTGAGCGCCAAAGTCCAGATGGGACGCTGCAGAGACACGATCTTCGCTCGCTCGAAATAGGAAAGCGCCTGCCGAGAGTATATGATGAAAAATTCGTCCCAGAATCGATCCGGGCCATAAACCGTGTGGCGATTCGGCCACTCGATGAAGACCTGCGGCTCTTCTATCCTGCAAACGAAATCGCCTAACTGGAAGCGCCCACGACCAGCCAGGACAAAAGAGAAGTTCAAAGTGTCGAAGGCCTTGTCGACTACGGTTCGCTTGCGCCGAAAACGGCCTATGGCCCTCACCGGAGCCAAATGAGGAAAACGACGAGGCAGAGATCCCAAATATTTGATCGTTTTGTCCATATTTTTGGTTCGAATGTCTATTTTCAGGCATATTCTAGCCTGCTAAGATGATTGAATAGTCAATACGCTCTTTAAGTCGATTTTCTACCACAACTCCCCTTACCATGAAAAAAACGCTTTTCATCGCCGGTGGCTGGGAAGGCCACCAGCCTTTCGAAACAAGCAATCTGTTTGCCGAACTTCTCAAAGCGGACGGCTTCGAAACCGAAGTCTCGTCCACCGTCGAAAGTCTACTTGACAAGGAATATTTGGATACGCTCGACCTCATTGTTCCCTGCTACACCATGGGAGAAATTAGTCAGGATCAAGTGGACGCCCTCGACAAAGTCGTGCGAACCGGTTGCGGACTAGCCGGCTGGCACGGCGGTATGGGCGACGCCTTTCGGCAGAACCCCCGCTACCAGTTCATGACCGGTGGTCAATGGGTAGACCACCCAGGCAACGCCACCAAGAAGTATCGGGTCAACATTCTCGATCGACACCACCCCATCACCGAAGGCATCGAATCCTTCGACATCGTCAGCGAACAGTACTACATGCATACCGATCTCGGAAATCGCGTGCTGGCCAACACGATGTTCGATGGAGAATTCTACCCCTGGATCGAAGGCACGGTCATGCCAGTCGCCTGGACCCGAAGCTGGGGAACGGGACGCGTCTTCTACTCTTCGCTCGGCCACCAGCTTTCGGACTTCGACAACCCCGCCATACGTCGACTCACGCTCAACGGCCTGAAGTGGGCCGCTCGAAGCGACTAGCTATTCGTCATTGTTCTATGAATACGGAAAACATGAAGATCGGTATCGTCGGCTGCGGAAATATCAGCGGACAATACCTGAAAGGCTGCGCTCAAATGCCCGGCATTGAAGTCGTCGCCATCGCAGACATAGACATGAACGCGGCGAAAGCAAAGGCCGCGGAATTCAGTATCAGTCGGGTGTTGACGGTACAGGAGCTGATAGACTCCGACGAGGTCGAAATCGTAGTCAACCTCACCACCCCCCAAGCTCACGCTCCGATCAACAAGCAAGCCCTGCTGGCAGGCAAGCACGCCTATTGCGAAAAGCCGTTCGCCACCAACAGAGACGAGGGCCTCGAAGTCCTGCGCATCGCCAAGGAAAGAGGCCTCCGAGTCGGCTGCGCTCCCGACACCTTCCTCGGCGGCGGCATGCAAAGCGCCCGCAGTCTCGTAGAAGAAGGAGCCATTGGAAGGCCCTACGCCGTCGCCGCCACCATGCTCTGCCCAGGACACGAACGTTGGCATCCGAATCCAGAATTCTACTACAAAAAAGGTGGTGGCCCCCTCTTCGACATGGGTCCCTACTACCTCACGGCGCTGGTCGACATCCTAGGACCAATCGCCTCCGTAACAGGCAGCGCCAAGACGACTTTCGAGAAACGCGTCATCACCAGCAAGCCCTTCGAAGGGAAAACCATCGACGTCGAAACGCCAACCCACTTGAGCGGCATTCTCGAATTCGCCAACGGAGCGACCGGAATGTCCATCTTCAGTTTCGACGCCCGAGGAGCCTACACAATGCCACGTCTCCAGATTTATGGTACGGAAGGCTCCCTAGACCTAGTTGATCCCAATACTTTCGAAAACGAAGCGAGGATCAGTCATACTGGCGGAGAGTTCGAACCAGCTGCGCTACGTCACCAACACAAAGGCTTGCGAGGCATCGGAGTCGCCGAAATGGCTAACGCCATCCGCCACAACCGTCCGCACCGAGCCAGCGGCAGCATGGCCTACCATGTCTTCGATACAATGTCCGCCTACGAGGAATCAGAAAAGGCAGGCAAACGTATCGAGATTTCCTCTACATTCGAACACGTTCCAACGCTGCCCCCCAACAAAGGCGAAATCCGATTCTAGACAGCTGCAACCACCTCGCAACGCAGCGAGGGAAAAGACCCCCGCAAACTAGGCGCGCAAACAAAACTTCAACGTTGAAGTTTTGTTTGCGCGCCAAAGTGGGAGGGGCGTGTCTCGACGAAAAGAGCAGGGCTTCTTCGATTCGTCGGCAACCCCAACCGAGCGATCCGCCTCAGGGCCAAGCACGCGCCTTGAAGCCCGAGGCCTGAATTCCTTTTGCCAACGCGCGGGGCGGACACAAGATTCGGACAAGCAATGAAGCCAAATATAGTATTCATCCTTCTTGACGATCTCGGGTGGAAAGACCTGGGCTGCTATGGCAGCTCCTTCTACGAAACGCCAGTTTTGGATCGGCTGGCAAGAGAGGGTATGTCCTTCTCCGACGCCTACGCCTCGTGTCCCGTCTGTTCGCCGACTCGAGCGAGCGTACTGACAGGCAAGTATCCCGCCACAGTAGGCGTCACGCAATATATTGGCGGCCACGCGGTGGGAAAGCTCTGCGACGTGCCCTACTTTCACGCGCTTCCGGCAAGCGAGCATTCGCTCGCCAGAGCCCTCGGGGAGGGAGGCTACCAGACCTGGCACGTAGGCAAATGGCATCTGGGCAATCGAATCACCAAGCCGCAGCAGCACGGTTTCGACATCAACATCGGCGGAGCGGAATTCGGACATCCGCCAAAAGGCTACTTCGCTCCCTGGGGTCTGCCCGGCCTCGAGGACTTCGAGGAAGGCGAGTATCTGACGGATCGCCTCACCCAAGACTCTATTGACCTCATAAAGACTCGCGACACGCAGAAGCCCTTTTTCCTCAACCTCTGGCACTACGCCGTGCATACGCCAATACAGGCCCCCGAGGATCTGGTCGCCAAGTATGAGGCGAAAGCTCGGAGACTCGGTCTCGACCAGCAAGAGTCCTTCGTCGAGGGCGACCATTTTCCCTGCGAGCACAAAAGCGACCAGCGCATCAGGCGACGCGTCATCCAGTCCGATCCGGCCTACGCCGCAATGATCGAAAATCTGGATACAAACATCGGTCGTCTCCTCGACGTCTTGCGCGAAGAGGACATCGAAGGCGACACCCTCGTAGTCTTTACTTCCGACAACGGCGGCCTAGCTACCGCCGAAGGCTCTCCAACCAGCAACGCTCCGCTCGCCGAAGGCAAAGGGTGGATGTACGAAGGCGGCACCCGCGAGCCACTGATCGCTCGCTGGCCAGGCGTCATCTCTGCCAGCAGTTCTTGTCGGACTCCAGTGACCAGCACCGACTTCTACCCGACTTTCCTCGAAGCCGCCGGCCTGCCGCCCATATCCGAGCAACACTGCGACGGGACAAACCTCATGCCCTTGCTTCGGGGCGAGGAAGAGCTGGAGCGCGAGGCCATCTTCTGGCACTATCCGCACTACAGCAACCAGGGTGGCACTCCAGGCTGTTCCATGCGCAGCGGCGATTGGAAGCTCATAGAATTCTTCGAGGACGGAAAGCTGGAGCTCTACAATCTCCGGGAAGACATCGGCGAAAGCCGCGATCTGGCGTCAGTCGAACCCGAGCGAACCAAGGCAATGAAAGCGCAGCTCGACGCCTGGAAGCTCTCGGTGGAAGCCCAGATACCCAAACCGAATCCAAACTATCGCGGCTAGCTAGCGCCATGTTGCAGCGTAGCGCAGAGCTTTAGTCCGCGTCTGCATTGCAGGCTCTATTCTCTGCCCTTCGACGGACGCGGGCTAAAGCTCCGCGCTACCAGGCATACGGTACCGGGGCTTCGCCGCCAGGCCCGGGAAAAATCTCGTCCAACTTCGCCAGGGTTTCCTCGTCGAGCGAAGTGTCGAGAGCGCCGAGGTTGCCCAGCAACTGCTCCACTGTCCGCGGACCGACGATGGGAGCAGTGACCACCGGATTGCTCAGCAACCAAGCCAGAGCCACGTCGGCAGGCGGACGTTCCAAGTCAGAGCATAGGGATTCGTAACGCTCGAGCTGAGAACGCTGCTCCTCAACCTTCTTCGCCATATCGTCGCTCTGACGCCGCCCCTCGGTCGCCTTCCGCAAAGCGCCGCCCAAAAGCCCGCCCGCTAGAGGACTCCACGGGATCAGGCCCAGGCCAAACTCGCGACACGCGGGGATTACCTCCAACTCGATCATCCGATTGTTCAGATTGTAGACGCTCTGCTCGCTCGCCAGGCCACGATTGCCGCGCATGCGGGCAGCCATGCTCGCATGCGCCACGTCCCAACCCGCGAAGTTGCTCGAACCGACGTAGACGACCTTCCCCTGGCGCTGCAGCGTTTCCATCGCCTCCCACATTTCGTCCATAGGGCATTCGCGATCGATGTGATGCAGCTGGTAGAGGTCGATGCGGTCGGTCTTCAGGCGGCGCAAACTGTCTTCGCAATGCCGCACGATCTTCAAGGCCGAGTAGCAACGCGTATCGCGATTCGGCTCGGGCCGCCGCCCCTCCTGATCCGTAGGATTGAAGACCTTGGTAGCCAACACCACGCTCTCGCGACGGCCATCTCCCTGGTTAAACCAACGGCCAATCAACTCCTCGCACGCGCCGGAATGCGTCGACCAGCGACCATACACATCCGCAGTATCGAAAAAATTGATACCCTTTTCCAAGGCGGTATCCATGATGGCGAAGCTCGTAGCCTCGCCGGCCGTCCAGCCGAAATTCATAGTGCCAAGACAAAGCGGCGAGACCTTCGCCCCCGTCGATCCAAGTCTGCGGTATTCCATAGCGAAACCCTAAAACAGCCCCGCCAATTCTGTCGAGGTCGCTCAGCCCGGAAATCTCCTGGGATCGCAGGAACAATCTCGCAAGCAACCGCCTATCCGCCAGAAAATCCGATCCCAAACCCGCCTATGAACCAAATCAACGACAAGCCCCATCCTTCCTACGGACCGACGAACCCCGCCCCCGGCAACCAAGCTGCCGGCCAGCGGCAACGCTACGGTTCCCTCATCGAGCTCAATCTTGAAAAGGAGCAAGCCTACCGCGATCTGCACGCCGCCGTCTGGCCCACAATCGTCGAGCGGATCAAGCAGGCGAATATCGAAAACTACTCGATCTACGTCGCCCCGATAGGAGACAGGAAATATCTCTTCAGCTACTTCGAGTACACCGGCTCCAACTTCGCTGCCGACATGGCCTCCATCGCCGAGGACCCCGAAACAAAACGCTGGTGGCGGGAAACCATCCCCTGCCAAACCCCGCTCCCCAACCGAAAGCCCGACGAATGGTGGATGGACCTGGAGAGCGTCTTCCACCTCGATTAGTATCTTCTTCTGCTTCTACTTCTTCATCTTCTTCCAACCACCGTTTCTAGAAGCAGAAGAAGATGGGGATGATGAACCTCCGAAGGCTTGTCCCCCGCCAACCCTTCGCCCAACCTCCTTGGACAATGCCAGTCGCCGCTTCCGAAGAAACCCTCGCCGCCCTCAAACGCTACTTCGGGCACGACTCCTTTCGCCCCCTGCAGGAGGAAATCGTAAACGACGCCCTCGCCGGACGCGACGTCTTCGCCCTCCTCCCCACTGGCGGAGGCAAGTCGCTTTGCTACCAGTTGCCCGCCGTGCTTTCCAAAGGGCTAACCGTCGTCATCTCCCCGCTCATCGCCCTGATGAAGGACCAAGTCGACGGCCTCTCCGAAAACGGCATCTCCGCTACCTTCCTCAACTCCTCCCTACCCAAGCAGCAAGCCCGCCAACGCTACGCCAAGCTCTTCGCCGGCGAATACAAAATCCTCTACGTCGCCCCCGAGCGACTCATGCTAGGCGGCTTTCTCGACGACCTGAAATCCTGGGGCGTCGAACGCTTCGCCGTTGACGAGGCCCACTGCATCAGTGAATGGGGCCACGATTTCCGGCCAGAGTACCGACAACTCGCCGAGCTACGTCGCCGTTTTCCGGATACGCCCTTCATGGCCCTGACAGCGACTGCCACCGACCGCGTGCGCTCGGACATCCTCGGCCAACTCAAACTGCGTGACCCGCAAAGCTACGTCGCCTCCTTCAATCGGCCGAACCTCAACTACCGCGTCGAGCACAAGCAGGCCGTCTTCCGCCAGATCCTCAAGTTCGTGCAAGCCCGCCCCTACGAAAGCGGCATCGTCTACTGCTACTCCCGCAAGGCCGCCGAACAGCTCGCCGACCGCCTGCGGCAGGAAGGCGTCGAAGCCCTCGCCTACCACGCCGGAATGACCCCCAACCAGCGAGCCGAAAACCAGGAAGCCTTCATCCGCGACAACGCCAAGGTCATCTGCGCCACCATCGCCTTCGGCATGGGCATCGACAAGCCCAACGTGCGCTACGTCATCCACCAAGACATCCCGAAGAACATCGAAGGCTACTACCAGGAGACCGGGCGAGCCGGACGCGACGGACTCCCTTCAGACTGCCTGCTCTTCTTCTCGCCAGGCGACGTGGCCAAGCAGCTCCAGTTCATCGCCGACAAGTCCGATCCCAAAGAACGCGACGTAGCCAGCCAGCAACTACGCCAGATGGTACACTACGCCGAATCTTCGCAATGCCGCCGCGAAGTCATGCTCGCCTACTTCTCCGAAACCTGGACCGACGGCAATTGCGGCAATTGCGACAACTGCCGCCAGCCCAAGGAAACCTTCGACGGAACCATTCCGGCCCAGAAGCTCATGTCCTGCGTTTTTCGTGTCAGCCAGGCCAGCTCCTTCGCCGTCGGTCTCAACCACATCGTCGACATCCTGCTCGGCAGCCGAGCCGAGAAGGTCCTCAAGTGGGGTCACGACCGTCTCACCACCTACGACATCGGCGGCGAATACAAACGCGCCCAGTGGCAAGCCTTCGGTCGAGAGCTCATCAGGCTCGGCTACCTGGAACAAAACGAGGAAGGCTTCGCCACCCTCTCCCTCACCGCCAAAGGTCGCGATGCCCTCCGCCAGCGGATCCCCATCACTCTAACTAAGCTCCCCGTATCCGAAAAATCGCTACGAAGCCGCACTCCCGCCAGCGGCGCGGGCGCCATCGATTGCGACGAGGACCTCTTCGCCATCCTGCGCAGCCTGCGCAAGGAGTTCGCCGACGAGCACAGCGTGCCCGCCTACATCATTTTTTCCGACGTCACTCTGCGTGAGATGGCCCGCTACTTCCCGACCAGCGAAGACCGGCTTTCCAATATCTCGGGAGTCGGCCAAAAGAAACTCGAGGCCTACGGAGAAGCCTTCATCGAGGCCATAACCGAATACCTCATCGCCAACCCCGACGCAAAAGACCGCTGGACGGACTAAACAATCCTCATCTTCATCTGCTTCTTCATCTAGGCACTTTTTAGAAGCAGATGAAGAAGTAGAAGCGGATGAGGATTAAGAGCGAAACATTCCCTCTCCCCAACAATCTAACTCGAACCATGCAACAGCCCACCACTTTCATCCGCGCCTGCGCCCTCGGCCTCGCTCTCAGCTCAGCCACGCCGCTTGTCGCCGACGAACCGCCGGTAGAGAAGCCTTCGGAAGAGTCGATGACCGTCTACTTGCTCAGGCAACTAAACGCCCGCGAGCAGGAGGCCTACAAACGATACGAAAGCGCCGTGGCAGCGGAGGACATTGCCCGCATCAGAAGCGACTTGCAGTCCATCATCGACGGCTATGAAAGCCTCATCTCCGCAGCCCCCAACTTCGCGCCCGCCTATGTCTCGTACGGCCTGATGCTCAACCGCACGGGCAACCGCAAGGAGAGCTACGCCATGTTCCTCAAAGCCGACGAGCTCGATCCCATGATTCCCGTGGTGAAGAACCAGCTGGGCAACTACATGGCCGAGGAAGGCAAGTACCAGGAGGCCTACGGCTTCTATCTGCTAGCCCGCGACCTGGAGCCCAAACAGTCTCTCTACGACTACCAGCTCGGCAATCTGCTGCTCGCCTACCGAGACCATTTCCTCGCCGACAAGCTTTTCGCCGACCAAACCCAGATCGATGCCCTCATCCAAGAGCACTTTCATCAGGCTATGGAAAAGTCGCCCAAGGACGTTTCCTTTCACATGCGGTACGCCCAAAGCTTCTTCGACATCGGAAATCCAGACTGGAAAAAGGCCCTCGAAACCTGGCAACGACTATACAAGTATTCAGGAAGCGAATACGAACAGCAAATCGTCCAGCTCTACATCGCTCGCGTGCGCTACGAGATGGGCCACTACAACGCCGCCCGCAAGCTCCTGGCGAAGATCAACCACCCAGATTTGCAGAAATCCAAAAGCGTCATCGAAGACAGCCTAAACACCGACTACCCACAGTAGAACAATCTTCATCTACTTCTGCTTCTTCATCTGCTTCTGGGCACTAGAGCATTTTTTGAAGAAGATGAAGAAGCAGAAGTAGATGAAGATTAGGAGGCTGATCTCTAGCTCACGCGGCTTTGCTCTCCTTTAAAAATTCTGCGCTCTTCGTTCTTAACTCTTCGCTTAAATTCAGCTGCGCATTTGAGAGACGAAGGCGTTCGCCTCGTCGATAGAGGCCTCCATCTGCTCGATCAGCAGCTCGACTTCCTCTCGGAGAGCGAGCGAAGTCTTATTCAAGGCGGCGATCGCCTGGGCATTGAGATTGTGCTTCAGGAACAATACCTGGTCGCGAAAGGCATCGAGGACTGGATCCATTTTCGCAGCCGCTTCGTTCATCGCCCGCACCAGGTTCTCCGACAATTCGCGCGTCTGCTCGAGCTGCTCCTCGCTAGCCGCCCGCAAATCCTGACTGCTGTATTGCTCGAGCTCGCCAGACCATTCCTTGAAAAGGGCTGACGCGACATCCTCGATCGCTTCTACACGGGCCCGCACCGCCTTCGCCTTCGCCTCGCTTGAGTCGAAAGCCGACTGCAAACGATCGTAGGTCGACTTCAGTTCTCCCACGTCCACTTCCGACACCGCGAGGAACTCTTCAAACGCGCTCTCGAACTGCTCCTTAGCCTCCTCCTGCGCCTCGCGAGCGTCCTCGACTCTATCGACCAGGATATCTCGCTTGTGCACTCCGAACTTCTCCAGCGCCCCGTAGTAGGCGCTTTGGCAGGAGCAAAGCAGAAGACATAGAAGAACAAACGGGGCCGAGCGGATTTTCATACCAACCGGGATAAGCTCGCTCCCCGCCCCTGACAAGCCTCCTCCCAATCTTCATCTGCTTCTACGTCTGCTTCTTCATCCCTCTTTCTTCCCAGAAATAGAAGAAGATGAAGACGTAGAAGCAGATGAAGATTGAGTGCTCGATCAGCCCTCGACTCGGCGACGCTCGATTGCCGCGCGATAGATCGACTCCAGCTTCCCGCCAACATGCTGAATGTCGTGCGGGGCAGCACTGGAAATGGAAGCCTGCCTCATGCGGCTCAAAAGTCGTTCGTCCTTCATCAGGCGAATCATTGAACTAGACATTCCGTAGACATCGTCGGGCTCGAAAATCAAACCGTTGGCCCCATGTTCCACAAGCTCGGGAATCCCCTTGGCCCGAGGACCGATCATCGGCAACCCGAAAGCCATCGCCTCCAGAATGCTAACCGGCTGGTTTTCCGTCTTGCTAGCAGTCACGAAGACGTCGCCGAGCAGCGGATAGTTCTTGGCCATCAGCTCCGTCCGTTCGATTCGGCCGGTACGGACAACCGAAGATCCGATCTCCAAAGCCTTGATCTGGGCATCGAGCGACTTGTCTGCCGGACCATTGCCCACGATCACGAACTTGGCCCTCGGGTTCACCGCCAAAGTCTGCTTGAAGGCCTCCAAGGCGACATTCAGCGACTTTTCAGGAGAAACCCGCCCGATGTAAATGAAAGCGAAATCATCGATCCCCAACTCCGCTCGAAACGCCTGAATCTCCTCTTTCGGTCGAAAATTCACCCGATCGATGCCGTTGGACAGCACGGTCGCCTCCCTCTCCAAGCCGCGAGCCACCAAATGGTCGCGCACCGATCGCGAAGGACTCACGATGTGCGAGCAGCGATTGAAAAACGCCACCGAATACTTCCACATCGCCTTGCGCGTGAGAGCGAAGTTCGGGATGTGAAATTGCTTCAGATAGTCGGGCTCCGCAAAGAAGGTGTGGAAAGTCCCGATAACCGGCACCTTCTTCCAGCGCCCCAGCAGCATCCCCTCCAGCCCGCAGCCAAACTCCGTATGCACGTGAATCAAATCCGGCGGCGCCTGACGCAGGCGGCGGTAGCTGTAGAGGAAAAGCGGTACCGACCAACGCAGTTTCGGGATGTTGCCCGTGGGCACGGAAAACGGCAGCCCGTGCACGCCGACGCCGCCATCCAGTCCCGGCACCTCCGAGCTCTGGTCCGCGCGAGCCGCCCGCGGGTGGAAGATACTCACCTCATGGCCCCGCCGAGCCAGTTCGTTCGCCTGGTTGAAGACGGCCGAGCTTACCCCCGAGATGTAAGGCAGAAAACTGTCAGTAAAAAGGCAGACCCTCATAAGCTAAGAGCGGAGCGAAAAAAGCCCGAGAATTCTGCCCTAAACCGAAAATCCGGGCAAGTCCGAAAGGCAGAAGTCCCCAAGCGCCATGTGAATGAAAGTGGTCGGAATTCGTTTTGAGGTAGGGTCCGATCGCCGAGCGGACCGCGCTGCAGGATCCATTCTCCACGGCCCGCTCGGCGATCGGGCCCTACCTCGGAAGCTAGGCAACAAACTGCATCATGCTCTGGGAACGCTGGCGGCTCGCCCGCAGCAGGGCAAAGCCAAGCCAGTTGCGGGCGAGCCGCCCGCGTTCCCAGAAGCTCGATCATCAATTTACGGACGAAGCTCCCGAGACGATCAAGAGCCTACAGATACTGCTTCAGGGCAACAGTCCCGGCACCGCGCGGGCCAGCGACTGCTCGAGCAACGCGCGTCGTTCTGACGAAAGTCCGATCTCTATCGAACGACGCTCCATAGCTACTGCGAGCAGCGGAAAGGCTCCGTCACGCATAGCCTGCAGCACGTCGGCAGACAGGTTCGGAGCCGCCTCATCCTCGCTAGTCAACGTCAGCATCGCCAGACTCGCCGAAGCCCCCAGGCCATGAGCCTGTACAGCGCCATCCCAGACTTCCTTGGCTTTCCAACTGTCGCCAAGATTCCAATACGCTACGCCTTTCACGAAAAGGAAAACGGGATCCTGAAAATTCAACTCGTCCAAACTCGAGGCAAAATCGCTCCAGTCGGGATCCCCAATACCACGCGTCCCATCAGCTACCAGATTGTACAAGCTGATCAACTGAAGCCGCTGGGCTAGCTCTTCGCCCTTGCCAAGCTCGATCGCCTGCTCCGCCCATTCGATCGCTTCCCGATCCCAGCCCAAACCGGCAGAAGCGTCAGCCAACAAAAGATAGTCCTGCCCGAAGGAAGAGCGATCCGCAATTCCTCCAAAACGAGAGAAGGCGACGAAACCCAGGCAAACGGAAAGCACGCAGGCGAGAGCTTTTTGGAGGCCAGACCATCGTACCCAATTTTCAACCACACTCCAAACTCCACCACTTGAAACCGCTAGCAGCGCGACGAGCGGCACTCGAAATCGCCCGCTCGCCATGTAGAGCAGCAACCCCCCTGCGTAGGCTGCAAAGACCAGAACGACAATCCCGAGAGTCACCCGACTTCGCCCCCACAAAGCCACTCCCCCCAAAGTCCCAAGAACCAGCAACAAGCCCCAGCCGATCGGGTTGAAGCGCAGCCAAGGGGAACGATTCTTATGCGCCGCAAAGGTCTTGTTGTTGTACTGCTCCCAATCGTTGAACAAGGCGTAGCTCTTCCAGCCCATTAGACCCAGCCAGCGCCATGGATCAGCCGCGATGGCCTCCAGGGTACGGCCACGCCAGTAGCCAGTCCGGTCGGCGATGCTCCCTTTTTCGCCAGTCGCCTGTTCGTAGAGAAATTCGGACTCCAAACGGTTCGGATTCCGGTGTTCGCCTGCGTATTCGAAATTTACCGACTGCCGGTAGTACAAGCCATTGGCGCCAGGCTTATTCGAGACCCAAAGATTGTAGGCCCCTTGCCAGGGCGCCACTGCAAAGGCGCCGCCGATCATGAAGTTGACCAGAGCGTAGGCCAGCAACGGAACGGCCAGTCCAGAAGCGAAAGCGGCAAAACTCTTGCGAGCCGAAGACTGAAAGGCCGCGAAAAGCGAATAAGCCAGGCCGCCCGCCGCCGCTACGGCGAGAAAATGCGGCCGAGCAAGACAGGCCAATGCCAAACATGCTCCAGACCCCGCTAACCCCAAAAAAACGCCAATCTGCCTGTAACGAAAAAACAGATACAGAGAACCGAGAAAGAAAAACACGCCTAACGTGATGTCGAGCGGATCGACGGCATAGTGAATCAAAACGGGATTGAACCCCACGAGCAACCCAGCCGAAACGCCGCTCCAACCCTCGCCCCAAACCAGGCTGGTTAGCTTCATTGCCAAAATCGTATTCAGAACATGGATACAAACTCCAAAAAGACTCGCCATCCAAACGACATTCCCATCGCCGAAGAAATAGAAAAACGCTAAAACAAGCGGATAGAGCATCGCCCGAAAAAAAGGTTCCGGGGCAAGTTTCAACTCGAAGATGTCGCGGGCTAGCAAAAGGTTTTCCTTGCCGTCCAGCGCCGGGCTCATGCCAAGCGCAGTGCCCTGGTACCAAAGCCAATGCCCCAGGCAGTAGACCGCAACCCCCAGCAGCGCCCGCAGCTCCCATTTGCCAAACCCTCTCGCTATCGGTCGTTCCAGATCTTCCATAAAGCGCAGAACACTAGGAACGCATCGAGCAAAGAGCAACCCGGAGGAATCGAGACGCCATCTCAGAGAGGGAACGTTTTAAATTGACGGGCAGCGCTTCGCCTCGAGAAACGAGAGCAGATCAAGCCTATTCCCCAATCGTCCTCGCCTCCAGCCGCTCAAGCCGCTCCTTCGGATGCGGATGGGTTAGCAGGTAACCGCTTCCGAGGAAGTCGGGGTGCTCGGCACCGAGTTTGGCGAGCACTTGGTAGGCGTTTGGCGATTCGGGGAACCGTATGGTCATGAGTTCCTGGGCAAAGGCGTCGGCCTCAAGCTCTTGCATTCGCGAATAGTCGAGCTCCGCCAACTGGACCAGAGCACTGCCTGGACCGAAGGAGTCGCCGCCGAAGAGCAGGGCTCCGACAAGACCGAAAATAACGGAGCGCCCCATACGCTTCACCACATGACGGTGATGATGGTGGCCGAGCTCGTGGGCCAGCACGAAGGCCAACTCAGCGTCGTCCGGCACCGCTCGCAGCAATTCGGAAGTCACCCAAATCGCCCCGCCAGGCGTGGCAAAGGCATTTGGCTGCTCCATCTCTACGACTCGCACGCGAAACGGCAGGTCTCGCGTATCCAGATTCTGGATCAATCGATCAAGCAGCGGCTCGACGCGTTCCTTGCCTTCCTCGATTTCCTCGAATCCCGAGAAGCCAAATGAAAGCTTCTCTTCCCAACTATCCGGCATAAGGCTGGCTAAGAGATGCGCTACCAGACCGAGCAACAGGTAGACCGCTATGCTGAATACGGCCAGGCCGATAGCGTATTCGAAAATTCGACGCAACGGCTTCCTGCCACGCGATATGTCAGCCGTCTTCTCGAGCTTCTTCGGGATGTAACCCATGGGCGTAGGTAACGGCGGTTCCATAGGCCACGACTTCCACGCTGCCGAGCATCTGGCGTTCGCCGCGAGATAGAGAAGAGGTTTGCAGACGCACGTTGAGGTAGGCGTCAGCATTCGGGCAAGCTTCGCGCATCCTTAGGATCGCCTCACGCTTTCCCCGATCCACGAGCGAGGCATAGGCTCCAAGTTCGCCGCCGAAGAACAAACGCAACTGGGCTAGGATTCGCTTGAAGTAGTCGACGGAAACCACCACCGATCCAACGGCCATTTCCGCCCGAGCAACAGTCCGCGAATCGTCCAAAGGAGTGCGGCAAGTCAGAGCCGGCTTATCCAGCCAACGGCTTTCACGCTCCCTGATGCTCCTGTAGTGGCGAGACTCGGCGACGCTGCCGCAAACGAACCCGAGCACAGGCAATGCGATGATCGCCGCCAGATTGAGCAGTACTACAAATAATTCCATCGTATCTACTCCACGGATACAGCCGTTCCGTAGGCGAGAATTTCCGCAGCGCCCTGGGCGACCGAAGAGGTCGAAAGGCGGACGTTGACTACCGCATTCGCTCCCAGTTCCTCGGCTTGAGCCGCCATTCGGTCAATTGCCTGCTGGCGGGATTCGGAGAGCAGCTCCGTGTAGCCCTTCAGCTCCCCACCTACGATGTTCTTCAGGCCAGCCATGAGATCGCGGCCAACATGCTTCGCTCTGATCGAGCTGCCTTGCACCAAACCGAAATGCGACACGATACGCCGCCCCGGAACCGATTCTAGATTCGTGAGTAACATAGACTTGTAGATCAATGCCTGTCGAAGCCGAGAGCGAGCATAGATTGAAGAGGGAGCCGCAACGCAGGTTCTCTTTGAAGAGCTTTGTTGCCAGTGATTGGGACGACCTTTCGCCTCACTGCAAAAGGTGGCATACGGGGGCGGCCCTATTACGCAGTTGAAACGGACGCCTATAGCTGCCATCAATAACGGCCTTAGATGCCCGGACGCTACACATTGAGACAACAACCGTCGGAGGTTGCCACTAGCGATGGCAACTACGCGATCGACGGGCTGCCAGTGCCGGGCCTGCCTCGAAAACCTCGCTACAACATAGCTCCCACCCAAAACTGTCTCGTGCTCCGCAAAGGCGATCAACCGCGGCAGCTAAAGGCAGTCGCCCTGCGCTGGGGGCTCATTCCGAGCTGGGCTAAGTCGGACTCCAATCGTTCTCCCTTGATCAACGCCCGATGCGAAGAAGTCGGGCAGAAGCCATCCTTCCAAGCGGCCTTCAAACGGCGCCGCTGTCTCATCCCAGCCGACGGCTTCTACGAATGGAAAAGCGAACGCGGCGGCAGCATGCCCTATTTTCTGCAAACGCAGGAACAGTCGATCTTCTACATGGCCGCTATCTGGGAAAGCTGGCAGAACGAATCATGCCAGAGCATCGAAAGCTTCGCGCTTCTGACCACCAGGGCAAACAACCTGCTCGCCAAGTGGCACGACCGCATGCCCGTCATTCTGCGCCGAGATCATATCGCCACCTGGCTCGAACAAGATGTCTCCCAACTGCCAGCCGATACGCTGCTCGCCATCTTTTCCCCCTTCCCTGGCAAACTCATGAGCTGCCAGCCCGCCAACCAGATCGTCAACAACTACCGCAGCGAAGGCCCCGCCTGCCTGGAGGCTCCGGCCCCCTCCTCCACTGCCCAGCTCGACCTGGAACTCTGACCAGTCATCATCATCTGCTTCTACTTCTTCATCATCTTCTTCTAAAAAGCATTGGTCGGAAGAAGATGAAGAAGTAGAAGCAGATGATGATTTTCTAGCCTGAAAATCGCCGCATGAATTCCAGAGCCACGCGTTCGTGCCAAGCCAAGCCACCATTGCGACGGCCTGGAAAACCCAGATGACCGCCAGCGTCAGGGAAACACGAATACAGAAAGGCGCTCCGACCGGCCAGCTTTTCGGGGAAACACTCCTCCGATAGGAAGGGATCGTTGCGAGCGTTGAGCAGGAGAGCGGGAATCCGCAGCTCCGAAAGCCAGTTCGCCGCGCTGCACCGCGCCCAGTAGTCCTCCGCGCTGGCAAAACCGTTGAGCGGAGCGGTGTACTCCCCATCGAATTCCTCGAAGGACTGCATCTCGCGGCAACCAGCCGTGTCTATGACTTCTGGATACAGCTGCGCTTTCTCCTCCAGCTTGCGCGCAAGCAGCAGGATGAAGCGACGCATGTAGAAACGGTTGCCCGCCGCCCCCAGGCGCTTTGCGGACCCTGCCAAATCAACCGGGGCGGAGACGGCAACCCCGCAAGCCACTTTGGGAGACACGCCAGCAGGAGCTTCGCCCAAGTATTTCATCACGACATTGCCGCCCAAACTGAAGCCCAGCAGACAGATGCGCTCATAGCGTTGCGAAAGCAGAGCTATAGCCTCCTTCAGGTCTCCCGTTTCCCCGCTGTGGTAGAAACGCGGCAACCGGTTCGGCTCTCCGCTGCAGCCCCTCAGATTCATGGCCACTGCATCGTATCCAAATTTTCCTGCCGCCAGAGCGAAGCTCTTAACGTAAGGCGCTTCAGCCGAACCCTCTAAGCCATGCAGGATAAGGACGCAGGTCCTCGCGACCGAACCCGGACGAGCCGCGGCGGTATCCAGATCGACGAAGTCCCCATCGCTCAACTCCAAGCGCTGTCGGACGTAGGAGACGCGGAAACGGCGACGCGTCAGATTCGGCAAAACCGTCTCGAGATGAGGACCGCGCAGCAGAGCAGGCGGACGATAGGGACTGACATCGAGAACTGGCATACGACTTGATAACTGAAGCCTCGATAGCGGAAATCCAAAGCCTTTCAGCTTCAGCCACCGCGAATGCCCCATCTTTTCACCAAAGCGTCAAACCTCAGCCTTGCTGCGAATCGGACAATTTGTCTTAACCAGCCTGCTATGCCGGACGGGGATGAAATAACAGAAGTGGCGAACGACGCTCTGGTCCGCAGAATCGCGCGAGCCAAGGATTCCCACCCAAGCGACATTGCCGACGATATCGAGGATCTCGAGCTAGAGGAGATCCGGGAAGTCCTGCGAAGCCTGACCGACGAGCGAGCCGCCGAGGTCATCACCGAGCTCCCTCAAGAAATCCAGACCCACCTGCTGGAAAACATGCGCCTGGAACGCGTATCGGAGATCATTCCCGAGATGTACACGGACGATGCTGCGGACGCTTTAGGCAAGGTCTCGCCCGAGCGACTGCAGGACATCATGGGCACGCTCGACGAGGAAGACGTCGAGGGCATCTCCGATCTGCTCGAGTATCCCGCCGACACCGCCGGAGGCATCATGCGCAAGGAGGTCTACGCCGTCTCCACCCAGATGACTCTGGCCGAAGCCCGCGAAGCCGTGCGCAGCGACGAGGAGCAAGACCAAGGCAATGCCATCTATATCTACACAATTGACGAAAACGAGCGACTGCAAGGGGTGCTCAAGCTACGTGATCTGCTCTTCCGAGACCTGCGTCTTAAGGTGAGCGAAGTCATGATCACCGAAGTGCGCTCCGTCAGCGTATACGCAGACCAGGAAGAGATCGCGAACATCTTCCAGAAGTACAACTACATCGCCCTGCCCGTAGTCGACGACTTCGGCAAGCTCGTCGGCCTGGTAACCTCGGACGACGTGATCGACGTCATCCAGGAAGAGGCCACCGAGGACATGCAGCGCATGGTCGGACTTAGCGGCGAAGAGATGGTGACCACCCCCTGGCAGCGCTCCGTCGGCAACCGTCTCCCATGGCTGCTCATCAACCTCGGCACCGCTTTCCTCGCCGCCTGGGTCATCTCCATGTTCGAGGATACGATGGTCAAGTACGGCATGCTGGCCGCGTTCCTCCCCATTATCGGCGGCATGGGCGGCAACGCCGGGTCCCAAACCCTCACCATCGTGGTCCGTTCCCTCGCCCTCGGAGAAATCCAGGACAACGACTGGCGCCGCGTGCTCTCGAAGGAAATCCTGGTCGGCATCTCCACTGGAATCGCCATCGGACTCACCGTCGGCCTCGTCTCGTGGCTGTGGAAAGGCAGCTTCGTCATCGGAGCCGTCGTCTGTCTCGCAATGTTCCTCAACATGGTGGCCGCCGCCCTCGCCGGAGTCATGGTCCCGATCGGTCTGAGAACTGCTAAAGTCGATCCCGCGCTTGCCTCTTCGATCATGGTGACCACGGTTACGGATGTGGTCGGCTTTCTGCTATTCCTCAGTCTCGCCAGCGTCGCGCTGAACTTGCTAACTCTCTGATCTCGACTTCACTATTCCGACCGGCCCAGCGTGAGTAAATATTGAGTCAATAAGGCTCGCAAGCCCCTTAGATAGAATGAATTGTTCCGATAAAACTCGTTGTTCCAGCGAGGGAGAAGCTCCAAAAGCCCACCACAAGGGTTTCTCGGGCAAGAACCAATTCGTTAAAAAACAGCCTGATTCTCTAGCGCTCTCCTAAGATTTCCCAAGCACCATGCCAGTTTCAGTCCCCGTCGAAAAGATCCAAGGATTCCTGAGCTCCTCTCTCATCAAGGTCATCGACACCATGATGGAAATGGAATGCAAGCATCTCGGACACGAAGCTTACGCCGGCACCCAGGCATTCAGCCCCAAGATCGATCCTGCGAAAGACGACTCGAAGCGCATGTTCGCCTCGTCCGTCGGATTTGCCGGCGAGGTCAACGGAGTCTGCTACCTTTTCATGACGGAAAACTTCGCCTACCTGGCAGGCCAGAAGATCACCAGCATGGAACGCGAAGAGCTCGACGACGACGTGGTGCGCGACGTCTGCGGCGAACTCACCAACATGTTCGCCGGCACCTTCAAGAACCGCCTCGCCGACCTCGGCCTCCCCTCCACGCTCACCATCCCCACCGTGGTCCAGGGAAAACGCATGGCGATCAGCACAGCAGGCACCGCCGAACAGTACCGCTTCTCCTTCGAGTGCAACGGCCTGCCCATCTTCGCAGACCTCCTGCTCTCCACCCCCCGGGTGTAGAAGCGCCCTCCCGCTCATCGTTTTACCGCCCCCCCGATTCTCCCAAAGCTTTCCGCCATCATTCGGTCCAGTGAAAAGGTCAACCTTGACCTTTTCACTGGACCGAATTCGTGAGCCTCGGCAACACGCTTATTCATGGAATCTGGGGTGACTCCATGGCAAGATCACGCGAGGAGACTGCCTTGGTCAACCAGCCAATAGCCCACAACGACGAAGCAGCGCCTCCGGATCCGGCTCGCGACCCATGAAGGACTTGAACAACTCCATCGGATCCTCGGAGTTGCCCTTCGAAAGGATGCGCTCGCGAAACTCCCGTCCGGTTCGCTCGTTGAAAATTCCTTCCTTTTCGAAACGCGTGAAAGCATCCGCATCCAACACCTCGGCCCACTTGTAGGAATAGTAGCCCGCCGCGTAGCCGACCGGACTGGAAAAGATATGCCCGAAACGGCGAACAATGCTGCGAGGCGTGGTCTTGAACTCCATCACGTATCCTTCGAGCGTCTCGCGCAGCGTCGCATCGAGGTCGCCAGCCAAGTACGGCTCTGGGTTCAGATGCATCTCGAGGTCCAGCTTGCCCAAACTCAGTTGCCGCATGGTCATGGCGGCGCTCTGGAAGTTGCGAGCCGATACCATTTTCCGGAAGAGGTCGTCAGGAATAGGCTCGCCCGTTTCAAAATGGCGAGCGAACTGGTCCAGGCTTTCGCGATTCCAGCACCAGTTTTCCATGATTTGGGAGGGCAGTTCCACGAAATCCCAGGCGACGTTCACGCCATTGAGAGACTTGATTTCCACCTTGCCAAGCAAGTGGTGCAGCAGGTGGCCGAACTCGTGGAACACCGTCTCTACCTCTCGATGGTCGAGCAAAGCCGGCTTCCCATCAACCGGCTCAGTCATGTTGCCCGTAATCAGGCCGACGTGCGGAGAGCGGCTTCCATCCGCCAAGGACTCGCCTGTATCCAGAAAGTTCATCCACGCCCCGCCACGCTTCTCCTCCCGCGGATGCCAATCCGCATAGAAATAGCCGAGCAGCTCGCCACCCGCATCATAGAGATCGTAGAGCTTTACGTC
The DNA here is from genome assembly GCA_028284635.1 of Pelagicoccus sp. Taxonomy (GTDB): domain Bacteria; phylum Verrucomicrobiota; class Verrucomicrobiia; order Opitutales; family Opitutaceae; genus Pelagicoccus. The sequence goes on from JANQRJ010000067.1 coordinate 23,387, forward strand.
TGGATGCCAGCTATTCTCCGGACCCTCATGGCCCTGTATCCGCAATCCGAATATACGCTCGGCAATGCGAAACAAGCCATCGAGAACCTGCCCGATCGGGAAGTAGGGACGCAAGGCCTCCTCGTCGAAATCGTACTTCGCCTGACGCAGCTTCTCCGACCAGTAGGAGACATCCCAAGGCTCCAGGCGCTGCGCCGACTGGCCAGTCTGCTCGGCCACGAAGGCCTCGAGCTCGGCAATCTCTGCAGCGAAGCCTGCCGCAGCCTTCTCGTGCAAGTCTTCCACGAAACTCAACGCAGCAGCGCCTGTCTTGGCCATACGGCGCTGCAGAACCTGATCCGCGAAATTCGCCTGATCGAGCAAAGCCGCCTTCTCCCGGCGCAAGACGAGGATCTCGCGCAGCAACGCTGTATTGTCCCACTTGTCCCTCAGGCCAATGAGAGACGAAGCCTCGTAGAGTTCGCGTCGCAACGAAGCATCGTCCGCGTACTTCAAAACGGGGAGAATAGACGGAGCCTGTAGTGTGAATCTCCATACAGGTTTCTCGTCCGAACCGTGGCCTTTGCCTTTGGCGCTCTGGCGAGCAGCAGCCTTCGCCGAATCAGGCAAGCCAGCCAAGCGAGACTCGTCTTCGACCAGCAGCTCGTAGGCATTGGTCGAGTCGAGAACGTTGTCCCCGTAGCGGTTGGTCCTTTCCGCCAGCTCGCGATTCAGAGCTTCGAGACGAGCCTTTTTTTCGGGCGGCAAATCGGCTCCAGCCTGTACGAAATCCGCCAGCGTCTCGCCAAAAAGCCGCTTCTGCACGCCGCTCAGAGAGGCAGCCTCGGGCTTGTCCGCGAAACTCTTGAGAGCCGCCCACAGCTCCGAATTGAGCGGCACCCGCGAGTAGAATTCCGTCACCTTCGGCAGCATCGCCTTGTGGGCCGCCCGCAAGGACTCGCTATCCTTCACGGACGTCAAGTGGTCCACCCTGCTCCAGGCCCGACGCAAGGTTTCACCGGCATTCTCCAACGCGATAAAGGTGTTGGCAAAAGTCGCCTCCTCCGGCGAGACGGCGCTCACCGCGTCGACCTCGGCCTGGGCCTCCACCAAAGCCGCCGAAATATCGGCCTCTATCCGGTCCGGAGTCAGAGTCGACCAATCGACAAGTTTCGCGCGATCGTGAAAAGGGTGTGCCTCGGAACTCATGTGGCCGGACCCTAGCTACACGCGTTGCCAAGACAACCGCGAAGCGCCGAAATCCGGGCGCGTTTTTAAGTGTCGTCCAGGCCTGCCAAGAGTTTGGCACAGTGGCGCTACTCGAAGAGCAACACTTTGTTGAAACACACCCCCGAAGTCTCCCAAGAAGAGAGCTGACTTGCCACTGGATTGCCCAGCCTGTCAGCATGCCTCCAGTTCGATGCTGTTCCTCAAACGAATCCACTGCCCCCCTCAAGATGGCAGTCAGGGATTTCCCCTCTCGCTACCTTTCGTCAAGGACCTGCAGGAACGCGGCATCGACTCGAACACGCTTTTCCTGGTCGGCGAAAACGGCAGCGGAAAATCCACCCTCCTCGAATCGATCGCCCTCGCCTCCAAGCGCATCAGCATCGGCTACTCCGCGCTCGACAAGGATCCCACGCTAGAGGAAGTGCGGCCACTCGCCAGAAAGCTGGAGCTAGGCTGGAAACGCCGCGCGGCGAAGGGCTTCTTCCTCCGCTCCGAGGACTTCTTCAATTTCGTAAGGAAGAACAAGGAACTGGAGGAAACCTTCGACGGCTATATCGAACGCTTCAAAGACGACGACCGCGCCCGCGGCTACATGGAGGCCAACAAGCGGGCCATCAACAACGCCTACGGTCGCGACCTAAACGACTTCTCTCACGGCGAGAGCTTCCTGGAATTCATGAAGGCCCGCGTACACCCAGGTGGACTCTACCTGATCGACGAACCGGAAGCCGCCCTCTCGCCTCAACGTCAACTCGCCTTCGTCCTCTTTGTGCACGACATGGCTCAGCAGGATTGCCAGTTCATCATCGCCACCCACTCCCCCATCATCCTAAGCGCTCCCCGAGCCGCCATTTGGAGCTTCGACGAGAACGGTCTCGCCGATGCCCAATACGACGAGCTCGAGCACGTGCGCTTCACCAAAAGCTTCCTCGAAGCCCCTACCCGCTATTGGAAGCAGCTCATGGAACTCGACTAGGGTGGTGTAAGCGAACGCAATGCCGCAAAGGGTGGCGCCGGATCGCGCAGAGCGGGACCGCGTGCGCAATTCGTCCTCATCACTCCCCCTCCTCATCTTCATCCTCATCCCAGGATAGGAACCGACAGAGACAGGGACTAAAGCTCCGCGCTACGGATCGCGACCTTTTCAACGCCGAAGAAGCGGTATCAGCCTGAAATACGCGCCACAGCCATTTCGGCGCCGCCGGATTCGAGCCAATCCTCGCCAAGGAGAGCCCAACGCTCGTGATCCCGCCACTCGCCGCCTATGCGCAGGTACTTTGGAGAGAAGCCTTCGCGGCGAAGGCCAAGACGGCGGGCAAGCGCCAGAGAACGCAGGTTCCCCGGCTGGATGTTCACCTCCAAACGATGCAAACCCAGTTCGCCAAAAGCTTCGTCGAAGGCCAAAGCAAGGCCCTCCGTCATGTAGCCCTTTCCTTCGAATCCGCTAAACCCCCAGTAGCCGACAAAGGCCCCACGCAACGCTCCTTCGATGATCTCGTTGAGATTCACCACCCCGGCAATGCGATCGTCCGACTTGCGACAAACCAGAAAGCTCGCATGACGCGGCGACTCGATTCGCTCCAGCAGCTCTTCGAAGCCCGCCTGCGAAGTCGCCGGATAAACCCAAGGGCGATGCATCTCCACACTCCGCTTGGCGCTTTCCACAAACTCCTTCGCGTCCGAACGACAAGGAGATCTCAAATAGACTCTCATGCTTCCAGGAAAGCATCCAGCCCAACGCCAACCTGACAAACAAAGAAGACCCGACGCTTTATTTTCCAACGTTGGAAAATAAAGAGTCGGACACGAGGGGCTCGCAATGCGGAGAGCAACTGCTACTCTCCGCAGCCGATATGTCGCTTCCCGAAAGAAACACCGCTCTCCGCTACCACGAATTCGGAGAACCCGCGAAAACCTTGCGGCTCGAGACGCAGGACTTGCCTCCCTTGAAAGGCGGCGAGGCCCTGCTCGAAGTCGTCGCCGCGCCGATCAATCCAGCTGATCTCGGGCGCATTGGAGGCACTTATGGAGAACTCGCCAGACCGCCGGCGACTGCTGGACTCGAAGGCCTCGCCAAGATTGTCGCCCTAGGAGGCGAGTCGCAAGGCCTGCAAGTAGGCCAGCACGTCTTCGTGCCAAGCCACATCGGTTCCTGGCAAAGCTACGCCATAGCGCCATGCGACGAACTGTACCCCGCGCCGGAAAAGCTCTCGACCCGGCAAGCCGCCATGGGGTGGGTCAACCCGCCAACCGCCTGGAAGCTTCTACACGACTTCACTCAGCTGCAGGCCGGAGATATCGTGGCCCAAAACGCGGCGACCTCAGCAGTAGGGAAACTGGTGATACAAATCGCGCGCCACCTTGGCATCAAGACGATCAACCTAGTCCGTTCGCTTGATTCCGCCAAACGACTGGAGGAACTCGGAGCGGACATCGTCTTGCTCGACGACCGCAACGCAGCCAAAGCCGCGCTGGAAGCTACGGGCGGGACAAAGGCGAAGCTCGCTTTCAATTCGGTAGGCGGCTCCAGCGCCTACGGTCTCTGCAAGCTGCTCGCAAACGGCAGTCCCCTGGTTACTTTCGGAGGCATGGACCGAGCCCCCGCTCCGTTTCCCACCCGGTATCTGATTTTCAATGACATTCAACTACGGGGACTCTGGGTTAGCGCCTGGTACCGCAAGGCGCCGCGAGAGGAAATCCTCGCTCTGCACAACCGCGTCTTCTCCTTCATGGAGAAAGCGAAAATAGAAGTCGAGATAGCCGCCCTCTATCCGCTCGAGGATTTCCAAGAGGCGCTCGCCCACGCCCAACTTCCCGGAAAGACGGGCAAGGTGCTGTTCACTCGAGAGGACAGCGGCGCCTAGAAGCGTCGCATTCACGCATCCCAATTCACCACTCACTATTCACCATTCCCACTATGCCTTACCAGTTTCGCAAAAGCGTGGAGCGACTGATCGCGAACCTGCGGGGCATACCCGAGGACTACGAAGGCGAGGCTCCGAAGACGGAACGCGAACTCAGCCACTCCCTCGACCGCATTCTCGGCAAGTACAAGATCGGGATCGAATCACTGGAGGACCGCATCAACGAATCCTGGCCTCGGATCGTGGGAGCAGCGAACGCGAAGAGCTGCAATCCCTCACGCATCGAACGCGAGAGCACGCTCGTAATTTCTGTATCCAACCCTGTGATACGCCAGGAGCTCGAATTCAACAAAAGCCTCGTCCTCGCCAATCTCCACACGATCCCCGAAGCGAAACGCATCCGCAGCATCGTCTTCAAATCCGGCTGACGAAAGACGTTCGTCTCCAAAACACATCCGCCTCTCAACTAGAAAATTGACGAATATGGACATGTCCTAGAAAAAAGACGTATGCGTAAAACCACGACACTCCTGCCAGAAAGTCTGGAACGCAAAGCCAAGAGAGTGGCCAAGAACCGCAGGACGACTCTAAGCGGCCTGATTCGCCATCATCATCCCCCTTTCCTCATCTTCATCCCAGGATAAAGATGAGGATGAAGAAGAGGATGAGGATAAACGCGGACGCGGGCTAAAGCTCCGCGCTACGCTTCAAACGTGACACGGCACTAGAACCTATCCCACGATCTCCAAGCGCCACCTAATTCTACGCTTCGCGAGCCAGCCATTCTTCTCGGGATACAGCGTAGACCTTCAGGTCGAACAAACGCCGGCCCACCTTCTCCCCATCAGCAATCACGCCGACGTAGGAAAAGCCGAGCCGCTGCGGTATGGCGGCGCTGCGGGTGTTGCCCGTCGCAGTGCGAATCTCGACCCGCTCAAGCGAAAAGCGCCTGAAAACCTCGTCGATCAAAGCGGCACAGGAGAGAGTCATGTATCCGTTTCCCTCATACATTCCATCAAGCCAATAGCCGACAGGGGCGGACATGCTCGCCTCTTCGATTCGGTTCATGCCGACCACCCCAACGATTTCGCCTCCTACGAGCACAACGCAGTGCAATGCCTTGCCCGCAGCCAGATCCTCCTCGCAGGAACGCAGAAAGCGTATGGTGTCATCCACGCTGCGAGTATCGTCAGCCCAAGGCATCCACTGTCGCAAGCGGCGACGGTTTTGCTCGACCAAGGCAAACAGGCAATCCGCGTCGCTAAGACGCGCGGGCCGGATCGCGAGCTCCGGCTTTATTTCGATCATCTCGCTCATGGGTATCGTGTCCTTCCTGAAAGATGTCCTGTATCAGCGAGCGGTACTTCTCGTCTACTACGTGCCGTTTTATCTTGAAGGTATTCGTCATCTCCTCTCCCACTTCGAATGGACTCGCGAGGAGACGCAGGCCGTGGATATGCTCGAACCGCTTGAAGCCGTTTTCCGAAGAAATGCAGCGCTTCACTTCAGCGTGCAGACGGTCTTCCACCTCGGGAAGCTCGACAAGCTGCTCGAGGCTTTCGGCGGAGATCCCCAGCTCGGCAAACCCGTCGAGCGAGGGCACGACAAGGGCGCCCAGCTGTTTCCTATCCTGGCCGACTACCATACACTGATCGATCAGCGGCGATTCGCAGAGCTTTGCCTCGATGGGAATAGGCTCTATGTTCTCGCCATTGAGCAAGACGATGGTGTCCTTGCAGCGGCCCACGATCTTGAGGCAATCGTTAAAGGTGTAGATGCCGACGTCGCCCGTGCTGAACCAGCCGTCCTTGAGAATTCGGTCAGTCGCTTCCCGATCCTTGTAGTAGCCTTTCATGATCTGCGGACCTTTGACCTGGATCTCGCCCTTTAGACCACGTCCCTGGTCTGAACGGCGGGGATCCGGGAACAGAACATCTCCAGTATTCAGATCAACGATACGCAGCTGGGTCTCCGGATAGAGGGGTCCGACGGTGCCAATCACCAGCTTCTCCATCACTCGCACCGCGAGGACGGGCGAAGTTTCCGTCAACCCGTAGCCCTCCTTTACCGGCACGCCAATGTAGTTGAAAAACTCGTCCACATGAGGCTGCAAGGCGCCCCCACCCGAGACCGTTCCTTTGAAGCTGCCGCCGACTATCTGTCTCAATTTTTCCAATACGGTGGCATTCAAGGCGACGTAGGGAGGCAGAAACAGCAGGATCTTCAGAACAGATGCAAGGCCGCGCAAGAGGGTCTCGCCAAAACTGCGGCCACGCAAATCGATCTCCATGCCACGCAGGAAGAAGGTGGAGCTCTTCACTTGCCGCGAGCAGAAGTAGGCCGCTCGGAAAAGGCCTCGGCGGATCCAGTGGGACTGCCGCACGGTCTTGTAGATGCGAAGGTAAAGGTTTTCCCAAAGCCGGGGAGCAGAGGCCATGACGGTGGGCTTGACCGTCTTGAGGTCATCTCCGATCGTCCGCAAGCTAGTGAAGTAGGTGCAGCAACCATTGCTCAGGGCGATCATCTGAAACACCCGCTCATAGCTATGCCAGACGGGCAGGATGGAAAGCAGGCGATCGTCGGACTCGAGGCAGAACGGAAGGTTTCTCACCTGGGAAGCCATATTCGCATGGGTTAGCTGCACGCCCTTCGGCGTGCCCGTAGTTCCGGAAGTGTAGATCAAGGTGAACAGGTCTTCAGGCTTGATCTCGGAAATGCGACGCTCGATGCGTCGATCGCCAGCGGAGCGAAGCCGCTTGCCTTGAGCGACGAGCGAGTAAAGGGATTCGACGCCTTTGGGCGCCTCGGCCTTGGGATCCATCAGGACAAGACGCTCGACCTTGTCCATCTTGGGCATGATATGAATCACTCTGTCGAGAAGGCGGCGATTTTCCACGAAAACGATTTTCGCATCGGAGTGTTTCAGGATGTATTCAATTTCCTGATTCGTGACATCCGTTCCGCGCGGCACGTCCGCAGCGCCGGCCATGAGGACGGCGTAGTCGACGATATTCCATTCGACCCGATTGTCGGAGATCAATCCGACGTGCTCGCGGGCCTGCAAACCCAGTTCGATCAAGGCGGTTCCTAAGCAAGCGCCCAACTCATACAGGTCCTGGTAGCTAACCGGTCGAAAACGACCGCTTCCGAGACGGGAAGCCAGCGCCGGCAAATCGCCGTAGCGCCGCGCGGCCTGTTGATACATTGCGGCAAGGTTCTCCGCTGCGATACCCGAGAATTTCATGAAAACAAGGGCATGAATCTGTCAGGCTGCCCTACGGGTTACAAGCCCAGAGGATAAGGAATAGTCGGACTGCTAATAGCTCCCTTGAAAACCCTGAGGCCGCCAGACATCGCCACACTCCTTGCCAGGGGGGCGCGAGACGCGACCAAGAACTTTTCCGTTTGCCATCGACGACTGGGCGACCAAAGCCTCTGCTTCCTCCCTCCCATGCCCGTTCTCAGCCTCACGGACTTGACCATAAGCTTCAGCGGACCGGCCGTCCTGGAAAACGCGAATCTCCACGTCGACCGAGGCGAACGCGTCTGTATCCTCGGACGCAACGGAGCGGGCAAATCGACCCTGCTGAAGGTCGTCTCAGGTCAGTACGAGGCCAATTCAGGCTCGGTCGCCTTCCCCGAAGGCGGAAGAGCAACTTGCCTGTCTCAGGAGATCCCGGAGGACATCGACGCCACCGTAGGCGAAATCGTCGCCTCCGGCTTCGGGGCGGAAGGCGAAGCTCTGATGGCCTTACAGACAAACCAACCCTACGCCCACGCCTCGCTCGACCCTGAACGCCAGTGGAAAATGGAACGCCGCATCGAAAGCGTGCTCAAGGAACTGCATCTAGAAGCAGACATGCCCTTCAATACGTTGTCTGGCGGACTGAAACGACGCGCCCTTCTAGGCAAAGCGATCGTCTATGAGCCAGCAGTCCTGTTGCTCGACGAGCCCACGAACCACCTGGACATCGATTCCATCCTTTGGCTCGAGACCTTCCTACTGGCCAGCAGGCTCACCCTGCTTTTCGTGACCCACGACCGAGCGTTTCTCAAAAAACTGGCCACCCGCATTGTCGAAGTCGACCGCGGCCAGCTCCACTCCTTCCGCTGCGACTACCCAACCTACCTCCAGCGCAAGGAAGAACTTCAGGCTACGGAAGAGCGCCAGAGAGCGACCTTCGACAAGAAGCTCGCCCAGGAGGAAGCCTGGCTCCGTAAGGGAATAAAAGCCCGCCGTACGCGCAACGAAGGACGCGTGAAAGCTCTGGAGGAAATGCGGAAGCAGCGTCGGGCTTGGCGACAAAGCGCCGGCTCCGCCAGCTTCTCGTTGCAGCAAAAAAAACACTCCGGAGCGAAAGTCATCACCGCCAAGCAGGCCAGTGCCGCCGCGGGAGGACGACAAGTTCTGAATTCGTTCGACCTGCAGATCATGCGTGGCGACCGAATCGGCATCATCGGCCCCAACGGTTCTGGCAAGACCACTCTTCTGCGGTTGCTGCTGGGAAGACTGGAACCCCACTCTGGTTCGGTCGAACGCGGCACAAAGCTCCAGGTCGCCTACTTCGATCAGATGCGCGCCCTGCTCGACGATTCGAAAACCGTTTTTGAAAACGTGGCCGACGGCAACGAGTCCGTCTCGATCAACGGCAAGAGCCGCCACGTCATGACCTACCTTCAGGACTTCCTCTTTACTCCAAACAAAGCTCGAGCCTCCCTCAAGACTCTTTCGGGCGGAGAACGCAACCGCCTCCTGCTAGCCAAGCTCTTCACCCAGCCCGCGAACCTCCTCGTACTCGACGAACCCACAAATGATCTGGATGCGGAGACCCTGGACCTGCTCGAGGAGCTGATAATGGAATTCGATGGAACGCTACTACTCGTCAGTCACGACCGGGACTTTCTCGAAAGCACCATCACCAGCCTCATCGTATTGCAAAAGGACGGTCAAGTAACAGAGCATCCAGGCGGCTACCAAGATTGGGCCACCCGAGCGGTCCAAAAGGCGAGCCCGCTCGCCAAACCGGTCAGCGGCAAGAACTGGAAGGAAAGGAAGCCTCGCTTTTCCAACAAGCAGCGGGAAGAGCTGGCCGCCTTGCCAGAACGTATCGAGACCCTCGATACGCGAAAGGAGGAAATCGTAGGGACTCTAGCCAACCCAGCTACCTATCAAGGGGATAGCGAAGAAGTCGTCCGGCTCAAAGACGAGCTACGCGAGATCGACGAAGCTCTCGATCAAGCGTATCTTCGCTGGGACGAATTAGAGAGACTCCTGAAGTCTATCACCAGTCAGTCCGGGTAGGGGCGCGCGCTCAGGTCTTGAGCAACTCGTTCGGAGTCCCTTGAGTGACATCCTCCATCAGCCGAAAACCCGGCAGTCGCTTAGCGGGTTTTTAGCGAACTTAAGCCTTTCGTCACTGGTTTTTCAGTCGGTAACTATGGGATACTATTATCTACAGCACCGCTATGCCCAACCAACAAAACCACTGCGCTATGAAAACGAAGACGAGCAACAGAAAGGGATTCACCCTCATCGAAATAATGATCGTCCTCTTCGTAATCGGAGTCGTCGCGGCGATCGCTCTCCCCGCCTTCAACAAATACCTGCGCAACGCCCGAGCGGCAACCTTCGCCTCCGATGTGCGACATCTCGCCCATGCCGGCATGCAGTACACACTCGAATCCGGTCTATGGCTCCCTGACTCCAGTTCCGGGGAGTTCCCAAGCGAACTCGACGGCTACATATCGAAAAAGAAATTCGAACTCGGAACATCCTTGGGAGGCGTCTGGGACTTCGAGCTAGGGAGGGATTCCGACGAGTACTTCTCCGCTGTCGGTGTGCACTTCAAAAAAGCCGGCGAGAACCCAGGAGACGAGATATTCGTTTCGATAGACAAAAGCATCGACGATGGAGATCTCAATACCGGGATCTTTCAGAAGATCGAAACTCATCGCTACTACTACTTTATAGAGTAACGCAGGTCAGAGCGATACAGCTGGGATCAAAACTGGCCCGTCCTCAGCATCACGAGGGTACACGCTTCCAAAGTCTCAATTCCCTCTTCCTCGAAACGCCGCTTTGCCGCGGCGTTTTCCGTACCCGGATTGAAGATCACTCTGCGAGGAGCCTTGCGCAAAACAGCTTCGACCACCGACTCTACGCGAGCAGAGCCAATATAGAGCGTCACAGTATCCACTCTTCCAGGATAGTCCTCCAGCGAAGAAAAGCCCTCAGCGCCAAGCACTGTCTTGCCGGAGGGCGAGATTGGCACGACCGGGAAACCTCTCTCCATAAGCCAACGCTGAGCCTTATTTGCATAGCGATTCTCTCTTTCGCTCGCACCGATAATCGCCACCGCTTTCATAGACGATCCCCCACTTCCAGCCTCTCGATTTCCTGATCCGAGCAACGCGCGAGAAGCTCCGACACCACGACCCCAGAAAGGCTCAAGTCGGCCTGCAAGTCGCGCAGGGGAGCCAGCACGAATGCCCGTTCGCGAGCGCGAGGATGGGGAATACGCAAACCAGGCTCGTCCACCTCGAGCTCGCCGAACAGGAGAATGTCGATATCGAGCGTACGCGGCCCCCACCGCCTGCTTCGCTGCCTTAGAAAAGTCGTCTCCAGATCCAGACAACGATTCAACAGGGTTTTCGGCTCAAGGCTGGTCTGAAGACGAACCACCGCATTGACGAACCAGTCCTGATCCGTTTCGCCGATCGGGGCCGTCCGATAGAGAGGAGAAAGCTCCACATTTTGAATACACGGAAGCTCCGCGAACCGCCGGGCTGCGGCACGCACCGTGGCTACCTTGTCGCCAAGATTCGAGCCCAATCCAAGATAGACGACCGAAAGCTCATCCAACTCGCTCACTCTTCTCGCTCCCGGTAGATCGCGATTCCTGCCGCCTTGAACTTCCCGTCGATCGGAGCGTCCGGCTTGCGGACCGTAACGCGGACGGCATGAACCGCATCGAAATAGCTGAAAATCTCCTCCGAAAGCTGTTCCGCGTAAGTCTCGATCAAATCGCACCGAGCCTCTTCCATCAGTTGCTCCGCCAAGCCGAAGACTTCCGCATAGTTCACTGTGTGAACAAGCAAATCGCTGCGGCCCGCCTGACGAAGGTCCAATCCCAAAACGACGTCCACGTAAAACGTCTGCCCATCTCGCTTCTCCTCCGGCAATACGCCGATGTATCCAAAAAGCTCGATTCCCTCCAAAAAGACCTCGTCCCATCGCCTACTCATGCCCATGTCCTCCCCTAAAGACGAGATCCGCCAACCGGGCCGCTCTCAGATTTTCGGCCACATCATGGACTCGGAAAAGCTCAATGCCAGCCGCAACACCGGCCACCGTGGTCGCGACCGTCGTCGAACCACGTTCATGCGTCTCCAAACCGAGCGGCTGAGCGGTGATGCGCTTCCGCGAAGCCCCCAACATGACGGGAAAGCCGAACTTCCTCAATTCAGCCAATCCTCGAAGAATCTCCAAGTCCTCTTCTCGCGTAGTGCCAAAACCGATACCAGGATCCAAAACGATCGCCGACTCCGCTACCCCCATCTGTAGGGCGATGTCTACCGATCTTTGCCAGCTTTGCTTGATGCGGTCCAAGATGCAGCCGTCCTTCAAGCCATCCCGGCCATTGCGCATCAGAATGAGTCCAGCGGAAAACCGCGCCGCCAGATCCGCAATAGCGGTGTCGCGCTGCAATCCCCAGATATCGTTCACCACGCTCGCCCCAAGTTCAAGAGCCACCCGAGCCACCGATGCCTTGGACGTATCGACGGAAACGATCGATTTGGGCCGCCGAGCTAAAACGCCCCGCACCACCGGACCTACGCGAGCAGCTTCCTCTTCGGCGGAAACCGCTTCGAAGCCGGGACGCGTCGACTCGCCACCCACGTCGACTATCAACGCTCCTTCGTCGAGAAGCTCCAATGCGTCGTCTGGTCCCCTCGGCCTGCCGCCATCCGAAAAACTGTCCGGCGTAGCATTCGCGATGCCTACCATGACGCTTTGGACCCCCAACTCCACAGCATGCCTGCCGCAATGCCACAGCATACTCACAGGCTTTGCCTTTCCGTATCCATAAAGCGCTGACGAAGATCGTGAAGCAAACCGCTCTTGTAGCTAGCTCGACGACCTTGCCGATCTTCGAAGCTCGCCACCGGACGGGGGCCTAATCCAGAGCTCGTTATAAAGACTTCGTCGGCCTCCAGTAGATCCGGCGCGAAAAACCGGCCGACTTCAATCGGAATCTTCCGACTCTTGGCTAGCTCCAGAATCTTCGCTCGCACAATGCCATCGAGCAACCCGCATTCCACGGCTGGCGTTTTCAAAACGCCGCCAGCCACGAAAAACAGGTTGGCCACCGCGCACTCCGTCAACTCGCCACGCTCGTTGACGAAGACACACTCGCCGAAACCAGCGGCTTTGGCCGATTCCAACTCAAGCACGGACTCCATGTAGTTCAGCGTCTTGTGTCGGCTAGTGAAGGCCTGAGACGCCTTGACCACTTCAGAAAGGCGCAATCTCACGCCCTGCTCGGGAGGCAAGGGACTCGGCGGTCTTTGGAAAACCGCTATGAGGGGCCTATCGACTCCGTCCGATATCACTATTTTGAATACACCCTCTCTCGCATTGCCAGAAGCGATCAGGATAGCTACCTGATCTCGCAATTCCGCTTCGTCGATATCTATCCGCAAAGCGGCTTCCTTCGCAGCCCGGCGTAGGCGATCCAAGTGTTCAGCGAAAAAGCAGGGCTTGCCATCGAGAAACTTTATTGTCTCGAAGACTCCGAAACCAAAAGCGAATCCTCGGCTAAGGGCCTCTTGCTCCACCAAGCTCGTCTCCCGCAAAACGCCATTCACGAATAGCTTGTCAGACATTCTTCGCTCCAATCGCCTTCAGCATCGCTTTTGCCTTCACCAAGGTTTCCTCGTATTCGCTTTGCGGATCACTGTCCCAAACGATGCCGCCGCCCACGTGGAAAGACAACTCCCCATTCGCGACTCTCACAGTGCGAATCGCTATGTTGAAATCCGCATCGCCCGAAGCGGCGAGATAGCCGATCGCGCCCGTGTAGACGCCGCGCTCGCCGCGCTCCAGCTCTCGGATCAGCTGCATGGCGCTGCTTTTGGGGGCTCCCGTGATCGAGCCGCCAGGGAACATCGCCTCGATGCAGCCTAAAGCGTCGCGTCCCTCCTCCAGGATGCCGCCTACCTCCGCCGTCTGATGCAACACCGTAGCGTAGCGTTCGAGAGCGAAGAGATTCTCCACCGCCACGCTGCCAGGTCGGCAAACTCGACCGAGGTCGTTGCGCTCGAGGTCCACGATCATCAGCAACTCCGAACGATCCTTTTCCGAAGCGGCCAGATCGCGAGCCTGGACATCTTCGTCACCCGTTCCAGCAGGACGGGTACCCTTGATCGGACGAGTGAGAGCCCTGCCTTCGCGCAATTCCAGAAACCGCTCGGGAGAGGAGGACACGACTTGCTCGTCTCCAAAATCCAAATACGCGGCATAAGGAGCCGGACTCTCTTCGGCAAGGCGGAGGAAAAGATCGAACGCCGAACCAGCGCAGCGGCCCGAAAACCGCTGGGACAGGTTCGCCTGATAGACTTGCCCATCGCGAATGCGTTCGCGCACGGTGGAAACTGCGGCCTTGAATTCATCCGGAGCGAAATTGCAGGCCAGCTCGCCCTTCAATTCGAAAGGCGGAATCCTTGGAGGAGCTTCGCCGCAAACTCGCGCCTCGAGTTCCCGAAGACTCGCATCGGGTTCCTTGTTCAACGAAGCTAGAAACACCTCGTTCCGTTCATGGTCGAAGACCACCGCCCCGGAATAGACCGCAAAACGGACATTCCCCTCGTACGCGATATATCCGACTGCACCGCCGTAAAACGGAAGCGGCCCGCCTTCAGCCTTGGGAAACTTCGCCATGAATTCAGGCAGCTGCCGGAACTGGCCGAGCCGCCCCGAACGCTGCGGCTGCGCCGCGAGAATCGAGTAGCGACCAAGCCCATAGGCCTGCAATCCGCTGTGCAACAAGCACACGCCAGGCATAGGCAAGACCTTGCGAGTCGCCGCAAGCGGATCGCAGGGGATCTGGAGCTTTCGGGCAAACGCGCTCATATCCAAGCGTAGCGCGGAGCTTCAGCCCTTGCCCGGCTGCTCAACATGCCACAGCCTCCAAAGCGTTTCCCAAAAGACGCATGCCACCTTCGGTCAAGTAGGCTTCGGGGTGAAACTGGACTCCGGAAATCGGAAACACGCGATGCCTTAGGCCCATGACTTCGCCCTCGTCCGACCAGGCCGTCGCTTCCAGACAAGATGGCAAGGTCGCAGGATCGACAACTAGCGAATGGTAACGCGTGACCTGGAGCGGGTTGGGCAGATTGGCGAAAAGCCCGGAACCATCGTGGCGAACAGGGCGAACCTTGCCGTGAACCGGAACCCGAGCTCGCACCACCTCCGCCCCGAAATGATGGGCAATCGTCTGCATGCCGAGACAGACCCCGAGTACCGGAACCGTTTCCGGCAAGGCAGCCAGCAATTCTAGACAGACGCCGCTGTCCTGCGGACCGCCGGGACCTGGCGAGATCACAATCAGCTCCGGATGCAACGACAGAGCTTCGTCCACCGCGATCTCGTCGTTTCGCGCGACCCGAGTCTCGCGACCAAGCATGCGAATGTATTGAAAAAGATTATACGTAAACGAATCGTGATTGTCGATGAGCAGGATCATAGAGCCTCTCCGATCCTCTGCTCTTCGACCAGCAAGTCCGGATCGGCGCCTGGCCCTGCTCGCAACACGTGCAACCCCCGCGATTCGCCGTCCAAAACGCGCTCCAACAGGATGCGGCGATCGAGCTCGGGCATGGCCACGCCATCCAGTTCATCGATCTCGAAAAAGCGAAACGCGCCCTCTTCGATACCGCCGGGCAGACGTTGCAGCGGGATCCGGACTTCGAAAATGAACATGAGCCAATGCCCAGCTCGCTCGTAGTCCTTCTCCGAGAGGATGCAACGCAACGCCAGATCGCCGGCTTCAAGGTCAATGCCGACCTCTTCCTTCGCCTCTCGGATAGCGCATTCGTAGGGCGACTCGCCAGTAGCCATTTCCAGCTTGCCACCCACCGCGCACCAGAGACCTTCATTGGGCTGGCGGGCTCGCTTCATCAGAAGCAGGCGTGCCGCAGCGTCGCGAAAACAGAGCAAGGCCCCGACGCGGTACTGCTGGGAAATCGAGACGGTACTCAGAGGCTTTTCAGACACGACCGGCATGCTGCGAAGCGGGATCGGGCGGACAACCCTTTTTCGAGTTGCGACTGCCAACGCGACACGAACGAAAGCGAGCTCCCAACCGGAGACACAGGCGACCAAGCTCCTCGTGCAGTATCTTTGGTCAGGTGACCAGGAATATTGCACAGGAGAGAGCGATGATAGGCATTCCGCGGACAGGTCGAGTGACTGGAGTTCCGAAGGCGCTCTCAGGCGCGTTGCCCAAATAGGGCGGTGCCGACACGCACCATCGTGCTGCCCTCGCGAATGGCGTCGACCATGTCTCCACTCATGCCCATGGAAAGCTCGCGCAGGGGAAGATCGAATTCCTGGCTCAGACGATCCCGGCATTCCCGCAAGGCAACGAAACAACGACGGGCGACCTCTGGCTCGTTGGAGAGAGGAGCGATGGTCATCAATCCATCGACCCGAAGGTTTTCGCATTCCAGAGCGGTGGCGAGCAGAGCGGAAGCATCCTCCAACTCGGCGCCGGACTTGGCGGGATCTCGACCCGCATTGATTTGCAAGAGGACAGGCAGACAGCGACCTGACTCTCCGGCATAGCGATCGAGCAGGCGAGCGATCTTCGCTCGATCGACGGTCTGCACTCGAGAGAAGCGTTCGGCCACCTTCCTAGCCTTGTTGCTCTGCAAGGGGCCAATCAATTCCCAAGCCAAAGCAGGATCGGCTTCTTCCATCTTGCCTAGCGCCTCCTGCACGCGATTTTCTCCCACGAAACGGAGACCGGACTCCCAAGCGAAGCGAACCGCGTCAGCCGGATGGTTTTTCGTTACCGGGAGAAGGACCACCTCGGATGGCGAACGATCCGCGACCGCGCAGGCCGCCGCAATTTTCCGTCGAACTTCGGCAAGATTCCGCCGAAATCCCTCCATATCTAGATTCATTAAATACCCTACTTTTTATAGTTGATTAAAATAAGTCCTGTTTATACTTCTAGTAGAAAAACCTCTTCTACCCATGCAAATCGACAACTTCAAAATATTCGCGGATCTGGTTGAAACCAAAAGCTTTTCCAAGGCAGCCAGATTGAACGGCGTGACGCAGTCAGCCGTAAGCCAACAGGCTCGTTCGATGGAGAAGCACTTCGGTACGCTACTGATCGACCGCAGTCAAAAGCAGTTTCAGCTCACCCGCGAGGGCGAACGCGTCTACCAATCGTCGAAGGAGATCCTCCACGACTACGAGAAGCTGATGAGCGAGCTGATGGAAATGCGGAAAGTCATCTCCGGCACCATCCGCATCTCCACCATCTACAGCATCGGCCTGCACGAGCTGCCGCCCTACGTGAAGTCCTTTCTCAGCGAATTCCCGTCGGTCAACGTGCGCATCGAGTACCGACGATCCAATCTCGTCTACGAGGACATCCTGCACAATTCGGTGGATTTCGGCCTCGTCGCGTTCCCGCAGAAGCACCGCCAAATCGAAATCCTGCCTTTCCGCAACGACAAGCTGGTCGCCATCTGCCATCCGCAGCACCCGCTGGCCAGCGAGAGCAGCTTGAGCCCAATCGCGCTGGCCGATCACAAGTTCATCAGCTTCGATCCGGATATCCCAACACGCAAAGCGGTCGACCAGATCTTCAAGGATCAGAAGCTCGAGATCGAACCGGTTATGGAATTCGACAATATCGAGACAGTGAAGCGAGCCGTGGAAATCGATGCCGGAATCGCCATCGTGCCTTTTGCCACAGTGATACAGGAATTGAAGCAAGGCACTCTCGCTACCGTGCCGATGGAGGGCTCTGGATTCGAACGTCCCCTCGGCATCCTCATGCGCAAAGGCCGCGTGCTCACGCCAGCCATGAAGAAGATGCTCGAAGTCCTGGAAAAGGACTCGATCGTCGAAGCGGAGCTGGCTGTCGAAAGCAACTAGGCCCGCTTCTCCAATCCAACAAAAAAGAACCTTGATGACACAAGGGCGTGTGTCACAGTGAACGCGTGGCTACGAATTTGAAAATCGATCCGCGTCTTCTCGACGAAGCCAAACGCATCGGGCGATTTAGAACCAAGAAGGATACCGTAAACCAGGCGCTCTTGGAATTCATCCAGTATCGCAAGCAATTGGATATCCTCGATTGGGAAGGCAAAGTGGACTTCTTTGAAGACTACGACCCGAAACTGCTTCGCAAGAAGCGATGAAGGTCATCGTCGACACCACGGTTTGGTCCCTGTTTCTCAGGAGACAAGAACACGTCGATTCAGCTTCACTCGAGTTTCTTCGTCAGGCTATCAAGGAGAAAAACGTGCAGATGCTAGGCATCGTGCGACAGGAACTGCTCTCCGGAATCAAGAACGCCTCTCAATTCACGCGCCTTCGCCACCTTCTGGAGAATTTCCCAGACCTATTGGCCGAGTCTGTGGACCACACCGAGGCTGCAAGATTCTTCAATCTTTGCCGCCAAAAGGGAATCCAGGGATCTCCGGTGGATTTCCTAATCTGCGCCCAAGCGCATCGCCACAAGATGGCTATTCTAACCGACGACAAGGATTTCGAAAACTACGCAGAGCATCTTCCCATCGACCTTATCGGATAGCCGGTCCCAAACGGGTCGGGGCCGACGATAACCCCTAACGCCGACCCCGGTTGTCTGCTTCTGCTATGGACAGCAGGAGCGTCACTCCCTCGTTTCCTGCTGACAGGAACGAGCCTTAAGATGAGCATCGCTTGCGCCAAACAGACCGCTGCGGGCAAATGGCTCCGAAGCGGCGCGCAATTGATCGGAATTAAACGCCGCGAAGCGCCTCAAGGCGAAGCAGACCGCTCAATTTCGGGCAGCAAGGAGACTGGAATGAGTTGCCCGGCCTACTTGTAGCTGAGATTCGGCATGAGCCATTTTTCAGCTTCTTCCACCGCGATGCCTTTGCGCTTCGCGTAGTCCTCAACCTGATCGAGACCGATCTTGCCGACGTTGAAGTAACGAGCCTCCGGGTGGCCAAAATAGAGGCCTGAGACCGAACTGCCGGGATACATCGCGTAGCTCTCAGTGAGACGAATCCCGGTGCGTTCGCGGGCTTCGAGCAAGGCCCAAAGCAAATCCTTCTCAGTATGGTCAGGGCAAGCCGGGTAGCCAGCCGCGGGCCGCACGCCACGGTACTTTTCGGCGATGAGCTCTTCGGTCGAAAGGTCTTCCGCGCGACCGAAGCCCCAAAGGTCGCGAATCTGCTTGTGCATGTATTCCGCAAGGGCTTCGGCGAAACGATCTCCGAGGGCCTGTATGAGAATGGCAGTGTAGTCGTCGCCCTTGGCCTTGTAGGTCTGAGCGAAATCCTCGACCTCACCGCCAGCGGTCACCGCAAAGCCGCCGATGTAGTCCATCTTGCCCGACGAAACCGGAGCCACGAAATCAGCCAGACTGTAGTAAGTGTCATCGTTCACCTTGCCCTTCTGCTGACGAAGGAAATGGAAACGAGCCATCTCCTCGCCAGCCTGCTCGTCGCCGTAGAGCACGATGTCGTCGCCATCGGACTGGGCCGGCCAAAAGGCCGTGACGCCACGCAGGTCGAAGCGATTCTCGGCGACAATGCGTTCGAGCAGGCGCTGGGCGTCAGCATAGAGTTCGCGAGCCTGTTCGCCGTACTTGGGACTTTCCAGGATAGCCGGGTAGACGCCCTTGAGCTCCCAAGTCCAGAAAAAGGGCGACCAGTCGATGAATTCGGCCACTGTGGCGAGGTCGACGTTTTCCCAAAACTTGAGACCAAGCTCCTTCGGACGAGCGATCTCTTGGGTCGCCCAATCGCAAGCGAAAGCCTTGCCGCGGGCCTCTTCGATGGGCAGCAACGGGGCTTGGTTCTGGAGTCCAGACGCGTGCCGATCGCGAAGAGCAGTTTGCGACGTATCCAAATTCTGGATAAATTCATCCCTCCTCTCCTCGCTAAGCAAGTCGTTGCACACGCCAACCACGAGCGATGCGTCGGAGACGTGAACGACTGGGCCACTGTAGCGCTCGGCGATCTTGATTGCGGTATGGGCTTTGCTGGTAGTGGCTCCGCCGATAAGCAGAGGTACGGTGAAGCCCTGGCGCTCCATTTCGCTGGCCACGTGGATCATCTCGTCAAGAGACGGAGTGATGAGGCCGCTCAGACCGATCAGGTCTGCCCCAACTTCCTGGGCCGTATCTAGAATTTTGCTACAAGGAACCATGACGCCGAGATCGACAACCTCGTAGCTGTTGCACCCAAGAACGACGCCGACGATATTCTTGCCAATGTCGTGCACGTCGCCTTTGACGGTCGCAATGACCATCTTGCCGCGACTGGAGCCAGAACTGGACTGCTTTTCGGCCTCCATGAAAGGCGTAAGATGGGCTACTGCCTTCTTCATGACGCGGGCGGACTTCACCACCTGGGGCAGAAACATCTTTCCCTCGCCAAAGAGCGTGCCCACGACTTTCATACCATCCATGAGCGGGCCTTCGATGACATCGAGGGGACGATCGAGCTTAAGGCGAGCCTCCTCGGTATCCTCGTCGACGTAGGTTGAGATGCCCTTGACGAGGGCGTGGGAAAGGCGTTCCTCGACGGTGCCGCTACGCCATTCGTCGGTCTTGACTTCGGCTTTGCCCGAGGCTTGGCCCTTAACTTTTTCCGCCACGTCGATGAGACGTTCGGTGGCGTCTTCACGACGGTTGAGCAGCACGTCTTCGACCAGCTCCTTTAGCTCGGGTTCGATCTCGTCGTAGACGGCGAGCATGCCAGCGTTGACGATACCCATGTCGAGGCCTGCAGCGATCGCGTGATAGAGAAAGGCGGCATGCATGGCCTCCCGCACGGGATTGTTGCCTCGGAAGGAGAATGAAATATTGGATACGCCTCCGCTGACGCGGGCGTGTGGACAGAGTCGCTTGATCTCGCGAGTGGCTTCGATGAAGTCGACCGCATAGTTGTTGTGCTCCTCGATGCCGGTGCCGACCGTGAGGATGTTGGGATCGAAGATGATGTCCTCGGGCGGGAAATCGAGTTTCCCGACGAGCAGATCGTAGGCCCGCTTGCAGATGCGGACCTTGTCTTCGCGAGTGGCGGCCTGACCTTGCTCATCAAAGGCCATGACGATGACGGCTGCTCCGTATCGAAGAACCAATGACGCGTATTCGAGAAATTTCTCCTCGCCTTCCTTGAGACTGATGGAGTTGACTACGCACTTGCCCTGAACGCATTTGAGGCCCTGCTCGATGACGGACCACTTGGAGGAGTCGATCATGATGGGAACCCGGGAGATGTCGGGCTCAGAAGCGACGAGATTGAGAAAGCGAGCCATGCAAGCCTCGCTGTCGAGCAGCCCTTCGTCGAAATTGATATCGATGATATTGGCCCCGTTGTCGACCTGCTGGCGGGCGATAGCCAGAGCGTCGTCGAACTTCTCCTCCTTGACGAGCTTCTTGAAGCGAGGGGAGCCAGTGACATTGGTCCGTTCGCCGACCATAACGAAGGGAGCCTTATCGCCTTTGAGCTCGAAAGGCTCCAGGCCGGAAAGGCGTAGGGCTTTTCCCACTACGGGCAGTTTGCGAGGCGGATAGTTGCGAGCCTTGTCAGCGATGGCCTTGATGTGGGCGGGAGTGGTGCCGCAGCAACCGCCAAGGATGTTGACAAAGCCGCTTTGCACGAACTCCTCGAGGAAACGCGAAGTGTCGGCGGGCAGCTCGTCGTAGCCGGTGTCGCTGAGGGGATTGGGCAAGCCCGCATTCGGGTAGCAGCTGACGAAGCAGTCAGCGTTTTTGGCTAGCGACTCGATATACGGGCGCATGTCCTGGGCGCCGAGGGCACAGTTGATGCCAACGCTGAGAGGGCGAGAATGGGAGACGGAATTCCAGAAGGCTTCGATGGTCTGGCCGGACAAAGTGCGGCCGGACGCGTCCGTAATGGTGACGCTTAGCATGACAGGCATGCGTTCGCCTCGTTCGGCGAAGAATTCCTCGAGAGCGAAGATGCAAGCCTTGAGGTTGAGCGTATCGAAGGTGGTCTCAGGCAGAAAAAGGTCGACCCCACCCTCCACCAGGGCGCGGATCTGGTCGAGATAGGCGTCCTTGAGCTGATCGAAGGTGACAGCTCGGTATTCGGGACGGTTGACGTCGGGCGAGAGCGAGGCGGTACGGTTGGTCGGGCCTATGGCGCCAGCAACGAAGCACTCGCGGTCGGGATTGGCGGCTTGGAATTCGGCAACTGTCTTCTTCGCCAGCTGAGCGGAAGCCAGGTTGAGCTCGCGCACGCGGTCTTCGAGGCCGTAGTCGGCCTGAGCGATGACAGTGGCACTGAAGGTATTCGTCTCGATGATGTCGGAACCAGCTTCGAGGAACGCCCAATGGATGTCCCGAATAACGTCGGGGCGAGTGATAGAGAGCAGTTCGTTGTTGCCTTTGAGATCGATCTGCGTGTCGGCAAAGGCCTCTCCGCGGAAGTCCTCTTCCAGCAGCTTTCGCTGTTGGATCATGGTGCCCATCGCTCCGTCGAGAAACAGCAAGCGCTGGTCGAGCAGCTCGCGCAGACGAAGCAGGGTTTTGGAGGCAGGAAGGGTTCTTTGCTGGGTTACCGGCATAATGCTTAGGCGGACACCATGCGGGCCGATGCGAAGCGATCAAGTTTCGAGTCGCTTGCTCCTCTCTCCGAAGGGGAATCCAGCGGCATGGATTCAGTTTCATTTCACTCAAGTTCAACCCCGGAAGAGCGATGTTAAGGGCTCACGTAAGTACCGCTACTCAAGCCATTCGATGAGTTTCAGCACATCCAAGAAACAAGCCTCAACAAGCGACAAAAACCCGGAATCCAAAACGCTTGGCCTGAAACCAGGCATCGAGTCTTCCCGCGGGCAACTTTCCGACCGAGGTTACGAATTCATCAGGGATCTAGTCTACAAGGAGACTCGGATCAATCTCGGCAGCAGCAAACGGGAGCTCGTCACCGCACGCCTTGGAGCCCGCCTACGGGTCACTGGACTTGGAACATACGACGAGTATTGTCGGATGCTGCACAAGAATCCCAAAAGCGGAGAGCTCTATCATCTGATCGACGCCATCTCGACGAACCACACTTTCTTCTTTCGCGAGATAAACCATTTCAACTTTCTGCAGAACACGATCCTGCCCCAGTTCGCCCAAGGTCAGCTCGGCGCCTCAGACAAGCTACGCATATGGAGCTGCGCCTGCTCAACAGGGGAGGAACCCTACTCGGTGGCGATCCTGCTCGAAGAATTCTTCGAGCGACTTCAAGCGAAAAGCTGGCTCATAGAATGCAGCGACATCTCCACGCGAGTACTGGATTTCGCGTCGAAAGGCGTCTACGAGAAGGAACGCCTGAAACAGGTCCGCCCGGAATGGCAGCGCAAGCACTTCCAGAAAGGAGAACGCCAAATGGAAGGCTACTTCCGAGTCCGGCCGGAGATCTCAAGGAAGATGAAGTTCAGCAGACTGAACCTCTTCAGTACCACCTATCCCTGGAAGGAAAAGTTTCAAATCGTATTCTGCCGCAACGTCATGATCTACTTCGACCGTCCTACCCAGGAAGAACTCGTCGGTCGACTCGCCCAGCACCTCGTTCCAGGCGGCTACTTGCTGATCGGACATGCCGAAAGCCTGGCCGGGGTACGCCACCCGTACCAGTCGGTCAAACCCGCAATCTACCAGCTCCCAAAGTAGAACCGCGGTAAATTTCCTAAAAAAACCTGAAGCGAAATCCAATAAGCTAAGAAAGGCGAGTTGCCTCGCCGCAATGGAGCGTCAAGCTGGTACAAACCTGACACCACGCCTTGAACGCCACCCCCCCACCTACCACCCAAGCAAGCTCCGAGCTGCTCGAAGCTATCCGGAAGCTCACCCAGCTACCCGACGCTTCCATGCCCGCCGCTCCCCTCGGACCAGGGGCCACTTATCTTCTGGAGCTGCCCAGCCGCAAGATACGCTTCATTGAGCAACGGCCCGGCGCATTCCCCAAGGCCTTCTACTCCCTAGTCGAGACCACAGATATCTGGGACCAGATCGTCGACGACTCGGATCTTGCCGATTACCAGGCCGCAACAACTAGAGAAAACCTTCAGCCCGAGGCAGCCTACCACGTCAAAGCAAATCGCCGCGGCGAAACCCTTCCCGTCAAGGACTACCGAAATCCCATCAAAAACGCCGAAGGCCAAACCGTCGGGCTCGTCGGACTGCTTGTCGACGACTCCTTTCGCAACATGGCCATGGATTCGCTCATGCGACGCTCCTGGAAGGAAATCGCCACCGCGATGACCCGTCGTTTCCTCCATGACTTCAACAACACTATCGCCGGCATATACTCCCTCAGCGAGCTCTACTCCGAGCCCGGTTCCGACGCCAAATCGATGACCGAAGCCATGGGCCACATCCGCGACTGCGCCGTACGCGCCCAGGAAATCACTCGCCAGATCCGCCACGTCACCACCCTCGAAAAAGGCGAGGCCAGCTACTTCGATCTTTGCAAACTGCTGCGCGAGCAAGACGACTTCCTGTGCGCCCTCCTCCCCAAAGGGGCCACCATCCACTACCAGCTTCCCGAGGAGCCACTGCCAGTCCACCTGGACGCCAACCAATTCCGCCAGGCCATACTTCTCCTGGCAGCCAACGCCTGCGACGCGGCCGGAGCGAACGTCAAACTCCATCTAAGGCTCTCCAGCGAAACCAAAGGCCGCTACATTATCGAATTCCAGGACAACGGCCCAGGATTCCGCGACGGCGAAATCGTCAAAGCCACCGAAGCCTTTTACACGAGCAAGGACCCCGACAGGCACCCCGGCCTCGGCCTCACCATAGTCAAGGTCTTCATGGAAAGCCTAGGCGGAGAAATCCAAGTCGCGAACGGCGAAGACGGAGCCATCGTAAAACTCAGCTTTCCCCAGCTGCCCGACAATTCGGAGAGCGCAGAGCCAAGCGAGGAAGACGGCTCGAAAAGCAAGATCAAGCTCGAGCAGCCAGACGCCGCCCGCCTCCGTCGCATCCTCATCTACACCTGGGAAGACATCGCTCGCCACCCTCTCCTGCTCGCCATGCGAGAGCAAGGCTGGGACCTGCGTCTGCACCTCGAGCCCGGCCAACTGCTCGTCGATCTCGCCCAACCCGGTCCTCCCCCAGACGGCATCGTCGTGTTCAAAAGCGCTCTCGACGAGAAGGCCGAACCGCTGCTCTCCGAGCTCGGCAACACCCCCAACCGCCCTCCTATCGCTCTGGTAGCCCTCGGCGAAGGCGTCGAAACAGTGCCGGAACACGTAAAAAGAATTTGCGGCTTCATCGCCTCCGGAACATCCAAGTCCGCCAGTTTGCTCAGCAAGCTGGCCAAGTACTTCAACTAATTCCGCAGCAGCCTCTCAAACCGCCTTTCAATCCCGCCCAACGCATGAAAATCTCCGAGCCGAGATCCCGCAGCGTCCTCGTGCTAGACGACGACGACATCGTGCTGCTCGCCATACAGGAGACGCTCGAACGCGAGTCCTACGACGTCTCCGCCTTCACCAACCCCCATGAAGCGCTCAAGGCGCTCTCCCAAAACCGATACGCGGTCATCATCTCCGATCACCGCATGCCCGAGATGACTGGCCTCGAGTTCCTCGACGAGTGCAAGGTCATCCAGCCCAACGCCTCTCGCATACTCATCACTGGCGTCCTCACTCTCAACACCGTAGTCGAAGCCGTCAACCGAGGCGAAATCTTCCGCTTTCTCGCCAAGCCCTGGATCCGCGAGGAACTCCTCGCCACGGTCGAAAACGCCACCCAGCGCTACACCCTCGTCGAAGCCAACGAGAAGCTTCAGGCCGACACGCTCGATCTCAACGAGAAGCTCGTCGCCACCAACGCCTCCCTGGAGGACAAGATCCGAGAGCTCGAGGAGAAGGCCAGCGAACTCGACCACGCTAACCAAGCCCTCGAACGCAATTTCCGCCACTCCCTAGAGCTTTGCTTCCGTCTCATCGAAGCCTTCCACCCCATCCTCGGCCAGCAGACCAAGTCCGTCGTCGCGATCTGCGAGGAAGTCGCCAAATCCCCCCTCCTCGAGCCCCGCGAACAGGAAACCCTCCGCGTCTCCTCCTGGCTCTACAACCTCGGCCGCATCGGCCTCCCGCGCGATCTCGTGTCCAAGAGCCTCAACGATCCCCAGGCCATCGACGAAAACGAGAAAACCCTTCTCCAGCACTACCCCGTCTACGGCCAGACCCTCGCCAACTTCGTGGAAAACCTCGAGGAAGTCGGCCAAGCCATCCGCTCTCACCGCGAACGCTTCGACGGACACGGCTACCCAGACAAGCTCAGCCGCGAAAGCATCCCCGTTCCCGCTCGCCATCTCGCCGTGGCCGTGGGCTTCGTCGAATGCAACCTGCCCCGAGACCAAGCTCTGGAGCACATCATCCGAGAATCCGGACGCGCCTACCATCCAGAGGCCGTGCGGCTCTTCATGAAAAGCTCGAATCTCAGCAGCCTCCCCAAGCAGGTTCGCGAAGTCACGCTCGCCGAGCTCGAGGCCGGCATGGTCCTCGCCAAAGGCATCTACAGCCCCTCAGGACTGCTTCTCATCCCCGAGGAACGGCGGCTCACCGGCGGCGTCATCAGCAAAATCAAGGAACACGACTTCGCCAACCCCATCACCCAACGCCTCATGGTCTTCCGCTAAGGCGCCTGATGCGCGCCCCCAGCTCGGTACCGATTTCAAATCTCGGCTAAATCCTTGTAACGTTACAGAGATTTTATCCGACCAGCTCGAAGAACCCCCAATCTGGCAAAGCCAGAGCCAAAATAGGCTGAAGAATGAAAGCCGAAGGCCGCTGAATTCACCTTCAACCTTTCAGCGCGGACTAACCTCACGCCCATTGGGCGCCATCGTTTTTGAGAAGGACGCTAAAAGCGCGCCCAGCATCCCGTTTCACAAGGCGTTTTGCGTTTAAGGAAGGCCTAGGCAAGGCCGATAGCACAAGGCAACGAACTCACCTCTCGAATCCCACGCGGAATACTCATGAGCAACCTCACCTTCGACGACAACGCCAGCAACACCACCTTCACCGCCGGAAAGTTCCTCACCTTCATGCTCGCAGAAGAGTGCTACGGGGTCGAGGTGCTGAAGATACGCGAAATCATTCGCATGCAGAAGATTACGCCCGTGCCGCAGATGCCGGAACACGTCAAAGGCGTCATCAATCTGCGCGGCAAGGTCATACCCGTAGTCGATCTTCGCATCAAATTCAACCTGCTCGTCGCCGAAGAAACCGAACGCACCTGTATCATCGTCGTCGACGTAGAAGGCGGCCAGGGAGTCAATCAGCTTCTCGGACTCATCGTCGACGCCGTGGAGGAAGTCCTCAACGTCTCCGACAACGAAGTAGAACCCTCTCCAGACTTCGGCACCCGCCTCAGTACCGAATGCTGCCTCGGCATCGCCAAGGTCAAGGACAGCGTCAAGACGCTCCTCGACATTGAGAAGGTCGTGTCAGGAGAACTCGAAGGCACGGTCGGATTCTAGCAGCGGCGCGCAACACGGCCCGACCCAGAGGCCGGGTCGAAAAATACCCGAACCGGCCTGGAAGCCGCGGAAACCGACGCGAGCTTCTAAGCTCACAGCCCCTAGTCACCAACGAGTCCCGAGCCACCCCGCCCGAGGCGCAACACGCAATTTGAAAAAGACCTTCGAAGAAAAACCCTAAATGAGCGGCGCACCAACCCTCCCATCCCTTTTTCAGCAACGAGTCGTAGTCGGAGTCGGAGACCTGGCAGTATCGAATAACGCCAACGTCAATATAAGCACCTTCGCCCTCGGCTCCTGCGTAGGCATCATCGTATACGACGCCGCGGTCAAGGTCGGAGGCCTTATCCATATCATGCTGCCCGATTCCACTCTATCCCCAGACAAAGCCCAAAAACAACCAGCGATGTTCGCTGACACCGGCCTGCCTCTCATGCACCGACAGCTCTGCGGCATGCGAGCCGAACGAGCCCGCATGAGAGCCTTCGTGGCTGGCGGAGCCTCCGTCATATCCGGCTCCGACATGTTCAAGATCGGCGAACGCAACATCGTCGCAGTGAAGAAGCTAATCGGCACCCTAGGCATCCGCGTCGTCAAAGCCGACGTAGGTGGCGTGAACAACCGAACAATACACCTCAACGTAGGCACCGGAGAAGTCACCCTAAAGACTCCCCTAGGGACCTCTAAACTCAGCCTCGCTTAGCCATGACCATAGAAGAACTCATAAAGAATACCGAATCGCTGCCCCCAGCGCCGGAAGTTCTGCCCAAACTCATCAAGATCATGAAGGATCCGGACACGGATTCCAACGACGTCGTGCAGCTCATCGCTACCGATCCCGCCATCACGTCCGGCGTCCTCCGGCTGAGCAACTCCGGAGCCTACTCCCCGCCCTCGCCCGTGACCGACCTGAACGAAGCCGTAGCCATGCTCGGCATCAAGGAAGTCTACCGCATCGTGAATCTCGTCTCCAGCGGGGACTACCTCGACGGAGCCCTCCCCAGCATGGACATAGGCAAGGGCAGCCTCTGGCAGCATAGCCTCGCCGTCGCCCTCATCATGGACCAGATCGGCAAGACCCACACCGACATGGAAGGCCTGCCCTACACGCTCGGCCTGCTCCACGATATCGGAAAGCTCGGCCTCCATCTCGGCTGCGGCGAAGAATACGTCAATGTCTTCAAGAAGGTCGAAACCGAACGCCTCAGCGTCTGCAAGGCGGAGGAAAAGACCTTCGGCTTCGATCACGCGGTAGCCGGATCGAAGATGCTGGAGGAGTGGTCATTTCCCGACTACGTCCACCAGCCCATCCGCTACCAGTACGAGCCCATGAACGCCCCCGAAGAGCATCGCGCCCTCGCCGGAGCCCTTCACGTCGCAAACTGGGGAGCCGCCGTCATCGGCTGCAACGACGGGCGCGACGCCTGGGCCCTCGAGATGGTCGAAGGCGCCTTTGCCATCGAGCAGAAAGAACTCGAGCTCGGCATCCTGCGCGCTCAGGAGTCGCTCGAGAAGGCCAAGAAGGCCCTCGCAGTCGGCGCCAACTAGACAGACGCCACGCTCCCAGCCCACGCGGTGTTTGACTCCGCGCAAATGCTTAGAAAAAAGCGGACGCCGATGAGCGAATTCCGCTAAAGCGCAAGCGTGTCCAGACGATTGCAAAAGCCTGGAAAACGCTCCCACCCAGGCCAGCCCTCCATGTTAGACCAATCCAAGCCGATCGAAGCGGAAATCCCAGAAGCGCTCGCGGAAGCGATCGACACCATCGACCGCTCCTTCGACGAGCCCGGACAGCTGCTCCAGGCCGACATCAGGCCATTCGAGGAGCTTGAGCTGAGCGTCTTCGCCTACTTCACCCGAGAGGACATCTTCTACCTCAACAAGGCTGGACGAAAGCTCCTCACCCTCAAGCAACCCTCTTTCTCGAACAGCAAGCAGTCCTCTCCCCCCATCTTCTGGCTCGAGGACCAGGCTACCTTTCTATCCATCGACAGATATGTGACGCAAAGCTGCCAGCCAGCCTTCCTCACCCGCGAACTCGTCACTCTCGCCTGGGGCAAGACCTGGCTCGAAGGAGCCAAGTTTCCCATACGATCTCTCGCCGGCAAGCCCCTCGCCATCCTCTTCGCAGGAACCGAGATGAACGGCGTCCACCAAATACGCCAAATCGCCAACCAATACCAGATCAGCCACACCGCGCTGGAAAACAACTAGGATGAAAAAGAACGTACTGCTCGTCGAAGACGACCCCGCCCTGCGCATGGTGATGCGCGAAGTCCTCAAGGAAGAATTCGAGATCGAGGAGGCCGACAACGGAGCCGACGGCATAGACAAAGGACTCAACGCCAGCAACGATCTCGTCATCCTCGACTACCATCTCCCCAAGAAGGACGGCCTGCAGGTCATCGAGGCCATCAAGCTCGCGCACCCCGAGATGCCCGTCATCGTCCTGACCGGCTACCTCAGCCCCCAGACCGAGGAGCGCTTCAGCAAGCTCGGGGCCAACAAGATCTTCCCCAAGCCCTTCAACTACCGCAATCTATTGGAAACCGTGCGCTCTCTGACCTTCGAACGAGGCAAGCTCGCCCAAAGCGACGCCCAGCCACCGCTCTCCCTCAATGAGAGAGACATGCTCAAGGCCAGTCTAGACGCCATTGCCAGCCTC
The DNA here is from genome assembly GCA_028284635.1 of Pelagicoccus sp. Taxonomy (GTDB): domain Bacteria; phylum Verrucomicrobiota; class Verrucomicrobiia; order Opitutales; family Opitutaceae; genus Pelagicoccus. The sequence goes on from JANQRJ010000067.1 coordinate 52,874, forward strand.
GCCGAAAAGGTCGAGTTCCTCCAGTCCGTCTCCGAAAAGTACTGGGTCGAGCCGTCCGACATCGGCGTGATCCGCGAGTCCGCGCGCTGCATGCAAAGCGAGATCCAGCAGTACTACGGCAAACTCAACAACACTCTCTTCAACGCCGGCGAGTTCACCTCGCCCCTTCTGCCGAAGGCAAGCCGCCCCTGCCTCTCCGGCCAGAACTAGACAAGCGTAAGAAGACCGCTAAATCCCGCCAAGTCCCAGATATTCGGTCCAAGAATCCAGCCGCTCAGCCGATTGTAAAAACAAGTAACCGCCACTCGGCTTTCGGAAAATGAAAATCCTAATCGTAGACGACGATCCCGCCATTCGACTCCTCCTTTACACCGTGTTCGGAGAAGAGCACGACGTATCCGTACTCTGTGACGGACACAACGCCGTGTCCGTGCTCTCGGACCCCAACCACCAGTTCGACGTAGTCCTGCTCGATCTCAAGATGCCCCGCCTATCCGGCGAGATGGTCCTCGAGTTCCTCTCGGGCTGGCAGAATATCAAGACCAAGTTCATCATCATCTCCGGCTTTCACGACGAGGCTCGCCACTTCAAGTACCCCAACCTCGTCGCCACGCTCGCCAAGCCCTTCAATATCAAGGAGCTCGTGCATGTCGTGGAATCCTCGCAAAGCAGCGGACTCGCCGCCGGCTAGCTCGCTCTCGCGGTCCGAAAAGTCCATTTCTCCGTATCAGCGGCCCGAATACGTTCGGTCCGCTTTTTCGCGTACGCGTATTCTCCCTCTCGACTTTTCGCTCCACCTATTCCAATTTTCGGCATGCAGGTAGCCGACTCAATTCTCGAAGAGGTCCTCTCCCAGGCCGGCCTCTCGCTCGAACGAGCCCGGAAAGCCGAACCACTCAAGCTCAGTCGCAGCGACATCGACCGCATTCTCGAGGCCGCCTACAACCGCGGCGGCGTCGAGGAGCAGCGAAGCCTCGTCGGCGAGGACAAAGGCATTGCCACCCAGCTCTTCCAGCAGCTCATGCAATCGCTGCCCGACTACGTCTACTTCAAGGATCTGCAAAGCCGCTTCATCTGCGTAAACGAAGCTATGGCCTCCCACTTCGGAGCCCAAAGCCCCGAGGAAATGGTGGGCAAGTCCGACTTCGACTACTTCACCCCCAAGTCCGCCAGAAAGAAATTCGAAGCCGAGCAGGAGATCATTCGCACCGGCGAAGGCTGGAGCTTCCGAGAGGAAGTCAACCTCTTCGGCGAAACCGACGTCTGGGTCATCTCCTCGAAGCTGCCCCTCTACGACAACGACGGGGAGATCTGCGGCACCTTCGGCCTCTCCCGCGACATAACCAAGCAGAAGAATGCCGAAAAGGAAGTCCAACGCCACCGTCGGCTGCTCGAAGCCATCATCCAGATCCTCCCCTGCCGTCTCTTTCTCCGCGACCGAGAAGGCCACTACCTCCTCGTAAATCAGGAATACCGCGACCGCCTCGGCGTCTCCGACGACATCGAATTCAGCGGCAAGCACATGAGCGAGCTCGTCACCGGTCCCAAAGTCGACCGCGTCATCGCCGAGGACCTCCGCATCATCGAAACCGGCGACCCCGTCATCAACAAGCTCGAGTACGACCAGAGCTTCCTAGGAGGAAACCGCTGGATCCTCACCTCGAAAGTCCCCCTGCGCAACGACGCGGGCGGGATTGAAGGCATTGTCGGCATGTCGCTCGACATCACCGAGCAGAAAAAGGCCGAAGAGCTAGCCAAACAGGTCAAGGAAACCCTTCAGGAGAAAAGCGAACAATACGAAGAGGAGCTCACCGTCGCGCGCCAGCTTCAGGAACAGCTCATGTCGATGGGCTTCGACGACAAGCACGTGTATTCAAAAACCAGCGACAGGTGGTCGCTACGGGCAAGTTACCTCTACAATCCCAGCCATCACTTGGCAGGCGACTTCTTTCAGCTGCTGCCCGTCGACGAAAACAAGGTCGGCATTCTCGTCTGCGACGTAATGGGGCATGGCGTCAAAGCTGCCCTCGTCACGATGCTCATCCGCGGCCTCATGTCGGAGATCCCAGACATCCTCGAAAGTCCCTCCAAGGCCCTCCAGCATCTCAACGAAACCCTCATCGAGCTGGCGGCAGACGAGGAATTTCCCCGCTTCGTTACCGCCGCCTACATGATTCTCGACCTCGAAAACGGCAAGGCCAGCATAGCCAGCGGGGGACACCCCGCGCCTATCCTCAAGCGAAAGACAAGCGACCGTCTCATCGTCGAAGACTGCCCGATCAACGATCCCGGAGCCGCCCTAGGCCTGATAACCGGAGAACTCTTCGAGGAGACCCATTTCGACCTCGACGAGGAGACTCGCATCTACCTCTTCACCGACGGCATCCTCGAGCAGCAGCGACCGGACGGCGCCAGCTTCGGCCGAGAAGGTCTCGTAGCCGCGGCAAGCAAGACGTCGAACGAACCCATCGAAGACCAGCTAGACATTCTCCTGCAGGAACTGCACGAAAGCCTCGGCCAAGAGCTAACCAAGGACGACATCTGCGTCGTGGGACTCTCGATGAGCAGAAAAGCGTAGACCGTCCGCCCTCTCCCAGCGCCAAACACCCAGCGCCCAGTACCCAAAAAGTCGATACCTACTTGGCGTAGCGGCCGTAAGCCTTGGCCAACTGGCCCGGACCGACCTTCGCATACGCCTCCTTCATCTTTGGCGGCAAAGAGGTCTTGAGCAGCAGACGCTCGTTTTCCCGATCCAGCATCATGAGCTTCATGATCTTGTCCCGGCACTCCTTGACCAAGGAACGAACGCCTGGGGAAAAGCGCTGCGGATCCTCGCCAATCTGCTGAAGCAGCTCCAGCCCCTTGTCCAAAACCGGCAGGAAAGCCTGCTTCTTCTCGAGAAACTCCTCGCCAGGCGGCTGCCCAGTAGCCCGCATGATGCGGCCCTCTTCGATGAAGAGCTCGTGCAGATCCGAACACAGGCGGACATGCTCGCGAAGTATCACTTCGGCTTTTTCGGAATCCATGGGCAGATAGAAGAGGTTGCTAGCGCTTGGGCGTCTTGAGAACTTGGAGACGAGCCAGAAGATCGTCCTCCCAGCTCAAGTGTTCAAGCCTCCATTTCGCCATCTGACGCAAGGCCAGCAAATCCTGTCCGAGCGTCGACTCGTCGATTGGATCGCTGCCCTCGGGATCTAGGATTTCCTTGTAGGCCAGCTTCGCCTTCTCCGGAAGCCCCAGTCGCTCGAAGCACAGGCCAATCTGGTGAATAGCCGGCCAACGCCAGGAGGGCGAGCCGTTATAGCGAGCCAGAGACTGGTAGATGGTCAGGGCGCTGCGGAAGTCGCCCTTGGCGTAGAACTCGTTCGCCAACTCGTTGCCCGTGCGCTGCTTCCAGTAGTCCGCCTCGCCACGGTCGCCGATCTTCACGTTCGCCTGGGATTGCAGGATGCTCACCACCTCGCGCAAGGCGTCGGGCTTGCGATTGAGCTGCTCGTACGACTTGGCCAGCAAGTAACGCAGTTCCGGATTGTGTGGACTTTCTGGATACTCTTCCAAAAACAGCTTCAGCTGAGACACCGCCTGCTGAAAGCTGCCAAGCTCGTAGAGCAGATAGCACATCCGATAATGGACCCGCAGACGCTGCACCGGCTTGAGATCGACGCGAAAGATGCTCTCGTAAAGCCGGAACGATTCCTGATACTCCTCGCGTTCCTTGTGCGTCTCGGCGATCGCTATACGAGCGTCGAGCGAAAGCTCGCGATACTTCTCCAGCTGGTCGAAGGACACGTTCAGCGAGACGTTCAGAACCATGTAGTACTTCGATATCGCCAGCTCAGAGGCCCCCATTTTCCGATAGATATCGCCCACCTCCATATAGACCTCGGGTAGACGACGACTGTCGGGAAACTCCATGGCCAGGCGTTCGTAGACCGCAGCCGCCTTCGGAAACATGCCCGCCTCGTTGTAGAGCCTGGCCATCTTGGCGAGAACCACCTCTTTTTCCGGCACGTCGGTCGGTATGCCCAAGGCCGCCGCAAAGTAGCGTTCGGCGAACTCGACGTCACCGCCCTTCCACTCCGTCACCCCCGCATCGAGAAACCGAAGAACCTGCTCCGTAGCCAACTCCGGATCCATCTCCTTCGCCGGTTCCACCAGGATCAGACTGGCATCTCGCAAGGCATCGAACGCCTCAAGATCGACGTCCTCATCTTCAGGAGGCGAAGCATGGTCAGGCGAAGATCCGAAAAGCGGATACGCGGCCAGCAAGGCAGCTATCACGGCAATCGTATTCAAAAATTGATTACTCATCATTCCTTGGAAAACTTGGCCGAGCTCTTTATGGTTTCGGCGGATGGAGTTGCAGGAGCGAAGGGTATGATCGCATTGGTGTTGGAGTTCACCCCATTCGACTCGAAGAAGATCAGCACCTCCTCAGGCCGCAAGGCGGTGGAACGCGGCTCGTCCACTTCGAAATTCTCGATGCGCTCCTCCGCATAGGCCCGGCTGGTATCTATCTTGCCGGAGAGAACGGTATGCGGTTCCAGCTCGACCACGATCTCCGCGAGCATGTCGAGATCGTTCATCGCATCCTCGGGCAGGGCGCTCTCAACCAGATAGGGCATGTGCTCGCTGCCCACGATGTTGAACTCGGGCAGAGCAGGCGCCGGTGGGCGATTGTTAATCTCCTGGTCGTCGGAGAATCGCAAGACATTGGGCGCCGCGAAAGCCAGATAGCCCGAGCGAACCATCTCCTTCTCCCTAGATCTCCCTATCAAGAGCAGTCCAGCGCCAAGTCTAGCTCCCTTTTTCGTCGCAGAGCTCAGTCCCCTGCCGAAGCGAGACACCGGGTGCACATGCTTGCCGGTCCTGACTCTGAAATCCTTCATCTCGTAGACGGCCTTCTCGACAGGCAACTCCTCATCGACGGGCAACGGCTCTTCGGCCTCAGGACCCACTTCGGCGAAATCCATCTCGACAGCAGGCATCTCCACCTCGAGCACAGCCTCCGGTTCAGGCTCTGCCATCTCAGATTCCGGCGACTCGGTTGTCGCAATTTCCGGCCCCGCCACCTTGGACTCCATCACCTCCGACTCCGATGCATGCACCATCCCCTCGGTCGCCTCAGAAGGCTCAGGCATCTCCTGTTTCGGTTTGGCATCCCGAGAATACAAAGGACTCGGCATGAACACGCGAGTCTTGGCACGCAGGTGACCGTGGGCGAGAGCAAGCATCTCCGGCTCCGCCTGGGCAGGAGCAACGCAAGCCAAAAGCCAGGCAAAGGCCAAGCAAAGCGGATGAAAAGCGATTCGTGAGGTCATGGCATCTGGGCGACCGAGTAAAACTTCCCTCGGGCACGCGTCCTTTTTATCGGTAGTTTTCGGGCCATACTTGAGTAGTTCACGCCATCAAAAGCCTTCTGGAAGCCCCTCAGGTCGAAGGCCTTGAGCGATGCGATAAGTTTCGAGCAAATCCCCTTCGGCGTGCACATCGACCGAGCCCGCGCGGTCATCTTCGAACCGACTGCCCATTGCCGACGGAATGCCATAAGGATCCTCGTAGTTCGCCAGGCGTTCTACCGTCTGAGCCCAGGCTGCATACGGGTCTGAGAGAGCCTCGCCGTTTTCGACCGCAAGTTCCACCGCCCGATCGATCACCTCCGGCTGACAGAGCGGAAAGTTGATGTTGAAATTCACATGGACGTCGCACGGATGATGCTCCACGACATGCTGGAAGACCGGAATCGACGGCACCTCGTCTCCCGCCAGCTCCACCGGCCTCCGCAACACGGTGGCCCCGAAGTCCAACGCCACTCTGGCGATCAGCTCGCTTTCCGTCGAGACCACGATCTCGTCCACCCGCTTCGCCCGACGCAGAATCTCTATCCCCCACCCCACCAGCGGCCTCCCGCCAAACGGCAGCAAGTTCTTGTAGGCCAGCCTCTTGCTGCCCAAACGAGCGATTATGGATCCGACTATGTGCATGGACCATGCCTCGACAGAGACTGCAGCCCGGCAAATAACGCCCACCAGGCGGCAATACGCTGCCGAAAACTCTTAGTTTTACTCACAAGACCCAACAAAGCAAAGCCTAGGCCAAACTCGCGACCACATCCTCAAGCCATTGAACATCAACAATAAGAATATCTAGGGCGCTTTGAAAAAATTCCCCCCGAGCAACCGAAGTTTCATTTCCAGATCAAAAGGTGGCTTGCGAGTCGAAGTGAACCAGAGGTTTATCGAGAAGAGAAAACCCATTTAGAGCGGAAATGAAACGAGATAGCGACTGGGATCGATTTTTCAAAGCGCCCTCTAGCTATACTCCGACCGAGAAGGTTCGCGCCGCAAAGGAAAAGCCGTCACTCGAACAGCTTTCTCCGGAGATGCGACATTTGCTTTCGCATCCGAGTAGTCCGGCCTCAACGTCAAAGCCTCGACAAAGGCTGCTTCCGCTTCCGCTACGCGTCCCAACCGGCAAAAGGATACGCCAAGGTTGTTCAGAGTCTCCGCCGTTTCAGCAACTTCCATGGCGCGCCCCAAAAAGCTCGCCGCTTCAGCTGCCGACCCATCGCGAAGCAAAATCAACGTTCCTCGAAAGAAACTCAGCCGCCATGCCTCAGGCAGTGGGCATGGCCCGTCCGGCTCCAACACCTGACCGTCTGATCCCAGCTCTAAAGCGTCCAAAAAGGCCTCAGCTCGAGAGTAGTCTCGCCTGAAAACCGCCAGACTCAACAAGCCCCACTGGGTGACGCGGTTCGACGCTCCGGCCGCCCGCCAACGCTCTCCAATTTCAGCGTAGTCGTGATTGCCAAGCACTCTCGCCAGTTCAGACGCTTGACGCTCGCGATTCCGCGAGACGCTGCCTGAGAAATGCCGCATCAGGTAGCCAGGTTGGCGGACCAGCCGATAGCGAGCTCCGGCGAGCAAAGCCCTGAGTACGAAATCCGTGTCTTCAACCCCATGAGCCGAGGCGTCGTAGCCAATCCGTCGCATGAACTCCACCCGAAACCCGATCTGCCCGATGCCCGGCAGATAGTTGCGTTCGAACAAGCGGAACAAACCCGGCGGCTCGTCCAAAAAAGCCGGGATCGACAGGCTCCGAATCGGATTGCCCGAAATCCCATCGACCAGCTCGACCTCGTCCGCCACAAAGTCCACGCCCTGTAGAAGACCCTTCAAGCGCTCCACCCGCCCCGGCAAAAATTCGTCATCCGCATCCAGCAAAAGACAGAACTCCGAACGAAGGGCCGCCAGACCAACCGCACGAGCATGACCTAGCGTACTGCGCTTGGCCACTTCGACTATCCGCAGACGCCCATCATCCAGACTACGAGCGAGCGACACAGTGTCGTCTGTCGAGCCGTCATCCACTAGCAACAACTCGTCGATCGGCTGATTTAGAACCGAACGTACCGCATCCGCCACTGTTGCAGCAGCATTGCGGGCGACAATCATCACGGCCAAGCTAGACACAGACGGAACTCTTTCCAACGACCCAAACAAAGCAAGGCGAAGACTCCCTTATCCATTGCCAAAGAAGTCTTTCGGACTTTGGCTCGCTCCAAGCAAATGACCTCGTCTCCCTTTCACGCCTACGCCCAGAAGATAGCCCAGGTTCTCGCCTCATACGATTGGAGTCAGCTCGAGCCGCTAGCTCAAGCGATTCACAAACGATGGCAAAACGGAAAACGCGTATTTCTCTGCGGCAACGGAGGCAGCGCCGCCAACGCCACCCATCTCGCAAACGACTTCATCTACGGGGCAAGACCGCAAGGGAAAGCCATTCGAGCCATCTCTCTCACCGACAACGCTTCCATCCTTACCTGCCTAGCAAACGACACCAGCTACGAGAACGTCTTCGCTCACCAGTTGGAGACCCATGCCGATGCTGGCGACCTCTTGCTGGCCCTCTCAGGCAGCGGCAACTCTCCGAATGTCGTAGCCGCTCTGCAAAAAGCCAGGGAACTAGGAGTCGAAACAGCCGCGATACTAGGATTCGACGGCGGCGAATGCAAAGGCCTCGCCGATATTCCCATCCATTTCGAAATCGACGACATGCAGATCGCCGAAGACCTCCAGCAAACCGTCGGCCACATACTTACTCGTCACCTCCGAGCCAAAATGGCCTCCACTTGCTAATCCCCTGTAAAACCCCGCCGCACCAACCCTAGCCCTCCTCTACGTCCTCGCCAACAATCGAAATTGAAATAAGAGGACCCAAAATCCACGTCTCAACCGATGCCGCTATCCGCTGCCCCCAAACGACATTTGCTCGTCATTGGAAGCAACTCCTTCTCCGGAGCCAGCTTCGTCGCCCAAGCCCTTGAAAACGGATGGCAAGTCACCGGAGTCAGCCGTTCTCCCGAGCCCGAAGCCTGCTATCTCCCCTACAAATGGTCCGGACCCAATGACGCCTTCAGCTTCCATCAACTCGACCTCCGCTCGCAAAGCGATTCGATAGCAAGCCTCGTAACAGATTTCCAAATACCGTACATCGTCAACTTTGCCGCCCTCGGCATGGTCGCCGAAAGCTGGCAGTATCCGCTCGATTACTACAATACGAACCTGCTCGGAAACGTAGCCCTACACGAAGCTCTCAGAAAGACCGACGGCATCAAGAAATACGTGCACATATCCACCCCCGAAGTCTACGGCGACACCACAGGAACCATTCAAGAAGACGCCCCCCTGAATCCCACAACCCCATACGCCGCCTCCCGCGCCGCCTGCGACATCCATCTAAGAACATTCCAAAAGGAGTACGACTTCCCCGTGGTCTGGACCAGAGCAGCAAACGTATACGGCCCCGGCCAACAGCCCTATCGCATAATCCCCCGCGTCATACTGTGCGCCCGACTTGGGCAAAAACTCCAGCTACACGGAGGCGGCGCTTCCGTGCGCAGCTTCATCCACATTCGCGATGTCGCCGCAGCCACCCTCGCCATAATGGAAAATGCTACACCCGGCGAAACGTTCCACCTTTCCACAGACCGATACATATCCATCAAGGAACTCGCCAAACTCGTCTGCCAACAACTCGATATACCGCTGGAAGACATCGCTGAGATCGCTCCAGAGCGCCCCGGAAAAGACCACGCCTACCTGCTCGACAGTTCCGCCGCCCGCAGCAGGTTTTCTTGGACCGATCGAATATCTCTCGAAAACGGCATCTCCGAAACAATCGCCTGGATCGACGAATGGATAGACAGCATTTCGTCATCGCAACTCCACTACAGCCACACAGCATAGGATGGCCGCCAAAGAAAAAATTCTCTCCTTCGAGTCGGCTCCCGCGTCGATCCAAGCCCTCAAAGGCCAAGGCAAGCGGATCGTCCAATGCCACGGAACCTTCGATCTCATCCATCCAGGCCATATCGTCCATTTCGAAGAGGCTCGAGCCCTGGGGGACGTGCTGGTAGTGACGCTCACCAGCGAGAAGTTCGTTAACAAAGGCCCAGGCCGCCCTTTCTTCGACGACGAACTTCGCTCCAAGTCGCTCGCCGCCCTCGAATGCGTGGACTACGTTATCATCATTCCCTATGCCGCTGCAGTCGAAGCCATAGAATGCGTCCAGCCCGATTACTACTGCAAAGGCAAAGAGTATCAGGACCACGCAAACGACGTGACCGGCAACATCGCCGACGATGTCGCCACAGTCGAAAGGCTTGGCGGCCAAATGCGCTATCTAGGCTCGATCGTTTTCAGCTCCACCAAGCTTATAAACAACAATTTCTCCCACGTATCGGAAGACGCCAAAGAAGTCTGCCGCCAAATCGCCGAAGATTTTCCGCCCGATAGATTCAGGAAAATCGTCGAAGACTTCTCGAAACTCAAGGTACTCGTACTAGGCGATTCCATCTTCGACAAATACACGTACGTCAACATCCAAGGCATCACCTCCAAAAACCGGATACTCTCCGGACTCTACAGCAAAGACAGCCTGCAACTCGGCGGCACGCTCGCCATCTATCGACATATAAAGGAATTCTGCCCGCACGCCCATCTAGCCACCCTTTTAGGAGGCGAATCCTGGGTAGACGACGTCGTTGGAAATCAACTACCCGAGACCAACGGCCTCGTCATCCGAGACCCTTCGTTCACCACGATTGTCAAGCAACGCTTCGTTGAAACGACCAAGCGCAGCCAGGAGCTCGGAAAGCTCTTCTCTATTAACTATATCGATCCCCAATACGCTAATACACCTACAGAAGACAGGCTTCTCGAAAAACTCGCCGCCGATATAAAAGGCTACGATCTAGTCGTCCTCTCGGATTTCGGCCACGGTCTCATGACCCCACGCCTCCGCGATTTCATCCAAGCAGAAGCTCCGTTTCTAGCCCTCAACTGTCAAACGAACTCCTACAATCACGGCTACAATCTCATCTCCGAGCAATACCGCCACGCCAACGCCTTCTCTCTCGACCAACAGGAACTCATGCTCGACCGAGGCAAGCGAAAGCTCGACCCCGACGAAGACCTACGCTCTCTCAACTCCCAACTCGGCAGTCACATGAGCTGGCTGACTCAAGGCGCCAACGGCGCCATCGGCATCGACTCCCTCGGCAATCGCGCCGAATGCCAGCGTCTCGAAGAACAAGTCGTCGATACAATCGGCGCGGGAGACGCCTTCTTCTCACTCGTCTCACTCGCAGCTCGCGCCGACCTCCCAATCCAACTCGGGACTTTCCTCGGTCAACTAGCCGGCGCCCAAGCCGTCAAAATCGTAGGAAACACCGAATGCGTATCGAAAACGAAACTACTCAATGGCGGCATGTCGCTGCTGAACTTCTAGCCACAAGCCATTAGACGTCGAACTCTCCCACGTCCGAACCCCGATAGTCGAGTCGACAAGAACGGAATCACAAAGGGAGCCAGTCTCGCAATCCCACTTCCTTCCAGGATCGCTTCAAACGTTGCAAAACGCTTCCCAACGAAAGAAAGTCGCTTTTCGCTTCCTCTCTCCGATTTGTCCACTCTGAATCGCTACCAGGACATGCCTGAAAACTGACGCGCCCTCATGCAAGACCCGAACAACACCAAGGAGCCACAGTACCAGTTTCTTCTAGACAACGAATCGCCGGAAAAACGCGCCACCTTCGGCTACATGAGCAGTCAGGTATATCGAGACGATCCGAAGCGACTCACGTTTCTGCTTTCCCGATACAAGTTCGTCAGCAAGCTGCTCTCAGGCAAAGCCAGAGTCGCGGAAATCGGCTGTGCCGACGCTTTCGGTACGCCAATCGTCGCCAAAGAAGTGGGACAGCTCGACGCCTACGATTTCGATCCGCTTTTTATCGCGGACGCGAAGAAGCGACTGCCGAAACGGCCGAATATCCACTTCGCCACCCATGACCTGATAGCCGGTCCGCTCCCAGCCGCCAAGCCGTACGACGCGGCCTTCGCCTGCGATGTATTCGAACACATTCCTCCAGAGCGTGAGGATGCGTTCCTGGAGAATATTGCGAGCTCGCTCACCGACCAGGGTGTACTGATATTGGGAATGCCGTCCCTCGAATCCCAAATCTACGCTTCGCTCCCAAGCAAGGAAGGACACGTGAATTGCAAAAGCGGCGACGATTTCAAGACGACTATGGAACGTCATTTCCAGAACGTGTTCCTGTTTTCCATGAACGACGAAGTCGTCCATACCGGCTTCAGCAAAATGGCTCACTACCTGTTCGCGCTCTGCATCACTCCAAGCTCGGATCCTCGCTAGAACGTGTCCAAAGACTCCGCGCAGAAAATTCGCATCGATCCTCGACTCCGCAAGCCGAGCCTTCCCCCCTCCGTTGCCGCATTTATCGAAGAGACTGCCCAGCGTTCAACAAGTCGATCGATTGTTCTGTTGCCCATCGAGGACTACGAACCGGACCCATCGCGAACCGAAACGATCCATCTATATATTCACACCGATCGCCTTTGCGCGGCCATACCCGAGCTCACTGCCAATCACTATATTCTGAGCCCGTTTCTTCCCGGGGAACTGGAAACAGCGAAGATATCGCGAGCAACCCTCGCGCGCTGGATTTGGCTTCCTCCAATCGACTCGTCACCCTTCGAAGAAGGGCCAACAAGAATCTGCTTTCACAACATTGGGACCAACCGCGCCGATTCGAAACCGCTTGAGAATCGATTTTTTTTCGAAACGCTTTCAAGCATCGACGCTTTCGAATGTCTTCCCGCTTCCGATCACTACACTGACACCGGCGACTCCCTTCTAGACGAACACCACACCATCGCCCGTATCCAGAAACGCAATGCAATCCCGTTCTCCTTCGAACCGACCCAAGGCTCACCCCTGCGCTATCTGCCTTTTTGCGCTTTCATCGATGACCAGCCCCCAGACTCGCCACTACGACTAGGCGCCCTAGACAAATCGGACAATCTCTCGAAACATTCGCCTAAACAAAAGCTGAGACCATTTACCACTGCATTGCTTGGATTTTCGAAGAATCGGACGGAAATCAAGACTCCAATATATGGATACAGTATTGCCTCATTAGTCGAAAAAATAGTCGAATACCTCAGCGGAACTCTCGAAATATGCGAAGCGTGGGAGCTAATAGCTTTTCCAAAATACCGAGAAGCGCCTCCTCCCAGATGGGCAGCGGACACCATCAACAACGTCGAAGAATGGGAAAATCGGGCTCTAGTCAAAACGGAGAATCGCTTTGATCGATTCATTGGAAATAAAAAATCATACACGCTTTTCCATACATATCTATACAACTTGATTCACAATCTCAAATCGAGTCGCCTAACCGAAGATCTAGTTAGACACGCGCTTGAAGCCTACGCTTCCTGGTTTCCCTACCTTGCCAAGAACCACATCTGGCACTCGGAATTTGCCGGCATCTTCTTCGTAGCTCCAAGCTGGCTCGAGATTGCCAGAGATCGGGTTGAAAGCGATTTGCGAAAAGGAGCCGCGTACGCGAATCCATTCGAAGGATACCTGCATCAATTCGCCTATGCGCTCTGGCACTACAAACCCGCAAATCTCACCAGCGAGAGCCTGCACAGTCTGGCACGCGCCTGTATAGAACTGCACGAACACAGCTTGGAAAACGGTCCGAAACTCTGGGGCTTGCACTTCGAATCAGTTAAATCCAAAGCCACGCTAAACTCGATTGAAGATGCCCTTTCAATAACAGAGAGTATGATCGCCCAAGACGCGGGCATCATGAACGGTTTTGCAAGAGTAGCTTGCGAACTCGCCGATCGAATAAGTACGGACGACATCACCACATGGGTCAAACGGGATCTTGAAAGCAATCGACTTACAACATCAGGAGCGATAACCGTTCTCACAACACTCTCGACAAAAGGGAGGTTCGAACAAGCGAAGGAGCTCGCTACCTCTTTCTATGCAGCGCTGCCCGACGCCAGTGGGCTTTATACTCGAGTCGCGCTATTGATGATATCTCAAAAGCGCTGGGAAGCTCTTTTTTTAGCGAGCAGCGAGGATGAAATTCAGTATTTCCGCTTTGCGCTCAATCTTTTGCAGAACGATCTGGGCAACAGCCACGAGTCTCCGCTCACGCTCAATCTAGCCTTGAAATGCATGCTGAGTCTTGGCGACACCAAAAAAGCCATGGATCTGGTTTTGACGAAAAACCTACCTCCAGAACTACGACAGTCTGCAGCTTCTCAATTCTGGTTTTTCGGGCTGATGGAAGAAGCGAAAGCGCTGCTAGCCCCTCAGCCCGTATCCATCATCGGAGAACCCGGTGTTCATTCAGACACGTTACTTCGAAACGCATGCATGGGTCTGAGTCTAGGTTTTCACTCGTACGCTAGAAGTTCCTTTTCAGAACTTCACAGACTATATCCAACCCTGACCTCTCGCCATGCATCTCTTCTCCCAATCAACCAGTTTGCCGCGGTTGCTTTCGCCGCAAGCCTGACAGGATTCTCTACGACTGCTGACCAAATGAATCAACTGTCTCGAATAGCCGACCCTCAATATGGAATCGTGAAAAGAGCATACGATCGAATTCTCGAAAGAAGCGAAAACTGCGCCGGCATTGCCATACCCGAGATCGAACGATTCGACTTGGAGAACGCTGGAACCCCACTCTGATCCATACGCCACACGCGACCTTCCCACTCGCTGGACCTTCAGGATAAAGCACCCCAGATGAAAGCCGCTGATACGATGGACTACCTAAACGATCTCGAATCGAGATTCGATGTAGAGGACTGGGAACACGAAGGCACTCCTCTATGGCCCATCATACGAACGTTTCTCGGACTGGACCTCATGGAAGGCGATCTCCTCGCACCACGTCCTCAAAATCCCAATACAGCAAGACCCCTTCTTGGACGCTGGCCGGCGAAGGTCGACAATCTCGCGGGATATCTAAAGGCTTCTCTCCATGATGGGCAGACACGCGTCATCCCATCCAAGAAGGCAGACGTCGTGTTTCTCGGCGACTCCGCAACGAGAATGCCGCACAAAGATCGTTCCTACCACCGAATTTGCGACCCGCTGATCGACGCATACAAACGGGTGGGCGTGCGATGCGAGCATTTCGAGCCACTGCGAAATCTTGACAATCTGCCGAGAACCAACCCATCGATCTATCTGACACAGCCATTCTTTAACTGGCTTGGCCGACTAAACGACAGATCCCCCCCTGTCCGGCAACGCCTCTCGCCACTGGAACCACTGGCACGATTCTACGACACCGTACGCGCGGAAACGAAAGCCGTTCTTTACTTGGACGAACACAGATGCATGCGGATGGCGGCGATGGTCGCGGATGCCAAGAAGACTTGGGTTCGTATTCTACGCCGCATCCAGCCGAAAATCGCCTATTCAGTGCTTTACTATAACTTCTGGGGCTGGAGCTACACGGCCGCCTGTCGCGAACTCGGCATACCCTGCGTCGAATTGCCACACGGTCGCCAAGATCCTTGCCACCACGCCTATGGCAGATGGACCAAGCGCCCAGCTACAGGATACAAGATTCTTCCCAGCTTCTTTTGGACCTGGAGCGAAAGCGAATCGCAAACCTTCGACTCATGGTCCTCCTCGCTACCGACCCACAAGCCATTCGTGGGCGGAAACCCTCTGCTGCGAAAATGGAGGGACGATTCGCAGGAGCTTGAATCGAAGTTTCGCGACGAGGCTACCTCCATCGACTCGCTCGCCTCAAAAGGCCCTGTCGTCATGGCCCTCCCTCAATATCGCATCAAAGATGTGGACGACACGCTTCAGACAATCGCCTCAGCCCCGAAAAACTGGCAGTGGCTGATTCGCATGCATCCTCTGGAACGATATATGATCCCTGCAATGGAAGAGAAACTGAAGGAGCTCGGAATCGCAAACGCGATCGTCGAGCTTCCTACAAACGCGCCGCTCTATCTTCTGCTCAAGCGAACACGCTCCTTGCTAACCGGCTACTCTTCCACGATTCTCGAGGCCATCGAATTCGACATCCGAAGCGTTTCGACAATGGAAGTCGCCCGGGACATCTTTCCTCAGGCAGTCGAAGATGGGTGGTTAACCATCTCTACATCCTCAACCGAACGCATCGCCCTGCTCGAGAAAGCGATGCGGAACAACGCTCGCCCTACTAACAAACGCCAGGAATCTCTCGAAGAGACCCTTGACCGTATGCACCGCGCAGCAGACGTGTCGCTAAGGACAGCCAAATGAAGACTGTCGTCGTGTTCGGTTGCGGATTGGGAGGCAAACGCTTTCTTAAACTGCTGGAAAAAGGCGAGAGCGTAGCCGCCTTCGTCGACAACGATCCTAAAAAGCAAGGGACAAGCTTCCTCGGTTACGACATCGTCGCTCCAGAGGCCGCGGTCGCGATGCGCTTCGACTCCATCGTAATCGCTAGCCAATATTCGGACGCCATAACAAAGCAACTGCTGGAGCTAGGCGTGAAAAGCTCCAAGATCGAGATAGTGTCGCGCGAATTTCTAGCGGGAAAAGATGCGGCAAGCAACAGCTCCTGGGTCCAGTTCCGAATCGGAACTGCATTGTGGCTGGCCCATATCTTCTTCAAGCTTGTCGGTATCATTCGCCGCGCGACCTTCCGCCCCTAAGTCCATGAGCAAATCGCCAGAAACGAAGAAAGTACTTGTCACCGGTGGAACGCGTGGCATCGGGTTCGCCTGCGCCAAAGCGTTCGTCGAAAACGGCCACCAGGTTCTCGCGATCGGACGTTCCTCACCCCCGCCAGAGCTGCTAGCCAACCTGGATTCCGAGTTGATCCAATTCTTGACCTGCGACCTCGATACTACCGAGGGCAGAGCGAAACTCAAAAATCGGCTTCTCGAAACCTCCTCATGCGAGATCGTAGTTCAAGCGCTTGGAGGATCGATACGCGCCGCGAACGAAACCGATAGCTGGACCGAAAACTACAGATTGAACGTATCGATCGTAGCAGAGATCAACGCTTGGCTTATCCCATCGATGATAAGCGCCGGATTCGGTCGGATCGTCCACGTATCCTCCTCTGCAGCAGAGCATGGCAACGCGTTTCCACCGTATGCCGCCGCTAAAGCCGCCCTAAACCGATACATCAAGAGCGAGGGTCGCAAACTCGCGAAATCCGGGATCGCTCTTTGCGGCATTATGCCTGCTGCAGTTTCTGGATACGACGGCTACTGGGATCGTCAACAGATAGCAGATCCAGCAAAGGCCGAAGCAGTTGAACGAGGTCAAAGCAGTGGATCTTTCCAAAGAGCGGACGACATCGCCAAGGCAGTTCGATTTATGTGCGGCGAAAGCGGGATGATCTTCGCCGGTTGCGTCATACCAGCAGACGCCTCAATTCCCTAAGCAAGACAACATGCCTGGACCAAACGAAACATTCACCGTCATCTACGATTTCGAGGTCACCCCCTGCGCCTTTGACGTAGTTCATTTCGTCTCGATGGCACTCGGCGCCTTCGATGCTTCTGGAATCAAGTCGCTGCGCATCGTACTTGTCCCCGACTCCAAAGGCTCGCTGACAGGCGATAAGAAAATTCACTATAGCGAGGAAAACTATCGCTGGCGATTGCGGCAAATCGTTTTGCCAGCCATTCAATCGTTTTGCCCTCACGCGAGCATTCACTTGCTTAGCCGTAGAGAGGAGGCGAAACCATTTCTATCGAAAAAGTCCAATCGTATCTATCCAGAAGGTTATCGATTGAAAGAACCGCTTGCTCGCTACTCGCACCGAATCTTCGTACAGGAGCCCAACGTCGCGATCCGGCGCCTCTACGCCTCCGAACAAGCTATCGAATATGTAGAATCATGGATGCACGAATTCAGCGGCAAACGAAAAGTCGTCACTATTACGCTTCGAGACGCTCGATACAATACTGACCGAAACTGCAATACGGAAGCCTGGCTTCGATTCGCCTCGAATCTGAATCAAGAGATCTACGCTCCCGTCTTTCTTCGCGACACGGACCGCGTGTTGGAAAACGATTCCCGCTTCGACGAATTTCTGACTTTCGATGTGGCTTGTTTCAATTTGGAACTCAGGACCGCGCTTTATCAAAGTGCCCATGTCAATTTGATGATCAACAACGGGCCATCATCTCTTAGCTACCTCGGCAATCGCGTTCCCTATCTCTATTTCAAAGTGCTTTCAAACGGGGCCCACGCTGCCTGCTTAAACCAAATGGCCGAACGTTCCGGCTTTCGCCCGGGAAGAAATTGGCCCGGGGCGAACGACGTGGAACTGTTCATTTGGGAGGACGATCGGTTTGAGACTATTCAACGCGCCTTCGAGACACTGACTCGGCGCATTGATCGAGACCCGACGCTTACTGCTGCGCAACTACTGGAAAAGGTGGATACTGCAGTAGCAGATTCGGATGAGACAGCAGCGCTCGACTGGTCGGCAATTGCCGTCGCGTTCTTTCAGAGCAATCCTGATACTTGGCTTAAGCGTATCGAGATTTTGGCGACTTGTGCGAGGGAAGAGGAAGCCTACTACCAGAACGAAGAGGCTCTTATAAGATTTGACCATCCACAGTCTTACATTTTGCGAATCCGATTCGGAATCAGCGTCCAGGATGTGCAGGCACTCAAGAGAATATTCGACAGAGCGAGCATCCTTAACCTTGATGGGGAGAATCTGGTACGCGAACTAATCGGAGGCTCCCAATCGAAATTTACCCCTATAGGGCGCCCAGACGATGAAACTTCTACTACCGACCGACCGCGAACCTGGATATTCGGCGCCAGCCTTGGCGGAGTTCGGTTTTTAAGAAAACACCGAGAAGAACTGGATGCGCTCGGCTTTCTAGACAACGATCCAAACAAGGCGGGAACCCTTCTCGAAGGACTGCCCGTCGAATCAACAGCAATTCTCTCAAAAACGCATTTCGACAAGATCTGGATCGCCAGTCATTACGCCGCTGAAATCTACAAACAGCTTATTCGAAAGGGCATACCCTTCGCTATGCTCGAAATCGCTCCCCGCGAGGAGCTGATCCAGGACTGATCCGCAAGCTTTGTTAGAAGCGATAACTTAGCTTTTCACGAAAATCCAACGCGTGCCCAGTCTGTCCCACCGGGGATCGGCATGGTTCTGATGTTTCTGGGCGATTTCGAACCCCGATCCTTTCGAGAGCTCCTCGATGTCGTGAAAGAAAAACCCTCCATGCAAAATGGCCGGGTTGCGTTCGGCCCCATCACAGAAAATCACGGTCTTACGGGCGATCTTGAAAAACTTGGCGATCGATTCGGGATAGAAAATCCCCGAGGAGGCGTAGTGCAAATGGATGATATCATAGGAGTACGGTTCGATCTTCTTTAGTTCCTCATCCGCATCACCGAGATACACTGTCATATCGGCATGCATTTCTGGATACTTCTCCTGAAGGGCCTTGATTGCTTCCGCATTGATCTCCAGCCCCCCATTCCCTCGACAGCCCATTCGATAGAATCCGTCCAGCTTGCTGCCTACGTTGCAGCCTATGTCCAAGACCGAGTCGCCCTCCGAGACATAGTCGAGGTAAGGCTTAAGATAATTGTCGACTACTTCTGGCTCGCTGTAGTAGGCGGTAAATCCATGAGACGTTCCCTCCCCTTGATCAATCAAGTGCACCGTCTTCATTCTACGAAGCTCGACCTCCAAGGCTTCGATCTCCTTGCGAGCATCCGGAGTCGGATTCGATCCATGAATACGGCTTAGGGTTCGGTGCTTGGCGATCATCGCCGCGTGGGTGGTCTTCGCTCCAAGACTTCGATTGAAATGGGCGAGAGCATTCTCAAGCTGCCCGCACTTGGCAAAGCAGACGCCGATAGCGTAGCGCGTGTAGTCGAGGCGCCACTCCTTGCGCTCGAGAGCGCGAAACACCTCCAAGGCATCGATCCACTTTTCTTCGGAGGCGAGGACGCAGCCGAAACAGTAGATCCGCAACGGCGATTCAGCATTGCTATCGATCGCCACATTAGCGAAACCTCGGTCAAAGAGGTCTGGAATGTCAAGAGGGGTTAAATCTGTCATGGAATACTAGTGCGGAAGGCGGGGCAAAGCGATATGGCCAAAACGGAAATCGATTGCAGGATGCTTGCGCTAGCCCTACCTCTTGCCGCTTCGCTGTAAAGATTGTTTTTCTACCCGCTTGACGATATCGCGAAATTGCACGCCCTATACAGAGTATCCTTCATGCGCCCTCTCAAAATTCTCAAAATCCTCGGTCTTCACTACGACAGCTGCATTCGCCGATTTTATCGAAAAAACGAATACGTCAAGTCCTACGCCTACGAAGACCATCTGCGCTTCTTGGAGTCCTACGCTCCAGTGCACCTCAACTCTTTTCGCGATAGGATGCGAACGCTTGGAATGGAGGCCGAGGTTGTCGTCTATGACCTTGAGACCTTGCAGCGAACCTGGGCGAAGGAGAACGGCTTTCGCTTTAGCCCCAGTCAGTGGCGGGCAGACATTCTTCTCGAGCAAATCACTCGCAGCCAGCCAGACGTCGTCTTCCTACAGGATATCCACTCGATGCCGCATTTCATTCGCAAGCGACTGCGACAGCTGGTTCCGTCTATCAAGAAGGTCGTACTCTTCAAGGGGTTTCCAGGCGCGTTGGGCGAGTTGTCCGATATCGATCTTGTTTTCGCGGGTATACCCAACATCCTGCATGACTACGAAAACGAGAACATTCCCACTCAGCTTTTGTATCACGGCTTCGAGGACCGCGTATTGGACCAGCTGAAGCCCAAAGACCCAAAACCGCACGCGCTATCCTTCATCGGCTACTCCGGATACGGGGGGCAAGGCATCAAACACAAGGAGCGCTACTACCTGCTACGCACTTTGGCGGAAGCCACGGACATGAAGTTCTGGATCACGGAAACGGAGGCGAACTCGCCCTTCGCCCACGACGATTCCGCGCAACCGTTTGCTCGATTGTATCCCGAACGATGCTTCGATCCCCGCTTTGGCATCGATATGTATCAAATTCTCTGCGACAGCGCGATCGTCTTCAATCGCCATACGGAGGCGATCAAAGGCTACGTCGGCAATATGCGTATGTTCGAGACCACCGGCGTCGGCTCCTGCTTGCTTACCGATACCGCTACCAACATGGCCGACCTTTTCGAAGCAGATTCGGAAGTGGTGACCTACAGTTCTGCAGAAGAATGTTTGGAAAAGCTCCACTACCTCCTGGAACACCCAGAGGAACGCGAGGCAATAGCCCGCAAAGGCCAAACGCGCACCCTCAAGGACCATTCCATCGCCCGGCGCTGCGAAACAATCGCCCGTAGGATAAACGAGCTATTCGACTAGTTGGACCTACTCTGAAAGCCTAAACAGCCCACGTATCCAATACCCTTTGCGACGGGGTCCAAACGTTTCAGGCGGCTGCGGCGCATTATAGTAGCGGTCGAGAAACGTGATGCCGCATTCCTCGACACCCAAGCTTTCGAAGCCATGCTTCTGAAAGAGCCTTCGCAAGGACTCTGGAGTGAAAAAGTGAACATGCGGCGTATCCAGGATATGGAGGTCCCAGTAGAAATGCTGCGTATTCGGCACCTCCATGAAGAGAAAACTCGAGGGTCGGAGTATTGAACGCAGCTGGGCCAGCGTTTCATCAAGATCGACCACATGCTCAAGCCAGTGACTTGTATGGACGTAGTCGAAACGCGTGTCGGATCGAAACGGGAAATAGCTCGCGATTCGTTCAATCCCGGCTCGCCGGTAGTGGTCCTCCCATTGCAATCCCGGCTCGCAGACGCTCAGTGCCGTATCCGAATCTTGGATTCGCTCGCCCAATTCGATCAAAGCGTGCGCCGCGCCAGCTCCTATTTCCAAAGCGCTCGATAAGCGGGAGAATTCGGGAATCCGTTCAAAAACGAAATCGATTTGGCTGGCTGCTCTCTCTCTGCTTTTATCGATATC
Organism: Pelagicoccus sp.; assembly: GCA_028284635.1. Lineage (GTDB taxonomy): Bacteria > Verrucomicrobiota > Verrucomicrobiia > Opitutales > Opitutaceae > Pelagicoccus. The sequence continues at coordinate 74,238 of JANQRJ010000067.1, forward strand.
GTTCCCTTTCGCAGCGGACTCGACTACCACCGCTCTCTTTTTCCAATACTCGGTTTCGTAATAATCCTTCAACTCGCTTTCGGAGGGAGCATCTTGCATTTCTCCGTGCCCACACACGCTGCAGATCCCCACAACACCTCGGAAAAGCTCGCCTGAAACTACCCCACTCCCTTTTGCCTGGTTTTCAATAGCCACACCCCCGGGGGGGTCGACTTCGCAGAGCGTCAAGTGATTGTCGTAGCGCTTGTAGAAATCGATGTGACTGTCGCAAACGGCGCAATTCATGGTTGGTCAGCCAAAAGTTCGCATCCGTGCCGGCAATGTCGAGTCCCATTCGAACTGACGCCCTGCAAAGCAGGCAAGTCGCAAATTTGACTCAGAAAGAACTCTCGTCGGCCAGCATCCCCTTGCATCTTGCTTGCTGCCTTCCGTATTGAATAGGGTTTCGGATAAAGTCTCGTCCCACCGAACTCGCCGCCCACTTATGCCCGAAATATCGGTCGTCATTCCTCACTACAACCACAGCGCTTTTCTTCGCAAGTGCGTTCAATCATGTTTGGAGCAGAGCTTTCCTCCTCATGAGATCATTATTGTAGACGACGCATCGAGACGCGCGGAGTTGGCAATCGTCGAGCAGCTAGCCGCAAAACACACGTCCATTCGGCTGATTCGGCACGAGCGCAACTTGGGCTCGACAGCAGCGCACAATACCGGACTGGAGGCTGCCACTGGAGACTATGTGCTAGCCCGAGCCGCAGACGACGTAACTTTGCCGGGATTTTTCGAAGCAGCGATGCGAATGCTCGAGGCCAATCCGGAGGCAGGCATTTGCTGCGGCGACGTGATCTATTTCGCCGACGACCCATCCGATGGCCAAGTCGAACGCCTCGCTCTTTCCAAGCAGCCACGCTTTCTCCCGCCCTACGAGCTGGCACGCTGCCTGACGCCGCATCATCTCATCCACGGCGCCACAGTCATCGCCAGTCGCGAAAAGGCGCTCTCCGCCGGTGGATTTCGCCCCGAACTGAAGTGGTACTGCGACTGGTTCCTCTACCTCAGCCTCGCGTTGCGTCATGGACTTTGCTATCTACCGCAAACGGTAGCCGCCTTTCGTCTCGACGCTTCCTCCTATGGCAACGCCGGCACTCGCCAAGTTGACGCTCAACACGCCGTACTGCGCGAACTGCTACACGCTGTCCAAAACGACGCGCCCGATCTGATACCGGCACTGCGAACTACCCGTATTTTCGCCTTTTTCCATTCTCAGCTCAGCGAGGCGACAGCGAGCGAACCAGCCTTGGAGCATCTCAGACGTAGCCTCCTGCCTGGCGACGCTGACAAGAATGCGGTCGAAACCGACGTCGGAGTGCCGGGCGTTATTCGACGACGATTGCTTGAGCTTCATTCGCAGCTTCAATCGCTTCAAGGCAAGCGGATCTGCCTATATGGTGTTGGCGGCCATTCCGAAACGCTGCTCCACATCTGGTCGCAGTTGGAGCTTCCCCCCTTTCAACTTGCAATCACCTCCGAAACGCCTGAGCAAGAGAGCTGGAACGGAATCCCTCTACGATCCATAGAGGAGACGGAACTTGCCAGCCCCGATCTAGTCGCGCTCTCCTCCAAATCATATGAGAGCGCCATGGCCGAACGCTGCGCCAAACGCTTTCCTCACGCCATGATGCTCACCTTCTGGAACCCCTCGCTCACACGTTTGATCGATGGCGACGTCTCCCGCCAACCCTCGACACCCTAGCCTACGCGTATCCATGAAAGCAATATACCTCGGAAACAAGCCCGTCGGAAGAGACTGCCTCGAATGGCTCTACGAGTCGCGCCAGACCTTGGGCTTGGATATCGACTCAGTCTACACCAAGGCGAGCGACCCGAAAGGCGATCTGACCGAGTTTTGCCGAACCTATGGACTTCCCTGCCACCATTCGCTCGACGCCCTCGAGAAATCCGACGGAGCCGACCTCCTGATCTCCGTGCAGTATCACCAGATTCTCAAACCAGTCCACTTGGCGAAGGCTCGTGCCCTGGCGGTCAATCTACACATGGCCCCTCTTCCCGAATACCGCGGCTGCAATCAATTCAGCCTAGCCATCATCAACGGCGACGCAGAGTTCGGAGTCACCTTGCATCGCATGGATCCAGGAATCGACGCCGGTCCGATCATCGACGAAATCCGTTTCCCTATCCCGTCGGACGCGACGGTCGCTCGTCTTTTCGCAACTGCGGAAGAACGATCGTTGGAGCTTTTCAAGCGCTGCCTGCCTACCCTTGTGAAGGGAGAGTACCGTTTGGTTCCACAAAGCGAATACGCTGCCACGCGCAAAAGCGGCTTCCATCTTCGCAAGGAGATCGAGGCATACAAGCGAATAGACCTGTCCTGGAGCGAGGAAAAGATCGACCGCTACCTGCGGGCGCTAACAATGCCCGGCTTCGAACCGCCCCACGCCATCATCGCCGGCAGGAAAACGTACCTCACGCTTGCCGACGAGCATCTGGCCCAACCCAACAGCAACCTAGCCCGCCAGTGAATGGGCCTGATACCGTGCAACGCATGACCTCCAAAACCCCACCTCGAAGAGAACACACCTTGATCATCGCCGAAGCGGGCATCAACCACAACGGCGACCTGGACCGCGCGATCGCATTGGCCGAAGCGGCAGTTCGCAGCGGGGCCGACTGCGTGAAGTACCAGACCTTCAAGGCAAAGCGGGTCGTCACCCCAACCGCACCCAAAGCCGAGTACCAACTGGAGACGACCGACAACGCGGAGTCTCAACTCGAGATGCTCAGCAAGTGCGAACTCACGCTCGAGATGCATCAAGCGCTGAGAACGCGTTGCGCCGAACTAGGTATCCAGTTCTTGTCTACACCCTATAATTTCGAGGATGTGGACCTGCTGGAGGAAATCGGCATCGACGCCTACAAGATCGCCTCCGGGCAAATCGTTGAACTGCCCTTTCTCAAACGCGTTGCCCAGCTGGGCAAGCCAATCATCCTATCGACAGGCATGGCCACGCTGGAGGAGATCGACTCCGCTGTCGCCGTCATTCAAGCCAACGGCAACCCTACGCTTTCATTGCTCCAGTGCACCACCAACTACCCTTCGAAAATCGAGGACGCGAATTTGCGCGTCATCCCTTCCTTGAAAGACCGCTACCGACTTGAGGTCGGCTATTCGGACCACACGCTCGGCGACGAGGCGGCGATCGCGGCAGTGGCGTTGGGAGCGACCATCATCGAAAAGCACTTTACTTTGGACAAGTCGCTTCCCGGTCCGGACCACGCTTGCTCGGCTACGCCAGACGAATTCGCTCTGCTGGCTGCGCGTATACGGTCGGTGGAGGCAGCCCTAGGAGATGGCGTCAAACAGCCCACTAAAGCCGAACGCGCCAACGCTCCAGGCATGCGCCGCAGTATCGTCACCACACGATCAATACAAGCGGGCGACCTGTTTGACGCCTCGCATCTCACCTTCAAGCGCCCAGCCTCAGGCCTCTCCCCAGTCCGATTCGACGAACTGGTGGGCAAGCGGGCGCTAGCAGATCTTGCGGCCAACTCAATTGTAACGGAGGATTCGGTCGAATGGTAGAGGATATTCTCATCGTCGGCGCAGGCGGGCATTGCCGATTCGTTCTTTCAGTTCTGTCAAAGCTTTCCAACTACAGAGTCGTCGGCATTGCCGATTCGCGAGAGGAGAGCATCGGCGAGCGAATAGGCTCCAGTCAGGTCACTCACAGCTTCGATCAACTCGAGGCGGCCTTCGCTTCCGGAATCACCGCCGCGGCGCTCGCCGTTGGCGACAATCGGGAACGCCAAACCCTCTACGCCAAACTCAAGAAAATCGGCTTCGAACTGCCGACGCTGGTTCACCCAAAGGCCCTCATCGAAGAGACAGCCAGCGTGAGCGAAGCCTCAATCGTAGGCATGGGAGCCATGATCGGCGCCTTCGTCTCCATCGCGGAAAACTGCGTGGTCTACACGGGCGCCATCGTAGAACACGAATCGCGAATCGGCCCCCACGCATTTCTGGCCCCAGGCAGCGTTATCGCCGGTCGGGTGACCGTGGGCCCATCCGCGTTCGTCGGGGCAGGCAGCGTGGTGATCGAAAAACTGGAAGTCGGATCTGGCAGCATCATCGGGGCAGGCAGCGTCGCGATTCGCTCTGTACTAGCCGGGACGAAGGTCGCAGGATCCCCAGCCAAACCTCTGAAATAGCTCCCGCGCAGCTCTCGATCTTCCCAAAGCGCCACCATGCTCTACTTTTCCTCCTCAGGCATCGATTCCCCCTCCGTCGTCGAAGCGGTTTCCACGCTCGTCGCCGAAGGCATCCGCAATATCGAACTAAGCGGTGGCGCCAACTTCGAGGAAGATCTTGAGGAGAGGCTACTGGAGCTAAAGAGTCGCCATTCCCTCAACTACCTCGTACACAACTACTTTCCTCCGCCACCAAACCACTTCGTGCTGAACGTCGGGAGTGTCGACCCAAACGTCCGCGAGCGCAGCGCAAACTTCGTCAAAACCGCGATCAGACTAGCCAAATCCCTCGGCAGCCAGCTGTACGCCATGCACGCCGGCTATCGCCGCAACTTCTCGCCGGCCAAAGATCGCAACGCCCCATTCGAAGCAGCTGACGACTCCCCCGCCAATGCTGAGTCTGTCTACCAGAATATGCTGCTCTCGCTGCGCAACGTGAAGCCAGACGCCGACCAAGCCGGGATCAAGCTGGGAGTGGAGAACCTTTTCCCCGCGCCGGCCGCCGCCATGCCTGACTCGATCCTCTGCGCGCCGGACGAGCTATCCCGCTATCTGGACGATACCCAAGCGGACGGGCTCGGCCTGCTGATCGACTTGGGACACTTGAAAATCGCCGCGCGGCAGCTCGACTTTGACGCGGACGCCTTTCTACGTTCTCTGACGAACGACCACATGCACCGCATCATGGAAATCCATTTGTCCGGCAACGATGGCCACACCGACCAGCACGGTCCGCTCGAAGACGATGACTGGCAGCTTTCCTGTCTCGAATATTTCGACACGCGACGCATTCCCGTAACCATCGAATGCCGCACCTTGCCTACCGACCAGCTCCTAGCCCAATACCAGAGCGTCGCCACTCGCATCGATGCCATGCCGATATGAGAGACGAATCGCTTTCCAAAGTAACGGTGTCGAAAGACGCCACCATCCTCGAAGCGATGAGGGCGATCAACGCCATCGGCTCGCGCTTCGCCATCGTAGTGGACGAACAACGACAGTTGGTCGGCATCCTCACCGACGGCGACATCCGCAGAGCCTTGATAAACAACCACTCCATCAACGAGCCGGTGGAAGCCATCGCCAACAAGCGCACCATCGTGGCTCGCGACACCCAGACCAAGGAGCAGATGCTGGCCCTCGCCAGCCCGAAGATCGCGTTCGTGCCGATCGTCGATGCGAGCAACAAGGTGGTCGGCATCGTCAGCTACGAGGACAAGACCATCGCCCTGGATGCCAAGTCGAAAGTCGTCTGCGTGGTAGGGCTCGGCTTCGTAGGACTCACGCTTTCGCTCGTTCTCGCCGACCTTGGCTTCGAGGTGATCGGCTTCGACTCCCACAGCGACCGCGTCGAATCGCTCAACCAAGGCAGCGCCCCGTTTCACGAGCGCAACTTGGAAAGTCTGCTGCAGCGCCATATTGGCAAGGACTTCCTAGTTACCGGCTCGCTGGAAGACGTATCCGCGGATACATACATAATCTCGGTAGGGACGCCTATCGACGAGGCCGACAAACGCCCCAGAAACGAAGCTATCCAAGCCGCAGCCCGGTCGATCAGCGAGGTTCTCAAGCCGGGCAATCTGGTCGTCTTGCGCTCCACGGTCACCGTCGGCGCCACACGCGGCATCGTCATGCCCATTCTCGACGAGTCGGGATTGATCGCGGGCAAGGACTACTTTCTCGCCTTCGCTCCGGAGCGCACAGTCGAGGGACGCGCCATTCAGGAATTGCGCGAGCTGCCGCAAATCATCGGAGGCTTTGATACAAAAAGCTCCATGCTGGCCAATCGACTCTTTCGCGAACTGACCTCGACCATCATCAACGTCGATTCGCTCGAGAGCGCAGAGATGGTCAAGATTCTCAACAACACCTTTCGCGACGTGAAATTCGCCTTCGCCAACCAGATGGCCCTCGTATGCAAGGAATTGGGACTGGACATGAGCAAACTCGTCCAAGCCGCAAATCATGAATACACCCGGGATCCTATTCCTTCGCCCAGCCCAGGAGTTGGAGGGGCTTGCCTGAGCAAAGATCCCTACATCCTGGTGGACTCATGCAAGCAACTGGCCACGCAGCCCGGTCTCGTCAGCGCCGCACGACAAGTGAACGAGTCGGTTCCAGGGTTGCTCGCGAGCGAACTCCATCGGAAATTGCAGGAACGTGGAAAGGAGCCCCACGCGATAAAGATCTTCGTAGCAGGGTTCGCCTTCAAAGGGAATCCGGAGACTTCGGATATCCGTAACTCAACTACTTTGGACTTTATCGCAGAGCTGAATCGTTTGGGTTACGGCAAAAAATCGATCTATGGATACGATCCGATTGTCGCGAGCGAAGAACTGGAGCCGTTCGCCCATCCGGTTGACGAGCTTGCCGAGGGTTTTAGGAATGCCGATGCGATTTGCGTCATGAACAACCACAAGAGCTTTCAAGCTTGGAACCTAAGCGAGTTGATTCTCGCCTCCAACAGGAATCTAGTGTTGCTCGACAGCTGGCGTCTTTTCAACGCATCCGACCTCGAGGGGCTGGAAGCGGCAACCTATATCGGGATAGGATGTTGATCGACGACTACGCAGATTTCGGCAAGACCTTGGTCACCGGAGGTACCGGCTTCATCGGCGCGGGCCTCGTCAAGCGCCTCGTGGATGCAGGCGTTTCAGTACGCGTTTTCGACAACAACTCGCGTGGGTCCCTGTCACGACTGGGCGAATACGCGGAACGCGTCGAATTCGTGGAGGGCGACATTTGCGAATTCGATCAGGTCCACTCCGCCACCAGGGGAATCGATACCGTATTCCACCTGGCATTCGTCAATGGCACCCAGAATTTCTACGATTGCCCGGACAAGGTTCTTGAAGTCGGAGTCAAGGGGGCGCTGAACACTTTGGACGCGGCCATGGATCTGGGAGTCGCTCGCTACGTCACTACCTCTTCGTCGGAAGTATATCAGGAACCTACTCACATTCCGACGACGGAATCGGAGCGCATCATCATTCCCGATATCAAGAACCCGCGCTTCTCCTACAGCGGAGGAAAAATAATCACCGAACTCCTCGCGCTGCACTACACGATTCGTTCGGCGCTCAAGGTGATCATTGTTCGCCCTCACAATTTCTATGGACCGAACATGGGCTACGGTCACGTCATTCCCCAATTCATCAAACGCATGCTGGAACTCAGATCGACCAATCCAGCCGATTCTATCGAATTTCGGATACAAGGCACAGGAGAAGAGTCCCGCGCCTTTTGCCATATCGACGACGCGCTCGATGGCATTCTGCTCTGCAGCGCCAAGGGTGAAAACCGAGAGCTGTACCACATTGGTTCGGAAAACGAGATTACCATCCGCGATTTGGCGAACGAGATCGCCGACCTGCTCGGACTGCGTATCCAGATTTCCGGAGACCGTCTTCTGGAAGGCAGTACCACGCGGCGCTGCCCTTCCATCGCCAAAGCGACCGCGCTTGGGTATGCGCCAAAAATCAGCCTGCTCGAGGGTCTGAGAAAAACAATAGAATGGCATTTGGCCCTAGAGCGAACGTGACTCCTTTTATGAACCAACCTTCCTCGCAAACATCGGCCCGCAATATTCCTCTCGCCAATCCTTTTCTCGGCGAAGAAGAGGCGAAATCCGCCTATGAAATCATCCGTTCCGGTTGGATCAGTCGCGGCGCGAAGACACGCCAGTTCGAAAAGGATTTCGCTAGCTACGTGGGCGCCAAATACGCCGTGTCCACCTGTAACGGAACCGCAGCCCTGCATCTCGCCCTGCTCTCGACAGGGATTCAACCAGGAGACGAAGTTCTCGTTCCGGACATCACCTTCATCTCCACAGCGAATGTCGTTCTCTACGCGAATGCGGTTCCCGTTCTAGTGGAGTGCGATCCCAAAACCTACAACATCGACCTCGACGACGCGGAGAAGAAGCTCACTGCACGCACGAAAGCCATCATTCCGGTAGACATGAATGGACTGCCTATCGACTACGACGCAATTATCCGGTTCGCGGATGAGCGCAGTCTCAGCCTTGTCGCGGATAGCGCCGAAGCGCTCGGAGCGGAGTACAAGGGCGAACATGTCGGTTCCCAAGCTCCCGTGCACATTTTCAGCTTCTTCCCCAATAAGAACATCACCACGGGTGAAGGCGGCATGATCGTCACCGACGATAGGGAGAAAGCGAAATTGATGGAGCAGTTGGGCAACCAAGGTCAGGATTACCGCTACCACCACATTCATCTAGGCTACAACTATCGCATGACCGACGTGCCCGCCGCCATCGGCATCGAGCAACTCAAGCGCATCGACAAGATCATCGAAGAGAAAAGCGCGATCGCCAAACGATACGACGCGGCTTTTGCAAAAGATCCGCTGATCGAAAAGCCATTCATCCCTGCTTACGCGACACAGCATTCCTGGTACATGTATGCAATTTCTCTGGACGACTCCATCGACCGCGATCGAGTGGTTGCCGAACTATCGAATCGGGGAATCGATACGCGCCTCAGTTTCCCACCCATCCACATCCAGCCCTACTATCAACAACGCTTCGGTTTGAAAGACCGCGATCTTCCGCAAAGCCTGCACGCATGGCGCCAACTGGTTAACATTCCGATGTGGCCAGGCCTGCCAGTGGAGGATCAGGACTACGTCATTGAGTCCCTCAAGACCATCGCTCCACAATGCAAGCGGTAGCTGCATTGGGAATCATTCCCGCCCGCGGCGGTTCCAAACGAGTGCCAGGCAAGAATGCGCGCTTGCTAGAGGACAAGCCCTTGCTGGCCTATACCATCGAGTCGGCGCTCGATGCGGATTCCCTTGCTCGAGTCGTCGTATCCACCGATGACGCGAGCATCCGCAAACTGGCCCTCTCTCTTGGAGCCGAGGCTCCGTTTCTGCGCCCTGCCGAAATAGCAGAAGATCAGACCCCAGATTTTCCGGTGTTGCAGCATGCCCTGCGGCATTACCGAAACGAAGGCATCACCTTTGACTATATAGCCCATCTCAGACCGACAACGCCTTTTCGCAGGGCGAAAACCATCGACGCAGCATTCGAAAAGCTGACACAAGGACACTTCGCCGTGGTTCGAACAGTGACCAAAGCCGAAGGAGTCCACCATCCTTACTGGTCCTACAAGGGAGGAGCCGATGGGAAGATCTCAGCATTCGTCGATGGCATTCGCATCTCCGACTACTACCAGCGACAGCTGCTCCCTCCAGCCTACCGCATCAACGGAGTGGTGGACGTCATGCGAGCAGACGTTCTCGAAAACGGCAGCCTGTTCGACCACCCGAACATGGGATGCCTCGAGCTTTCGGATTTCGAATCGATGGACATCGATACGGAATTCGACTTCGCCATTTGCAGCGCCATGATGCGGTACGGAATGAAGCCCTCTATCTCGGAAACATAAATATGAACATCCTCGTCACTGGATCCTGCGGCTACGTCGGCTCGCAACTCGTCCCATCCCTGCTCGCGGCGGAACATACGGTAGTCGGCGCCGATATCATGTGGTTTGGCAACCACCTGCAGCCCCACCCGCAATTGACCATCGTAGAGGCCGATATACGCGACATCGACGCCATCCCTATGGAGGGCATAGACGCCGTCATTCACCTCGCCAACGTCGCCAATGACCCCTGCTCGGATCTCAATTCCAAACTCAACTGGGAAGTCAACGCTCTCGCCACTAAGTTTCTCGTCGAAAAAGCCATCGCCCACGGCGTCAAGCAATTCATCTACGCCAGCTCCGGCAGCGTCTACGGCGTCAAAGACGAGCCCGAAGTCACCGAAGAGCTATCACTCGTCCCGATCTCGGACTACAACAAGACCAAGATGGTCAGCGAGCGCGTCCTGCTAAGCTACCAAGACCAAATCGCCATCGCAATCGTTCGCCCCGCTACCATCTGCGGCTACTCCCCCCGCATGCGACTCGATCTCTCCGTCAATATCCTAACCATGCTAGCCGTCACCAACGGCGAGATCACCGTTTTCGGCGGCGACCAAACACGCCCCAACATCCACCTCAAGGACATGATCCGCGTGTATCGCCATTTCTTGGACAACCCGCAAATCACTGGCATCTTCAACGCTGGCTTCGAGAATCTCTCCATCATGGAAATCGCCCAGCGCGCCGCCGCCAAGACAGGAGCCGAAATCACCGTCACCCCCTCCAACGACCCGAGAAGCTACCGCCTCAGCTCCAAGAAGCTTCAAGCCACCGGCTTCGAGCCGAAATACGGCGTCGATACCGCCATCGACGAAGTCATCGCACTCTTCAAAGACGGAACCCTGGCCAACAAAGACGAGTTTCATAATATCAAAACTATGAAGAGCCTCGGCCTCGACAAGGCCGTCTAACACATGGAGTCCCTTCGCAAAGTTGCAGCCGAACTACGCGGCATCGCTATCGAGCTATCCCACCAAGCCAGAACGCCGCATCTAGGAAGCTCCCTATCCTGCGCCGACATTATCGCCGCGCTGTATTGGAAAATCCTCGACACAGGACCTGAGAGAGCAGACGACCCGACAAGAGACAGATTCATCCTCAGCAAAGGACACGCCGTCACCACCCTCTACGCTGCCCTCGCGAAACGAGGCTATTTTCCCGAAGAGGAACTCCAGACCTTTAACCAGTACGGTTCCCGCCTCCCCGAACACCCCGCTCCAGGGTGCGTCCCCGGCATCGACCTTGCCACTGGCTCCCTCGGCCACGGCCTATCCGTCGGCCTCGGCATCGCCATCGCCAACCGTATCCAAAAGATAGACAAACGCGTCTTCGTCCTTCTAAGCGACGGCGAATGCAACGAGGGCTCCGTCTGGGAAGCGGCGATGCTCGCCTCCGCCCACCAGCTCGACAAGCTGCGCACGATCGTGGACTTCAACAAGTGGCAGGCCACCGGCCGAAGCGCCGAAGTCATGCAGCTCGAACCGCTCGAGGAGAAATTCGCCAAGTTCGGATGGGAAACCTGCCGAATCGATGGCCACGACCTCCAAAGCCTAGTCGAGCAACTCGAAAAGCCGAGAAAGGCCCCTTTCGCCCTCATAGCAGACACCATCAAAGGCAAAGGCGTTTCCATCATGGAGGACGACAACAATTGGCACTACCGCATCCCCACGAAAAAGGAAGTCGAGGATGCCAAAGCGGAGCTAGGGCTGGCATGAGAAACGCGTTCGCAGACGAGATGACCCAGCTCGCCGCGCAGGATCCTTCGATCGTTCTTCTGAGCGGCGATATCGGCAATCGCCTTTTCGACCAATACAAGCAGCAGCACTCCGAACGGTTCCTCAACTGCGGCGTAGCCGAAGCGAACATGATCGGAATGGCCGCAGGCATGGCCCTCGCCGGTCTCCGGCCCGTCGTCTACACCATCGCCACCTTCCTGACCTATCGTCCGTTCGAGCAAATCCGCGTCGACATCGGCTACCACGACCTGCCCGTCGTCCTCGTCGGCGTAGGAGGGGGCTTGTCCTACGCCTCCAACGGAGGCACCCACCAAGCTATGGAAGACATTGCCGTCATGAGAGCCATTCCCGGCATGCAGGTTCTGTCCGCCGGAGATGCCTGGGAAGTCCGGGCCGGCCTGAAAGCCGCAATCGCATCCGACAGGCCGACCTATCTTCGCATCGGCAAGAAAGGCGAACCTCTCGTCCACTCGGAGCCGATCGTCGACTTCAAAATCGGCAAGGCCATCAGTCTCAAGGAAGGAACGGAAGCCCATATTCTCGTATCCGGAAATTTGTTACCATCTGCCCAAGAAGCAGTCGATATACTCGAATCGAGCGGCATCAAGGTCGGTCTCCACAGTTTCCATACAATAGAACCTCTCGACCACTCTCTTCTAGAAAGCCTTTTCGCCTCGGGAAAGCCCATCTTCGCGATCGAAGAACACAACCGCAACGGCGGACTTGGCACGGCGATCCTCGAATGGGCCAACGACAATAGCCATGATACGCGACTCCTCCATCGCATAGCCGCCCCCAATTCATTCCTGCACTGCACCGCCAATCAGAGGGAGGCTCGAGAACTGATGAAACTGTCGCCGGAGGGGATCGCCACAAGTATCCAAGACTCCCTCAATCCTTGACTCCCTAAAAAACCGAACGCTCGCAGCATGGCTCAACTCGACTTCATCGGACTTGTCCACAAGCAGACCCAACGCGACTACATCGGTCGCGTCACAGGATTCCCCAAAGGCGAAGCGGCCGAAGCCGCAAAAAAATGGGGCTACGACTACTGGGACGGAAGCCGCAAAACCGGCTACGGCGGCATGAACTACGACGGACGATGGCGAAAAGTCGCCCAAGCCATGGCCGATCACTACAAACTCGAGCCTGGCAACCGCATTCTCGATATCGGCTGTGGAAAAGGCTACCTGCTGTACGACTTCACCCAGGTCGTCCCCGGCGTGGAAGTCGTCGGTCTCGACATCTCGCAATACGCCATCGACCACGCCAAGCCCGAAATAAAGGACAAGCTCGTCCAGGGCAACGCGAGAGAGCTTCCCTTCGAAAGCGACAGTTTCGATCTCGTCGTATCCATAACCACGTTGCACAACCTGCCTTGCTATGATCTCGACAAGGCTCTGCGCGAAATGGAACGCGTAGGCAAGAAACGGAAGTTCCTCTGCGTCGAATCCTATCGCAACGAAAGCGAGAAGGCCAATCTCCTCTACTGGCAATTGACCTGCGAAGCTTTCAACAGCCCAGAGGAGTGGGACTGGTGGTATAAGCAGACCGGATACACAGGCGACTACGGCTACATATTCTTCGAATGAAAACCCTTGCCGCAATCCTCACCCATCTTCGCCAGCCACTCGAGCTAGACGAAGTCGAAATCCCGCCTCTCGCCTACGGACAAGTCCTCGTCGAATTCAAGACCTCGCGCATTTGCGGCTCTCAGATTGGCGAAATCGACGGTGTAAAGGGACACGACCCGTGGCTTCCCCATCTTCTCGGACACGAGGGTGGCGGCATCGTTCGCGAGACGGGCCCTGAAGTTTCCACGGTCAAGCCAGGCGATCATGTAGTGGCTCACTGGAGACCTGGAACGGGCATCCAAGCCAAACCCGCCAAGTACCGGCGAGGCAAGCAGACGATCAACGCCGGCAACATCACGACCTTCAACCACCTGGCCATTCTCTCCGAGGATCGCGTTACGCCCATCCCCGAAGGCTTCGACCTCGAAATCGCAGCCCTGCTGGCAGACACCCTTACCACCGGTTTCGGCATCGTCAACCGGAACGCCAACGCCCGAATAGGCCAATCCTTGGTCATATTCGGAGCAGGAGGAATCGGCCTTGGAGCAATCCTAGGGGCCAGTCTCGCCGGCCTGCATCCCATCGTAGCGATCGATATTCATCCCCACAAATTGGATACAGCTAAACGACAGGGAGCCACCCACACCGTAGACGGGCGCTTCGAGGACGTCGAAGAACAGATCCGCTCGATTGTGGGAATGCAAGGCGCCGATGTCGTCCTCGACGGCACTGGGTCTCCTGAGATCATAGAGCGATGCTATCGCCTCACTCAGCCCAAAGGACGTACCGTCCTATATGGCGTTATGCCCCACGATCGCTCCGTAACGCTTCACACCCTACCCCTGCACCTCGGCAAAACGCTCACGGGTTCCGAAGGAGGAGCCAGCGAACCCCATGAAGATATTCCTCGACTGGTCCGCATGATTCAGGACGGAAGATTCGACCCTAAACCCTTCATCACCCACCGCGGATCCCTCGAAGACGTAAACTCCCTCATAGCTAAAATGCGGGCAGGCGAAGTCATCCATGCGGTAATGGGCTACCAATAGTGGGGAAAGCCTCCATTCCCATGCTCATCGGTATCGATCTCGACAATACGATCATCTGCTACGACCCCGTCTTCCGACTCATAGCAGCGGAACGCGGAATCGAGCTGCCTAAAGAGATCTCGCCAAAACCCGCCCTTAAAGCCGCAGTCCGTTCCCGCCCGGAAGGCGAATGGGATTGGGCTCTCATACAAGGCCAAGCATACGGTCCGCGCATATTCGAAGCGAAACCGTTCCCCGAGCTGATCACCGCGATCAAGGAACTGAAGAGGCAGGGACACCGCTTGCTCATCATCAGTCACAAGACAACCTTCCCCAACGCCGGCGAACCCCACAGGCTGCAAGAGTGGGCGCGCAAGTGGATCGCGCAAAACCTCGGCTCGCTATTCGACTCCCGAGACGTATACCTCAATGAGTCTCGGGCAGAGAAGCTCGCATGCATACAAGACTTTGGATGCGATGTGTTTATAGACGATCTGCGCGATATCCTCGAGGATTCTCAGTTCCCTACGAAGACCACGCCACTTCTCTTCTCGCCCAAACATGCTGCCGAGAACGGGTTTTCCAACTGGCGAGAACTGCCGAACCTGATCGAGTCGATCACGCCTCCATCGAAACAGGTTGACCGACCAACGACGCCCCAAGCGGCTAGCAAGAGAACCGCACGAATAGCCCAAAAGGACGAGAGCTCCCGTAAGCAGCTCAGCGGCGGGCGAAACAATGAGGTTCACAAGATCGCCGAACCCAATGGCGAAATCAAGATAGCGAAAACCTACATTCAAGACGCTAACCAAGGCCGCGATCGCCATCTGCGCGAAACCGCTTTCCTCAAATACGCCCAAACCCTCCCTGACTGTCCTGTCCCGAAGCTGCTTGAGAGCGACCCCATCGACAAACAATCCGTTCTAGAACATATCCCAGGCGAGCTAGCGAGCGACAATCCCCAGGCTGAAGATTGGCAGCAATGCCTCGACTTTCTTCAACGCCTCCAGGCCAACAAGGCAACCAGAGCAGCCAAGTCGCTGCCACGGGCAGCCGAGGCAGCCATGAGTCCTCAAGAACACTTGGATCTCATCAGCCCGCGACGCAATCGCTGGCTCGATGCGGCACTCGGAAGCTCCAGGGAAGGCGGCTGGAAGAAGTGGATACTCGAACACCTGGAGGCCGTCTTTCAGGAATTCGCGAAAGCCCTGATCTGTCACTCCGATTTCAGGACCGGGATGGCGCTCGAAGCGTCTATCGTTTCCCCATCCGACTTCGGACTTCACAACGCCATCCGCGAGCCGGATGGAAAACTCTGCTTCATCGACTTCGAGTATGCAGGCTGGGACGACCCTGCCAAAACCCTGAGCGACTTCTTCCTCCAGCCGCGCGCGAATCCGCCACCCTCGATTTTCTCCGAATGGGATGCGGCTATCCAAGCGCTCTTGCCCGACAACGAAGTGCTCCCATTCAAGAAACGTCTGCCTCTCGTCCGCGCATGCTGCGCCATCAAATGGATCTACATCATCCTGAACAACCGACTGGATCCGAACACGCTCCTGCCCAAGAGCGAAGACGCCGAGGCGAAAAGCGCGCTCGACAGCCTGGCTTCGCGTCTCGATGATTTAACTACAAGACTCATTCCTCACTGCCTCTCCACGTGAACATCCCGTTCAACGACCTCAACGCCCAACACGCCACAATCGAAGCCGAACTCAACTCGGCTCTCTCCGAAGTCATCTCCAGCAGCCAGTTTATCGGCAAGGACGGAAATCGATTTGTCAGCTCGTTCGAAAACGAATTCGCGCAATTCACTGGAGCGAAGCGCTGCGTCGGATGCGCCAATGGCACGGATGCTATCGAACTCTCCCTGCGAGCCTTGAATATAGGACCCGGAGATGAGGTCATTGTCCCAGCCCAAACCTGGATTTCGACAGCCGAAGCAGTAACCATGGTGGGCGCGGAACCTGTTTTCGCCGATATCCAAAAAGACAGCTTCAATATCGACCCAAAGGAAATCACGGCGCGCGTCACACGAAAAACCAAGGCGATCATTCCTGTGCACTTCTGCGGACTGCCAGCCGACATGGATGCCATCGTAAAAATAGCAAAGCCTCTCGGCTTGCGCATCATCGAGGACTGCGCCCAAGCCCATGGAGCGAAAATAGGCCAAAACCATGTCGGAACGTTTGGCGACTGCGGGATCTTCAGTTTCTTCCCGGCGAAGAATCTAGGAGCCCTAGGAGACGCAGGCGCGGTTATTTCCAACGATCCCACTCTTTCCGCTAAGATCGCGAGTCTCAGAGACCATGGAAGGGCCGAAGGAGGCAACCACTCTTTCGCCGGACGCAACAGCCGCTTAGACGCAATACAAGCCGCCGCGCTTAGCGTCAAGCTACGCCATCTTCCCATCTGGCTCGAAAAAAGACGCGAGATCGCTTCGCAATACAAAAAGGCGACCGCTCAACTAGGCATAGCCTCGCAGCAGGAAAACGATTATAGCAGTCACGCCTACCACCTCTTCTCGATAATGGTAGAGAAACGCGGCGAGATCCAAAAGGGTATGAGAGCTCAAGGCGTGATGACAGGAACGCACTACCCAATAGCTCCCCCCTTCATGGATATCTACAAAAAAAGCGGATATGGGTTTCACGACTTTCCAAATGCCGCCACGCATATGAAAAGCCAGCTGTCTCTCCCTCTGTTTCCCGAAATGAGCCAAGAGCAGGTCGCCTATACGATCAACACCCTTCAACAAGTTGCAAAACGCGTAGCCGCAAATGCCTGAATCCATCATCAAGCTAGCCCATTTTGGATACGGCTACTGGGGACCTAATCTCGTCCGCAATTTCGAAGCTCTGGAATCCTGTGAGGTCAAGCGTATCATAGACGCGGATGAAGCGAATCGACAACAAGCGGCAAGCAAGTACCCTAACGCCCTCGTAAGCTCCCAAGCGGAAGACGCCCTGAACGATCCGGAGATCGCCGCGGTCATCGTTGCCACGCCGGCCGAAACGCACTTCGAGCTCTGCCAAAGGGCCTTGATGGCAGGCAAGCACGTCTTCGTCGAAAAGCCCCTGTGCTCGAACTACGCCGATGCGCAAACTCTCGTAGCTATGGCAGATGAGCAGCGGCGCATTCTCTTCACGGGTCACGTCTTCATATACAACAATGCAGTACGGGAGGCTAAGAAGCTGATACGAGAAGGGGAACTCGGAGACCTTCTATGCATACACTCCCAAAGGCTGAGCTTGGGTCGCGTGCGCAGCGACGTCGATGTCTTGTGGAATCTCGCTCCACACGATATATCTATCCTTCTGTACCTGTTGGACGAAGAGCCCGTATCTATAAACGGATACGGGCATAGTTTTCTGCAGCCAGGCATAAACGATATTGGCTTTATAGATCTCGTTTTCCCTAGCGGAACGGTAGGACACATACACTGCAGTTGGCTTCATCCTAAAAAGACGCGGGAAATGGTCATCGTAGGAACTCGCAAGATGCTCGTCTACGACGATGTCTCGACTGATGCCAAAATAGCGATCTACGACTGCGGAGCGAAAAAGACGCCTAAAGGAGCAACGCCTCCGCCGTTCGAAAGCTTCGCGAACTTCCAGCTCTTCAAAAGGGCGGGCGGCCTCTCTGTTCCACGCATAGATTTCCCGGAGCCGCTCTCGGAACAGGCCAAAGCCTTTATCCATAGCATCAAAACTGGCGAACCTCCAAAAACGGACGGAAAGATGGGCGCGCTCGTCGTCGGGATTCTCGAAAAGGCAAGCCAACGTCGACAAGCAGCGCCTACCACTGAAGAGGCGAAAAACGTCGAGCCACGAAATCCGCTAGAGAGGCGAAAACCATAACGCTTTCAGGGACTTCTTTCACTGTTGAAGGACTCCGCTCAATCAAGGCGGTCTTCATCCCAGCATTTAAGCCTGTCTGCGCGTCGCACAGGCTATCGCCGATCATCCAGCATTCCTCCAGCTCCAGCCCAAACCGCTTCGCCATCTCCAGCTCGAAGCCTACGTTCGGTTTGCGATAGCTGTCAGGTCCAGCTTGATCCGGACGGTCTATCGCCACGCAGATCCCGTCGAAGAAAGCTCCATCGATTCCCATCAACTCGAACATTCGCTGGTTCACCGCTTGCACCGCTTCGATTGGAAAATAGCCCCGTCCGACCCCAGACTGGTTCGTATGCAAAAAAAGAAGACAGCCTGCCTCCTTCACTAGCTTCAGAGCTTCCGCCACCCCATCCAAAAGCCTCACCTTATTAGGGTCGCTCAAGTAATGGACCCATTCGATCAGCGTCCCATCCCGGTCGAGAAACAAAGCTTGTGGCAAGCTCCTGTACAAAGCGGCAATGAGAAGAATCCTTTCTCTGCAGCAGATCCACACAAAAGAGCCCTTCCCCACATTTAAGTAATACCCACAGCCAGCGGACTATTGCATTCGCCAGCGGCATTTTGCACTTTCACAGTTTATTCCGGGCAATCCCGCAATGCGCCGCGAACTCCATACAGAAAAAACCGCAGAGAGCTCGACAGCAGCTGACGAGAAGCAGCTCAAGGCCGAATCTCTCTGCGACGCCCTCCTCGAATTCTCCAGCGAGGGTATCGTCGTGATCGACCGCACCGGCGCCGTCGAGCAGATCAACAAAGCCGCCACCGCAATCCTCGGCATAGAACCGGAAAATGCCTGCGGAGCCAGCATCGGCTCAATCTTCCGGGCCACAGATCCGCGCACTCAGGCCCCGATCAACCTAGCCGACGAACGCTACCGCAATCCCCAGCTCGCTCACGCCCAAGCTCATCTGCATACCGACGACGGACGTTCCTTCCCGGTAAGCTTCCACCTCAAGCCCAACACCAATCACGCTCGACCCGAGCTTTCCGGAGCCCTGCTCTTCTTCCAGGACCTCAGCAAGACCGTCTCCACCGAAACTCAGATCCGCCTCATCGCCACGGCCCTGAAAAGCATCGGCGAAGGCGTCCTCATCACCGACAAGAACTGGGAGCACGGACACGCCCACATCCTCTACTCCAACGATGGCTTCTCACAGATCACCGGCTACAGCGACCTCGAAGTCATCGGCAAACCCATCTCCATCCTCAACGGCCCCAACACCGACCTCTCCGTCATCGAAGAGATGGTCAAAGACATTCAAGCCGGACGCCCCACTGCCGGAGAGACCGTCGGCTACAAGAAAGACGGCACCGAGTTCATCCTATCCTGGAAAGCCTTCCCCGTCCAAGGCGTCGAAAACGAAATCGCCAACTACGTCGTCATCCAGCGCGACGTCTCCCAGCTACGGCGACTCGAACAAGACCTTTTCCAATCCCAGAAGATGGAAGCCGTCGGCCGACTCGCCGGTGGGGTCGCCCACGACTTCAACAATATCCTAGCCGTCATCCTTTCCTTCTCCGACCTCATCCTCGACAAGACTCCGGAAGGCGACTCCAACCGCAAGTTCATCTCCGAAATCCGCAAGGCCGCCGAACGCGCCGCCGACCTCACGCAGCAGCTCCTCTCCTTCAGCCGACGCAACAACAATCTCAAGCCCGAGGTGCTCGACGCGGTCAAGGTCACCCGAGACATGCAGCGAATCCTCCGCCGACTCGTGCCCGAGGACATTGCCTTCAATCTGCGCTTCGTCGAAACCCCTGTCTACATCAACATCAACCGCAGCTCTCTCGAGCAGATCCTCATCAACTTCACCACCAACGCTCGGGACGCCATGCCCGACGGCGGCCAGATGGAGCTCACCATCAACAGTTGCGGACCCGAGCAATCCAGCGAACTCCTGCCCGAGTACATGGAACCCAAGCCCTACATGCTGCTCACCTTTCAGGACAACGGCATGGGCATCGACGCCGAGACGCAGAAGCGCATCTTCGAGCCCTTCTTCACCACCAAGGAGCAAGGCAAAGGCACCGGCCTCGGGCTCGCCACCGTCTACGGCATCGTCAAGCAAGCCAACGGCCACATCGAAGTCGCCTCCGAGACCGGAAAAGGCACCCGCTTCAACATCTACCTGCCAGCCGTCCCCGGCAAGGAGCTGGAAATCCTGGAAGATGAGGACGAGCCTCTCAACGAGGATCTCATATCCACCCAGCGCGAGTCTATCCTCGTAGTCGAGGACGACGAGACCATGTGCGACTGCATCTCCGGCCTCCTCGGCTTGTATAACTATCAGGTCTATTCCACCAATCAGGCCGAGGACGCCCTAGACTTTTTCGAAGAGTCCCATGAGGAAATCAAGCTGCTCGTCACCGACCTCATCCTACCCAAGATGCGAGGCTCGGAACTCGCCGAACGCCTCGTCAAGAAGAACCCCAACATGAAGGTCATCATCATGACGGGCTACTCCGACGAACTGCTCTCCAAGTTCGAGCTCCCCCCCGACGCCATTCTCCTCAAGAAGCCCTTCTCGCTCAAAGCCGCCCTAGGCGCCGTGCAGAAGCTGCTGAGGTGAAGGCAAGTTAAGAGTTAAGAGCGAAAAGTTAAAAGCTGTCGCATGCGATGGACTTTGGACGGCCTATTTACCAACTCTTAACTCTACGCTCTTAACTCTTCGCTTATAGGGTCTTCAGGCTAGCCTGAAGACCCGCCGACCCCGTTTTAGTACTCAAGCCCACCTGTCGGCAGACGATGATAGGCGATACGGTACTCACTCACCTTCTCCACCTCCCGCAAACGATCCCATAAGCTATGGCGTGGTCACCAGACGAAATCAGCAAGTTCGAAGAAATAGCCGGTAGACTGACATCCGAGTCTCACCTCGCCCAGCCAGACACCGACAACGGGCTTATCCCCATCTTCAGCCTGGTCAACGAGATCACCGAAGCACTCCCGCAGGATACGCTCCTGGCCGAAGCCGTCGAAGCCATTCTGGAAATGATCCAGCCCATGCTGGACGACGCCCAGCTCTTCGATGCCCCCACCATCGAAGCGATGCAAAGCTTCGCCCAATGGTGTTGCCAGTCCGCCGAAAAGCTCAAGGCAGGCCAGCCCATCGAGTCCTACCTCGCCACCACCGAATCCTCTGCCGCCGCCTCCGAGACGTCCGAACTCCCCTCAAACGAGACCCAAGTCGACAACGACTGGACCCCCGAACGCATCGAAAGCTTCGCCAAGAACGCCCAGCAATTTTCCGCAGAGCTCCTCCTGTCCGAAAAGGGCAGCGACGAGGGCATGCTTCCAGTCTACTCCCTGCTCAAAGACTTCGAGAGCAATTTCTCCCACAACATCATAGTCGCCGAAGCCATCACCCCCGTGCTCGGCAAGATGGACTCCCTGCTCGACGCGGCCAGCGGCTACGACGACTACGCCATTCAGCTCCTGACCGATTTCAATATCTGGCTCGAAGCCGCCCTCACCGAGATAAAAGCCGACCGCCAGCCAGTCGCCTTCAGTCCGACCCCCGAGACCGACTCCCCGCAAGCAGCCCCCCAGCCCGAGGTTACCCCCGAACTAGAAAGCTCCGCGCCGGACCCAGAACCCGCTAACCAAAACCCAGAACCCCAAACTCAGAACCCCGAAGCTCCAGCAGAGCTCGAAGACGACGGCCTCCTAGCCGAGTTCGCCCAGTACGACGTCGTCATGGATCTCAACATGGAGGAGAACGAGGAGCTTCTTCAGGAGTTCCATACCGAGGCCATCGACCATCTCGGCCAGATCGAGACCGCCGTACTCGAACTCGAGCAAGACGTCTCCAGCCGAGACGCCATCAACTCCATGTTCCGCTCCTTCCACACCATCAAAGGAGTGGCCGGCTTCCTCAATCTCGTCCCCATAAATCGCCTCGCCCATGAAGTCGAATCTCTCATGGACCTCGTGCGCAACGACAAGCTCGACGTCTTTACCGGCATCATAGACCTCGTCCTCGCCTCCAAGGACACCATCACCCAACTCATCGATCAGATAACCCAAGCGCTTGCCGACGGCACCCTTCCCAGCCAGGTCATCCCCGTCAGCAAGCTCATGGCACACGCTCGCTGGGCAATGGAAGGTCCTGAAGAGTACGCCAAACGCACCGGCTCCAAAGCCTCAGCTCCAGTCGTCCAGCCCGAAGTTCCTCCAACCTCGGAAGCGGTCGCGGCTCCGGAAAGCGAACAAAGTTCCGCCCAAGAACCAACTCCTAGCGCTCAGAACCCAGAACCCGCAAACCAATCCGCCGAACCCGACGCCAAGGCAGCCGCTGCCGCCAAGCGCAAGGCAGCCGAAAACGCCACCATCCGCGTCAACACCTCCAAGCTCGACAACCTCATGGACATGGTCGGCGAACTCGTGATCGTGCAAAGCCAGCTCATGGAAAGCGCCCGGACCGAAGGCTCCGGCGTCAACGACGACTCGGTACTGCAGCGCAACATGTCGCAGCTCACCCGCATCACCAAGGAGCTCCAGCACACCTCCATGGCCCTGCGCATGATCCCCATCAAGTCCACCTTCCAGAAGATGGGCCGAATCGTGCGCGACATCGGAGCCAAGTGCGGCAAGAAGGTCAAATTCGACGTCTTCGGAGAAGACACCGAACTCGACCGCAACGTCGTCGAGGAAATCGGAGATCCCCTGGTGCACATGGTTCGCAACGCTCTCGACCACGGCCTGGAAGCCACCCCCGAAGACCGCGTCAAGGCCGGCAAGAACGCCACCGGCAACATCGCCCTCAAGGCCTATCACCAAGGCTCCTCCATCGTCATCGAGCTCTCCGACGACGGCCGCGGCATCGACCCCGACCGCGTCCTGCAAAAGGCCATTGCCAACGGAGTCGTCCAAGATGGCGACCAGCTCTCGAAGGAGGAAATCTACAAGCTCATCTTCGCCCCCGGCTTCTCAACCGCAGAGGAAATCACCGACATCTCCGGCCGCGGCGTCGGCATGGACGTCGTGCGGCGGAATATCGAAAAGCTCCGCGGCAAAATCGAGATCGAGTCGGAACTCGGCAAAGGCTCCACCTTCAAGATCCTCCTCCCCCTCACCATGGCCATCGTCGACGGACTCGTGGTCAAAGTCGGAGAAGACCGCTTCATCCTTCCCACCACTTCAGTCAAAGTCGCCCTGCGGCCAGACGAATCCGTGCTCGCCAACGTGCAAGGCAACCAGGAGATCCTCAACATCCGAGGCAAGGTCATCCCCCTCTTCCGCCTGCACCAGCACTTCGCCATCCCCGAAGCCGTCTCCAATCCCCGCGACGCCACTGTCGTGGTCGTCGAGACCGAAGGCAAACCCTGCGGCCTGCTCGTCGACGACATGGTCAGCAAGCAGGAAGTCGTCATCAAGTCCCTCGGCAGCATGATGCAAGGCATCCCCGGCGTCTCCGGCGGCGCCATCCTAGGCGACGGCACCATCGCTCTGATTCTCGACCCTGCCAGCCTCATCGGCGCTGCGTAACAATTCTCTGGATACAATATTCCAAACCCAAAGCCCGGCCTCCAGAAGGCCGGGCTTTCCCGCTTTTGCCAAGCGCAGCCAACCCGTAGGGCCGGCGCTTGCGCCGCGCCGCATCTGGCTGACTCGGTTTCCACTCTATGTTTGCCTCCTGCAACGCGGCATGGCGGCAAGCGCCAGCCCTACCTGCGATTCGGATCCTGCAAGCCGCAGGCTTGTAGCTCCGCGCTACAGCTCGTTCACAGCTCGCTCAGCAGGATGCGGTCGCTCGGACGCTCCGGATCTCGAGCATCCTCCTCGGTAACGAAAAAGCTCGCCGAGTCGACCGATTCCATATCCGGCATGCCGGACAGATCGAAGAAAAACAGCCCACGCGACTGATCGCCGATCGGCAAAGCCCCAGCTCGCAAAGGCTCGGCGCCGCGACCGCTCTTCGCCCACACGTGGTAGGACTTGCCCGAAGTCTCTCGAGGCATGTTCTCCACGGCGATGAAGCCGATACCGTATTCGCGATCGAAAATGGTGAATCCGCCAGTAAGTTGCGCCACCTCCGTATCCGGATCCTGGAGCAACTGCCCTGCAGGCACCCCTTCGCGAGCGAACCAATACGCCTCTGCGAGGCCCGCCAGTTCAAGCATCCGGTCCTCGACGCCAAACTCCTCAGAAGGCGGCTGCACCGCAACCAGACGCGGACTCGACAGCTCGTTTACCACGATGTCCGGCTTTGCCGACTCGCTCCCACTATCCACTAGGAGGCCCGCTCCGAAGACCACCGCCAGAGCTGCCGCGACAGACCAGCCACCCCAGGCCAAGAACGACACGACGCGACTCGACCCAGTCGAAGATGGATTTCGAGCTGGACTCGCAGTTTCAGTCTCCCCCTCGATTCCAGCCATGATGTTGGAAAGCAGGTGAAACGGCGGCTCGCTCGAATCCTCCGACTTCGCGTCGAGCTCCATCAAACGCTGGCTCTCGTGGACCAAGGCCCGCAAGTCGCCATCGCGCTTCAACATCTCTTCAAACTCCTCCACTTCATCGCCGGGCAGCGTGCCCAAGGCGTAGAGCAGAGCCTTATCCTCTAGAATTTCGCTATTCATTGTTCGTAGCCATCAAGGTTTTAAGCTTCAACATCCCTCGCCGCATCGCCGTCTTCACGGTGCCAAGCGGCATATTCAATTCGTCGGATATCTCCTGCTGCGTGTAGCCCTTGCTCATCGCGAGCTCCAAGCTCAGGCGTTGCGACTCAGGCAGCTTCTGGAGCATCCGCCTCAATATGCCGACCTGATCCTTCACCGTAACCGTGTCTGAAGGATCGCGATCCGCAGCGTTCAACCGATCGGCCGGAGACTGCAGCGTCATCGGATCTTCCGCCACCGTCACGGGCTTCATCGCGCGCAAGCGGTCGATGCAAAGACGCTTGGTCACCAGCATCGACCAGCTAAACGGACGAGAGAGCTTGGGATCGTATCGATGCGCCGTCTTCCAGATCTTGACGAAAGCGTCCTGCAGAACTTCTTCCGCCAAGCCCCGATCCTTGAGAAACTTGAGGATGTACGAGAAAAGCGGACGCGAGTACCGGGCATACAGTTCCTCGAACGCGCCGCGCTCGCGCGCCCCGATCCGGCGCATCAGCTCCGCCTCGACGCTGGCATCGTCCAAATCCGTTTTGCTGACCACTGCCATCATGGGAAGGCTAGTCGTTGGCCGCCTCTTCGAGATCCGTTCCAATCTCCACCTGCTCGAGCCGCTCGTATTCGAATCGATCGCCGAGGCCCGTTATCACTTTGACCAGTCCCTTGCGCAGCACGGCCTTGTGGGCGTTTCGGACGCGCTCGTAACTGCTGAAGACCATGCTGTCGCGCTCGCGCGTGATACCGAGGTTGTTCTTATCGCCCTCTTTCCTGAGCACGGTCTGAAAACGAGCCTCGATCTGGCCAAGCCCATCCGATCCCCATTTGTGGATCACGAACAGCAACTCCGGCTCGCCGGGCGGGTTTCTTCGAGCGCCCCAGCGAGAAATCTTGTACTCGATCGGAAAACCAAGCTCCTCCAAGACCTCTTCCAACGCCTCCCGGAAGAGATAGAAACGATCGCGGTCACCCACGTCGTGGTGAGAATAGTTCACGCTGTCCATCACTTCGATGTACAACGTATCCGCCTCCGTAAGGATAATCGGCGGAGACTGTTTCCTCGGCTTCGCGTCAGCCAGTACGACCAAAGACAAAACGCCAAGCGCTATAGGCAGAATTCGTTTCATTTGATAAGATGGGAAGGTTGCCGAGACCGAAAAAATGGATTTGGCAACAATAGGGATTCGAAGACGGAAGCCAAAACGGATTCAACAATCCCAGCGCCGTCAAGAGCGTGAAACAAGAAACCAGGGGAGCACCCCTTCCTTCGCTCTCGACACGCTCCGGCCCGCACGCGCATATCAGAAGCTGTGAACGCCACGGAAGCAAATCTAGCCCGCGAAGAGCCTGGCGAAGTCGGGCTCGTCGAGCCAGTCGACTTCCACCAAAGCGAGCCATTCGAGTTCGCCAGCGGCGCTTCGATCCCGGAGTTCACCCTTCGCTACGAAACCTACGGCCGACTCAACGCCGACAAGAGCAACGTCATCCTGATAGCCCATGCTCTCACCGGCGACCACCACTGCGCCGGCGTCCACTCATTCAAAGACCGCAAGCCCGGCTGGTGGAACAACATGATCGGCCCTGGCAAGCCCATCGACACCAACCGCTTCTTCGTCCTCTGCGCCAACTGCATCGGCGGGTGCCAAGGCTCCACCGGCCCCACTTCCAACAATCCCGCCACCGGCAAGCCCTACAGCCTCACCTTCCCTTTCGTCACCATCCGCGACATGGTCCGCAGCCAGAAGCTGCTGCTCGACAGCCTCGAAATCCCCTTCCTCTACGCCGTCATTGGCGGCTCCATGGGCGGCATGCAAGTGCTGCAGTGGGCCATCGAGTACCCCGACTACGTGCGCCGCATCCTCCCCATGGCCACCACCTGGCGGCAGAATTCCCAGGCCATCGCCTTCGACGAGGTCGGACGCCAGGCCATCATGCAGGATCCCGAGTGGAAGAACGGCGACTATGACCCCGCAGCCGGACCCAACGTCGGCCTCGCCATAGCCCGCATGATGGCCCACATCACCTACCTCTCCGACAAAGGCATGGACCGCAAATTCGGCCGCCGCCGCCAGGCCGGCAAGGACAGCGCCTACAGTTTCGACGTCGAGTTCGAGGTAGAGAGCTACCTGCGATACCAAGGCGAAAGCTTCACCAACCGCTTCGACGCCAACACCTATCTCTACTTCACCCGAGCCCTCGGCTATTTCGATCTGGCCGAAACCCACGGAAACCTAGACGCCGCCGTATCCAAAATGTCATGTCGAGCGCTTGTGGTCGGTTTCACCTCCGACTGGCTCTTTCCTCCAGAGCAGAATCGCGAAATCGCTCTAGCCATGCTGCGCCAAGGCAAGGAAGCCTCCTACCTGCAGATCGACATCGACCTCGGACACGACTCCTTCCTCATCGACTCGCCCGAGCTCTTCCAGCTCACCCGCGACTTCCTCAGCAAGTAGCGCGGATCCCGCAGAGCGGGATCGCGACCGCATTGTTTTATCCCCATCATCTTCTTCATCCTCATCTTTATCCTGGGATGAGGATGAAGATGAGGAGGGGGATGATGAGGGCGAATCGCGGGCGCGGTCCAAAAGCTCCGCGCTACGTCGGCTCTACCAGATCGTACAAGGCATAGCCGCTGAGCAAGTTGGGCAAAGCCCGCGTCTCCCGCGTCCAATCCCCTCGCAAGCGACGACGACGCTCGATGCGGATCCCGTTCTCCGCGCAAAAGGTCTCGAACTGCCGCACCGACACCGGGTTGCTCGGACGACTCTCCCACCAACGACCCGGATACACCTCGTTCACGATCCGCTGACCGTCCAGCATCATGCTCATCCGGTTGCGCCAGTAGCCGAAATTCACGAAGCCCACCAGCACGTGACGCGAGACTCTCAAGGCCTCCTTGATCACCGCCCCTGGATCGACGAGCTCCTGCACGGTACGCGAGCAAATCACATAGTCGAAATGCTTGTCCGGAAAGGCCTGCATGAACTCCATCATGTCGCCCATGTACACGCTTAAGCCTCGCTTCACGCCAGAGCGAGCCTTGTCCGAATCCAAGTCGACCCCCGTAGCCGCAATGCCAAGCTTGCTCTTCAAATAGTCCAGCAGCACGCCGCGACCGCAGCCCAAGTCGACCACCCGAGAGCCAGGCTCGACCCACTCCCGCATCACCTGCATATCGACTGTCCGCTTGTCCTTCACTGCCTCGTTTTTCGAAAGCCAGCCGCCAGCAAAGCCACGACCCCTCAGCCGCACAAGACCGAAACTCCCACCCAAAGCAGCGTCCGACAGTTAACTTTCCAACGTTGGAAAGTTAACTGTCGGCAAGAGGATGGGGCGACCGGTGAATCAGGCTCGCGTTCCGCCTAGCTGATAGGCAGCAAATGAGGCCGTGAAAAGATCCAGCGCCGAGCCTTCCCGACCTCTCCAACTGGCTTACGATATTCGACGACTCTCTGCGGGCGGCTTCAATGGTGGCATCAAGATCCACCACTACGAATTCCTCCGCTACTTCTCGGAGCGCCACGCAAATGAACTCGCCATAACAGTTTTCTGCCGGGAAGCGCTGGTCGAGGAGCTCGGCTTTCTCGAAGCCAATCCCCGCAATAACGTCATCATAACCAACGAGAAACCTACTCGCGACTTTCGCAATGGCGACGGCAGCCTGCCGCCTATCCGCTACTGGCCCAGCATCCCGAAGGAAGGCCTGAAACGCATTGGTATCGACGTCCTGTATTGCGGGTTCGGCTCTTCCGAACTCTCCAGTCCAGGCGTTCCGCAAGTCAGCCTCCTCGTGGACACGCTGCATCGCGATTTTCCTGAGGCGCTGCCCGAGACCGAACACGCCGCTCGAGAGAGAGTTTTCCAGGACAGCATCGCGAATTCGGCACTCGTCCAGACCAACTCCAGGTTCTGCGTCGAAAGCCTGAAGAAACACTTTCCCGAAAGCGCCGGAAAGACGTTCCCCATCCATCTCCCCCTACACGGACGCTTCAACCGCGTCAAAATGGGCCAGCTACCCGAGACACTCCACCGCCGCTACCACGGCTACTTCCTATATCCGGCAAACTACTGGCCGCACAAGAACCACGAGAATCTCCTGCAAGGCTACCTTCGCTACCGGAAGCTTGAGAGCTCTCAGCCCCTCGATCTAGCCCTCACCGGCCATCCCGGCGAAGAGGAAGCGAAACTGAAAACTCTCGCCGCCCAGCTTGACCTCGCAGACTGCGTTCACTTTCTAGGTCATCTCGAAGACGAAACCTACAAAGCCGTCTGGGAGCTCAGCTCAGCCCTCGTCTTTCCTTCCCGCTACGAGGGATTCGGCATGCCGATCCTCGAGGGGATGTATTTCCAGAAAGCCATCGCCTGCTCCCAGGCCGCCAGCCTCCCCGAGATCGCTCCCCCCCAGGCACGACAGTTCAACCCAAACTCTCCGGAAGAAATCAGCCAAGCCCTGCTCTCCATCGCTAGAAATCCAGACGATCACAAAGCGCCACCCGAAGCCCTGGCCCGCTTCGACCTCAAGGCGGAAGCCGAAAAACTCTTCGCCAAGCTCCAAAAGGCCGCTCTCCACGAATCCCGTTCTTAACTTTTAGCTCTTAGCTCTTAACTTCTCCCCCAAATGCCTACAGACGACTCGAATACCTGGAGAAGCAATCTACAAGCGAGTCTCGGGCGGGATCTGACGAGCAACGAACGCAAGCAACTAGACGCCCTTGCGGAGCTTTTCGAGGAGCTCGAGTGGCGCGACACGCTCTACGCCAAGGACCTCGAAGCCTTCGACGAAACCATCAAGCTCAAGGCAACCGACCCCAGCAAGCCGATCAGCGACGGACTCTGGACCGAAAAGCCGAACAACGAGCACGCTCTGCTCCAGTACGTCGCCTACCTCCTGGAACGCTTCGAAATACCCGTCCCTGAGTTCCTTGCCTCCCAAGTCGACACGAAAGCCATCCAAGCGGAACTCGCTCAAAGGGCCCTCGCCAAGGAAACCCGGCTGTGGAAGAACCGCCTCGGCAACCTCTCCCAAAAGCGCGTCGCCAAGTCCGGCTCTTGCCTCCAGATCCGTCTCAAGCTCAGCGGCAAGAGCCTGAAGTGGGAGGGCCGCCCCTCCCCCGAGCTGCCCTTTGAGGTCATCACAGCGAAAGACTTCGGCCAATGGCTCTCCAGAGACTACGGCTTCCTCGAGCGCTTCGAGCCCGGCAGCGTGGTGCTCTGCTCCCTCTTCCAGGAATACTTCAAATCCAGCCAGCGAGCCCGGCTCGATCTCGACAAGAGCGAGGACTGCGCCTTTCTCAACAAGCTCCTCCACCACTCCGTCGCCAAAAACCAGATACTCGGAAGCGACGATCTTCCACTCCCTGTATCCGATCTTTACCTACACTGGACGGGAATCAAGGACGGCATCGACAAAGACGGCTGCTACGCCCTCAGGCTCCAGCTCTCAGACGGTTCCACAGCCCCCTTCCCGATGACCTACCTCGCCGGAGAAGAGCCGCTATACCTCGCTTCGGAAGTCCTCTACCGAGGCCCTGCTTTGCTGAGAGCGAACGAAAGCCCCAACGCAGCCTTCAGCATTCCCGCTGCCGCCATGGAAGCGCCCGAAGGACTGCTCTTCCTGCGCAACCACGGACTCCCCCTGCCCGAAAGCGTTGGCGACAGCGTCGTCTGCGTGCCTATGCAGGCCCGTCTCTATTGCCACCTCCGACTGGAAGAGACCGAATGGGCCAAAAGGAGCTTCATCGACTGCCGTCTCGTGGCCGTCTCCCCGGATCAAGCCTACTGGTTCATCCTCACCGAAGACGGCTGGGAAAAGACGCCCAGCCTCGAGACGAACGAAGATCCCGCCGACGCTCCGGAGGGCACGCTTTTCGAGTATCCACCGGCTACCTACGCTGAGGACGTGCTCGAAGCCTTCGAGCTCGAGGAGGTGGAAGACGCGGGAATCTGGAGTCGCGAAATCGGCAGCGATTTCGCCAACGCATTCGTAGACTGGATACAAGGCCTTCCTGGAAGTATTCAACTCATCCCGGACGAAGAGCTAGACACCTTGGTAGACGGACGTCCCGCTGGACGCTACACCCTCTCAGTCAGTCAGGACGAGCAGTCCGACTGGTTTAATGTGAAGCTCGATCCCCAATTTCTGGATACTAGCTTGAGCGAACAGGAACAGGAGATCGTCATGAAAGCGGAAGGCCGCTTCGCCTACCTGCCAGGCAAAGGCTGGAAGCGCTTCGAGCCCCAGGTAGACAGTTCCAATCGGGAGCTGCTCGACACCCTCGGCATCCACTTCGACGAGGCCAGGAAGGAGCAGCACAGTCTGCACACCCTGCAAGTCGCCGAAGCCAAGCTGGAAGACACCGCCTTCGCCGAACTGCAAAGCTCCATTCGCAAGCGCGGCAAGGAGCTCACTGCCAAGACCCCTGCCAACGTGCCCAAGGGCATCCGCTCCGAGCTGCGGCCCTACCAGATCGACGGCTTCAAATTTCTCGCCTTCCTCTCCCACAACCGTTTCGGCGGCGTGCTAGCCGACGACATGGGCCTCGGCAAGACGCTGCAAACCCTCACCTGGCTCACCTGGCTGAAGCTCAACCGCCCAGCCGAAGAGGCCTTCAATTGTCTCGTCGTCTGCCCCAAGTCGGTGATGCACGTCTGGCAAAGCGAAGTCGAGACCCATGCTACCCAACTTAGCATCGCGCTCTACAATCCCGAAACCTGCTTCGCTCCGATTTGGCCCACCAGCGGCATCGACATCCTCGTGGCCAACTACTCCCAGCTACGCATCCACAAGGATTTCTTCACCGGACAGCATTGGACGGTAACCATTCTCGACGAAGCTCAGTACATCAAGAACCCGCTCTCCCAGACCGCCAAGACCGCTCGCCAGCTCAAGGCCGACAACCGCATAGCCCTGACCGGCACACCGGTGGAAAACCGGGCCGCCGATCTCTGGTCCATCTTCGCCTACGCTATGCCCGGACTGCTCGGCAGCAAGACGGCATTCGCCAAGCAATACCGCGAATCGGATCCCCAGACCCCAGGCCGTCTGGCCAACCGCGTGCAGCACTTCATGATCCGCCGCAGCAAGAAACAGGTCGCAACCGATTTGCCCGATCGAATCGAGGAGTCTCTCGTCTGCCAGATGGAGGGCGAGCAGCTCGACCTCTACAACGCAGAGCTCAAGCTCGCCCAGCAGAAGGTCATGGGCATGGAATCCGGCTCCCAGTTCGACAAGGAACGCTTCAACATCCTCGCCTCCCTTCTACGCCTGCGCCAAATCTGCTGCCATCCCGGACTCATCGACCCATCCTACGCCAAGGTGCGAAGCGCCAAGCTCGAGGGTCTGATCGATCTGGTCGCCGAACTGAAGGAAGAGGGACACAAGATTCTCATATTCTCCCAGTTCGTGGAGATGCTGAAGCTCATCGGCTCCACGCTCGACGGCATCAACTGCTCTCATCTGATGCTCACCGGCCAGACGCAGAACCGAGAGGAGCTGGTGCAGCAGTTCGAAAAAGACGATACGCAAACCGCCTTTTTGCTCTCTCTCCGGGCCGCCGGCTCCGGACTCAATCTGACTTCCGCGAGCTACGTCGCCCTTTACGACCCCTGGTGGAATCCCGCCGTCGAGGCTCAAGCCATCGACCGCACCCACCGTATTGGCCAGAAGAATACGGTCAACGCCTACCGCCTGATCGCCAAGGACAGCGTCGAGCAGAAGATCCAGTCTCTGCAGTACAAGAAGGAAGCCCTGGCCAACGAAATCGTGCGCGAGGAATCGCTAGCCCAAATCCTCGATCTGGACAACCTCCGCTATGTCCTGAGCGAGTAAAAAATCTTCATCTGCTTCTACTTCTTCATCTACTTCAAAAACCCTATGAGGAGAAGAAGATGAAGAAGTAGAAGCAGAAGAAGATTGCTATCAGTCTTCCTGCTCCTCGAGTTCGGCGTAGTCGGACATCAACTCGTTCACCAGCTGCTTGGCCCGCTCGCGCTCGCGATAGCTGCTCAGGCTGCCCTCCGTGCCGCGAGTGATCAGATTCTCGGGAGCCTTGCGGCCAAAAAAGCTGAACAAGGCCAAAGCAAGCAGGCGAGGCAGATGGCGACTCGTCTCCACAAGATCGCTACGGACCTGCTCCCTCTCGTGATAAGAAAGGTTTCGCAGGCCAATCCATTCGATTTTCTTAGCAAGGTCTTTGGCGGTAGTGGTGTCGGTCATGAGGAAAAGCTTCGTCGTTTCGCCGCTTCGTGCGGACGCCAAACACAATAGCCGAAGCCACCGTTTTTGACCACACGATCCCCCTATCAGGTCTGGCCCTAGGTCGCTCGCAACGTACCTACCCGACCGCTAATGGTACTCGGGACGCAGGTAGGCTAGCAGCAGATTCCTCATATCGAAATAGGCGATCGCAGCCTCGCGCGCTCTCTCCGGATCGAAGGCGTGCACCCGATCCGGAAAGCTGAGCGCATCTGCGAAATCCCGTCCTTCCAAGGCCGCGCTAGAGAGGCTTCTCAGCCAGAATCCGTTCTCCTTGAGATTCTTTTCGTGCTGTCGCAGGTGCAGCTCCTGCACCTTGCGCACATTCACCGGTCGGGGACCGTTCTCCTGCAAGGAGAGGATCTCCAGGAGAGCGAGACGCACTAGAGACTCGGCATTTCCCGGATCGCACGAGAACCCGAAACCGCTGGAGTAGCGGGCCACTGGAGCGCGCGTCAGCGAACCGAAAACGCTCACCCCATACACGCCACCGTTTTCCTCCCGAAGGACTTCGCGAAGACGAATGTTGAGCAGCCCTCGGGCGAAGGCCAGAGCGTATCGATTTTCTGGAGACCAATCCGCAGGACCATTGAAAAGCGCCCGCACGACCGTCTTCTCCTCGAGCCCCTTATTGACCTCCACGGCAAGCGAACCCTGCCTAGGATTGTCACCCAGAAAACGCGGCTGCTCGGCACCGTTTTCACGCGAAGGCAGGGAGGATACGTAAGACTCGACAAGCCCTCGAAACGCCTCGATGTCAATCGCTCCCACGAAAACGAAGGTGAAGTCGCCCGCGTTTTGGAAGCGATCGCGAAAGATTTCCAGGGAAAGCCCCGCATCCATCTCCTCCACGCGATCCAGGTCAAGCGGCTGGTGCCGCGGGTGATCGCCGAAAAGCTCCGCCGTAATCGCATCCTGAAAAACCGAACTAGGCGACTTCTCCCGGTTGGCCAGCACTGCGGAGAGACGAGTCTTGACCGACTCGAAAGCGACTGGGAGATAGGCCTCGTTTGGCTGAGTGATCTGCAGGTAGAGCAGCTTGAAGAAATCCTCGACATCGTCTGGCGAAACCGAGCCGCTGATCGACTCGGAATACGCGTTGATAGACGGAGACAGCCGCAAGGTGCTGCCCGCCAGCTTCTTGTCCAGCTCGACGGAGTTGAACGGGCCGATGCCACTCTCCCCAATCAGCATCGTCGCAGTGGCCGCAGAGATGAATTCGTCGTCAGCCACCAAACTATGCCCGCCTTCGCTGAAGGCCGACATCAAGATCTGGTCGTTCTTGAAATCGGTTGCCTTGATGAGCACTCGAGCTCCATTGGAGAGCCGCCAGTCGTGCACATCCACCTCCTCGTGGTAGACCTCTGACACGATAGCGCCAGGCGTCGGCTCCTCCGCCAGCAACGGCGCATCCGAAACGGTATCGACATAAGCCTCGAGATCCCTCTCCTTTCCTCGTTCCAAAGCTGCCAACAGATCATCCTCGCTCGGAAGCTCAACCGTATCAGGAGCAGTGAAAAGGATGACCCGGTTTTCCGTTTGCTTGAACGCGTCGCCCACGTGATTCACTTCTTCCGCCTGGAGGCCTTGCAGAAACGCCTGCGTCAGGTAAAACTCCAGCTCGATGCCCGGAATGGGCTCGTCCACCAGAAAGGCCCGGATATACTCGTTGGCCAGCACGGAGGACGGCGTGTTTTCCTTCTCCTCGAACGCGCGCCGCATGCTGCGCAGCATATCCGCCGCTACCCGATCCACCTCGCTTTGACTAAAGCCGTGCTCGGCAGCCCGAGCCACCTCGCTGGCAAGCGCCTCGATCCCTTCTTCCACCCGACCCTCGATCGGATTGACCGACATCACATAGGCCGACTTGCTGCGGCCGAGCGAAGTCCGACCCACTCCAGCCGAAAGATAGGGGGGAGACGCTTCCAAGGTCCTTTCTCCCAGCCGCTGGTTCAGCATCGAGAAGTAAAGTCGCTCGATCAGTCGCTGTCGGTAGTCCTCGCCCGTACCGTCTGGAGCCGGATCGGTCTTCAGATAGATCGTCACGCCCAAGCCGGTTAGTTCCGGATCGGACTCGATGGAAAACAAGGTCTGCTCATGGTCCGGAACTTCGTAGCTAACCCGCTCCGGAGCATTCTCGGGATTCTCCAGATCGGAAAACCGCGAGATAATCTCACGCTCCATCTCATCCGCATCAAAGGCGCCCACCGCGATCACCGCCATCAGATTCGGCCGGTACCACTTCTTATAGAAATCCCGAAGCCGCTCGGCCGGCGCGTTTCGCACCACTACCATCGATCCGATCGGAAGGCGCCTGGCATAGCGAGAATTGTAGTAGACAAGCGGATACTGGCGATCGCGCACGCGCTGGGCCGCTCCCTGCCCCGTGCGCCATTCCTCCACGATAACTCCTCGCTCGCGCTCGATCTCGAACGGATCGAGCGATATCTCCGAAGCCCAGTCCTCCAGGATGAGCAAAGCCTTGTCGATCGTATCCGGATCGTCCCATGGCACCTCAAGCTGGTAGATCGTCTGGTCGAACGAGGTGCTCGCATTGAGGTGCTGGCCAAAGCCCATGCCGACCCCTTCGAGGAAATTCACCAGATCCTGGTGTCCGAAATGCTTCGTCCCATTGAACGCCATATGCTCCAGGAAATGGGCCAGACCCCGCTGGTTGTCCTCCTCCTGCAACGAACCCGCATTGACGACCAGGCGCAAGGAGACCCGATTCTCCGGCTTCGCATTCTCTCGGACGTAATAGCGAAGTCCATTCTCCAGCTGTCCAACCCGCACCGCCGGATCGACCGGCAGGGGAGCCTCGAAGTCGAACCCCTCAGGCAATTGCCCGAATAGAAAGGCCGGCCAAGCAGCCGCCAAAACGAAGCGATAGAAGAAGCGATGACAGCTAGACATAGGCAACGAGGGCAAACGTTAGACGCTTGAGACAGAAAACCGAATTAGCAATTCGTTCCTGCGCCGCAAGCGCTTCTCCGGCTGCGACTGAAGGTGATGGAATTGCAGCTTCTGGTAGCCGAACTCGTTCACGACCGCAGGGAGACGGCCTGCTAAGAGTTTGGCAGCGCCAGCGATCTGTTCGGTCTTGCTCGTGGGCGGTAGCGCGGCAAACAAGTTCACTATGGCGAAAAGACTTCTGGAGGTCACCATCCTGTCCGGATTTCTAGGGGCGGGGAAAACCACCTTGCTCAACCACCTGATCCACCATGCGGAGGGCGAACGCATCGCCATCATCGTGAATGACATTGGCGAAGTGAACATCGACGCTTCCCTTATCCAAAGCGAAGTGCGCCAGCTGGATGGAGAAGCCCCGAGAGAGATTGTCGAATTGAACGGAGGCTGCATCTGCTGCTCCATCCAAGGCGATCTCGCTCTGGCCGTACTGGATATCGCCAAGAAAGAGGATATCGACCACCTCGTCATCGAGTCCACCGGCGTCGCCGAGCCAATGCAGATCGTACGGACCTTCATGATGCCCGGGCCAAACGGAATCGCTCTGGAGGAGGTTGCCTGTATCGACAGTCTGGTGACGGTCATCGACGCAGCCTTCTTCCTTGAAGAGTGGCGGACTCACCGAGCTAAGGGCGCTGCTCGCGAGCTTCTGCGGCAGCAAGACGAACGGCCCGTCTTCGAGCTGATGATCGAGCAGATCGAATGCGCGGACCTGCTGGCGCTGAACAAGATCGACTGCGTCAACGAGGCGGAGCGCCGCGAACTGCGAGTGATCCTCGACGAGTTGAACCGGCGAGCCACCAAACTCGAATGCGAACAAGGCCGCCTGCCAAATCCGGAGGTGCTGCACAATCGCCGCTTCGACAGCAGCTCCACCCTCTCCGGAGCCGGCTGGCTGCAAAGCCTGGAAAAGGAAGACCCGCAGCGAGGCCCAGCCGATCCGGTGGAAGAAGCTCCGCCGAGGCTGTTCCGCCCCGTCGAACCATCCATCTCCAGCCTCGTCCAGCCAAGCGCCGTCAAGGCGCTCGACCCGATCGCGAAAGCGAAACATGGCCTCGTCACGCTCGTCTATCGAGCCCGCAAGCCGTTTAGCCCCGAACGTTTCGCCGAGGTCATCAACAACCGCATCCCCGGCCTGCTGCGGGCCAAAGGCTATTGCTGGATGAAGGGCAACAACGAAAAGGTAGGCTTCCTCTCCATCGCGGGCTCAACCACTCGCTGCGACTTCGTAGGCAACTGGTGGGCCACGGCGCTCGACGCCGGCAAGATCGACCGCTCCCAAGTCCCTCCCGAAGTCGAGCGCAAATGGGAAACGCCCCACGGCGACCGACGCCAAGAGCTGGTCTTCATCGGATTCCGTCTCGACGGAGATCGCCTGCAAGCCGAGCTGGACGCCTGCCTCGCCTAGGTCCTTTTTCGAGCATTGCCAATTCCGGCGATAAGGAGAAATTACTAGACGAGACGGATGGTCCGTCACCAGGGTCGAAAGAATACCAGCCATGAACTTGCGCACGAGCGGAATCCGGATTGCCCTTGCGGCAGTCTTGCTGACAGGCAATGCCGCTCCGCTTCTGCAAGCCAAGGCCGTTGATCAGGCCCAGATTCAAGCCGCGATGACGCTGCAGTTTCTCAGCTTCACCGCTTGGCCAGGAGACCCGGACAAGAAGCTGATAAACATCGGCGTTTTCGAGGACGAAGAGAGCTTCAAGGTTTTCGAAGGGATGCTGCAGGACGAACGCTATCGCTATCGATACGACGTGACTCTGGTGACTGCTCAGTCCAGCAGCGAAAGCCTTCGAAACCTCGATGCCCTCTTTTTCCCAAAGGCGGATCCCGTGGGCGTGCCTCGGGCAATCCGGCGACTGGAAGCAAGGCCCGTGGTGCTGATCGGCACCTTCGAGGGCTTTTTCGACATGGGTGGCATGGTCACCTTCATCAAACGGCAACGCAGGCTCGGCTTCGAAATCGACGTCGGAAGGTCCCGAAGCCTCGGCATCGAATACCGAGCGAAGCTGCTGCGACTGGCAACCCGGATAGTAGGAGAATGAGCGAAAAGACCCCATCGCGCCAAACCACCTACCAGCAGCGCTACCGCAGCCTTCCGCTGGCCAAAAAGCTGCTGGTCATCATCGCCGGTTCGAGCCTGCTCATGGCATCCCTCGCCATGTTCGCCTCTTTCTTCATCGAGCTGAACTTCTTCCGCAACCGTCTCTTGGAGGAGTACACCGGTACCGCTCGCATGCTCTCCACCAATCTCGAAGCCGCCGTCGCCTTCGAGGACGAACGCGACGCCTCCGATCTGCTCGGCGCCTTGCGCAAACGCGAATTCGTATCAACCGCCGCAGTCTATCTTCGCGACGGGACGATGCTTGCCAGTTACCGCCACCCGGACCTCGACGCCAGAACAAAGGCTCCAGAGTTCTCGACGGAAAACGAACTAGGCCAAGACTTCCTTACCATCAGCGAACCCATAAGCATCGCCGACAAGCCAATTGGGCGCCTCGTGCTGAGAGCCAACCTGGGAGAGACCGCCTCCTTTCTCACGACTCGCGCCTGGATGCTGCTCGCCGTGCTGGGACCGTGCTTTCTTCTCTCCGTCTATCTCGCCGCCCGCCTCGGACGCCGCTTCTCCCTGCCCATCCAGGAGCTGGCCAGCACCGCCCAGCGAATCACCGAGCACCATGACTTCACCACCCGGCAGAAGCGCGTCAGCGACGACGAAACCGGCAAGCTGGTGGACGCCTTCAACGAAATGATCGCCGAGATCGGGGCTCGCGAACAGGAGATCCTCAAAGCGAAGGAGAAAGCCGAAGCCTCCAGCCGGGCCAAGGACGACTTTCTATCCGTAGTCAGTCACGAGTTGCGCACTCCCCTGAATCCAATTATCGGATACGTCGAAATCCTGCTCCGCCGCCTGAGCGATGCCGAAGACAAAAAGCAGCTCGGTCTGGTCAAGCAGTACGCCGAGCACCTGCAGGGGCTTATCGACAACGTCATAGACTACACGCGAATCGAGCGGGTCGCCCACAATCTGAACAAGGAGCCGGTAGACTACCGCAGACTCTGCCAAACCGTCATCGAGCTCCTCAAACGGGATGCCGAGAAGAAGGGAATCGCCCTCAACTGCTCCCACAGCTTCGCAAACGAGCGACTCGAGGGCCGCTCGACCATCCTCTCGGATCGGGTCAAACTGCAGCAAGTATTTCTGAACTTGGTGACCAACAGCCTGAAGTTCACCGACTCTGGCTCGATCAGCCTCACCACCCGGTTGAGCGAGAACGAAACCGGAGCCACCAGTCTACTCGTAGAAGTGGCGGATACCGGAATCGGTATCGCAGAGGCGGACCGCGAAAAGATCTTCAAGCCCTTCTCCCAAATCGACGAAAGCCTGACCCGACAGCACGCCGGCATGGGCCTGGGTTTGGCCATCACCCAGAAGATCGTAAAAGCGATGGACGGTCATATCGACTTCAGCAGCGAGCGCGGGGTCGGCAGCACCTTCGTGATCGAGTTGCCGGTGGAGTTGAGCGAGATTCCAGAACTGGATCCCGCCCGAGTCGTCACGACGCTCTCGAGCTCCTCCGACACCAAAGGGCGAGTCCTGCTAGTGGACGATCAGATGGTAAACCTCGAGCTCGCCGAATCCCTGCTCACCGACAGCGGCCAAGACGTCGTCTGCGCCCGCAGTGGGGCCGAGGCCATCGAAAAGGCAAAGCAGGAAATCTTCAGCCTAATCATCCTGGACATCAAGATGCCGAAGATGAGCGGCTATGAAACTGCCGAAAGACTGCGCGAACTTGAGCGAAACCGCCGAGAGCGCACTCCCATAATAGCCATGACCGCTCACGTGACAACGCGAGGCAGCGAGCAATGCTTCGAAGCCGGCATGGACGACTTTCTCGCCAAGCCCTTCAATACCGAGAAACTCAACCTCATCCTGAGCAAGTGGCTGCGCGTCAGCCCCAAGGCGTCATCGGATTGAACCAGAACGCCTCCCCAAAAGTAGCCGAAGTCGACAGGCTTTGGATACAGGCATAGAACCAAAATCTGTCGACTTCGGCTACTTTTGAGCTGCCCCTAACTTATGGACAGAGGGCCCGCAAAAAGAGCTTCTCCTCAACAGGAACGGAAGCGACTCGCTTGGAATACGAAATTTCTTCCGTTCCCCAATCTCGAAGTTCGGAGCTCGTTTGCAACTCGCCGGAAAATTCGACCTTCAGCGTCGAACTGCCTGGCTGCGGCGGACGCAGCGCGAGAGTTGGAGTCGCCACGCCTTTCACGCGGCGAACGACGCCATCATGCTTGTTCGTCAAATAGAGTCCGCCAGACATGTTTACGCCGAAGCGCAAATCCGCCCGGGATGAAGACGCCAAGCCTCGACGAGACCGGGCCGCATTGACGAGTTCGAGGAAGCGAACGGCTTGGCCGTTCTCGTCGAGCAAGGCGAGTTCGGTCAACCCGTCCTGTCCGCCGTCGAACGGGTCGCCATCTACATCGAGGAGAAATATCAGACCAGTGGGAAAATCGCCCAGCGGAAGCTTCCCCGAAAGCTCCGGAGCGCAAACACTGCGTACCACTTCGCCCACGGTCACCGCCCGATTGGGAATCACTGTAGGTGGATCGACTACCAGGTTGAAGTGATCGTATTCGGAAATCGGATTCACGAGGCCAGAACTGTCGCCGCCCTCGAAGGGGAAGCTTCCCTCGCGATTATCCCAGCCGAAGTTAAGGCCGTTTCCAGCGAGGTTGATCTCCTCCACCGCATTCTGCCCAATATCCGCGATGTAACACCTGCCAGTCTCTGAATCCCAGCCAAATCGCTGTGGATTGCGCAGACCGTAGCAGTAGATCTCAGGAATCGTATTCGGATCGCCATCCGCAGCAAATGCGTTTTCGAGCACAATCCCGTAGTTCCCATTTCGCCCATCGGAACCGAGCGGATCGATTCTGAGAAGCGCTCCATAGGGATTGGACGTATCCTGACCGTTCTCCTGCGGATCCCCACCAGAACCGCCATCGCCCATGGCGATGTACAGGTCTCCGTATTCGGAATCCTGTGACACGGTCAGAGGATTGAAAGCGATAAGGCCAGCATTGTGATTGCCGAAAGGCTGCTTGAAACGGATCAACTCGCGGTAAGGGGTTTGCTCGTCGGCGGCAGAGAAGAAGTTCGCTTCGGGTTCGCTTGTACGCCACTCCAAGAGTAGCGTGTGAAACGAAGTACTGCCGCCTGGATCGAAGTCAGGCTGAGCATCCGTATTGCCAGAGCTATGGATCGTGTAGAAGCGACCAAAGCCAGGAGACGATTCGTCATGAAAGTCCGGATGAAAGGCAAAGCTCTGAAAACCGGCTTCGTTCGTGGAAACGAGAGCGAGTTCCGCAAAGTCGCGCAAATCGAGGTACTTGGAGACAAAGCCGCTCGATTCGTCGATGGCATAGAGGGGACCCCTTTGATCGTTTGCGAAGAGACGACCGCCGGGCTCCCGGATAAGAACGCTCACGCGCGGCGGCTGGCCAGGCGAAGAATCTGGGAGCGTGGCGACATCTTCGACAGCCACGCCTATACCGCTTGGTGGAATCGGCGCGGGAAAGCGATCTTGGCTGAAAGCGCCCGCAGCGAGGAGCGCAAGGAAGAGCAGGACTGCATTCCGACAAGGCCGCATCCCTATTAGGATCGCCGCAAGGTTTACGCGTTCCCTCATTGGCGAAAACTGGAGGCAAGCGCTAGAATGCGAAGCCCGAGGATACCGTGATCCGGCGGCCCGGACCTATGTGGCCACGATCGTAGAGCAAGCCGTTCACAGGGTTGCTGGGATAGCGTATCTCGGAATCGAATACATTGGTCACATGCACGTTCAGAAAGAGCCCTTGCCAGAGGTCATCCCAACGGACGTTCAAATCGAGCAAAGCATATCCATCCACCGCATCTCCGATGAAGCCCACAGGAGCTGCCGTCTCGCCCGTATTGAAAAGCGGATACATGCTGTCGACATAGCGAGCCAAAGCTGCTGCGGAAAAGGAATCCTTCTTGTAGGACACCTTGCCATGCATCACCAGCTCCGGCGAGTAGCTCGCAATGCCAGTGGGGTGGAACTCGTAGTTCGAATCCTGCCAGGTTGCCCCAAACTCGGTACGAATGTAGTCGCCGAAATTGCGGCGCAGCAACAGCTCGACCCCGCTGGTATCGACGACGCCTCCAGAGATTAGATCCGATTCAACCGAACCGTCAGGATTGAGTTCGACCTGCTCGATCTGCAGATTCTTATTCGAGTTGAAAAAGATGCCGATACTGAAGAGGAAATCCTCGGACGAGCCGGTATAGTTGGCCTCGAAAGTCCGAACCCGTTCATTGCCAACCGCGGGTTGGGGGAAACTGGGAATCTTGATCGCGTCACCCGCCATAAGCTTGAAGACGGAGGATTCCGAAGGCTGGTAGATCAAGGAGGCCCGCGGCGTGCCGTTGTAGAATCCGCCTCGAGGGAGAACCTGCACATCGTCGGGAGCGGCAACCACATTTTCGATGAAAACGCGCTCGAAAGGTCCGAGTTGCTCGTAACGATAGCCGCCCACCAACCGCCACTCCTCGGAAAGCCGGTAGCTGACCTGGGCGAAGATGGACTCGTTGTCGCGGTGATCGACCGAAAGAACCTCATTGTCCGCACCAAAGCCGGGGACGAAGGTGAACTCATAGAAGTTCTGCATGCGCTGAAGATTGACGCCACCAACCACCTTCAGATCGGCAGACGGCTTGTAGCGGAAAAGCGACTCAAGCTCCCACGAGTTGAAGTCGCGGGTGTTGAACCCAGGGAAATCCGGAGTGAGCGCTTCGAAGAACTGATCTTCAGCAAAGTCGCTGTAGATAATTCGCGTATCCCAGGAAAGATCGCCTGTAAGCGCTGCTTCGTAGCCCAAAGCTAGCCGAGTGACATTGGTCTCCAGCAGATGACCCTCCTGTACGGCCGGGACCAACGGCAGGAATTCAATCCCCGAATATCTATGACTGACGTCAAAATAAAGATCGCGCCAAGCGCCCGCGATCTGCAGGTGACCGGTTTCCTGCTCCAGGCGACCGTCGAGCGAAGAGTTCTCGTCCGTGATATTGAAGAAGGGCAGCAACGCCTGATTCGCCGGACTCATCAGCTCCTTGATATCGTAGTCGAGACCCCCGCTACGCGAGAAGCCCGCATTGACGATGATGTGAAAGTCATCGCCAAATTCCGACCAGCGGATCGACGAACGCTTCGTATCCAGACTTCCATACGAAACGGTGACCATGTCCTCCGAATAGGAGTCGTCCGTAATGATATTGATTGCTCCGAAAGACGCTCCGTTGCCGTAGATAACGGAATTCGGGCCACGCGAGATCTCTATGCGATCGATCGCTTCCACCGGAACGTTGAACAAATTCATCGGAGTCGACGACTCGTCCGGCCGAGCCTGCGGGATTCCGTTTATCAGAATAGCGACGCTGCTGTTTTGCGAGCGGTTGTTCCAAAAGCCGCGGATGCCGAAGTTGCCGCTCAGGCCGAAGTTGTTGTCTATATTGTAGAGGCCAGGCACGTTCTCCAAAACCTCCGACAAACTCTGGTAGCCGTACATCGCGATTTCGTCGCGCGTCACAAGATAGACGCTCGCCGGAGTATCGCGGATCGTCTCAGGTACTTTGCCTGGAGTCGTCACTTCCACCCGCATCAGCTCGTCGAGCGAAAGCGCAGCGATATCAAGCTCCTCCGCTTGCGAAGCAGATAGAGCAAGCAGCGAACCCCATGCAAACGCTCCAGCGGGTCGAAAAGAAAAGCGAAAGGCGCAGAAGTTCGAGGTTTTCATGAAGCCGGTCGAAAACGAGGCCCGGATCTGGACAAGATCGAATAGGAGAACGGACGGTCGACATTTTTCAAGAACCCTCTACCAAACTAGGAACGATGACTAGGTAGGCAACGTAGCCATACGAAATCAGGCAGCCCAAGTACCAACCCCACAATCTTCATCTGCTTCCACTTCTCCATCTTCATCCCCATACATTCCAAGAGATGAGGATGAAATGGGAAAACCCTGCGTAGCTAGACGTAGAATCGCTCCTTCGCACTCGCAAACACCACCCACTCGCCACAGGAAAGCGGAACACCGCAAGCCTCCCGAGGACCCACTTCCCCCAAGAGAGAACCGCTCCTCGCAACCCAGAACTCAGACCGCCAACCAGCCGTGACGACCACCAAAGCCATCTTCGCGCGCGCCACTACGCTCTGCCTCCTCCTCCAGGCAGGCGCCCTCGCCCTCATCGGCCTGCCAGCCCTGGAGCCGCAACGCGCTTTCCTCATCTCCCAGCTCCGCCTCGAACCTTACGGGCTCTGGATAA
This sequence comes from Pelagicoccus sp., assembly GCA_028284635.1. Classification (GTDB taxonomy): domain Bacteria; phylum Verrucomicrobiota; class Verrucomicrobiia; order Opitutales; family Opitutaceae; genus Pelagicoccus. The sequence continues at coordinate 118,380 of JANQRJ010000067.1, forward strand.
TCCTCTCCATCTTCCTGCTGCTTGTCAGCGTCGTAGCCCTATGCCGGCTCGACAAGAAGGCAGGCGAACCGCTCCGCGACCTGTCCCACCAAGCCCAAGCCGGAGCTCCGAATTCCCTACGCCATCTCAGCCACTGCCGGGAAGAGCAGATCCTGCGCGACTTCATCCAGCAACTTAGCACTAGGAATTCCGCCCACGCCGAGCGCGTTTCCGAACTCGAAGAGGAACTGAGCAAAACCGCCGACGAACGCGACGCCTCCCTCGCCAAGCAAGCCGAAACCGAGACTCTTCTAAAGGACTTCGCCCGCATCCGCCAGGAACTGAGCATCGAGAAGGCCAGCCTCGCCGCAGCCAACCAGACCCTCGAACAATCCCTCCAACTCGAACGCCGGGCCAAGGTCGGCGTCGAAGTCGAACGCCGCAGCGAGGAAATCTACCAGCAAATGGAGCGCGCCATCTCCGCCGCAGCCCTCCGCTCCATCTGGCTGCCCAACTTCGTCGCAGAGCTCCGCACTCCCATCACTATTATCCAGGGGCTCGCTCGGCGCATGGAAACGCATTGGGACGACACCTCGCTCGCTCACCACCACGAAAGCCTCCGGGAGATTCTCCACCAAAGCGAGGCCCAGCTCAAGCGACTCGACGAGACCATGTCTCGCATCGAGCTTCAGAAAGTCGATTCTGCGCCGACCACCAACTCGGAATCCGAGTTCGAGACTGGCGAAAAACCGCACCTAGCCGCATCCCCGACCGCCTGAAGCAAGCGAGCTCCGCCAACCGAAACGAACTGTGAAAGACTCCAAGACCATTCTTCTCCGCTACCTGCTGCTCGCCGCCGCTCTGCAGGTAGCGGTCATCCTCTTTCTTGCCCTTCAGCCCCTCGAGCACATCCGGGCCACAGTCGCCGACGCCATCCGTCTCCCCGCGCACACGCTCTGGATTCCACTGCTCGTTCTCCTCGTCGGCAGCGATTTGCTCATCCTCCGCCGACTCGATCGTCTCCTCGCCAAGCCCTTTCAGCAGCTCGTCAGGCAAACTAAGCACGGCAACTCGAACTTCGCCTTCAAAACCAGAAGCATGAACCTCGAGGAAGACCACCTGAAGCACTTCGTCGAGAGCCTCTCCCTACGCCACGGCGAAATGGAGCAAGAGCTCGTGCGCATGGAAACCGAATTGGACAAGGCCGTCGCAACCTCAAAAGTCTCTCCCGAACAGCTCGACCAGCTTAACGCCAAGCTCGAAAAAGCCGGCCAAGACAGCGAGGAGCTCCTCCGCCAAATCGCCGAGCTCGAAAAGGCCAAGTCCGCCGTCGAACGCGAGCTCGGGACCACCCGCTCGAATCTCCGCCTCCGCTCCCAGGAACTCACTGAACTGCAAAACGCCACCATGGGACGCTCCAGCGGGACGAGCCAAGATGCCAGCCCCTCCTCCATTCTCATCGAAAAGCTCAGAAACCCTCTCGCGCTGATAAGCAACCTCGCCTGGCGTCTCGCCAAATCCTGGGATGAAACCCCCATGGCCCAGGTACGCGAGGGACTGGAAGAAATCAGCAAGCAATCCCAAGAGCAGCTCGAACTGCTCAAGAAATACCAAAACCTGTCCCACGACGCCAACGAGCCAAAGCAGGACGCCCAGTAGCGCGGAGCTTCAGCCCGCATCCGCAGAGGGAATTACCGCGTTCTCACCGACGCGGCTAGCCAACGCAAGCTCCGCGCTGCAAAAAAAAGCTAAAAGGGGAACCGAGCCAAACTTGCGATTGCCGCAACCGCGCGCGAGTTTAGCTTACAGAGTTTTCCCCGCCTAAATGAAGTCAGCTCCTCTTCCTGCCAACGAGTCCGAACGGCTCGCCGCCCTCGAACGCTACGGCATTCTGGATACGGAAACCGAAGAGCTCTTCGACAGTATCGCCAAAATCGCCGCCACCATCTGCGATGCCCCGGTAGCATTGATCACTCTCGTCGACGAGAAACGCCAGTGGTTCAAGGCTGCCGTAGGTCTCGGAATCCCCGAAACCTCGCGAGACGTCGCCTTCTGCGCCCACGCCATACTCGAACCAAATAAGCTGCTGATCGTCCCCGACTCTACCAAGGACGAACGCTTCCACGACAACCCGCTCGTCACCGGCGAACCCAAGGTACGTTTCTACGCTGGAGCCCCAATCGTCACCTCGGACCAGCACGCCCTCGGCTCGCTCTGCGTCATCGACTACCAGCCTCGCAAGCTCTCCCACCGGCAACAGGACGCCCTGCGTAAGCTCTCTATCCAAGTCTGCGCCAATCTGGATCTGCGTATCCAGGCCAAACGCCTCCAACAGCTGAACGAAACCAAGAATCGGCTCTTCTCCGTGATCTCCCACGACCTCCGCTCGCCTCTCTACTCCATGATCTCCCTCATCGAGCTGCTGAGCGACGACGAAGGCGGCTTCTCCGAAGCGGAAAAAGCGAAGTTTGTACAGCACCTGCAAAACAACGCCGAGACCACCCTGCAGATCGCGGAAAACCTGCTCAAGATGGCCCAGTTCGAAGAAGGCAAATTCCACTTCGCGCCCAAGTACCTCGAACTCGATCGAATCATCGAAAACGCCAAGAACACCGTGGCCAGCAAACTCGAAGGCAAAGGCATCAAACTCTCCAGCAGCTGCCCGCCAAACGCCACTGTCTGGGCAGACGTCGCCATGCTGCAGTCGATCGTGCAGAACCTTCTTTCCAACGCCTCCAAGTTCACTCCCAACGGAGGCTGTATCGACATTTCCGTTACGCAAAACGACGACATGCAAGTCGTCTCCGTACGCGACACCGGAGTCGGCATGAAGCCAGGCGCACTGCAAAACCTCTTCAAAATCGAAGCCTGCTACTCCACCGAGGGCACCGACGGCGAAAAAGGCTCCGGTCTCGGTCTGACCCTCTGCCGCCAATTCGCCCGCCGCCTTGGCGGCGATCTCGTCATCGATTCCACCTTCGGCCAAGGCACCGTCGCCACCCTAACCGTGCCGATCGAAGAACCGGAGTAAAAGAATCTTCATCTGCTACTGCTTCTTCATCTACTTCTAAGCTCGTTTTTGAAGAAGAAGCAGAAGTAGAAGCAGATGAAGATGACACCTCCCTTACAACTCCTCCTCACCCATCCCGGTGGCGCCCACAAGGACGACTTCCTAGCCTGCTGCGTTCTGCTCGCCGAAGCCCCAGTCCCCATCGAGCGACGCGAGCCCGAAGCCTCGGACCTCGAGGACCCGACCATCGCGATCATCGACGTCGGCCACCAGCACGAGCCCGCTCGAAGCAATTTCGACCACCATCAGTTTCCCCCAGATCAGACGCCCACCTGCTCCCTCTCGCTCGTCTTGCAGCATCTCGGACTCTACGAAGACGCCAAACTCTTCTGCGACTGGCTGGAACCCGCCGAATGGTTCGACTGCCGAGGTCCGAACGAGACCGCCCGTCGGCTCGAGATAGACCGCGATACGCTCGCCAAGCTCAATTCACCCATCGATATCGCCCTCCTACGACGCTTCGCCCTCGAGCAGCGCCTCGAACCCAGCCACCCCCTGTGGGAAATCATGCGCATGATAGGCCAAGACCTCGTCGGCTATCTACGCGGCCTAAGGGAGCGGCTCGAATTCATCGAAACCCATAGCAAGATCCTCGACCTGCGCAACGAGAGCGGGGCCTCACGCCAATTCCTTTACATTCCTCGAACCAACCCGCTTCCCGAAGAACCCTCCGCCGGGCTCGGTCAGTATCTCAAGGCCCACGGCCTAGAAGAGAGCATCGTCGGCTCCATCTACCCCGATCGTCGCAGCAACGGGTATGGAATTTCTCGATACAACGATCACCCCGGTCTCGACTTCACCCGCATTGCCGAAGAGCCCGACGTGCACTTCGCCCACAAAAGCGGCTTCCTCGCCAAAACCAGCGCCACCGAACTGGAACGACTCAAGCAACTCGCCACCCTAAGCCTAAAATAATCTTCATCCTCTTCATCTTCTTCCCTTCGAGTTTGAAGAAGATGAAGATACTATCTTACACCAGGGCCGGAGCAGGTTTGCCTTCCGGCACCGTCAGGATTTCCGGGCCGTTTTCGCCAACCAGCACCGTGTGCTCGAAATGGGCCGACGCGCTGCCATCCGCGCTCAGCGCCGTCCAACCGTCGCGAGCCATCGTTATCTTGTGAGCGCCCGCATTCACCATCGGCTCGATGCAAAGCACCATGCCCTGCTTCAAACGTTTGTAGTCACTTGGGCGACCGAAATTCGGAATCTGCGGCTCCTCGTGCAGACTCTTGCCCACTCCATGCCCCACGAAGTCGCGAATCACGCTGAAGCCCTCGCGCTCCACTCGCTTCTGCACCGCATTCGAAATCTTGCCCACCTTTTGACCCGCCTTCGCTTGGCGAATCCCATCGTACATCGCTTCCTCCGTAGTATCCAAAAGGCGACGCATGTCCGGCGAAACCTCTCCCACCGCCACGGTGCGACAATTGTCTCCGATATACCCATTGTAGCGAGTACAAACATCGACGCTGATGATGTCCCCCTCCTTCAGCACTCGATCCAGACTGCCAATGCCATGCACTACCTCGTCGTTGACCGAAAGGCAAGTGAAGGACGGGAAAACGCGAGACCCCACCTGATACTTGTAGCAAGCGCTCTCCGCTCCCAGCTCCTCGATAAAGCGACGACCCGCCTGGTCCAAATCATAGGTGTTCAAGCCCGGAGCCACTAGATCCGCCATGCGGTCCAGCACCGTGGCCGCCACCTGGGCTGCCTCTTTGACGGCAATAAGTTGCTGCTGGTTACGAACGATCATACAAGCCACGCCACCCCGGCGAGCGGAGACGTTGTTCTCCAAGAGTTAAGTGGTTTCAAGCGCAAAACCAGAGCAGGATCCCGCAACTCACTTCAGCGGGTTTGTCCACTTAACGCCAGACATCCGACCAAAGTCGGCATCGTTCGAATGCACGCAGGCCTGGCACTCGACGGCGTGAGCCGCGATCAGCGCATCCGTAGTCGCATTCCCACCATTGCCGCACTCTCCCAAGATGCGGAAAAACTCGACGAACGTACTTCGACCGGCGGACAGAATCTCTACATTTGGACGCTCGAGCCACTCGAGCGTTCTACTTCGCGCATCATCGATAGACATTGGCTCTTCATTGATGCTCGGATGCGTCACGATCCGCACGAAGCCAAGTAGCGCCACGGATGGAATACCCACCACCTCGACCCCAGACAAGGCCTCCTGCCACCATTCCTTTGCCTTCTCGAAATAAGGCGAACGGCTGTCGTAAGCATAGACCAAGAGATTGACGTCCGGCACTATCATCACTCTTTGGTCCGTGCCGCTTCCGTCTCCATCTGGTCGTAAAGCTTGTTCAAGCTGACACTCCGATAGGATTTTTTCAGACCTAAAGGATGACTCTTAACGACAAAACGCGATGCTTTGCCCGCTTCGTTCTGCCGGACCCAGCCCAGCCGCAGCGTCTCATCGAGCACCCGTTTGAATGGCACCCGTCGCCGCCCCGCCGCTTCTCGCAGTTCCGCTAAAAGCGCATCATCGATGTCCACAGTAGTTCTCATGGCCGCATAATGATGCGCCTATTCTCCTGGTCAACCCAATCGTCATCCCCCCCCTTCCAACCTACGGGCGCGGACAGGAAAAGACTTGAGAAGATTGCCATCTCCCAACACTGCTCTTCGTTAGCTCAACGGCCTATGCGTTCGCCTTTCACTGCAATCATCGCCCTCCTACTTGCCTGGAACAGTGTCCTGGCAAGCGCTGGGGGCGCGACGCCCTGCGAGCACGAAAAGGGCAACGCGCACTGGGCGACGGCGGGAGGTCACGACGCGGAGCATACCGACTGCGACCAACCCGTCGAGGAAGAGCCGAGCCAGCAATGCGATCTCGACTGCATCGACCTCGAACTCGGCCACGCCAAGCCGATGGACATTCAAAGCAGTCCTCGATTGGCGAACGCCCCACCGGAGCTTGTCGGAACCTTACCAACCTTCCCCCCAAAAGCTTCTTCCCGCACCCTCGCGCCACAGCTAGCCGAACTTAGAACAAGCCACTTCGGCGCCCGAGCTTTTTCCCGAACCGTCAAAAGCCAACGCTGACCGCTGATTCGACCTCGACCCCCGCGACGAAACGGCCTTTCCCGCTTCGACGCTCTCCATCGAAACCGAATCAACCGTCAGATGACTAGACTTTTACGCGTATCCACGTCCGCCATCGCTTTCTGGGCTGCAAGCCTCGATGCAAAGCAACTCACCTTCGACACCGCCCAAGCCGTTCGGCATGCTCTGGAATCCAACCCCGAGCTGCTCGCCGCACGCTACGCCATAGCGAGAGCCGAGGCCAGGCTCGAAGCCACGGGCATCGCTCCCAATCCGTCACTAAAGATCGGATACAGAGATGACTTTCTCTTCAACGACGAAGGCGAACGCTCCTTCGAACTCGGTCTCTCGAAGGATTTTCCTCTCGCTAAAAGGCTTGCAAAGGAAAAAGCCGTCTCCCGCGTAGCAATCGCCCAAGCCAAAATGCAAGTGCGAAGCCAAGAGCTAGCACTGGCCCAAGAGATCTACGAATTCGCCTTGGAGATCCATCTCGTCGAAAAGCGAGCGAACCACCTCAAACGCCTTCTCGAAAGCATGGAGGAAACCGCCGCTTTCGCCGAAACCGCAGCTCGGACCGGAGAGATATCAGCCCTCACCGCAAGCCAGACCGGCATCGAACTCAGCGTGCTGAGCCAGGAAGTGCAGCAGGCTCAACTGGAACGAGAGCGCCTCACCCACCGACTCGCTCCCCTGCTCGGCATCCCCTCGACCGATCACGTCGAACTCCAGGTCGAGACCGCATCCCCCTACCACGATCAACCACTGCCAGGTTTCGACACCCGGATTCTGGAACGCGACCCACGCTTCCAAACCGCCGTGCTGCAAGAAAATGCCGCCGATGCGGAGATCGCCCTAGCCAAGTCCAAAAACTGGGACTCCATAACCGCAACTCTCTTCTGGAACAACCAGCGCGGCATCGACGAACCCGTAGGTCCCAAATCCGACAAGCTTCTCGGCCTCTCCCTCTCCATCCCCCTGCCATTGAACAAGAATGGCGATCGACTCGCCCGAGTCGAAATCCAGAAGAGAGACCAGTCCCGCCAAGCCGCCGCAGCCCTGAGATTCCTCATCGAAAACGAAGTCGAACACGCTCGGCACGAAGCTTCGCTCTTCAAGGAAAGCATGAGCTCCTACCAAAGCGAAGTCCTCCGCAAGGCCGAAGCCCATTGGCTCGAAGTCCGCCAAGCTTACCAAGAGGGCCAGATCAACATGCTCACCCTCATGCACGCCCAAGCCCAAAGACTGCGCCTGGAAAACCGCTACCTCGAACTCTACGGGAAATACGCCCACGCCCTACTCGAACTCCAACTCGCCCGCATCGATATTCCCCCTTTCCAATGACGCTAAATCGAAACCGTAGCCGCGTTCGTGAGTACCGAGTCCCGCGCGCAAGACGACAGCGCAGCGAACAACACGCCGAGCGTCCCAAGCGCAAAACGCATTCGCGCGAACTCGGCTACATGAATCTCTATAAGATGAACCCATTTTCTCGATACATAATCCTCGTCGTCCTAACCGCCACCAGCGCTTTCGCCAATCAAACGATCATCCTGAGCGACGACGGAGTCGAAAGCCTCCGTATCCAAACTGTGGAAACACAGCCCGGAGACTTCCGCGAAACGCTCTTCGCTATCGGCCGCATCGAGCCCATCCCAGCGCGCAAGAGCTTTCTCAGCAGCCGTATCGAAGGTCGCATAACCGCCATCGAGGCCTTCGAGGGCGACCACGTGACCGCAGGTCAATCTCTCGTGGAAATCGAAAGCCGTCAGCCGGGAAATCCACCGCCTAGAGTCGAACTCCATGCTCCCATGGATGGCATGGTCATGCGAAGCCACACCCACCTCGGCAAGCCCATCTCCCCTGAAAACGAGCTTTTCGAGATTATCGACCTGAGCAAAGTCTACGCCGTCGCCAGGATGCCTGAAGCCCAAGCCGGTCAAATCCCGCTCGGCACCCAGGCCCACATCCGTATCGCCGCCGCGCCAGAACAAGACTTCGCCGGCGCTCTTATCCGCTATGGCTCCGAAGCCAACCCCCAAAACGGAACCCTCGACGCCTACTTCATCCTCGAAAATCCCGAGTACAAGCTGCGCCCTAACATGCGAGCCGAATTCTCCATCGCAATTGAAACAAAGCGGAACGTCATGTCCGTACCGAAATCCTCGATACAGAACGATGGCGTCAACCAGTTCGTTTTCGTCAGGGACTTCGACCTGCCCAACGCCTTCGTCAAGGCGCCTGTAACGACAGGCTCTCGCAACGAAGAGCTAGTCGAGATCACCGGAGGGCTTTTTCCCGGAGACGAAGTCGTCACCCAAGGCTCCTACGCCTTGATGTTCGCCGGCGGCAATTCGATTTCCCTCAAAGAAGCCCTCGATGCCGCTCACGGTCACGAACACAACGAAGACGGATCCGAAATGACCCCCGAACAAAGACGCCAGCGGGAGGCCCAACGTCAAGCAGCCCAAGGAGGAGGCTCGAATAGCTCGACCGTATGGTTTCTTTCAATACTGAGCGGACTCCTCTTCGTTCTGCTTCTGCTGAGTCTCTTCAAGCCGCGACGCGCCTAGCCATCCAGCCATGATAGCAGCATCACCACTTCCCTGTAGGGTCGGCGCTCGCGCCGCGCCGCATAACCCCGAAAAGCGCCAACATCCTGGCTCCACGGCATGGCGCAAGCGCCAGCCCTACATCCCTCGCCTCTCCAACTAGAATGCCATGCTGAATAGCCTCATTCGCTTCTCGCTCGCTCATCGGGCTCTCATCCTGGTCGCCGCCGTGATCCTGCTCGTCTTCGGAGCCCAGACCGCCCGCGAACTGCCGGTCGAAGTCCTACCCGACCTTACACGGCCCACCGTCACCATTTTGACCGAAGCTCCCGGGCTCGCGCCAGAGGAAGTAGAGACCCTGGTCACCGTGCCACTTGAGAACGCCTTGATGGGAGTGTCGGGACTGACTCGTCTCCGCACCATCTCCGACGTCGCCCTCTCGCTCGCCTATGTGGAATTCGATTGGGGAGCCGATATCTACCAAGCCCGCCAATTCGTGCAGGAACGCCTGCAAACCGCCCGCGAAAACCTGCCGGAAGGTATCCAGCCTTACATGACGCCCGTCAGTTCGCTGATGGGAGAAATCATGCTCGTCGGCGTCTCCAGCCCCGATGGTAGCATCGAGCCACGCGAACTGCGTACGCTGGCTGACTGGACTGTCGCTCGCCGCCTGCAAAGCATTCCCGGCATCGCCGAGGTACTCGCCATGGGTGGCGGCATCAAACAGATGCAAATCCAGCCTGACCCAAACCGCTTGCAAGCCCTCGGAGTTAGCCTGGAAGAACTCCGGCAAGCCGCTCGAGAAGCCGCTCGCAACACCACAGGCGGCTTTCTAAGCCAGGCGAGCCAGGAGATCATGGTACGCAATCTCGCCATGAGCACGGACCTCGAAGCGATCGCCTCCACTGTGATCAAGAAAATCGACGACCGACCCATCAGCATCAGCGACGTGGCCGTAGTGAAATGGGACATACAGCCGATGCGGGGCGACGCTGCGGTCAACGGTTCGCCAGGAGTGATCCTCAGCGTGACCAAAGCTCCCGGTTTCGATACGCTCGCCCTCACAGAGCAGGTGGAAAAGGCCATCGAAGAACTGCAGGAAACAGTCCCAGAAGGCGTGCAACTCGCTCCCCTTTTCCGCCAAGCCGACTTCATCGACCATGCCATCGGCAACCTCAACGAAGCCCTGCGCGACGGGGCGATCATGGTGGCCATCGTACTCTTCCTCTTCCTGCTCAACTTCCGCACCACGTTCGTCACACTGACCGCCATACCGCTTTCCTTCGCGGTCGCCTTCCTCGTCTTTCGCTGGCTTGGGGTCAGCGTCAACTCCATGACCCTCGGCGGTCTGGCGGTGGCTATCGGAATGGTCGTAGACGACGCCATCGTCGACGTGGAAAACGTGTTTCGCAGGTTGCGAGAAAACGCAGTATCCAAGCGGCCCCTACCAAAACTGGAAGTCATCGCCAACGCCTCCGCCGAGGTACGAAACTCCATCCTCTACGCTACGCTCTTCATCATTCTAGTCTTTCTTCCGCTCATGGCCTTGAGCGGCGTGGAAGGTCGACTCTTCTCGCCCATCGCCATTGCCACTATCGTAAGCATGAGCGCCTCCTTCCTCGTATCACTCACTGTGATACCAGTACTCTGCTCCTTCCTCCTAGGCAGCGACAAACGCCAGGCAACCAATAAGGACGGGCACGTCATCGCCCTACTCAAGTCGATCTTCCGTCGCACCTGGCTAAAGCTGGCTCTCGACTACCCTTTCGCGGTGATGTTCATCGCTGCCCTCTTGTTTGCAGGAGCCCTTTCCCTGTATCCAAAAATGGGCAAGGACTTCCTCCCAGCCTTCAACGAAGAGACGGTCCTGATCGCCTTGACCGCCGCCCCTGGCACCTCGCTTCAGCAGACCAACGAAATCTCAGCAGCAGCCGAAGCTCGCCTCCAGGACATTCCCGAAATCCGCTCGATCGGGCGACGCGTGGGGCGAGCGGAGCGAGGCGATCACGTCGTGCCCATCTCGACAGTGGAGTTCGACATCGACTTCCGTGACGATCTGGAAGACGCTCGGCCACGCAGCGTAGTGCTGGAGGAGATACGCGAGAAGGCCCGTTCTATCCCCGGCACCTTCGCGGCACTCAGCGGACCACTGGCCGACCGTATCGGCCACATGCTTTCCGGCGTTTCCGCAAAAGTCGCCATCAAGATCTACGGCCCAGACCTGAACGAGATTCGCCGCCTCGGGGAACAGGTACGAGCCCTCGCCCGCAGCATTCCTGGACTGGAGGACGCTCGGGTGGAACAGCAAGCTCCCATTCCCCAACTGCGCATCGAAATCGACCGCGAACGCGCCCTCGCATATGGCGTCACGCCCGGTTCTCTTGCCGAGCAGCTCTCCATCCTGATGGGCGGCGAGACTGTCGGCGAGCTCTACGAAGGACAGCGTACCATCGACCTCGTACTTCGCCTGCCCGACGAATGGCGAGAGAATCCGAAGCGCCTGGAAAACATCTACCTCGATACCGCCGAAGGCCGAAGCATCCCACTCTCTCTCGTCGCTCGAATCCGAGACGCCAGAGGACCAAACGTCATCCACCGCGAGAACACCCAACGCCGCTTCGTAGTCAGTATCAACCCCACTAGTCGAGACCTGACGGGACTCGTCACCGAACTGCGCGACCGCGTGACGAACGAAGTCGATTTCCCCAATGGCTATTTCGCTAGTTTCGAGGGCGAATTCCAAGCCCAGCAAGCAGCCTCTCGCCGCATCGCCTGGATGTCGCTGCTCGCCCTGGCCGCCATCGCCACTCTGCTGTACGGCTATTTTCGAACCCCCGTATTCACTATCCAAGTACTGTGCGACATACCGCTCGCGCTGATAGGCGGCCTCGTCTTCACCTGGATCGCCCTGAACAACATCAGTATCGCCACCCTTGTCGGCTTCATCGCGGTGGCCGGGATCGCGGCACGCAACAGCGTGATGATGATCTCGCACTACCTGCACCTCATGCGGCACGAGGGCGAAGGCTTCACCCGCGAGATGGTCGAGCGCGGCACCCTCGAGCGTCTGTCGCCCGTCCTCATGACCGCTCTCTCCGCAGGCATCGCCCTTATCCCACTCGTCCTCGCAGCCGACCAGCCGGGCAAGGAGATCCTGCACCCCGTGGCAGTCGTGATCGTCGGCGGCCTGATCACCTCCACGCTTCTCGGACTCGGCGTCACTCCCGCCGTGTTTCACGCCTTCGGACGCAAAGCCGCTCTAAAAGCCCTCGAGGAAGAGGCGACTGCATCCAGCTAATTCAAACCAACTGTATCCAAAAAACGAATATGAAAACGAACACCAAGAAAATCCACTCCCTCGCAATCGCAACCGTCCTGCTCTGGCTCAGCTCCACCGCCATAGCCGGGCCCGGTCACCACGACAAGAAGGAAGCAGGTCCGAATGGCGGACGACTCGTCACCAACTTCGAGCCCCACTACGAATTCCTCCTGCTGGAGGACCGCAGCGCCCAGCTCACCTTCGTCGACGAAAGCGGCCAGCCAGTCGCCCCTTCCGGACAAGTCGCCAAACTGATTGGGGGCAATCGCCAGAACCCAACCCAGCTGAGCTTTCGTCTGTCTGACGACAAGCAGGCCTTGATATCGGAGGGACGGATTCCCGAAGGAGACAGGCTGCCCATCATCCTGCAAATGAAAGCCAGCGCCGAGGCCAGCGCCACCACCGAGCGCTTCAACCTCAACACAGCCAACTGCTCAGGTTGCAGCCTGAGCGAGTACGCCTGTACCTGCGGCCATTGACGCAGCGCGAAGCAAAGAGAAACCAATCGTAATCCTAATCGTTCTCCTACTCCTAATCCCGAAATGGAAGATTAAGAGGAGGAGGAAGATTAGGATTGGAGGGAGGCTACGCTCGCCCTTGGTAGCTTTTGTCTTCTGGGCGGATCTTGATAACCTCGCCCTGCTTGATGAAGATCGGGGTCTTCACCTCGATACCGGTTTCCAAAACCACCGTCTTCTGCACGTTGCCAGAGGTATCGCCACGCACGGCTTCGGGAGCCTCGATCACCTTCATCTCTATGGAGGAAGGCAGCTCAATACCCAGCGGGCTTCCATCGACATAGAAAACCTGGTACTCCTTGCCCTCGATCAGGAAGTCCTTCGCATCGCCCACGACATCGGCCTGGATCTCGATCGTCTCGTAGGTTTCCAGATCCATGAACGCATAGACGCCCTGGTTCTCGTAGGAATACTCCAGCTCCTTGATCTCCTTGTGCAGCACCTCGTAGGAGTCGCCCACGTTGGTGCGGTTGTGGATAGTCTTGCCCGTGCGCAGGTTCTTCAGCTGCATCTGGCAGAGGGCCGACATATTGGGCGGAGCAACGATCTTGCACTCGATAACCAAGCATGGCTGCTTTTCGTATTCGATGACGTTGCCGCGGGAGATCTTGTTAACTTTGGTAGCCATAGGGCGAGCACAGTGAAGAGTGAAAAACGAAGAGTGAAGAGCGAAATCCAAAGCGGGCCCGGATTCGAACTTAGACTATAGCGGAAATGCGGTTCGCCCTTTTAGGCCTCAGCTAAATGCGAGTCTTTTTGGTTGTATTTGCGATTATCTGGTGCATAAACGCACCAATTCTTCCCAAAAAAGAAACGGCTATGCCTAGACAAAGCATTACTCTAACGTCACCAAACGACCAGTGGCTTAAAGCCCGCGTTGCAAACAAAGAGTATACCAACAAGAGCGAAGTCGTGAACGATCTGATCCGCAGAGCCCGCGAACGAGAGGCGGAGCTCGAGGAGATCAGAGCAGCCCTGATCGAAGGGGAAGAGAGTGGCATCAGCGCACTCTCCATCGACGAAATCTGGGAGAAGGCGCGACGGCAATCAGACAGTGCCTAGGTTCCATCTCACGAACGCCGCAAAAAACGATCTCTTGGAGATCGCCCGATACGGCGACGAGCATTTCGGAGTCGAGCAATCGGATCGCTATCGCGAAGAACTGAAGCGACGCTTCGCTCTTATCGCTGAAAAGCCACTGCTGTACCCAACTGTTAACTACATACGCGAAGGATACCGAAGGAGCGTTTGCGGTGCCCATTCCATCTACTACACGATCGACGGCGCAAACGTGAAAATCGTCCGTCTTTTAAAGCGCCAAGACAGTGAGAGAGCCTTGGGCGGAGAGGCTAAGTGAAGAGCGAAAAACGACTAGCTACTCGGCCTTCGCGAGCTTGCCACGCAAGATGCCCAAGCTCGTCAAACGAGGCTCGTGCACCTTTTTCCTCAAGCGCCGGACGAAGAGATAGAGAAGTGTAGGCCCGACGATGGCCAGGATCACTTTTATCTCAGCATGCTCGAAGGTTCTATAGACAACTCGGCGTATCAGCACGCTCGAGAGCGAGATAAACCAGAATCCCGCCACACACCACCGCCACAGTCCAATGAGCCTTTCGGTTCGCAGTACAGAGCGATCCACTTCGCCAAGAATCCCTTCACCAATGCGCTTCGCCCGCGACTCGGCCTGCCGCCGACCGAGATAGATCCAAACCGCCAAAACTATCATCACCCCAGCTTCGCCGAGCTGAAAATACTCTTTCCCTTCCGAAAGAGTTTCCGAAGCAGTCACCACTGCTGACCCTAACATACCAAATACTGCGGCGAACTCGAGTGAACTCAGCTCGAAGCGAATCGCCCGCCCCTCCTTGGCTACGACTCTTTCCAACGCTTCGCGATCGAACGCGAACATCGTCCGCTTGTTTTGCTCGTCCCAAATCAGTTGCATTTCCTCGAAGTTCATAATCCATCCTCCTTTTCCAATAGTTTCGCTATATTCTTTCTAATGCGCGTCAGCTTCACGCCGACATTGCTTTCCGATATGCCGAGCACCTCTGCCATTTCCCGATAGCTCAGACCATCGAGCATCAGCAAAGCCAAGGATCGATCTGTCGTATCCAATTCTGAGATACGGTCATAGAGCCACTCCAATCGCGGATTGCCGCCATCGTCGGCCGACATGAAAAGCGGTCGATCGGACTCCCGCATCTCATGCGGATCCTCCCTTCGCCTCTTCTCATTTCGGCTCCAGGCCATGGCCGCAAACAAGGCCACCTGGTAGAGAAACGTGCTCTCTTTCGCTTTGCCCTTGAAACGGGGAATCGCCCTCCAAACCTGGACCACGATTTCCTGAAACAGGTCCTCCTGGTCGTGGTGGGTTTGCGAATACGCTCGAACCACCTTATAGAAGATCCCGCTATAGCATTCCAGCCAGCGGTTGAGAATCTGTTTTCGAAGAGCGTTTTTCACGGAGGTCGACGTTATCGAAAACGTAAGTATCCCGCGGCCAACGATTCCTTACAAACAATCGAAGAATTTTTCCTTCATACCTACAGCCTAAAAACCTAACACCTAAGAACCTCAAAAAACCACTGACCAAAGCGCCTTCAAGTAGCGGCTTTCCGGACAGTTCGACATCACCGGATGGTCCGCTCCCGCTCCTGTTCGGTCGATGATCTGCAGGCGGCGCCCCGCCCGGTGGGCCGACCGAACGGCCATGCTCTCGAAATCCTCGGCCGAGAGCTGGCCCGAACACGAGTAGGTCGCCATCACTCCGCCCGGCTTGACGAGCGTACAGGCAAGCTGATTGAGATCCTCGTACTTCTTCATGCCCTCCGCTTCCTTCTCCTTGCTGAAAATGAGCTTGGGCGGATCGAGATTTATCAGGTCCCACTGGCGACCGTTGCGTTGCATCTGACGCAAGTAGGAAAACGCGTCGCAATGCGTCCAGCCGATCTTTGCCTGGCCGTTGAGGTTGGCGTTTCGCTTCGCCTGGGCGATGGCCTTTTCGTCGAGGTCTACCGCTGTCACCGAATTCGCTCCCCCCCTCGCCGCGTTGAGAGCGAACCCTCCAGTGTAACAACAAACGTCGAGTACGTCCTTGCCCGCGGCAAAACCGCGAAACTTGAAACGGTTGTCACGTTGATCGCAAAAGAAACCGGTCTTGTGACCGTCCCGAAAATCCGCCTCGTAGCAAATGCCATGTTCCTCGAACTTCGCAAAACGCGTCTCGTCGGACAGATCCGGATCCACCTCGATGCCCTCCATTCGAGCAATGCGTTCATCCACCTCCACCAATACCTGCTCCGCCCCAAGCTGATCCTTGAGAAAGCGCAGCCAAGGCCTTAGGCGCTGGTAGACGCCAAGACTGTGCGCCTGCACGCTCAAAACGGACCCAAGCTTGTCAACCACCAGACCACTCAGCCCGTCGCCATCGGAATGAACCACACGGTAAGCCTGGGTCGTCTCATCAAGCCGAAAGGTATCGCGCCGCAACTTGACGGCAGTCTCCAGCAAGCCGAGAAAATCCTCCTCGCCAAACGCCTCATCACCATGCCGATACATGCGCAGCGGCACTCGGGCCTGAGGGTTGAAAAGTCCCGAACCGAAAAGCCCCCCACGCCTATCGTAAACCGAAACGATGTCGCCCGCCTGCGCATCCCGGGAGACTCGACCCAACATCGACCTGTAAATCGTGGGATGGAAGGTAAAGGTCTTGATCTCCACCCAAGGCTCGCGACGACCCGCAGGGCCCAAGCGAGCGGAAGGCATCTTGTAATCGGAACGGCTCATAAAAACCGACCACCTAAGCCAAGCCGTCTCGCAATGCCTAGAAAATTCTCCCACCCCCCTTCCAACATCACCCAACCACCCCAAAAGAGCCGAAGTTTATTTTGAAACGTTAGAGAATTAAATATGCCGAAAGTAGCCTTTGACAGGAGAGAAAAAGGCGGAAACGAGCAAAAGCTGCACAGTTTATTCTGAAACGTTTCAAAATAAAATGCACGGGGCAGAGAGGGCGAGGCGAGTCCGGCTCTAGATTGGCGAGCGACAAAAAAACTGGCCATGAACTCTGATCTCAGCCAAACAAACCGACTTTTCCGGGCCTCCCAAGGGTGTCTAGCGAGCTTCTCCAGCGCCCTCCTTTCAAACCCAAACCGAGCACCTATGATCGTAAAACCGAAAATCAAAGGCTTCATCTGCATCACCGCCCACCCAGTCGGCTGCGCCAAGAACGTACGAGAGCAGATCGACTACATCAAAGGCCAGCCCGCCATCGCCAACGGCCCGAAAAACGTGCTCGTCGTTGGAGCCTCCCTAGGCTACGGACTGGCCTCCCGCATCTCCGCCGCATTCGGCAGCCAAGCGAACACCCTCGGCGTCTTCTTCGAGCGCCCCTCCGAACGCGGCCGCTGCGCTTCCGCCGGCTGGTACAACTCCGTCGCCTTCGAAAAGGAAGCCAAGGCCGCTGGCCTCTATGCAAGCTCCATAAACGGCGACGCCTTTTCCG
The DNA here is from genome assembly GCA_028284635.1 of Pelagicoccus sp. GTDB lineage: Bacteria > Verrucomicrobiota > Verrucomicrobiia > Opitutales > Opitutaceae > Pelagicoccus. Next base: position 135,385 of record JANQRJ010000067.1, read on the forward strand.
ACGAGATAAAGGCCCAGACCATCGAGCGCATCAAAAGCGAGATGGGCGGCAAGATCGACCTACTCGTCTACTCTATCGGCGCGCCCCGCCGCACCGATCCCAAGACCGGCCAGACCTACAAGAGCGCCATCAAGCCGATCGGGAAGTCATTCAGTAACAAATATCTGGATACGGACAAGAAGACCATCCAAGTCGCCACCCTCGAGCCCGGCACCGACGAGGAAATCCAAGGCACCGTCAAAGTCATGGGCGGAGAGGACTGGGAGCTCTGGATCGAGGCCCTCTCCGAGGCAGGCGTCCTCGCCGAAGGCTTCAAGACCGTAGCCTACGACTACATCGGCCCGGAATTCACCTGGCCCATCTACAAGGACGGGGCCCTCGGCCAAGCCAAGCTCGACGTGCGCCGGGCCAGGCAAGCCATCGCAGAGAAGCTCGCCCCTATTTCTGGCCAAGCCTTCGTATCCGTCAACAAGGCCCTCGTCACTCAATCCAGCTCCGCCATCCCCGGCGTCAACCTCTACATCACCGCACTCTACAAGGTCATGAAGGAGAAAGGCCTGCACGAAGGCTGCATCGAACAGATGCAACGCCTCTTCGCCGACCGCCTCTACCCAGCCTCAGGCAAGACTCCTCTCGATGAGCTCGGCCTCATCCGCCTCGACGACTTGGAAATGAAGCCCGAGGTGCAAGACGAGATTGCCGAAATCTGGCCCAAGATCGAAACCGACACCATCGACCAGTACACTGACTTCGATGGCTACCAGGCCGAGTTCCTCAAACTCTTCGGCTTTGGCCTGGAAGGCGTGGACTATGAGGCCGACGTGGAAATAGAAATCGACTTCGCCTGAAAGCCGTCGTCCAGCGAGTCGCCCACGCCTCCGTCGCAATTGGCGGAAAAGTCCGCTCGTCGATAGCGAGCGGACTACTCGTCCTTCTCGGTATTCACCGAAAGGATACGGAAGAGGACATCGATTGGATGGCCCGCAAGATCGCCCAACTGCGCGTCTTCGAGGACGAAGACGGTCTGATGAACCGTTCGGTCGCCGACATCGAAGGCGAGATACTCGTCGTCAGCCAGTTCACCCTGATCGCCAGCGTGAAGAAAGGAAACCGCCCCAGCTTCAACGACGCGGCGTCACCCGAAAAGGGAAAGTCCGACTACGAAGCCGTATCCGAAAAACTGGGACTTCTCTCCGGTCGTCCAGTAAAGACCGGTATCTTCGCCGCCGACATGAAGGTCGAGCTCCTGAACGACGGGCCCGTCACGATCGTATTCGACTCGAAGAACCGCACTTGAGCGTAGCGCGGAGCTTTAGCCCGCGTCAGCATCAACCTAATCCTGCAACGCTGACGCGGGCTAAAGCTCCGCGCTACGCTCAAGGCGTAACTCAACCTAGAAACGAGGATTCGTATTCATCGTCTTGGAGAGCTCCAAGCGAGACTCCTTCGAGGCCGGCAGGTATTCCTGGATGGAATCGTATACGGAACTCGCCGAGGAACCGATGCAGAGCCGAATTCTTCCTTCGGTCAAAGGCATCTCGAGCTGCTTAGTCTTTGGCTTTTCCAGCACCAAACGGCGGCGGCCGGTGGTTCGCTTGCTCATATCCGGAGGCGACCACTTGGCGGCCGGACTCTCCTGAGGAGGAACGGGTTCGAGTTCTAAATTCTGCGGGTTTTGGTGCATCACTTGGTTGTCCTGCTCTTAACATCGCTAAAAACCTGTAAAGACTGAAGCCCAAATAGGCCCGCAGCTCGCCCAAACGACCGTCAGGGAACGCCCTAGAGTTTCCTCTCAAAAAGAACTCAAGCTACTCTTGACCAATATGTTAGCCAGCACGCTATCGAACCGGCGCACAAGACGGCCTAGAGTTCCAGCTTCGCGGCAGCCGCCTCGTCCACCAGCCAGACCGCCCGATCCGCCACCGCCTTCAAGCTCTGCGACGGTTTGCTAACCGGATCGAAATCGCCCTGCAGCACGGAACGCAAGGCCTCCGCCTTGCCCGCGCCCAAGGTCATCAGCGCCACCTTGCCGCACTTCGCCAAGCCAGCCGGAGTCAGCGTCAAGCGCCAGCCCTTGCCCGGCACCTCGACTGCCGCGAAGTTCGAGTCGACCGGATCGCTCACCAGCGGACTGCCCGGAAAGAGCGAAAGCGTGTGACAGTCGTCGCCCATGCCCACGAAGCAAATGTCGTAAGTTGCGTCCGGATACAAGGCGGTCTCCCACTTCTCGCGGTAGGCCTCCACAGCGACGGTCGGCTCCAACTCCGTAGGCCAGGGAAACTTGCAGTCGTCGATCGCCTCCAGGGGCGAGAGCATAAGCCGATCCGCGTTGCCGAAATTGCTCTCCTCGCTCTCCAGCCCGACCATGCGCTCGTCGCTCGTAGTCCAGTACACCCGATCCAGGACTTCCACAGGCAGCCTCTCGCCCGCCACCACCCAACGGTAGAAATCCTTTGGCGTCGAGCCGCCGGTCAAGGCCCAGGAAACCGCCTCCCGCTCCAGCGAGGCGAAATGCTCCAGAGCCAGGCTCAACGCCTCCTGGAAAAGCTCTTCCTTGGAGCCAATCTTCAAAATGCCGTATTCAGTTTCGCAAGACTTCATCGGGCGAATTCTCGACCAAGAAAACCAGCGAGGGAAGCAGGAAAACAGGCAAAGATAGCCTACCCTCAATTCGTCGGCCTAGTCGCCATAGAGGGTCCGCGTTCTCAGCTTCATAGCCATATCCAGGGCCCGCTTGATGCGCGTGTCTTCGCGTTTGGCGCTGGAAACGTGGTAGGCGATCCCTCTCCGCTTGCCGGGACTGAGCTCGTCCCAACGCTTCTTGGCATCCGGATCCTGCTCCAATGCGATCAGCAGTTCGTCGCAGATATCGATCGAATCCGGATCTGGATCCGGCTCTATGACAACCGAAACCTGGTCGCCCAATTTCACTCCAGCCTCCTTCAGGAGCGAGAGACCGACTACGAGATGACTGCCAAACGCGCGGCTGCCCTGAAGTCCGCGCCTCATTTCGTATCCATTTATCCTGACAAGCAGGCGCCCGATTCCCGCCTCCCGAAGAGACTCAGACACTTCGTCCGGGACCGGTACTCCATGCGGCTCCATTGCTCCGTCTACACGAACGACCTGGGATACGAATTCGAACGCCTTCATAAGCGCCCCCACCCTCACTCGCAGACAACCCCATTGCAACTGGCAAACCGCCGCTCTTCGAGGGGCGACATCGCGTCTAGCCAATCGGCACTATGCGTTCCCGACTCAGTCGGGAGCACGCCGCCTAATAAAGCATCCTTTTAAGATGCGACTGAACAAACGAAAGATGCTCTAGGAAAGTGTCTAACAAGTCGAGAATTCTATATCATGAAGGTAGGGACCGATCGCCGAGCGGTCCGCAGTGCCTGATGGAAATCTAGAAATCCAACCAACGCGGCTCGCTCGGCGATCGAGCCCTACCTTGAATGACTTATTGGACATTTTCTAACTCTACTTAGTTAGATAGTGGAAATGTAGGGCCGGCGCTTGTCGCCGCGCCGCAGAGAATAGATCCAACCAACGCGGCGCGGCGACAAGCGCCGGCCCTGCAAATATTATTTAACGAATTAGAGATAAGATACTATGCAATAATTTTGAGTGATATAATGCTTCAATCAAGATGAGAGAAAATCAAACCACCGTATAACACTGATTTACACCGATGCGACTGGATAACTGCACTCCAGATTCGAGATCATCAGTGTCCATCGGCATCATCAGTCGTTTGAAATACACGCTCTACATCGTCTGCCCAGAAAACGAATTATATTAGGAGGTTGGCCGCCTTAGCTTTTGCAACTCTTCATAATTGTACGGGGGCAGGTTCTTTCGAACCTGCCCCCGCGTTTTAGCTGGAATGAAATTCCGCTCGTTTCAGCGGCATTCGTTTCCTTGCTTGTCTATTCTAGGATTATCTTGTCGATCGCCAGTTTATAGCCACTGCTGGCGCCGTCCTTGCCAGTCACCGTAAAGCGGATCGTCTTGTTGCCCGTCGTGCCGAAGGTCGTGGTGCCAACGGTGAAGGGATCGGCGGTCGAGGAGCCGCTATACCAGTTATGGGTGCCGCCCAGGTTGGAGCCGCCCACGCTGGTCTGGGCGATGCCGCCATTGTTGAACTTCTGGATGTTGACCTTGATGGTGTAGGTGCCCGCGCTGACGTTGGGCAGAGTGAACTCGACCCAGTCATTGGTGGAGTTGGCATTTAGATTCACCCAGGTACCCGAGCCGTTCAAGCTGGTGGTGGCCCCACCGGAACTTCGCGAAAGGCTCTCCGCTTCGTAGGTCGTCGGGTTGCCACCACTGCCGCTACCATTGTCAACCAGAACCAGCTCGGTGAGCGAAACCCAGTTGCCAGTGTAGCCCGATGCTCCCGTGACTTTGATTTTCACATACCGGTAGTCCGAGGCGGCAAAGCTATCGTCAATCGGCTGAACGTTCGACGTGTTGCCGCTTCTATTGACTACCAACGCGCCGGCGACTTCGTTCTGCACGTCCGACAACGAGTCCGAGGCCCAGATTTGATACTGGTAGGCGCGATCCTGAAAGGTCCACACCGCCGATGTATCGATCGTAGGAGGATTGCTTCCCTGGTCCAGGATCACCCATTGGGGAAAGCCTTCAGCTGACCAGCGCGAGGAATCCGAGGTGTCCCCATCGAGTATATTGGAAGCAGGGTTTCCGGACTGCTCGGCGCTGACGCTATGGATCGAAGGCCCTGGCGGAGGTGGAGGCGGAGGCGTTCCGCCGGCATCGAAGACCACATCGCGTGGGTAGCCGAATATGACCATATTGCCGATACCGGTAATGGTCCCGGTGTCGCCCAGTATCGCTATCTCCTCGTCAAGCTTGGGATGGCTGTAGCGACGATATCCCGCCCAAGCCGGACCATGCCGCATCACCCAAGACCCCGTCGTATCGCAAAGTTGGCCGGCATACACTCCGCCTTTGGCGATGAAGTCGTCGGCGTAGCTGCCGAAGAGATGGTAGCGCAGGCCGCTGGGATAGTTAGCCGGATAGGGCGTCGAGTTGGGATAGGCGCTGTTGGGAGTCGAATAGGAGGAGAAGGAGGGGTCCTGCATGTCGAAGATGCCGGTCATCCCGTTGCGGTAGGCCGCCTCCATAGCCATTATGTACCAGCTCGATTGCAGCCAGTTGTAGGGCCTCATGCCGTCCACCGTGCTGTCCCAGCCCTTGCGGCAGACGCATTCGTTGGTCGCGAAGCTGGTCCACTTGCCTCGCTCGTAGGTGTCGTAGTTGGCTCCGGACGGATAGAGCTGGCGGACCATCATGCCCAGGTCGAAGCGGTTGCCGGTTTCGTTCCCGTCGACCACGAAGTCGTCGTGAGGCCAGCCCGAATCCAGCCAG
>JANQRJ010000007.1 GCA_028284635.1 Pelagicoccus sp.
CCAAAAGGCGTTGTGCTGGAGGGCAATGCTCCGTCATTGCCGTGGAGCCTGCAGGGGAATAAACGCTGCGGCAACGACGGAGCGTTGCCCTCCAAATGAGGTTTCTTCCGTTAAGTTGACGCCAATGTGCTCTGCGGGATCCGCGCTACCCAGAAAATGCCTCACAGATCTACTCAATATCGGTAAAAAAGCCGATTTTAATAAAATATCGTTGAATTAGACGATATTTGTCGTTTATCGGTCTTTCCATGATGCATGCAGTGATTTCAGGGGATGTGATCGCGTTCACCAGCTTGTCGGTTGCGCAGAGGGGCCAGCTAGAGGAGCGGATCAATGCTTTGCTAGGGGAACTGGCGTCAGGGTTCGCGGTTCATGGTCAGATCGTGCGGGGAGACTTTCTGGAGCTTTACGTGCCGAAGCCGGAGCAGAGCTTTAGGGTGATGCTCTTGGCGAAGACCTTCGTACGAGCCCAGGAGCTTGAGATTGAGCCCAATGAGGACAAGCGGGTGAAGCTGTACCGCTCCCACGGGATTCGGCTGGCCCTAGGCATGGGTTCGCTGGAGCGGCTGGACTTGGAAAAGGGAATTCTAGATGGGGAAGCGGTCTATCTGTCCGGGCGACTTTTGAACGAGGAGAAGACCCATGACAAAAAGCGGGTGACCGTAAAGCGGACCTTGTTTTTCCGCAGCGCGGATGCGGACCTGCAGGCGGAGATCGAACCGCTGCTGGCATTGGTGGACGAGCTTTTGGGGCGGGCGACCGGCAAGCAATGCGAAGTGCTGTACCACCGCCTGCTGAGCAAGGAAGAGAAGCGGATCTCTGAAGAACTGAAGCGTGGCCAGTCCACTATCAACCAGCACACCACGCAAGCCGGCTGGCAAGCGATCGAGCAAGCTGTAGAGCGTTTCGAAACGCGTGTATCCAAATTGTCCTAACGGATTTCAGCTGAGTTGGCCAAAGCGATAGCGTGTTCGTAGTCGTTTAAGGCGTTGTAGGCATCGTGTAGCGTTGGATGGGGGAACTGGGATGGGAAAACCTCGAAGAAGGCGAGCAGCTCGCGCTCGAAACCTAACTCTAGGTAGTGCGTCTCGTCGATTCGCTGGAGACGTTCCTCTTCGTCGAGTTCTCCTTTTGCCTTAAGGTCGTCGTCTTCATTGGACAAAACGGTCTTGCTCTTGTCGAAGGGAAATTCGAAGCGCGTCTTCCTGCCCGAATCGGATGTGAATAGATAGTCTTCGACATCGGAATCGGCATTCGAGCAGAAGGAAAAGGCTCGCGTCGCGCCGCTCTCGGTTTCGGCCAGGACGTCCAGTCGCGTTCGATTCAGACTCCAGGAAGCTGACTTGATTCGAAAAGCTCCGCCTACGCTTCGGACGAAATCGAAAGCGTGAACGGAGACGTCGTGAAAGAAGATCTCTCGCGAGCGATTCTTCCGATACAGCTTTGCCTCGATACGGCCCTCGCCGTCTTCTTCCGCAATTCTAGCTCGCAACTCATCGGATCGAGGGCAGTAGCGACGGTTGAATGCCACAAACGTCTTTTCAAAGGCTGGGATATCGAGGAGGGATTCAAGATCGGAGCTCGTTTCCGCTACTGGTTTTTCGACAAACAAGGGAATGTTCAGATCCGCAAGCGACTTCATCGTCTTCGGCGTAGCCTCGGGTGGAAGCAGGCAGAGAATGGCGTCGAAATGATTGTCCCATTCCACCTCTCCCAACGATCGAAAGCATCTAGCCTCGGGAAGTAATTTCCCTGCTAGGGAAAGGGCTTCCTTATTGGTGTCGACGATTGCGTCTGCTTTGATTTGCAAACCCAGGCGAGCCACGGATCTGAAAGCGGACAGGTAAGGCTTCTGGAAAACCCATCCAGCTCCAATAACGAGAACGCGCTTGCAGACAGGTTCAATACTCTGAGAGTTTGAAGTCGCTTGGTCTTTCATCCCGCTGTTTTGCTGCATCTCACAAGAATGATTTTGCCGATAAATGATTTTGCAAAAAGGCTGCCTAAAGTCTTCTGGAAGGATGGAAAAAGCAAAATCATTTATCGGCAAAATCATTCTCCTGCATTGCCGGTGCGATTGAGTTCTGCTCGGCATACGTAGGGTATGCTCTTGTTCGCCTCGCGAGCGCGCTGTGAAATTCTCTAGTATTGCGTAGCAGAACGGAAATCGTTTTCCTGCTAGAGCTTTTCAAAAAACCTTCAATGCCGATAGTACCCGATTAGATAGGCCGGGAATTACAAATCTAATCCCTATGAATATGTTTAGAATTTTAGCTTTGCTAGCCGTGAGCGGCGCAATCCTTTCAGCTCAAGCCGTTGGCGAGGAGCCCCAGCCCATAGAGGCCAGTGTGACTGCCAGCTCTTGGGAGACGGTAAAGCACGGAGGTTTTAGGGACTTTCCACCCGAGCTCACTTTGGACGGAGACTTTCATCCCCATTCCTCCTGGCGGGCGGAAGGCGAAGGAGTTTGGATACAGTACGAGATTTCCGGAGAGCAGCTCCCTGAAAAGATCGGTCTCCAGTTCTTCAAAGGCTCCGAGCGTCGCTACTCTTTCGAGATCCAGACGAGCAAGACAGGCAAGGAAGGCGATTGGTCCGCGACGAGCGGCAAGCTTGAAAGCAGCGGCTCCGCGACGGATTGGGAGTTCTTCGAACTTCCTGGCGAGAGCTCGAACTTCATTCGCATTGTTGGCTATGGAAACTCCTCCGAGAAATTTCCGGAATGGACCAACATTGTGGAAGTCGCATTCGAGTAGAAGAACCCCGCTGCAAGGAGGGTGTTGAAAAAGTCTATCGACAGCTGCGATTTTGTAGCCGCGTTCGTGAGAACGCGGTCCTATCGGACTACGTTACGCGTTCTCACGAACGCGGCTACGCCTCAAAACGGAATTTTTCAACGCCCTCCAAGCTGTGGGGTATTTATACCCAAATCAAATAAAAGGGCTTCGCATTCCACAAACAACGGGTTGCCCCGAATTGTTCACTACGACCTTCGGCGACTCTGAGCCCTCTAGCGTCTGGTCACTCTGAAGTATCGATTCGGTAGCTAGCTAGTTCGACGAGCTGCTCCGGAGTTATCGTCTTCTCTAGTTCGTAGAACGTTAATGCCTCTATGATCGCTCGTTGGGTTTCACCAAGGGCAGCCTGATTGGCATATGCGTTTATCAGCCCGGCGCGATCCACACTCTGACCGTATCGGAGCGGGTAAGAGCCCCTGATGAGGTCCTCGCGTCCATCGATGTAGGCATTGCTTGCAGTAACGACGTCTTGCGCGAGTCCTGCCATAATCGATTTCTGGGTTTCGTCGAGGACGCCGAGAAATCTGTTGGCGGCGTCGGAACGAGAGACGTTTGCCCGGTCGATGTAGCGGTAATAGGCGAAGCCGAAGTAGTTGGAGATCTTTCCAGGAGGCAGTATCACGGCGTCGTCTACGGCGCCAGTTAGCCAGGAGATCATTTTGCTAGCGATGGCGAGTAGGGCGTCTCTTTGCGCGCCGTTTAAATCGGCGACTTCGGACTCGACAGTCGCGGTGTTTGGACCGTCTTGCTGCATGTCGGGGATGGTGGTAGCTCCGGAGCGAATGTCTTGGAAGGCCTGTAGTTGTTCCGTGGATAGGGTTGGGAGGATCTCGCTATAGGCCTCGGCGGAAGTCATTGTAAGCTCGGCTTCGTTGCGACCCAATTGCAGTCCGATTGAAATGGCATTTGCGATATCGAGTTCTCTGCCCTCTCTGATAGCCCAGAGCTCGTCCACGAGGTCGAGGCGGATATCGAAGAATTCTTCGAACAGGGGTTCGTGTACGCGCATCAGTTCGTAGAGAACCTGGCGTTGGTCGGCGTTGAGTATTTCCAGTGTTTCCATCCACGAAGCTCCGCGAAAGCCTTCGTCTGCTTGGGACCCTTCTCTGTCGCGAATCTCTTGACGGAGAGCGGCGTAGCCAAAGTAGTTAGCGACCTCTCCGACTGGCTCGTGGTAAGCCTGCTCGAGCGTTCCGGTGAAGTAAGCAAAGGCTTTTGCGGCGACGATCGTGCGGTATCCTGAAGCTTCGTTGTCGAGAGAATCGGGCGATACTCTGTTTGATGCTATCGGGTGGCCTAGCCAGCTCTCCGGGGTGCCGTAGTTTACGTTGCGAACGAAACGATAAAACGTTGCGGGAAAGCCTGGGGCAGGGAGTGCCAGTCTAATTGGCTGACTGGGATTGCCCGCTTGGACTTCTCCGACATCGACCCAGAGTGTCAGGTCGGAGGATTTTTGGAGCTGATAAATATATCCATCTTCTGTGGTATAGCTGATTTGGATTCCTTCTCGTTCGCCGGAATTTTCGATAGATGGGTCGGCTAGCGAGATCCTCTGATCGGCTATAGCAACCATGAGGGCCAACGCTAGCAGCGAGTGTTTTCGAATTCTCACAGAGTTTCGAGGTATTGGATAAGCGCGTCCCGGTCGGCTTCGTTGAGCAGACCTTGGAATCCCATCTTGTTGCCTGGGGCGAATTCGCTGGGGTTGGCCAGGAATTCGTCTAGCGTATCCGCATCCCAGTTGCCTCTCTTATTGGCTATCCTTTTTAGAGCGTATGAGTAATCGAAGCTCTTTAGGGTTGCTATTGGACTGTCGAGAATGCTCTGCAGGCTGGGAGCGACTTGCGGTTGGGCATGACAGTTTTGACAGAGATTGTAGAGAACCTCGCCACGAGCCAGTGTATCCAAATTTTCCATCACTTTGGAATCGAGCGTGTATTCCGAGCGAAGCTTCATCATGGCTTGATCTTGCGCCGGGCTCATCGCGCTGCGAATTCGCTGGTAGGCCTTAGCCTCCATCATTCCGGCGGCGATTTCCAGCAGGCCCAGCTCGTGAGCAATTGCCTGGTAGCGTTCTAGGCTAAAGCTGTCCGGCGCCTCGCGTAGCTTTTCCATTTCGAGGAGCAGCTCGGAGCGCTTTGCTTTAAACGCGCCGACGATTGGAACAAGATCCCTCGTGGCGTCGCTGATGACGTCTTGTTGCTTCGCATTCAGGAGCTGCTGAAATTGTTTTGATATCCTTCCTCGGCTAGCTCCGTGTCCGCTCTTGTGTCGAATAGAGACGAAGCCGAAAAATTGGGCGGGTTGGCCAAGTGGCATGACCTTATTGTCCTCCATCTTCCCGGTGAACCATGTGAAGGCCTTGGCGAATAGGTCCTCGTATTGAGCTTCCAATTCGCGGTCGAGGCCATCGACTTGAAAATTGCGAGGATGCTTCTCTCCCGTCGCGGCAAGAGCCGGATTAGCTCGCCAGGCTCGCAGTTGCTTCCATTGATCTTCCGTAAGCAGGTCTTCGACGGCTGCGAAGGCTTTCGCTTCGTAGAGAGCCACCTCAGCGTTTAGCCAGCCGAACGCGCGAGCGAGGGAAGTCATTTTGGCATCGTCGAAATCCTCCCCGGTGTAGAGATGATTTTCCAGCTCCCGAAGGATCTTGCTGCGCGTAGCCCACCAACTAGCGAGGCTTGCTTCTTCTGCTCGAACTGCATCAGCGATGATCTCTCTTTGCTCAGGCGTAGCTATCTGGTGAAAGGCGCGTCCCAGCTCGCCGCGCTTGGCGACACGGCCGCTTTGATAGCGGAGAGCGACGAAACCGAAGAACTGAGCGTTCTTGCCGATGGAGAGTTTTTCATTGTCGGCTGGCGAGCCGCTCAGCCAGGTGAAGCCTTTCGAGTAGAGAGCCATTTCGATGTCTCTGGCGGAATGTCGGCCTGAATATTCGCTTCTGTCCCAGTCCGCGCCTCGGTCGTTTTTCTTCCCTCTCCGTTGGCCGTTCTTCGCTTGCTTCTCGGGTTCCTTCTGGAGCTGCTGTTGGCTCCTTTCGTAAGTCTTTTGCCCGTCTTGCTCGTTCGTGAGCGAATTTCGCCCGTTCAGGTTCGCACAGGGGAAGGAGACGCTGATCAGGGCTAGGAGAACTGTGAGGCGATTCGAGAATTTCATGAGGCGCATTTTTCCGCTTCGCCTTACTGTAAGATGAGAAGATTAACGCTTAGGCCTGCCCAAAATTAATTTGCGTTAATCTTTGCGTTTTTCTGTAGCGGAAGCGACCGAGTGGTAGTTTCCTATTGCTCTGGTTATGAAGATCTTGGTCGTGGAAGATGATCCGAAGCTGTCCGGCTTTATTCAAAAGGGATTAGCGGCCGAAGGCCTGGTGGTGGATCTCTGCGGCGACGGAGATGAAGGATATACGCTGGCTACTACCCGCGACTATGATGCGATCGTTCTGGATATCATGCTGCCAGGACGAGACGGCTTGAGCATCCTCAGAAATCTTCGCGAGAAGAGCATCGATACGCCTGTGATCCTGTTGACCGCTCGTAGCTCGCTCAACGAACGGCTCGACGGCCTAAAGCTTGGAGCGGATGACTACCTGACGAAACCCTTTTACGTGGAGGAGCTGGCGGCGCGTATCCACGCGGTGACGAGGCGAGGCTCGAGCCAAGCCCTTTCGCTTCTTTCGAATGAGTCCGTATCCATAAATCCAGTCACGCGAGAGGTGAGAAATGGCGGGGAATTGGTCGAGCTTTCGGCGAGGGAGTTCACATTGCTCGCTTTCCTAATGCGTTCGCCTGGACGAGTTTTCTCTAGGGCGCAGATCTGCGAACACGTGTGGCAATATCACTTCGATCCTTCCACGAATATCGTGGATGTATACGTACAAAAGCTACGCAAGAAGCTCGGCAAGGAAGGCTCAGCGGTCATCGAGACAGTTAGAGGCGTAGGCTATCGAGCGCGAGGAAGCGAGCGATGAAACCACGCGGATCCCGCATGTCGTTCCGTCTTCGAATGGCGCTCTTGGCCGGGAGCTTGACGGCGCTCTTCGTGGTCATCGCTTGTTGGGTGCTGTGGGACCTTACCTATCGTTTTAATTTGGATACGGTAGATTCCTCCCTTGAGCGAATTGGCCGATCCAATCTGGAGCGAGTCTCTGGCCAATCGTATTGGCGTCGCTTAGACGACTCGCTCTCAGTCTTGGCGGGCGGTGAACCGGATGCTCCCGTTTATGCTATCCACGTGGACAATGCGGACCGCCACGTGTACCGCAGCGAATCCTGGCCAAAGGGATTCGACGAGCAGCGTAAGGCTGCGATCGACAGCATTCCATTGGGATCGGAAGACCCGCCAAAAGAGCCGCAAAGGGGAGTGCCCGTCTCGACAACGAATCCAGCCCTCCCGATCTTGGGCGCCTCGTTTGCTACAGTGACCGACCTCGATGGGGGACGTTGGCGTTTAGCCGCATTGAGAAATCACTACCAAAGCTTGGCGATCGCTATGGATATGGCTGCCTTCGAGAAGAGCATGAAGACTTTGAGGAGTAGATTCCTAGCCGTGTTGCCATTCGCTTTGCTAGGAGTCGGAGCGATGGCTTGGTGGTTCTCCCAACGGTCGCTTGAACCTGTTTCGAGATTGGCGAGCGCGGTTGAAAGCATGAGCGCTTCCGGTCTCGATTATCGGATAGACTTGGAGCGATATGATCCCGAGTACAGACGCCTCGCCGTCATGTTCAACAAAATGCTGGAGAGGTTGGAGTCCTCCTTTAATCAAGCCAGCAGATTCAGCTCGGACGCGTCGCATGAACTCAATACTCCTTTGACGCGATTGCAGATGGAGCTGGAATCGGCTCTTGCTGAAGCGCCAGCCGCATCGCCGCAGCAGACTGTATACTCCAATCTTCTGGATGAGATAGGCCATCTAAAGAATATAGCCCACAAGCTTTCCTTGCTTTCTCTCAGCGACGCGGGGACTCTCCCGCTGGATCGCGAAAAGCTGGATCTCGGGCGAATGATCCAAGGCGTAGTAGAAGACTGGAAAGATTTGGCGGCCGATCGACCATTGAAGGTCAAGATTCAGGAGGGAGTCTATATTCAGGCAGACGCTCTGCTAATGGAGCAAGCGTTTCAAAATCTGATGAGCAACGCTTTGAAATATGGTAGGGAAAAAGGCGAAGTGGAAGTCCTGTTGAGTCAGAAAGATGGCTATGCTTCGATAACCGTATCCAATGAGGGGGACCCAATTCCAGAGAGTGAGCAGGTTAGGGTATTCGATCGATTCTATCGGTCCGACGTGGCAAGGAGCGCTGCGATAAGCGGTACAGGACTGGGCTTAAGCCTGACCCGTGAAATCCTCAGAGCCCATGGCGGAGAGCTGCTATTGCGAAGCTCGAACGACTGTCGAACGGTGTTCGAAGTCGTCATTCACTGCTCCGATGGCCGTGCGTAAGTTAAGTGACTGGTGGCTTTCGGGGGGATGGACGAGCTTAGTCCTAAGCCTCCGATTCAGGGGACATAAAGGGTAGACGCGGATTTTACGGCGCTTTACGCGAAAATAGCCGAATCTGTCGCTTTGCTTACAGCCTACAGGCTGAATGCCTTTAGGACGCTTTCGAGCTTGTCTACGTTTGCGGCGCCGCCCATGGCGAAGTCGGGCTTGCCGCCGCCTTTGCCGTCGAGTTGGGAAGTGAGGTTGCGGATGATGTCGCCGGCTTTGTGGCCGGCTTGGATGGCGGCTTGGGAGGAGAAGGCGACGATGCTAGCCTTGCCTTTGACCTCGGCGCCGAGCACGACGACGCCTTCGCCGAGCTTGCCGATGACGTTGGCTCCGAGTTGGCGTAGGGCGTTGGGGTCTGAAGCTTCGACCTTGGCGGCGACGAGCTTGAGATCGCCGACTTCCTGGGCGGTTTTGATCAGGTCGTCGGCCAGGTTGCCGCTGGCTTTTTGCTGGAAGCTTTTGAGCTGCTTCTCGAGCTCGGCGTTGCGGGCGAGCAGGGTGTCGATTTTCTTGACGAGCTCCGCGGGCGCGGCGGAGATATTCTTGGCTGCAGTGGCGAGGGTGGCCTCGATGTCGTTGATATGCGAATACAGGGCGTCGCCTACAATGGCCTCGACGCGGCGCGTTCCGGCGGCGATGGCGGACTCGGAAGCTATCTTGAGGAGGCCGATCTCGCCGGTGGCCCGGACGTGCGTGCCGCCGCAGAGTTCTTTGGAGAAGCCGCCGATATCGACGACGCGCACGACATCGCCGTATTTCTCGCCGAAGAAGGCGATGACATCCTCGGGCTTTTCGTCGAATGGAGTTTCGAACCAGCGAACTTGATTGTTGGCCAGGAGGCGCTGATTGCAGAGCGTTTCGATCTCGGCGAGCTGCTCGGGCTTGATAGCCTCGAAGTGGGCAAAGTCGAAGCGGAGCCGCTGATCGTCGACATAGGATCCGGCTTGCCTGACGTGTGTGCCGAGGACCTTACGCAGAGCCCAGTGGAGAACGTGGGTGGCGGAGTGATGCCGCTCGATGGATCGGCGGCGGGAATGGTTGACGATGAGGTTGGCTTCTTGGCCTGGGGCGATTGTATTGAGATCGCTGGTTCGACCTTGCTCACCACAAGCTTCTATCTTGTGTAGGAAGCGGCCGCTTGCGTCCTTGACGGTGTCGAGAACCTCGAAGTGACGGTCGTCGAAATCGATATGCCCGGTGTCGCCGACTTGACCGCCCATTTCGGCGTAGAAGGGAGTGTGGTTGAAAACCAGATACGAGGCATCTTCGCTTTTGACGATATCGATGAGCTCCGCTTCGTCGGCTAAAGTGTCGAAGCCAATGAATGTGGTGGCTTCCCCGCTGGCTCCATCGGAAACGAGGATATCGGACTTCTTTTGGGAAGCTCGGGCCTTGGCGCGTTGCTCCTCCATCTCGACTTCGAAACCGGCTGTATCGACGGACAGTCCACGTTGCTTTGCGAGTAGTACAGTTAGGTCGATAGGGAAACCGTGCGTATCGTAGAGGGTGAATGCGTCTTTTCGGTTTATTTGAGCGACCATCGGATTGGTTTTCTCTCCGTCGGCATACTCGCGGTTTTTCATTTCCACTTTTTGCGCGATTCTCTCGAAGAGCTGGAGACCTCGATCTAGAGTCCGTCCAAAGGCGTCCTCCTCGGATTTTATGATTTTTTGGATGACCTCTTTTTGTTCCTCTAGCTCGGGGAAGACGTGTCCCAATTTTTCAACTACGGTGGGGACGAGGCCTGCGAAAAAGCCGTTTTCGAGGCCGAGCTTGCGTCCGTACATGACGGCTCGGCGTAGGATGCGACGCAGGACGTAGTTGCGACCTTCGTTGCCGGGCAGGATGCCGTCTGCGATGGCGCAGCAGAGGCAGCGAGCGTGGTCGGCGAGCACGCGGAAAGTGACGTCCTTCATTTCGACTTCACTCGCGGTGTCTAGATTCTCGGGTAGAGTATACTGGTATTTGTGGCCGCAGAGTTCAGTGAGTCTGTCGAAGAATGCGGTGAATACGTCGGAGTTGTAATTGCTGGGGACAGCGCCGAACTCGGTGAAGTTCTTCGTGGTGGCGAAGATGCCGGCGACGCGTTCGAAGCCCATGCCGGTGTCGACGTATTTGTTTTTCAGTGGCTCGTAGGTTCCATCTGGCTTGCCGTTCATCTGGATGAAGACGTTGTTCCAGAGTTCCATGCAGTAGGGGGAATCGCCGTCGACAAGGGCTCCTTTGGTATCGCCTTTTTCAGTGAGGTCTATGTGGATTTCAGAGCATGGACCGCATGGACCTGTGTCTCCCATAGCCCAAAAGCATTCGTCGGACTTGATGAGATGGATGTCGGGATCGAGACCGTCTTTCTTGAAGATCTCCGTCCATATATCGAAGGCTTCTTGGTCGAATGTCGCGGGATCGCCTTCGCCGGGCTGATAGACGGTGGCGTAGAGGCGTTCTTTGGGGAGTTTCCAAACTTTGGTAAGGAGTTCCCATGACCATTCGAGAGACTCTTTCTTGAAGTAGTCGCCGAAGGACCAGTTGCCGAGCATCTCGAAGAAGGTGTGGTGGTAGGTGTCGAGGCCGACGTCTTCGAGGTCGTTGTGCTTGCCGCCGGCGCGGATGCATTTCTGGGTGTCGGTGGCTCGTGGATACGGGGCTTCGCGTTCGCCGAGGAAGTAGGGGACGAACTGGTTCATGCCTGCGTTCGTGAAGAGCAGGTTCGGAGCGTCCGGCATGAGCGAAGCGGAGGGCACGACGGCGTGCTGCTTGGAAGCGAAGAAGTCGAGAAACGACTGGCGTATTTGGTCGGAAGTCATGTTTGCTTAGGGAACCGCGAATGGACGCTAATAGACACGAATGTTTATCGATGACTTAGGATGATGCGCTCCCATTCTAGGCGAGGTCGCTTGAAGTTGAGAATTACTCCTACTTCTAGTTGAGAGATCTTTAAATAGTTTAGAATTTGGGCACGTTCCACATTTGTGATCTTGTCAATGACTTTTGCATCAACGATAACTTTGCCAAAGGCAATTAGGTCCGGGCGATAGAGACCTACTTCGTGGCCTTTGTATTCCATTTGGTATCCACGCTGTTGCTCTACGACTATTCCTCGTAGTCCGAACTCAACTACAAGGGCATTCTCATAGGGTTTTTCAACGAAGCCGTGCCCGAGTTCATTTAGAACTTCGAAAGCGCTGCCGACGACTTGGTAAACCTCGTCGCCGAGTGGTCCTGAAAATTCGCGTCTATTCGTGTCCATTCGCGGTTCCTAATTCCGTCCTTATAGTCGCTCTATAACGGCTTGGGCCATTTCTTGGGTGCCGATGGACTTTTGGCCGAAGGCGATGTCGCCGGTGCGGTGGCCGTCCATGACGGCTTGCTTGACTGCCTTTTCGATGTTTTCGGCGATATCGTTGAGACCGAAGCTGTGGCGGAGCATGAGGGCGGCGCTGAGGATCTGGGCGCAGGGGTTGGCGATGCCTTTTCCCGCGATGTCGGGCGCGGTGCCGCCGCTGGGTTCGTAGAGGCCGAAGGGATTGCCGTATTGGTTCTTGCCGAGGCCGAGGCTGGCGGAGGAGAGCATGCCGAGGCTGCCGCAGACGATGCCCATCTCGTCGGAGAGGATGTCGCCGAACATGTTTTCGGTGACGATGACGTCGAACTGGTTGGGATCGCGGGCGAGCTGCATGGCGGCGTTGTCGACGTACATGTGGGTGAGCTCGATCTCGGGGGCCTTGGCGGCTATGTACTCGGTGGCGGTTTTGCGCCAGAGGACGGAGGTGGTGAGGACGTTGGCCTTGTCGACGGAGCAAATGCGGCCGGAGCGAGCCTTGGCAGTGGTGATGGCGACGTCGAGGATACGCTCGATCTCGCTCCTCTTGTACACCATCTCGTCGGTGGCTTCGACGTCGCCGTCCTCGAGTTCGCGTTGGCGCTTGGGGCCGAAGTAGATGCCGCCAGTGAGTTCGCGCACGCAGGCGATGTCTATGCCTTCGGGGATGCGTTCGGTTTTGAGTGGGGAGGCTTCGGTCAGCTCCTTGTAGAGGAGGCCGGGACGCAGGTTGGCGAAGAGCTTGAAGTGCTTGCGGATAGGCAGGAGAGCGGCGCGCTCGGGCTGTTCGGCCGGTGGGAGGTGTTCCCATTTGGGGCCGCCGATGGAGCCGAAGAGGATGGCGTCGGCGGCCTCGCAAATCTTGATGGTGCTCTCGGGGAGGGCGGAGCCTTGGTTGTCGATGGCGGCGCCGCCGACATCGGCGGATTGGAGGTCCAGCTGGATCCCGGCTGGGGCGGTGGCGGCTTTGAGGACGTCGAGGGCGACGTCCATGACTTCCGGGCCGATGTAGTCACCGGGGAGAACTGCGATCTTGAGCGTTTTCATGAAGGGGGCCATTGAGGCCGAAAACGCTGGGTTTTAAAGCGCAAAGATTGGGTCTTTGCTCTTGGGGCGCGAGCGCGTTCCTCGGGACGGGGCGGGTTTGGGCGGCTATTCGACGATCAGAACGCCATGCATGCCGAGAAATGGGTGGCCTGGCATGGGGCAGAGAAAGGAGTAGCTTCCTTTGTTGGACGGAGCGCTGAAGATGAGCTCATGTCGGCCTTCTGGACCGAGAGGTGGAGTGAAACTGAGGCAGATTTCGACGAGTCCTTTGGGAAGGCTGAGGTCTGTGTCGGTGTGCGTAGCGGCTTTGACGAGGTCGTCTTGAGTCATCTCGCGGTCGAGAAACGCGAGGCTGTGCATCACTTCGGAGTTTGTCTTGGAAGCGGTGTTGACGAAGAAGATGCGGAGTCTCTCGCCTGGATAGGCTCTGATTATCGACGTGGAGAATTTCAGGTCGTCGCCGGCCCCGATCTGGATTGCCCGTGGCTCCGAGGTCTCCGTGCCTGCGCCGCTGAATCTAGCGAGGGTGGTAATCGCGAGAAGAAAAGCTGCTTGAGCAGCTGTCTTGAGGTTCTTTCTCGTTGCGTTTTGAAAAGCGAAAGTCAGCTTCTTGGTGGTTGAAGTGGCGCCTGTCTATTTGACGACTACGACGAGTCTCATGTCGATGTGCAGGGCGCAGCGCACGACGTACTTGCCGGGAGTCGTGAATACCACGACGTGGCGGTCGCCGGGGCCTTGGGAGCCGATGTTGAACTTGAAGGCCGTGGAATGGCAGTAGACGTTGTGGGATACTCGGTCCTTGTTTATGAAGGCGATTTTGCCGCCGACGGGGATGTATGCTTCCTTCTTTAGAAAGCGTTTGCCGGCTTGGATGACTTCCACGTTGGCGAATTCGTCCGCGCCGAGCTTGGCAAGCCGAAGGCCGCTGGGCGGGCTCCCGTCTTCGGCCGTAATGAATAGCTGGATACCACCAGTCGGCTGAGCCTCTTCCGGCTTGGATTGGGCGGAAAGGAAGCCGGAGCAGGCGATGGCGGCGAGGATGCTGAGGGTGGCGAGTCTTTTCATGAGGTCTTTCCGAGGCTAGAGGCTTGCGAGCGGTTCGGGTCTGGGGAGCGCTGGGAGGGTGATCGGGGCGTCTTCGCTGCTCAGGGTTTTGAGGAATTCGACGAGGTCGCCGATTTCCTTTTCGTCGAGATTCAGAGGTTTGATGTCGGCCGACAGGGTTTCGCGCTCGACGCGTCCGCCTTGGTTGTAGAGCTCGATTACGTCTTCCAGCGTAGCTTCGGAGCCGTTGTGCATGTAAGGAGCTCGGCCTGCGATGTTGCGCAGCGTTGGCGTCTTGAAGAGGTGGTTCATGCTCTCGAAACCGAGGAAGGCTCCTCGGCCTTTGTCATCGGACAGCACGCCTATGTCGTGGAAAGAGCTGTCGGAGAAGTTCCAACCGCTGTGGCACTTGAAGCACTCGCCCTTGCCGTTGAACAGCTCGAAGCCAGCCTTGGCCGATTCGGAGATGGCGTCTTCCTCGCCGTTTATCCAGCGATCGAAGGGCGCCTCGCCGGAAACGATGGTGCGCTCGAAGTTGGCGAGCGCCATGGCGACGCTGTTTTTCGTGATGCCGTGCTCGGGATAGGCTTGTTGAAAGCCCTTTTCGTACTCGGGCATCGACTTGAGGACTTCGATCATCTGGTCGAGGTCCATGTTCATCTCGGCCTTGGATTTGATAGGCTCGAGGGCTTGGTCTTCGAGGGTTTCGGCTCGACCGTCCCAGAAGTGGGCTCTATTCCAAGCGACGTTGAGGATCGTGGGGGTGCTGCGTCCGAGTTTCTTGTGACCTTCGCCGACACCTACCGCCAGGCCATCTTCCCAATCCAGAGAGGGATTGTGGCAGGAGGCGCAGGACACCATTCCGGAGTTGGAGAGTCGTGGGTCGAAAAAGAGCTTTTTGCCGAGCGCGATGCTTTCCGGGGTCAACGGGTTGGCTTCGTTTTGGGGCACGCTGTCCGGTCGCGCGTAGGAGTGTTTCAAGGCGTCTAGTCTCGGCTCGTCCGCGATCAGACAGGCCAAGAAGAACGAACCGAGTGTGGTGCCAAGAATCGCCGTCTTCATTGTCGTGGTGGGAGGTGGTCCTTGTGAGCAACGGAAGGAATGCGGTCTTGGTTAAGTTCGCCCGGAGAAAAATGGGGAGAGCTGCCCAGTTAAATGCAGGGTGAATCTCCGGCTTTGCCGGAGGGTATTCGACTCCCGGATAACACTTGAAATCGCAAAATCAGAAACCATCACAGCTCTCTCTCGCGCTATCAGTTTCGTTAATGGATGGGTTTGGGAATGCTGATATAAAGAATAAAAGACAAAAATATCCGAAATAGATCTTGAATTCTGCCGATTGGCTTCTATGTTCTTAGTCAGTTTAACAAAACCATCGCAAATCGCCTCGGAGGCGGAGATCGCATATTCCGAGAATATATCTCAAACTTACGAAAGTTACACCGAAGCGGCACGACCAAAGAGGCGACGAGCGAGGGTTTTAAATTTCTGTCAGGCACATACGAGCCAGTTGGATTAGGCACAGGTAGGGAAGCCTTTTGTTAGGCTTCCCTT
Organism: Pelagicoccus sp.; assembly: GCA_028284635.1. GTDB lineage: Bacteria > Verrucomicrobiota > Verrucomicrobiia > Opitutales > Opitutaceae > Pelagicoccus. Next base: position 15,247 of record JANQRJ010000007.1, read on the forward strand.
ACCGCCTGGCCAAGCTCGGTTCACGGATTTTCTTGGTGTATAAAGCGTTGTTCAATCGCGCCTGCAGGCAAAGTTTCGAAGCTTCGTCTGCAGGTTTTTTTGTACGCTTTTCACTTAGAAGCCGAAAAACACACAAAAAAATCTTTATTTCGCGCCGATTAATCTTCAGATAAGTATTGCTTATGTTCGGATACGGAAAAATGGCCAACTACGCGATCGCGAGTCTCAGCTACCTCGCGGCGAACTACGAAAAGGAGGGCTTCAAGGCGAACTCTCAGACGATCGCCTTGGCCCGGAACCTCTCTCGCCCCCTGGTCGGGAAACTGATGTCGCAGATGTCTACTGCTGGATTGGTCAACGGCACGCCAGGCCCTGGCGGCGGCTTTTTCCTTTCCCGCCCGCCTTCGGAAATCACTCTGCTGGAGATTGTCCGTCTCTTCGAGAAGGTCGAAGAGTCGCTCATGTGTCCTTTCGGACCAGGCTGGTGCGGCAACGGCGATCCTTGCCCCTTCCACTACCAGCTCGAGGACAAGCGCGACGAGATGATGGACTGGCTTTCGAGCACGAATTTGGAGGTCTTCACGAACCACCCGATCAAGCCTGAACGCGGCCTGGAGCAAAATACGGCGGCGAAGGTGTAAGGGCATCTGGCGATTAGCTTTGGAGTGGCGGGAGCCCTCGGGTTCGTCGCCAGCGGATAATGCGAAGCGTCCGGTCGGGGCGAATCCAGCTTCCGATTTCCTCGAGCTGGGGGTCGGGTTTGTCGAGCGGCTAGAGTCCCGATAGGGAGAGCGCAGTCGTTTGCTAGGGCGTTGTGTTTTTACGAGAACGTCTTGCGGCCATGGCTTCTCAACAGTTCCAGCTTGCGGTATGCTGTTGGGGAGCAGCCCATCGTCTGCGTAAATACTCTTGAAAAGTAGTTTAGGCTGCTGAAGCCGGTGGACTGGGCTATCTCCGACATATTCAATCTAGGGTCTCGAAGAAGTGTAGTTGCGTATCGAATACGTTCCGTTTTGATGTATTGATTTGGGGTGGCGTCGGCCTGGAGCTTGAAAAGCCGACAGAGATGGTCGGGGCTACAGCCTACGGCTTGGGCTAGGTAGGCTATGCTCAGTTCGGGATTGCCGATCTGACTGCTAATCAGGTCTCGAGCCTTGATGACTTTTAGATCGCTGGCGCTCGTCTGGCCTTGGTCCTGTTCCAGGGTCTCGAGGATCAGAGCGAAAAAGGCCTTGAGAAGGGCGTCGATTCGCAGCTGGGATCGGGACTGCGGCTTCGATCGTATGGACGTGATCTCCTCCATGTGACTCATGGCCACGGTAACGGCAGGCGTGACGTAGGCGTCGCCATGGCTAACCGTCGGCGCCTGTCCCGGGGAGCAAACGGCTTTGAGAAAGGTAAGCCGCATTTGGGAAAAGCAGATTACAAGGCCGGCAAAGCGCTTGCCTCGCCCGACTTCTCCGTGCGGCAGGCCAGAATGTATGAGGCAGCCTTCGCCCGCCTTGAGCGTGAAGCGTTCGGCTGGACAGATGAACTCGTTCGTTCCCTCGTTTTGCAGAAAGACTTCGGGTGTCGGATGAAAGGTCATCCCTTCTCGCCGGGTTCTCAGTTGACTGACGAGAGGGATGCGAAAGATGTGCTCCCGGGCGAGAAGCTTGTCGAAATAGCGCTGAACGGTTTCGTGGTAGTATTGGTTTTGCCGCATCGAAATCGGGTTTCCTAAGACATCGGTTATGTGCTACCCAGTCGAATATATGGCAAGAAAATGGTTTGTGGAACCTCGGGTTTATCGAGATGGTTCTGCTCCCTATGGTTAAACTCGCTATCATCGGCACTGGAAATATGGCGGCTTCTCACGCGAGGGCCTACTCGAAGATCGAGGACTGCAAAGTGACGGCGGCCTGCGATATCGTAGAAGAACGCGCAGCGGATTTCGCTAGGAAGCACGGGATTCCGTCGATCTACACGGAAGTGGAAGCATTGTTGGCGAAAGAGGATTGCGATGCTGTTGTCGTGGTCACCCCGGATCCGTTCCACTATTCGGTGACCCTTCAGGCGATTGCGGCAGGCAAGCATGTGTTGTGCGAGAAACCCTTGGCGGTGGATTATGCAGAGGCCGCCGAGATGCGAGACGCGGCTGTGGAGGCCGGCGTCATCAATATGGTAAACTTCTCCTATCGAAACAGCTCGGCCATACAGATGGCTGCCGAGCTTGCGGCTTCCGGCGAGCTTGGCGAGATCCGCCACGTGCATGCTCACTACTTGCAAAGCTGGCTTACGCAGGACTCGTGGGGATTTTGGCGGACAAGTCCCCAGTGGCTCTGGCGACTTTCGAAAAAACATGGCAGCAAGGGAGTTTTGGGGGATCTTGGCGTGCACATTCTCGACTTCGCTAGCATGCCGGTGGGCGACTACAAATCAGTGCATTGCAAGCTCAAGACCTTCGACAAGACGGAGGGCAACCGAGTGGGCGAATACGATCTAGACGCGAACGATTCCGCCATCATTACCGCTGAGTTTTCGAATGGCGCCATTGGCTCCATTCACACGACTCGCTGGGCCTATCCGTATCGCAATGCTTTGAAGCTCGATATCTACGGCGATAGGGCATCGATTAAAATAGATTTGGATGAAAGCTATTCGGAGCTGAAGATCAATCGGATCCTGGGTCGAAAGCCGATGGACTGGGAAGTATTGAACTGTGGGGAAACTCCGAACAACTTCGAACGCTTCATTGCTGCAGTGCAAAGCGGCAAGCAGGATCAGCCTGACTTCGCTCGAGGCGCTCAAATACAGAGAGTTCTGGACGCTTGCGAAGAGTCGGACTGTAGCGATAAAACCGTCATTCTCTAGATAGATAACCCAAAAACGAATAAAAATGTCTTTAAGCGAAAAATACGATATTCGCATCGGCACTCTAGCGGGCAAAGGCGAAAAGACCGCTGACTATATAAAGCAGATTCTGCCGCATGGTTTCGAATCTTTTCAGATCAACTTCTGGGAAAGGCTGGGCTCTGTCGATCTGCCTCGCCTAGCGGACGCAGTGGGCGAGGCTCTAGATGGAAGCGGAGCTATCGTCTCCTCTCTTGCCATCTTCGGAAATCCTCTGGAAAGCGGCGAGAAGGATTTGGAGACGCTCGACGGCTGGAAGCAGTGCATCGATAACGCCCATCTGTTTGGCACCGACTTGGTTTGCGGCTTTGCCGGTCGCTTGAGAGGCCTTCCCGTACCGGATTCAATTGATCGCTATGTTGAAGTGTTTTCGGAGCTGGCCAGCCGAGCTGCGGGCAAAGGAGTGCGTCTCGCCTTCGAAAACTGTCCCATGGGCGGAGACTGGAATTCTGGAGACTACAACATAGCGTTCAACCCGTGGGCTTGGGATCTGATGTTCGACGCCCTGCCTGCCGACAATATCGGACTAGAGTGGGAGCCGTGTCACCAGATGGGGCAGCTCATCGAGCCGCTGCCTCAGCTGCGCAAGTATATCGACCGGATTTTTCACGTGCATGGCAAGGATGCCAGTGTCCACCCAGAGGTGATTCGAGAGTTCGGGGTGGACGGTCCGAAGCGTTTCTTCGAGGACCGTCACCCGGGTTTTGGGGATAGCAACTGGACGGACATTATCAGCGAACTAAGGCGTGGAGGCTATCGCGGAACGATTGATATAGAGGGCTGGCACGATCCTGTCTACAAGGACGATCTCGAAATGACCGGTCAGGTTCACTCCCTCAATTATCTTAAGTCCTGCCGAGGCGAGTTCGTGGAGAATCCGATTTTTTAAGTGGCGCGGAGCTTCAGCCCGCGTCCACAGAGAGCTCCACGGACGCGGGCTGAAGCTCCGCGCTACGTATTATTATGCTACAGGTGCTTTGCTAGAAAAGATTCTATGCGTTTATAGAGTTCTATGATGTTGCCCTGCTTTTCAAAGCCGTGCCCTTCGTCCTCCTTTAGTAGGTATTCGACTTGCTTCCCTTGCCGCCGCAGCTCTTCTACGATCCTTTCCGCTTCGCGAAAACTCACGCGGGCGTCGCGAGCTCCATGAGCAACGAGTAGGGGAGCCTGTATTTCGTCAGTGTGGAAAAGCGGCGACACTGCCCGCATGCGTTCGGCGTCTTCGGGGTCGTTGGGATTTCCCACCATCCTGTGGTATAGGCTGATCAACGTCCTGCTGTAAGGCGGCAGGTAGTCGAGCGAAGTGAGCAGATTCGATATTCCAGCGTAGCTGATGCCGCAGGCATAGAGATCGGGAGTGAAGGCAAGGCCGGCAAGCGCAACGTAGCCCCCATAGGAAGCTCCATAGATAGCGATCCGCTTTGGATCGGCGATTTTCTTTCGTATCAGCCAGCGCGTCGCGTCTGTGACGTCGTCCTGCATGAGACCACCCCATTGCCTGAAACCAGCGACAAGAAAGTCTCGCCCATAACCAGACGACCCTCGGAAGTTCATCTGTAATACAGCGTACCCTCGGTTGGCGAGAAACTGTACTTCGGCATTGTAGCCAAGTACGTCCCTCAACCAGGGTCCTCCGTGCGGATTGATGACTACAGGCAAATTTCGTGGCTTGAGACCTTGAGGAACCGTTAGATACCCGTGTATTCGCGTGCCGTCTCGAGCCCTGTAGCTTATAGGCCTAGTGGTGGCCATTTGATCGGGATCCAGAGCGGGCATCTTCGATCCGAGATGAATCAAGCGGTCCTCTTGAGCGTCGTATAGATGAAAGTCTCCGGGAGATTTTTCGCTGAAGCTTCTGACTACGAACCTCCGCTCTTCCAGGTCCGAGTTTTCGACGTCGAGCTGCAAGTTGCGTCTTGGTAGTTTCGCCAGGATGCGTTTGTATATTCTGGAGAATTTCGAATCGAAGAAACGCTCGTGCAGACGTTTCCTGAAATACGACAAGGAAAGGAGCCTGCCATGCTTTTTCGAAAAGCGAACGCGATCTATATCGACGTTCTTATTGCTGTATATCGTTCTCAGTTCTCTCCTCTGTTCCAGGCTGTAGAGAACAAGGGAGAGCGTGTCGTTTCCTGCGTTGGTCAAAGCGTAGAGCTGGCCCTTTTGGTTGAAGCGAAGGGGTAGAAAGGCAGACAACGGATCTAGCCTGAACAGCGGCGCGAATTCACTTTCTTCCGAATCCCTGTAGAAGATGATCGTTTCGCCATTTTCGCGACGCTCTATGAAGCGGGCTTCATTTGTACCAGCCGTGTGGAATCTGGTTGTCGTCCCAGGGTTTTGGTAAACGAGAGTTTCTCGCCTTTCCTTGAGGTGGTAGCGATATAGGTCGAAGAACCCCGGATCGCGAGAATTGTGGGCGATCAGCAAGGAGGACTGGTCGCTTGCTTCGTTGGCGACCAGTATCGCTTTTACTCCGCCACCTGGAGTTATAGGCGAGGCGACGAGGGTTGTTAGTTCAAGAAGGAACAGCTGTGTATTTTCGTCTCCATGGTTGTCTTTGGAGTAGAGCAGCAGGTCTTCCCGTATCCATTGAAAACCGTCGACGTTTTGGTCTTCGAAGGAGGTGACTTGCTTTAAGTCCTGTGTCGCTATGTCCAGAATGAAGAGATTGATGTGCTCTTTCCAGGTTCGCAGAAAGCCGATCTTCTCCCCGTCTGGCGAGATCCTCGCAGCCTTTATGTCTACCCTCCCAAAGAAGGTCTCCACGGGGATACGTGGCGGGGTGGTCTGAGCTTGGACCTGAAGCCCGGCAACCAGAAGCGCTAGGACGAGGCCTAGGATCTTCTGCTGCTGATGCTTCATTGATCGGAAATGCGGAGGCGAAAGGGTATCTTCCGCAAGTTAGGTCACGAAGTTCGAGACATCAAACATAAATACTACAACTGTAAGTTAAAGAATGTAAGTTGCTAGAAATCAGATGCTTGTAGCCATTAGGTGCTTTCGTCTCGACCTAGTGCGAGGGTGACTGAAAGAGTGTTCCGGTGAGGACGATCCGCTCCGGATAGGTCAGTGTCGGTGTTGCAAGATCCTGCATCGTGGCCCGCTCGGTCCTTCGACTTCGCTCAGGGCGGTGAGCTTGTCGAACCGCTATCGAGCCCTTCCTCATATTAGATGTGGGGCATATTCGCATCCGCAGTTTTGAGCGCAGCCGAAGTCGATAGACTTTGGAAGAGAGGTAGAGAAGCAAAGTCTGTCGACTTCGGCTACCAAGAAACAAAAGTTGTGGACGTGGGCACGAACCTTCGCGCTACGGCTAGCGACACCTTTTGCGTGATTCGACGCTAGTTTCGCCTGACCAATTGAGACACGATCACCTTTCGTTCCCGCTTCACGATGGAATAGAGTTTCCAGGAGCTGCTCGGATCGAAGGCAAAAGCTTGGCCTTCCGCCGCTATGTCGATGTGACCTTTGTGTAGAAGGACGGATCCTGCTGAAGGGAATTCCATTACATACAGCTTTTTGTGATCGTGTCCTGTGATATAGAGTCGTCCATCTGGACCGAAAGTCCCGCCGGAACTGCTGTATTCTCCGAATTCCTGGATGATGGACGGGGGAAATACCCAGCTTTCGAGTTCCTGCCACTGCGTATCGAATTTTACAAGACGAGTCCACGAGGGATCTCGATTTGGCTCGGCAGCCCGATTTCCGTAGTGAGCGAAACAGGCATACCAGTGGCCGTCTTTGCGATCAATCCAAGTGAGGGACCCCCGGCCGATGCCGAAGCTGTGGCTTTCTATGTGTTCAAGGGTAGCGGCGTCCCAAACTTCGACCGAGCTGGTCATCGGCACTTCTGGGTAATTGGAATGGGCACAGTAGAGTCTTCCGTCGATTACGATCCCGGCGTTCAGGTGAATGAGCGGGTCTCCTTCAGGACATTTCCAGGTGGCAACTCTGGCATGGGTAGTCTTGTCGTACTTGCCAATCTCGAAATTGGAGATTACATATAAATGATCGCTATCGACCGCGACTCCTTGTCGGGCCTCCGGCGCAGGAAATTCGCCCAGCAGCTCCTCACGTCGCTCGGCTTCTCCGTGAAGCGGATGCCAGAGAGACGCAACGATTATTAGGAAAACATGAAGTGTTTTTATTCTAAACTTCATCTTTCTCGGTGGATGAAACCCAGCTTTGAAAGGCCGCTGGCAAGCTGTCAATGGGACCCCTGAAACAATAGTGTAACGTTGGCTTGTCGCAGCGAATCGTTAGCAGGCGAAAAGGCTAAGAGGGTGTTGAACGAGTCCGCTTTTCGAGCTACGCCGGTCAGGAGCACACTCCCAAAGCGCCGCACGTTGGAAAGACAGAATGTTAGCGATGCCCAGGCGACACTTTAAAACACATCCAGCAGGCCGCTACTGCTCGGCGAGCCAGCGTTCTGCTTCGATGGCGGCTTGGCAGCCCATGCCTGCGGCGGTGATGGCTTGGCGGTAGACGTGGTCGGCGCAGTCGCCGGCAACGTAGATGCCAGGGATATTGGTCCGCACTTGGCTTCCAGGCTTGGGTGTGAAGTAGCCGTTTTCGTCGGTTTCCAAAGGCGGGACGAAGGGGCCCGTATTTGGAATGTGCCCTATGGCTATGAATACGCCTTTGGCGTCGATCGTGGAGCTTTCGCCAGTCTTGCGGTTGGTTACGCGGACGCTGCGGGCCATGCCTTGTTCGTCGGCAAGGACTTCGTCGACGACGGTATCCCAGACAGGGAAGATCTTTTCGTGAGCCAGGGTTCGTTCCGCCATGACGGCGGAGGCCCGCAGCTCGTCGCGGCGGTGGATCAAGGTCACCTTCGAGCAGAAGCGGGTCAGGAAGAGGGCTTCCTCGCAGGCGGTATCGCCGCCGCCGACAACCACGACTTCCATGTCTCGGTAGAAGGCTCCGTCGCAGGTGGCGCAGGTGGTGACGCCTTTGCCGCCGAACATCTCTTGTTCGCCTGGAACGCCGAGCATGCGGGGCGAAGCGCCGGTGGAGATGATGACGGACTTGGCCATATACTCCTTGTCGCTAGTCTTGAGCGTGTAAGGTGAGCTGGTGAAATCGACGCTCTCTACAGTAGCCTGGGCAAAGCGAGTGCCGAAGCGAGTGGCTTGCTTGCGAAGGCTGTCCATGAGCATGAAGCCGTCGATGCCTTCCGGGAACCCGGGGAAGTTCTCCACTTCGCTGGTCTGCGTGAGCTGCCCGCCCGGCAACGACCCCTCTAGAACGAGCGGATTGAGGTTCGCTCGCGCGGCATAGATGGCAGCAGTGAGACCGGAGCAGCCAGTTCCAACGATGATGACGTTTTCGATTTCGGAAGACATGAGTTGATTTTGGTAAACGAGGGAGCTTGGAGGAAGCTTGCAGGAAAGGGATCGGCCGGGAGAAGTGAAGAAGTAAACGCCGCGATATTCGAAGTGACTCCGAAAGAGCCCAGGCCTCTTGTCCAACCCTCGGAAAACTCACCTGTCAGATCCCGGCAGACTGGAGCGAACGACAGTTAATTCTCCAACGTTGGAAAGTTAAGTGACTAGTCTGGGGTTCGGATGTCGGCGGCGTGTGGGGCGAATCGAATGAATTCGCACTCGTTTAGGGGCGATCGCCCTCGAAAACGAGTCGGCAGACAAGATTTGAGGTGAGCTTCGCTATCCATTTTATTTTCCAACGTTTCAGAATAAAGCTCATCGGATGGGATTCGAGGATGGGCGGAGAGGAACTCTGCTCTTGATTTCGTGGGAGTCGTTGGCTCGTTTGGCTTCTGATGAAGGGTATTGTCGATACGCATACGCACTTGGACAGTTTCGTTCGGAAGGGGCGTCTGGCGGAGACGCTTTCGTCTGCGGGGGAGGCGGGAGTCGAGAAGCTGATCACGGTCGGGACGGCGGCGGACGATTGGGCCTTGTACGCTGGGTTGGCGGAACGGCATTCGCAGATCGAGTACACTGTCGGGGTCCATCCTTGTTCGGTCGAGGAGGGTTGGGAGTCGATGGCGGGGGAGATCGAAGGCTTTTGGTCGCTTCCGGTTAGGCCGGTCGCCTTGGGGGAGATTGGCCTCGATCGGTTTCACTTGCCGAAGGCTGGGGCCGAGGCATTAACGGTCTTCGAGTGGCAGAGGGCGGCTTTCGCGCATCAGCTGGAGCTGGCCAAGCGGCTGGACGTTCCGGTGGTGATTCACTCTCGAGGCGCTTTTGCGGATTGCGTAGTCATGATCGACGAGTCGGGGGTGGATTGGTCGAAGGTGGTCTTTCATTGCTTCTCCGAGGGGCCGGGCGAGATGAAGCAGCTGCTGGACAGGGGAGGATTCGGCAGCTTCACGGGGATCATTACATTCAAGAATGCGGAGTCCTTGCGCGAGGCGGCCAAGCTGCAGGGACTGGATCGGCTAATGATCGAGACGGACGCTCCCTATTTGGCGCCGATGCCGCATCGCGGAAAGCCGAACGAGCCCGCCTACCTGGCTCATACTGCAGCATTTTGCGCGGAGGTGTTTGGCGTTGCGCCGGACGAGTTCGCGGTCGCGACGACGCGGCGAGCGGAAGCCTTCTACGGGCTGTAGGGACGAGGGCAGTCTGGCCGATGGCCAGCTCTCTCGTAAGATAGGCGTGCAACGTTACATGCCCAAGTTGAGGAATTTTGGTTGGCCCTACTTTTCGTCGAACTTGCCAGCGAAGAGCTCTTCAAGTTCCTTGAGCACCTCTTCCGCGTCCGCGCCGGAGGCGATGGCCTTGATTTGCGAGTCTTTGCCGGCGGCGAGCATCATCAGGCCCATGATGGATTTTCCGTTTACCTGTTCGTCGTCCTTCTCGAAGAAGATCTCGGATGAGAAGCGGTTGGTGACTCTCACGATCATGGCGGCGGGGCGGGCATGGATGCCTAGCTGGTTTTGCACCGTGAGCGTCTTTTCCACGGCGGTACCGTTATTTGATCGGAGGTTTGCGGAATCCATCTCTAGTGGGAGAATAGAATTATTTCATTTTAAACAAGAGAAAATTGAGCAAGACGCTTGCCTGCTCAACAACGGATTCCCAAATCAGACCTTAAATGCTCGCCATAATCGCTCCCGCTCGTCTCGCCTCGACTCGTTTTCCGCAGAAGCTGCTGCACCCGATCGCTGGCAAGCCGCTCGTCCTGTGGGTGGCGGAGCGAATCCAGTCCCAGGCTCCTGACGTGGAGGCGGTTTTCGCAGTGGACGACGAGAAGCTGCGAATCGTGTTGGAAGAGGCTGGTTTTAAGGCGGTTATGACACGCGAGGACCATCAGAGCGGTACTGATAGACTGGCGGAGGCCAACGAGCAGATTGGCGCCGAGATCGTGATTAACGTCCAGGCCGACGAGCCGCTGGTGACAAGCTCCCAGATTTCGACCCTGCGAGGCATGATCGAAGAGGGTGCGGAAATGGCCACTCTCGCCACGCCTTTCGTTAGACGAGAGGATTTTCTCGATCCGAACCAGGTCAAAGTCACGGTTTCGGATCAGGGCGATGCTCTCTATTTCTCGCGGGCGCCGATACCGTACAACAGGGATGCCTTCGAGAGCTTCGGTGACGATTGGGTGAGCGCTTCGCCGGTTTATCGGCATCTTGGGCTCTATGCCTATCGGGCCGATTTTCTGAGCAAGTTTTGCTCTCTGCCTCCGGGCAGATTGGAGTCGATCGAGAAGCTAGAACAGTTGCGAGCCCTGGAAAATGGCTACCGAATCAAGGTCGGCTTTACGGAAGAGCCTTCCATTGGGATCGATACCGCGGAGGACGCAGCGGCGTTTGAGAAGATGGTAGCCGCGAAGTAGCGCGGAGCTTCAGCCCGCGGCCGCGAGGAGCGGATCCTACAACGCCCTTCGACGAGCTCAGGGTTTACGATGGGGACGCGGGCTGAAGCTCCGCGCTACTTCGCGGCGGCGATCATCTGGTAGAACTTCTCGAAGTTCGGATTCGCATCGCTCGGGCCAGGGCCAGCTTCAGGGTGGTACTGGACCGAGAAGACGGGCTTATCCTTGAGACGGATGCCGGCGATTGTGTCGTCGTTGAGGTTCACCTCGGTGACGACGGCTCCACAGGCTTCGAGTCCCTCCGCGGAAGTGGCAAATCCATGGTTGTGAGCAGTGATGGCGACGAAGTCGTTCTCCAGGCTCTTGACCGGCTGGTTGCCGCCTCGATGTCCAAACTTCAGCTTGAAGGTCTTTGCTCCAATGGCGTGGCTGATGACCTGGTGCCCCAAGCAGATGCCGAAGGTGGGAAATTCGTCGAGGATCGTGCGAACCGTTTCGTGGACATAGGTCAAGGGTTCGGGATCGCCAGGACCATTGGAGAGAAAGACGCCGTCCGGCTCGATGGCCCTTATCTGGTCAGCGGTTGCCGTCGCGGGAAAGACGTGCACTTCGAAGCCATGGAAGGCCAGTTCGCGGAAAATGGATTTCTTCGCTCCGAGATCCAAGGCGGCGATCTTGAAAACCGGTCGCTCTCGGGCCGGCTTGCGTACGACTGATTGAATGGGATTGTAGGGCCAGTGGGCGTCGCTCGGCTGATAGACGAAAGGTTCAGAGCAGGTGACTTCCTTCACGTAGTCGGCGCCGACGATGCCTTCCCAGTCCCGAGCTCGCTTGACGGCCTCCTCGTCGCTGATGCCCTCTGCGCTGAGGCAGCATTTCATGGCTCCGAAGACGCGCAGCTTCTTGGTCAGGGCTCGCGTGTCGATACCCTCGAGGCCAGGGATGTCGTGGGATTCCAGATACGCGGACAGCGTGCTCGTGCTGCGCCAGTTGCTCGCGATTGGACTAAGCTCCCGTACCACGAAGCCCGCGCACATGGGCGTCTCGGCTTCGATGTCCTCTTCGTTGATCCCGTAGTTGCCGATCATGGGCGCAGTCATGGTCACGATCTGCCCGTAGTAGGAAGGATCTGTTAGGATCTCCTGATAGCCAGTCATGCTCGTATTGAAAACCGCCTCGCCCACGACCGTCCGTTTGGCTCCAAAAGCTTCGCCCCGAAATACGGATCCATCTTCTAACGCAAGCACGCCTGTCTGGGATTCTTTCATTAGCCTGAGGACAAAAGTTGGTTTGCCGTCACCCGACAATCCCTTTTTGTGAACGAACTTGATTTAGCCTTAACAAACGCTGGCAGCGAACGCCGCCAGCATTCGCGTTGCACCGAGATTGAATGAAACCAACTACGTCCTACACCGAGGATAGAAGACATTGGCACTCCGGCCAAGGACTCTGGGAAGACACCCCTGCGAGCGATTGGAACAACTGGATTTGGCAGCTGAAGAACCGGATCACCACGCTCGAACAGCTCGAGCAGCTCATCGATCTGACTCCTGAGGAGCGAGAGGGCTGCGAGCACGCCAACACCAAGCTCGCTATGGCTATCACGCCATACTTCTTCAATCTCATCGATCGGGACGATCCCGACTGCCCGATTCGTCGACAGGTCATTCCGCGAGCTGGGGAGATGACGGTCGGCGCCGAGGAGATGCTCGATCCCGTTGGCGAAGACGGCCATTCGCCCGTGCCAGGTCTCGTGCACCGCTACCCGGATCGTGTGCTCTTCCTTGTCACGGATCGTTGCGCCGCCTACTGCCGCTACTGCACGCGCAGCCGTCTAGTGAGCAACGCTCAGGACTACAATTTTCACCCCGAGTTCGAGCAAGGGCTCAAATACATCGAGGAGCATCCGGAAGTGCGCGACGTGCTGCTTAGCGGCGGCGACCCGCTGCTGCTTTCCGACAAGAAGCTCGACTACCTGCTCGGCCGTCTTCGCCAGATCGAACACGTGGAGTTCGTCCGCATCGGTTCGCGCATACCCGTTTTCCTGCCGCAGCGCATTACGCCGGAGCTTTGCGACGTATTCAAAAAGCACGGACCGATCTGGTTGAGTATCCATACGAATCATCCGAAGGAATGCACCCAGGATCTCAAGGACGCCTGCGAACGCCTGTCCTTCGCTGGCGTGCCGCTCGGCAACCAGTCCGTCTTGCTCAAGGATGTGAACGACGATGTCGAAGTGATGAAGGCCCTCTTGCACCGCCTCGTTCGCATGCGCGTGCGTCCGTATTACATATATCAATGCGATCTTATTACCGGCAGCGCCCACCTCAGGGCCAATGTCTGCAAGGGCATCGAAATCATGAAGCAGCTGCGCGGCCACACCACCGGCTACGCCGTGCCCCAGTTCGTCATCGACGCTCCAGGAGGAGGGGGGAAGGTGCCGATCAACCCGCAGTACATCACTAAGATCGACGACGAGGCCATCCACTTCAAGAACTTCGAAGGTAAGCTCTACCGGTATCCGCTGAAAACCTACAGCAAGATCGACGACGATTGCAAATGCGACGCCGAGAAGATCCTGATGTAGCCCCCAAATAATCTTCTTCTGCTTCTACTTCCAGAAGGCGATGAAGATGAAGAAGTAGAAGAAGATTGGGAGTAGAGCCCGACGGGTGCGATTGAAACGGCGTTCCCAGAAGTTGGAAATTGCCGCCTGAAACACCCTACGGGGCTACCGAGGGAAACTCGGGCTTGCAGCCTTCTGCTGCTAGGATAGCATGCGGCTGAATTAGTTCGCGATGGGATCCGACACGAGTACTTCTTCCGACTTCACGACCGAGACTTTGATGCCGCGGGTTTACGACGAACTGCGTAAGCTTGCCAGTCGCAAAATGAGTCGCGAGAACCCAGGCCAAACAATCACCGGGACGGCTCTTTTGCATGAGGCCTATCTGCGCCTGAGCAAGGAGGGAGACGAGCCGCGTTGGGCTAATGAGAAGCAGTTTTTCAGCGCTGCGGCGGAGGCCATGCGGCGCATCCTCATCGATCGGGTGCGCGGCAAGCTTAGCCTCAAGCGCGGTTCCGAATACGAGCATACCGAACTCGATGAAGCTCAGATCCAGGCTCCAGCCAGTGACGGCATGCTTATTTCTATCGATGAGGCCCTAGACGTTTTCGCCAGCCACGACCCGGACGGCGCGGAACTGGTTAAGCTGCGTTTCTTCGCAGGCCTCACGCTAGAGGAAATCGCCGAGTCGACTGGAGTCGCGATTCGCACGGTGAGTCGCCGCTGGAGATACGCTCGAGCTTGGCTGGAGAAATACCTCTCGGAGCGCTCCTAGAATGTGCCCGCCGAAAGGCAGAGAAAGGATCAGGCCGCCGCGCCGCAAGTGCAGATATCGACCTAGTTAAGCAGGTCTAAGAGCGTGTTGAAAAAGCCCAATTTTCCATTTTGCGAGGGTAGGGACCGATCGCCTGGTGGAAATCCAACTAATGCGGCTCGCTCGGCCCATCGGCGAGCTCAGGGTGGTGAGCTTTGTCGAACCACGATCGATCCCTACCTTGAATGACTTTCTCAACACGCTCTAAGACGAAGCATTTCTAGCGATATTGGCCAAGTTTTCCGCTGATTGTCGCGCTAGTATCGAACGCATTGCTTATGAGCGAATCGCCAGTAGATGAAAGGGATCTCTTTTTCGCCGCCTTGAAAATCGGCAATCCGGAAGGGCGGACGGCTTTTCTGAAGCATGCTTGCGAAGGGGACGAGGCCCTTGTGGAGCGCCTCGGCGATCTCTTGCGATTGAGCGAGTCGGAAGGTGACGGGATCCTGGATCCGTCTCGCTTCTCTAAGCTCGCCGAGGAGAGAGAGCTACTCGCCGCTGAATTGTTCGAGGAAAACCAATTTATCGACGAACTCCAAGGCCGCTCGCGGCGATTGGGCGACTACGAGCTTTTTGAGGAAATCGGTCGCGGGGCGGTGGGCATCGTGTTTCGAGCTCGACAGGTCAGCCTGAACCGCGAAGTGGCGGTGAAAGTGACTTTCGGCTCCGCCATTTCCTCGCAGAGCGAGCGCGAGCGTTTTCGAGTCGAGGCAGAAGCGGCGGCCCACCTTTCCCATCCGAATATCGTGCCTATATATGAGATAGGCCACTATGAGGGCCACGACTACTATAGCATGGCCCTGATCATGGGCGGGACGCTGCGAGACCTGATGGGCAAGGATCCGTTATGCCCTCGCGATGCGGTTCGCCTGATGGTGAAGATCGCCCGAGCCGTTCAGGTGGCCCATCAGCGCGGAATCATACACCGCGACCTGAAGCCCGAGAATATATTGCTCGACGAGCAGGGCGAACCGCATGTGAGCGATTTTGGCATAGCGAGTCGATTGGATCAGGAGAACACCCTGACGGTTATCGGTCAGATCCTGGGAACGCCTCGCTATATGGCGCCCGAGTTGGCCGAGGGTGGCGAAGTCGATATAACGACCAAGGCCGATATATACGCTCTGGGAGCGATTCTATACGAAATGCTTGCCAGTAGGCCTGCATTTCGGTCCGACTCCATTATTTCCACGCTGCAGCTAATTAAGGAGCAGCCTGCTCTTTCGCTGCGGACGCATCTCGCAAAAGTCGATCGGGACCTCGATACGATCGTGCTCAAGTGCTTGGAAAAGGATCCCGACGCTCGCTATCGCTCGGCCAATGCTTTCGCGGACGATCTGGAAGCCTGGCTCGAGAACCGTCCTATCTCCGCCCGTCCTCCCACTCCTGCGGACCGTCTGAAGAAGTGGGTCAAACGCCGCCCGGCCCATGCGGCGCTGGTGGGAATGGGGGCGTTGCTGCTGCTTACTTTGGGCATCGGCGGGCCTTTGACAGCCTATCGCCAGGCGCAGCTACGCCAGGTGGCGGAAGAGGCTAGAGCGGAAGCGGAAGCCGAGCGTCAAGCTGCTCTTGTGGCCGTACGCCGAAATCGCGCTCTCGCTTATGACTTCGGTTCTCGCCTGAACTCGAGAGCGGCGAGGAACACGCCGGAGCGGTATGTTCTGTCCGCCCATGCGATGCTCAATCTCTGGCGTCCGAAGGCAGGCGAGCCTGACGATAGAGGTTGGGAGTGGTATTTTACATATGCCAGAACCTACGAGCAGCCAATCGATGTGCCGGGCAACGGGGCTGCCTTGCGGGCGCTGCGCTTTTCGCCGGACGGGAGCCTGTTCGCTTGCTCTTGGGATGGTAAACCCGGTCTGCAAGTCCGGGATGGCATGCACTCGGCAATGGTTCACGGTTTCTACGATGGCTCCGTCACTAGGATGGCGGCTTGGTCGTCGGACGGCGCTTGGTTGGCGGGAGTTTCCGAGGAGGGCAAAGCCGCGATCTGGGACTTGGCGAAAGGTCGAAAGGCCGCGCAGCTTCCGCGGAGCGACATCCGCTCGGCCGCATGGCATGGCTCGAGTATCATGACCGGTCATGCGGACGGTTCGCTGCGTCGGTGGGAGCATAGTCCGGATGGGAATTGGACGGAAGCGGGCGTCTTTCAGCTCGGCAAAGGTTCCTTGGACTTTCTGGATTGGAGCTTGGATGGCTCTCGAATCGCGGTGGCGGCAAATGGATCGACGCAGGCGCTGGTCTGGCATATCGACGAACTGGATACGGACCCACGACCCTTGCAAGGGCATCGCGGACCCATTAGACAGCTCGCCTGGAATTCTGGCGGGGATTGGTTGGCCACGGTTGGAGATGACTTGATGTGGCGGATCTGGGAAGCTTCTACCGGAGCCCGTTTGGTGAGGAGCGACAAGTCGGACGGAGGCGCGAGCCGGATCGCGTGGGACTCCCACGGGCTTCGCCTTGTCTTCGCCACCCGAGACGACCGGACGATAAAGCTTTTTCATATCGACGAGGACCGCATCGAGCCGATAGGCGAAATGGAGCAGGACATCTCCGCCATGGATTGGAGCGCCGACGCGTTTTCCCTTGCCGTAGGCAGGGCGGATGGATCCATCCGTCTCAAACGGATTGGCTTGCCTGAAAGCAAGCGACGTTTCGTTCGGCGCTCTGGTCCGGTCGACGCCCTGCGATGGAGTGCCGATGGCGGGCTGCTGCATGCGAGAAAACGAAATGGCGGCGAAGAGTTCATCGATGTGGTGTTGGGCCGCTTGTTCAAGGCGGAGCAGATTTCGCCCGGGGTGGAGTGGATCAACCATGAGCCAAGCTTGCCTCCAGACATCACGCCACTTCAGAATGGCGATCTCCCCTATGCGGAGCATCCCATCGACCAGAGGGTAGCGGTGGGCTACTCTGGAGGACGTATTCGAATCTGGGATACCAGAACCAATGAAGTTGCCCTCTCAGAGCGTACCGGGCGCTCGGAAGTGACGGCGCTGGCCTGGGATGCCCAAGGACATCGCCTGGCGGTGGCCAATAGCCTGGGAAGCATCGTGGTACTGGACGCCACGGCCGGTTACTTGCTGGCGAGAGAGGATTCGGAGCTGCTGCGCGAGGTAGTGCAGGAATAGGGTTTCCAGAAACAGCCGCCACAAGGGTAGGCTGAAAAGGCGTATTTTGAAGCGCCGCCTACAGCTCTCGTCTGTAGGGCTGCCGCTTGCGGCACGCCGCGCTTGCCAGGGGATTTCTCCTGCAACGCGGCACGGCGCAACCGTCTTCGTTCCTCGAACTACGCCTAGTCATGAGCGCCGGCCCTACGGGTAGTGATTTTTTTAAAAAAAACCGTGTCCAGATTCGGCCCACGAATTCGCGCTACTGGTCAAGCCATGAAAACCGATCCCTCCCATTAGCCATTCCTGTCGCTGTGCTCTCTCTCATCCAGCTAGACTAAACTTTCCCAAACCTACCGGGCGTGTCGATCACGCTCGAAACATAGAAAAACAATACCAACCATGTCTACTAAACGTGCCCATAAAAAAAGCTTCGCCCTCCTCGCGGCGATTTTCATGCTATCCGCTCATAGCTATGCTATTCCCATTTCCTTCGTATTCGAAGGAGTCGGATCTTTCGAAGTGGATGACGGAATAACCGATCAGACCTACTCCGATGTGAGTTTCCAGTTCTTCGGCACCGGCGATACGGAAAACCGCGGTTCATACGCGAATGGTTTCGATCTCGTCCTGGATTCCTTGACTCTTGATATAGGGGGCGTAGGGCTGTTCGATATAGTATCCGCTACGAGCGTATTCCTTAACACCGATTTCCAAGTGTTCGGCCTTTCGGACGATGTGAATGCGGTCGATTTGATCCTCTTTTTCAACGTTCCGGCTCTAGCCACCTACGATTTGCTTTCACCTCTCGGTCCGATTGACAATGCCGATGCCTTTTTCAGCGAATTCCCAATCCTTATAGCAAGTGGCGGCGAGTCTATCGGATTCGATGACTCTGTAGACGCTACCGTTAGCTTCGCGGCGGTGACCGCAGTTCCCGATTCTTCGGTCTCCCTGATTGGTTCGCTGACCTTGGTGACCATGATGCTTCTGCGTCGTCGTCGAAAGGCATAGAATCGAATCAAGCTAGGCAGCGACTTCGGAAAGTGAATTCGATTTATGGAACTCTCTCAAGGCGGAGTTTCTCAAAATAGGATGCCAGTTTTGTACACTCCTCATGAACAGGGACGGTTATGAAAGCGTTACGCTGAATAGCCACTGGCGTCCGGGTCTCTCCACGATGGCGATATCACCTGCCCGCTGAGGGGCAGGGACATCGCGGGTAGAGGCTCGGGCGCCTTTTACTGCACAGTCAGTAGCGACTTCGATCACCTTGCGGGTAGGCCGGAGATCGGCTCGATCTCGGAGGCGCTGAGAAGCTCCTTGTTCTCCTTTGGACCCTTGTAGCGGCGGAGAACGAGTTTTGAAGTGTCCTCGCCACCTCGCTTTTCGGCGTGCAGAACGAGGGCCTTACCCCTCAGGCGGTAGTTGATCTTTTCGAAATCGTCCAAAAACGAAAACGTTTCCTCGAGGTCGGCTGGCAGTCCTGCGATCTGGGATCGTTCGCTGTCGAATTCGCGCTTCGACATGAGGCCGAGCTTGCCGCGGCGACCGGAGTCGAAAGGCGCTTTGCTTACCAGAAAATCGAGCGGCACGATCTCTCCGTCGTATTCCAGTTCGCTCAGGAGTATAGCCTGCTCGTCTACGAACTGGATCAGAAGATCCTGCCCGATATCAGGATTCTCGCCCTGGTGGGCGATCCACGTTCCGCTGAGCGGCGAACGTCGAGAGCTTAGCTCGTCACCCATTCCGGAAAGAAAAGCTAGCTCGCGTTCAAGCCTGGCGACCATCTCCTGCTCCGCATCCAGCTCGGGGTCGTTTGCGTGTTCGAGGAGGTAGCTTAGGCTTTGCACGATGCGGTAGGCTTCGGTCTGGTCGTTATCGACGCGATGCGCCGTCGTGGCCTTCTTGAGCGAGACGTATTGGTTGATCAAAAGTTCGCCCCGAGTCAGGCCGAGGCTCGCTTCCTCCCTGGCTCCTGCTCGAAAGTCGAAACGTTGGCGATGCTCTGTCTCCGTTCCAGCCGACTTGTAGCCTATCGAGGTGGTGGCGATCGGGTAGCTCGGATCGAGCCGTTTGGGCGGCAGGTCTGCGTCGCCATCCGCTCCGAGAGTAAAGTAGATGGCCCCCTTGCGCAGGCTCAGGAAAAGCGTTTCGACTTTCATCGAAAGCGACCGACCGTCTTGGCTCCACTTCAGCATGTCTCCGGGAATTCCATACACTCCTGTCAGGCGCAGTCCACGAGCCGGTGAAATGTTCAGCTCGAAGTCGTAGGCCAGCTCGGTGACCATGGTGGAAAACTCCGTTTCGAAGGTCTCGACCATTGTATCGCAGTCCGGAAAATAGAACAGGTTTCCGCCTCGGGCGCTGCTGATGGCATTGGCCAGTTCGGCTCCGAACTGCACGCCCACTCCGATGGTGGTCAACCCGAAACCTCTTTTGGATCCCTCCCTCATCTGGCCCATAAAACCTCCCTTGCTTGTATTGCCGGTATTTGGGCGTTCATCGGTGAAGAGCATCAGCCGCGTAGCCCCATCGAAAGCGGCAGCGCTATTGCGGGCAACTTTGTAGCCGACTCTTAAACCGTCCTCCATATTGGTCGAACCAAGGGACGCAATGGCCGCTATCGACCTTTGGATACTATTGCGGTTCGCTTCACTGGCTGGAATTGGTGGAAGATGCACATGACTTCGGTCTCCATAGAGCACTATGGAGAGTTGGTCTTCCTCGCCCAATTGATCGAGGACCGCTAGCAGGGATTCGCGTACGAGCTGGAGTGGCTGGCCGTTCATGGAGCCTGATTTGTCCACAACGGCTATCAAATTGAGCGGCCGTCTCTGCCAGGAATTCGGATCAAGTCCTGAGGCGAAGCCGATTTGAGCGATGTGAGTGGACTCTCTCATCTCTAGTACCTCTGCAGGCATCGCTTCGCCGTAGACGCAAAGGCGCGTTTCGCACTCGATTTGAGCATCTAGCGGGAGATCGTGCTCGCTAAGTAGGCCCTCCGCTCGAAACGTGTTCGGATGTGGAATTTTGCCGATTTTTATCTGGGCGCGGGCGTAGTTGATGTCCTGGGCTCCGCCTGGCGTGGCTCCGAAGCCGGGAGAACTGACACAGAAGGGACTGAGAGAGAATACCTCTTCCTCGTCGTCTGGAGCCGTTTGAGCAATTAAGGCTGATATAGAGATGACAGGGATCACTATCGTAGTGAGGATGGGGATACGTTTCATGATGCTATTTTGATTGAGTTGCAGATTTGCGGGTTACGGGCATCATGATAACCGTTCTGCTCTGCGGAGTCGTCATGGAGGGGTAAAAGAATGTAGCGATTTTGTCATGACATGTAGTTCCCTTCGTAGCGCGGAGCTTTTACCCGCGTCCACATAGTCCAGATCAATTCCTTGCCTTTCGGCAAGTTCAGCGGTCGCGGGTAAAAGCTCCGCGCTACGAAGGGAACCCGCAGTTACCCTACGAACTTGTAGCCGATGCCGTGTACGGTTTTGATAAGCGTGGGGCTGTTTGCGGGTTCGATCTTGGCTCGCAATTTAGCAATGTGCTGATCGAGGGTCCTAGTAGTTCCTTGGTAGTCGATGCCCCAGGCTTCGTTTAGCAAAAAGTCGCGACTGAGAGCTTCTTGGGGGTGGGTGTGGAACAGGGTGATTAGGGTGAGTTCACGCTCAGTGAGCTCTATTTCCTCGCCGTTGACGATGGCAAGGACGCGTTTCGTATCCACTGTGACAGGACCGAATGGGAATGTGCTGTGCCGAAGCTGCTTTTCGGGCGCAGCGAAAGCGTCCTGCCGTCGAAAGGTTGCATGAATTCGAGCGAGAAGCTCTCGGATGCGAAAGGGCTTTTTGACATAGTCGTCCGCACCGAGCTCGAGCCCGAGTACTTGATCGATTTCTTCGGTTTTCGCGGTGAGCATGATGATCGGGACTCGCTTGTCGACTTCTCGGATGCGACGGCAGACATCGTATCCATTTATTTGGGGCAGCATGATATCGAGAAGGACTAGATCGATGGCGTTGTCGCGAAACATGGCGAGAGCCTCGGTGCCGTTCGCTGCTGCCAACGGGCGATGTCCGTCGGCTTCGATCGCGTCTGTGAGACCACAGCGGATGGCCTCATCGTCTTCTACGATTAGAATAGTCTTCATGGGGCGGTAGAGAACTGCATGACGAAACGGGCTCCTTCTTCGTAGGAGCTATCTAGATACAAGTCGCCTTGGCAGTCGCGAAGCATCCTTCGCGAGATGCTTAGACCAAGGCCGAAACCTGGGCTCTTGTCTTCGAGTAGAGACCTTTCCTGGTAGAAGGACTCGAAGATGCGTTGACTGTGCTCAACTGGGATGCCTGGGCCACGGTCAGTCACTCGAATGAAAGAGGCCGATCCATTGCTTTGCAAATCGATCTGGACCGGGCTTTCGCTTCCAGCGTATTTGCGGGCGTTGTCGAGCAAATTGATCAAGGTTTGGCGAACTACGTTGCGATCTGCTTGGGCGGCAACGGGTTCTTTGGGAGGATCCCAGGAGACATCCATTCCAGACTGAGAGAGCGTGGGCTGGTAGTCTATGAGGGTATTTGAGATAGTCGTTCGCAGGTCTAGAGTTTCGATATGGTAGCTCCGTTTGCCTTGTTCCAGGGCGCTGAGACCGAGCAGATTGTCTACGAGTTCGGTCAGTCGTTGGCTTTCTCGGCTTATCGTGTCCAAGTATCGGATACGTTTCGAGTCTGGGAGATCCTGCTCGCCTAGCAAATCGGCGTAGAGAGTGATACTGGTGAGTGGGGTCTTAAATTCGTGGGAGATTTGCGAGACGAAGCTGGTCTTGCGCAGGGCTTCGCGGCGTTCGCGGATGGTTTGACGGGCAAGCAGAGTAGCCGAGACTCCGCAGAGGCTTAGGCAAACGGCGACCATTAGGTAACCGAAGTTGCCTAGCCAGTCTCCGTTTGCGGTCTTGGAATTGAGGGTTAGGTCCAAACTGTAACCTGACCCGAGCCAGTCGAGGGGACGGCTGTTTTGGGTTTCTGCGGCGGGGTGGGGACCTGATTGGATATTGGCAAAAATGCTAGGGCCCGAGAGTTCGGCGAGCAGTTCGGAGAACGATGCAAGCAGTGTTTCACGGTCGAGGCGGGCGTAGCGCAACGCTCCTTCGGGAACAATTCTGTGGAAGGCCGTCCACGTGAGACCTCTTTCGCCCAAACCTGAACGAAACCATAAGAGGATCGGTTCAACCTGACCGTGTTCGTACAACTCGATTTCTCGGTTTTCCTGATAGTAACCGCCACGGAAGACCGACGGCGTATCCGGATCTTCGAGACTTATCGATTCCGTTGGATTGGCGAGCGCAGCAGTCGCAGTTGGATGGTCCGACGAGATAACGGCGGCTTTGGAGATGAGAGCGTTACTGGCCTGCCAGCGCCGGAGTTGGTTGGCGAGACCCTCCTGGTGAAAGGAGATGAGCTGGCGAGCAGTCTCGTTTCTTATCTCTTGAAAGTACGCCTCAAGATGTGAGTTCAGTCTTTCGGATTCACTTGCGAGCAGCGCTTCCGCTGCTGAACGCTGGCGGAGGTTTTGCTTGTGGATCAAGGCTACAGCAAGGAGCGAAAGAGCGAGGGCGGAACCGACTAGCAGTATCCAGATAAGGGTTGCTCGACGATTCGAATTCATTCGGCTGCTGCTGGTTTTGAGGGCGGAGCGACTAAGGTTCTGGGATAGAGGGTGTTGGTGAGGGCTGTCTGTTCGATAGCGGAATTTTTGCCGCTTTCTATGTCGGCGATAGCTCGATTGAGCGCTGCGATTTGGGATCCAACGCGCATATCCTCGAAGTCACTCTCCAGAATGCGAAGCTGGCGGGCCAGATTGCGCAGGTCTTTGAGCGCCTGTTTCTGGTTCCCATCGTCGAACAGAGAGAAGGCCTCGCGAATGCTATCGGCAACCTGGAAAACGCAGATCGTTCGCAGTACGTCGAGATCAATAGAGCGGTAGGAAGATCGTCCACTATCGACGAAACTTGCTCGAACGTCGGCCTCTATGACGACGGGCTCTTTGCTGTCTTTGTCGATTGGCGAATAGGTCAAGGTCGCTCGGGCGATGCGTTGCCTATGTCCCGTCGCTCGGTCGGCAGGAAGCTCCGCTTGCAGGGCGACAGATAGCTCCTGCAGGGCGTAGAGATGATCGAAACGGAAGCGGGCTGACCGCCTTTCGATCTCGGCCGCACGACCTAGGCTTTTCTCGACGCGACTGGTTCCGACAAAGACTATCTCCAACACGGCATCTTTTGCGATTGCTCGATTGAGCTTGCTGATCTCCTCTTTCAAAATGCTGGGCAGCTTTGCTGGATTGCGAGCGCTGCGGAATATGCCGCCACTTGTGGAAGCGAGCTGGTAAAGGGTCTCTTCGTCGTACTTGTCTCCCAAGCCGATTGCGGTAAGAGAGATACCACTGGAGCCCAGCTCTGTTCCCAGTCGGATGAAGTCATCGGATTCGCGGGGGCCTTTGTTTGCCTTGCCGTCGGAGATCAGCGCTATTAGATTGGTTGAATCTGGGGTGGCGTGGCTACGGAGTTCATTGGCCGCTGCTTCTATTGCATCGAAAAGAGCCGAACCGCCCTCGGCGAGAAGGTTTTCGATCGCTGGATCTGCCAGAGTGAGCTGATCGACAGCAGTGGAAGGAATCAATGTTTCAATCTCGGAACCGTAGGCAAGCAGTGAGACACGGTCGCTCGAAGAGAGGACAAGGATGGCTTCGCGGATGGCGTTTTTGGCGGCGTCCAGTTTTTCGCCCTCCATGGAGCCGGAGCTGTCGACAGCAAAAGCTATGTTGAGCGGCCTGTGCTGCTCCGATTTCAAGTCTGGAGACTCTCCAGTCTTGATCGTAGCCTTTAGATAGGCGGTATTCGAACTCAGTCTGCGGTAGATTGCGCGATCTAAGCCAAGCTCCAGTCCGACAGGCGTCTCAGCGAGCAGGCCTGTGCTGAAAGCGAAGACAGTGACAAAGGCTATCGAGAGGCGGCGCATCCGTTAATACTAGCGCCTCTCCTCTCCGGATAGGTCAACCTGTTGTAAAAGTTTGTCATAGGTTGTGATACGAGAAGCGCTTGCCAAGACAACTGCTCCTCAAAGGAATGGAATTGATTGCAAATGCGACGCCGAGAAGATCCTGATGTAGCCCCCAAATAATCTTCATCTGCTTCTACTTCTTCATCCCCTTCTGGAAGTAGATAAAGAAGCAGAAGCAGAAGAAGATTGGGAGTAGAAGCCGACGGGCCACATTGAAAGACGAAAGGCGGGGCGTTGACTCTTGATCATACCTTGCGAATAGCTCGGCAAGGGTTGCCGACGGCGACTACGCGAGAGGGTATCGATTTTGTCACTACGCTGCCGGCTCCGATGACCGTTTCTTCGCCGATCTCCACCCCAGGGCAGAGGATGGCTCCGCCGCCGATCCAGACGCGGTCACCGATCTTGACGGGCTTCGCGAATTCCGAGAAGGACGCTCTTTTTTCCGGATCGATGGGGTGACCTGCCGTATAGATCTGCGTTTTGGGGCCGAGCATGACGTGGTCTCCGATTATGATCGGATTGGCGTCTAGGAAGACGCATTCGAAATTCGCGAAGAAGGCCTTTCCGAGGCTGATGTTGTAGCCATAGTCACAGTGGAAAGGCGGTTCGAGGAGAGCCGTTTTATGTACGCTGCCTAGAAGTTGGCGGAGAATAGCCGCTCGCTCCGCGAAGGCATCCGGTTCGGCATCGTTGTAGGCGCGCGTGAGCCTTCGAGCGGCCTTGCGCTCCGCCGCCAGCTCGGGGTCCATGGGCGAATACGGTTCGCCAGCGAGCATCTTCGCCTTTTCCGTTAGCTCGGGCATGTCGGGAGCAGTAGGGCGCGTCGCTGGTTTGCGGAATAGGAAAGCGGTCGGCTTCCGATAGAGGGCCTTGCAGGTTGGGGAGCTGCCATCGGTTAGCTTGTCGGCTTGGTTTTCCTTACCTGGAGGCGATAGCTCTTTGCAGGGCTGCGAGGTCGAGCTTCGCTCCTGGACGGACTTCGTTCGCTTTGAACCAACCGGCTCGCACCTCGAGGACGTACAGCAGGTCTTCGCGTTTCGACTTCCGCGACTCGGTGTCTTGCGGATACATTCGGTAGATTTCGCGCAGCACCCCGTCGGAAGTGAAGTAGCCGATGTCCAAGGGGAAACTTACGTTCTTCATCCAGAAGGACATTCTCTGTGGCTTGGAGAAGACGAAGAGCATGCCGTGATCGTCCGCGATGCCGTCGCGGAACATCAGTCCTCGTCTCTGCTCGTCGCGAGTGAGAGCCAGTTCCATGAACAGCTCAACCTCGCCTACGCTGATGATGGGGAGCTCTTTCTCGGCGGGTTCTGCCTTTTCCCGACTGCATGCGCTCAGAACGGATAGCGCTAGGAGAACGGGCAAGGCAAGGAACGGGAACTTCATCTCCGGCTAAAAAAAGTTGCCAGGCCGTTGAGGGAACGGCCTGGCAGGGTGGTGTGTGGGTGGGAGGGAAATTGGTTGATGTTCCTTCTTAGTACTCCTGGACGGGAATATTTCAAGTCATCTTTGAATCGCGAAACGAATTGCAGAAAATTTTTAGCTTCTCCAGGCATAGGACAGTTTATGTCCTACCCAATGCTCTAAAGTGGTCGGCATGAACTTCAACAACCGACTCGAAGACACCTGGACCCCAAGCTGGGACCTAGGCCTGCAAGACGAATTCAGCTTCTTTTCGGAAAATTCTTCCGAAGATGGCCCTGCGCCCGCGCCGAGCGTCGGCGCGGCACGCTCCGTAGCCGCTGGGCAAGCGGTATTGGAGCAGGAAACCTACAGTCGCCGTCTCGATGTAGGGGCTGCCAGCGTGGGCGAGCTTATCTCGTATTTCGAAAGCCTATACAGCGAGGAGATCTCCAGCCATGGGTAACAAGGAAAAGATGACCCTGGTGCAGGACAGTCGCAGCGAGAACCTGATGCGTCGCCTGCTTGTAATTCCTAAATGGATACGGCTTAGCCGTCGCCGTCGATTCCTGCTGGCTACGAGCGGCTGCCTGGTCAAGTGCACGGATTGGGAGTCGTAGTGCAAATCTCGCTCAGCGGGATCCGCGCTACGGCTAGCCCTTCAAGGAATCGAGCTGTATCCAAAGTTCCGGGTCGATCTGCTCGGCTCGGGCTTGAGGATCGATGCCGAGCGAGGCCAGGCTCTCGAGCCAAAGCCTGGCGGTTGTGGAGTCGGACTTGCGAAGCAGGGAAGAAATCTGCTTGCGGCGCTGCTGGAAAAGTTCGCGCAGGAGCCGGCTTCCGACCGCGCTGAAGCGGTACGGCTCTGGCTTGCGTCGCAAGTGGAGCAGCGTGGAGCCAATGTCGGGCTTCGGATAGAAACAGGCTCCCGAAACGTCGTGACCGGGCAGGATGTCGAAAGCGGCTCGCAGCAGCACGCTGATGGCCCCGAACTGCTTGCTGCCGGCTTGGGCGGCGTATCGCTGGGCGGCTTCCTTTTGCAGCATGAGCACCATGACGCTGGGTAGTTGTTTCTCCAATACGCTAGCCATCCAGGGAGTCGAGATGGCATAGGGGAGGTTAGCAACGATCTTGAAGTCCTGGACGTCGGCGGGCAGATCGCCTAGCGGCGTATCGAGAGCATCGCCGACTACGAGGTGGAGATTCGGGCGAGCTATGGCGAGCTTGGTGATATGCTTTGCGAGCGTGGGGTCCTTTTCCACGGCGTGCACGGTGGCGCCGGCGGCGAGCAGGGCTTCGGTGAGAGTGCCGAGCCCAGGGCCAATTTCCACGACATGCTCGCCTGGCGATACCTCTCCGAGCTGAATGGATTTGCGAACGATGTTGCCGTCGATGAGGAAGTTCTGCCCCAGCTGTTTTTTGGGCCGATGGTCGAGCTGCTCGAGCAAAGCTCGGGTGGCTGAGGGGGAGAGAGGCACTGGGAGGAGGGGAGAACGAAGAGTTAAGAGCGAAGAATGAAGAAGTAAGGGGAGCTTTTTAGTCCGTAGCAGTTTAGTCTGTAGCTTGAGAAAGCTAAACGCCTATCTGGCTCTGCCAGCTTAGGATTTAGGATTTGAGATTTGGGAGCATGCTTTCAGCTCTTGGATTAGCGCCGCGGTATCCTGGGTTTTCATGAGGGCTTCGCCGACTAGGAGGGCTTTGGCTCCGCAGGCTTTAGCTCGAGCAGCGTCCTGGCCGTTCCAGATGCCGCTTTCGGATATGGCGACGACGCCTTCTGGAAATTGGGGAATGAGGCGTTCGGAGAAGGCAAGATCGGTTTTGAAGACCGCCAGATCGCGGTTGTTTACGCCAATGATCTTGGCGTTTTGAGCCACAGCTCGCTCCAGTTCCGGCTCGTTGTGGATCTCGTAGAGGGAGTCGAGTCCGGCGAGGTCGGCAGCCTGGCGCAGGGCTGTCATTTCTTCGTCCTGGAGAGCCCGCACGATGATGAGTATGGCCGAGGCTCCAGCTTGAGCGGCTTCAAGGACTTGAATGGGGTGGATCATGAAATCCTTGCGTAGGCAGGGAATGCCTTTTGGGCCCCTTTGGAAGGAATCGGTCACGCTGGAGAGATCCTCGAGTTCGCCGCCAAAATACTTTTCGTCAGTGAGAATGGACAGGCAGTCGGCGCCTGCGGCGAGGTACTTTTCGGCCTGTTCGAGGGCAGGGCCGAGATCCTTGATCTCTCCAGCGGAAGGGGAGCGGCGTTTGATCTCGGCGATCACCGCCAGTCCGTCGCAACTTCGCAGAGCGTGCAAAAAGCTGCCTCGGGCGGCGGCTTTTTCCCTGAAGGCGGTCAGTTCGTCAGGATCGACTTCGCGGATGCGCTCCGCGATTTCCTGGCGTTTCCAATTCATGATCTCGGTCAGCTTGTCCATGGGCAGGGGTTGTGTGTAACTGCAATCGTCGGCAGTTAAATGTTAAAGTGCCCTGGGAACGCGGATGGCTCGCTCGCAGCAATCCAGAGATCAGGCCAAGTGCGGGCGAGCCGCCCGCGTTCCCAGAAAGTCGGTAGCCACTGGGCTACACCAAAGCTCTGCCACTTAAAAAGACAACGTTGAATAAAGGAGCAGATCGACTCTAGCTTGGCTGCCGCCTCGGCCACTTCAGGCTCTTCGCAGCTACGTTGACATAGCTTCCTCTTCGGAGCTGGCTTGCTTTGGACGTTGCTTGCCGCCTTGAGATCGCAACTGTTCGAGGAGCTTTGGGATCGATATCCTTCTTATGTCGTTGGTCTCCATGGCGAGACCGGCTCCTATGCCGGCTGCTTCGCCTAGCTGCATGGCGGTTATCATCACTCGAATGGCTCCAGCGGCCTGATAGTCTGCCCCGATGCAGCGTCCGGCGGCGAGCGCGTTGTCGAAGTCCTTGGCAATGAGCGCGCGGTACGGCACCTGCCAGCATAGCGTGTCGCGTGTCGGATCGTCTATGGACTTGCCGTCCCAGCGGCCTTTCTCCCTCGAGTTGTCGGCGAGTCGAGTAATCGTGGTGCCATCGAGGAACTCCAGGCGAGTGCCTGGGCCGTCGGGATTGTGTATGTCGATTGGCCAAGTGCCTTGAGCGACGCAATCTGGGTACTCCTTTCCAGAGAGAATGCTTTCGCGGTCCAGCGTATAGTCGGCGATGATACGGTGGCTTTCGCGTACTCCGATGTTCTGCGAGATGTCGCAGAGCTGTATGTTCTCCCAACCTTTGTATCCCTTGAATTTCTCTATAGCCCAGCGCATCTGGTATCGACCTTCGATCTCGGCTCGCGTGAGGCTTCGCGAATCGGAGGCATCAATGCCAGGCACTCTTACGGCGGAAACGACGGACTGATTTGGCCGGCCGGGGGGAGGCTTTTCCCACATGGGGGCCACGCTGTCGTAGCCGAGATAGTCGTTTCGTGTGCCGATGAGCTCGGCGCTGATTTTCTCGATGTGGAATCGTTCGCTTTTCGGAGCGATGCCCTGGAGCGTGAAGGTCAGGGTAGGGGGCTGGCAGGTGTTGTTGTCGTCACCGAAGTCGGTAGCCGCCCCAGCTCTGCGCAGAAGATCGGCATCGCCGGTGCAGTCGATGTAGGTCTGGGCGATCAGGGCTTGGCGGCCGGACTTGCCTTCGATGGCGACGGCCTTGATCTTGCGTCCCTCGCAGATGACGCCTGCAAGCGTAGTGTGAAGGAGGATACGGACTCCGCTTTCGATCACTAGGTCGTCAAACATGAGCTTCGCGTCTTCCGTGTCGATCGTCCAGGCCCCGGTTTCGCCGTCTTCGAGTCGGTTTTCGGCGGCGCCGCGCCTTTGCATGCGGCGTACGCATTCTTCGGCCAGGCCTCCTATTACCTGGGTCTTTCCGTCCATGCCGTAGAGCGAATGCCAGACGTTGACCGCTGCCGCCGTCGCGTTGCCGCCAAAGCAGGCGTTGCGTTCGATCAACGCGACCTTGGCTCCCATGCGGGCGGCTGCTACGGCGGCGCAGACTCCGGCCGGACCCCCGCCGAATACGGCGACGTCGAATTCGCCGGCTATGGGCAGATCCTTGCCTGGTTCGGCGATCGTTTTCGGTCCGGCTGGCGGAGTGAGGTAGTTTCGGCCAGCGAGATTCTCGCGAAGCGTTTGCTCCCGTTCTGAAGTTTGCATGGACATATGCTATCTCGAATTTCGATTTGCGGATATGGTTTTGTTTGGGCAAATTGTGGACAAATCCGTATGTCTCTATGCAAAGCTTGCTGCACGAATTCGAAGAAGAGTTGGCGAACCAGCGTCTCGACATTCATTACGTGAAGGAGAATTCCTTCCAGAAAGGCTTTTCGACGCCACGCGAGGTTATCACGTCGTATCGCTATATTTTGGTCGTGGAGGGTCGGATCAACTACGAGTTCGAGGGGAGGGTGGCGAGTGCCGTCGCGGGGCAGATCTTGTGGATTCCCGCTTGGAGTCGGCGCAAGTGGTTCGTGGGATCCGACGACGCTCTCGTCCAGAAGTGGGTGATTATCCGGCCTTCGTTCACCGGTCGGGCTCTCGAGGAGATCTATCGGTACGAGGCGTCGGACTTCCGCTTGGAATTGGCCAGCTTCGAACGAGTGAGACGAGCGCTGTCGGCCGAGGATCCGGCGCCTTTGTTGGCGGAGGCGGAATTGAAGGCGATGCTGGCTCGCTTCGCTCGCGGGGCGATGCCAGTCATGGAGTCTGGAGCGACCGAAGTACTAGAGCCAAACAGGGCTGAGGGGACTCGGGAGGTCAGGCGTTGCGAAAGGCGGCTCAGAGCGAATTTCCACCATCCGCAGGCGATCGACCTTGCAATGAAGGGGGTTGCGATGAATTCGGATTATTTCCGGCGGCTTTTCAAGCGGGTCACGCGCTTTACCTTGCACCAGTACTTGGCTCGCATTCGCATGCAGCACGCTCGCTATCTTTTGCATGAGACGACTATGCGAATAGGCGAGATCTCGAACGCGGTGGGCATAGAAGACGCTCGCTATTTCAGTCGCCTGTACGCCCGGTTCTGGAACCGGGCGCCGTCCCATGATCGCGAATCGGGCGTAGGCAGACGAGCAAGCGCGGCGCTCTAGCTCGTCGGCTCTTGGGCTGTACCAAAGGGCGACAGCGAAGCCATTTGGTACAGCCCAGGCGACACTTTGAAACACCCCCGCCATAGCTCCCCGCCAATTTAGGAGGGACTCCTATCTTGCAACGCCTGCTTGTTTCCAAGAGCGTCTACCGCGAGAGATGAAGATAGACCATGTTCAACTGTCGATGCCGCCAGGTAGAGAGCCGGCAGCAAGAGAATATTTCGTCGGAATCCTGGGGATGAAAGAAGAGGACAAGCCCGAGCCTTACGCTTCGCGCAGCGGCTGCTGGTTCAGCAAGGGAGAGGCCATTGTCCGTATGGGTGTAGAGAGCGATTTCGCTCCGCAGAAGCAGGCTCACCCCGCATTCGTGTTCGAGGACTTGTCGGACTTGGCGGAGAGGCTTATCGAAAAGGGCTATCCGGTGGGATGGGATGAATCTCTGTCGGATCGCAAGCACTTCTACACATGCGATCCTTTCGGCAACCGGATCGAGTTTCTGCGCGATGGCGACGGCTTTACGCAGAAGTAAGGCAGGCAAGCTCCAGTCCGCTACTTTCCGATCCAGCCTTTGCGTTTGAAGTACCAGAGCAGTCCAAGGGTGCAGGTGGCGCAAGCTCCGAGGAACACGGGGTAGGAATATCGCCAGCCGAGCTCTGGTATGAATTGGAAGTTCATGCCATACACGCCGGCGAGAAAAGTGATGGGCAGGAAGAGGCTGGCCATGATGGTGAGGGCTTTCATGACTTCGTTCATCCGATTCGACACAGTCGACATATAGAAGTCTTGCAGCCCGTTGGCCATCTCGCGGCAGCTTTCCACTAGGTCGATTATCTGCGTCGCGTGATCCTGTACGTCGCGCAGGTAGGTTTTGACCTTCTTCTCGACGGGCGAGTCGTCATCGACGAGTTTGCTGGCGAGTTCGCGCATGGGCCAAGTAGCGCGACGCAGGCCGTAGAGTTCCCGTTTTATCAAGTAGATGCTTTGCTGAACGTGCGGCTTCGGATCGGTCATGGCTTGCTCCTCAAGAGTATTGAGAGCATCGCCATAGCGTTCGAGGATGGGAAAGACGTTGTCGACCACCGCATCGATCAGAGCATAGACGAGGTACCAGATGCTGAATTTTCTGAAGCGCGCCTCGGGCTTTTCGATGCGCTTGCGGATGGGATCCCAGACGTCGCCTTTTCGTTCCTGAAAGGTGATGACCAGATCTGCCATGACGATGATGCTGACTTGTTCGCTCACTAGGGCGTCGTCTTCGATGCGAGACATCCGGACGACGATCAGGCTGTGGTCTTCATAGGGTTCAAGTTTAGGACGCTGATGGGTATTGAGCGCGTCTTCCGCTGCGAGGGTATGAAAGCCGTAAGTCTTGCGCAGCTCGTTGATAATATAGGGATGCAGGCCTTCGACGTTTATCCAACGTCGGTTGCAGCCCTCGGGACGGGGATGGGCAATCAATTCCTCGACTTCGGCGAAACTCTGTTGGGCAAAGCCGATATTGCCGTAGTCGATACAATGCAGTCCGACGGCGCCTGGTTTGGGAGCGCGGTCGACGCCCGCCGCGTTTTCAATGCCGGGCGAAGCGGATACGCTGTGGGTTGAGCTGCCGCTTTCGCGAGCTACAGAACCGAAGGGGCTTGTGACGAGCTTTCCGATCGAGGAGAGCGTTCCACTCAGCTGACGGACGAGGAACGACTCTTTTTCAGGGTCGGCCATGCGTCACAGGTCCGTTTTCTTCAGGTGGAGAATAAGCGCTCCATCCATATAGTATTCGACGTAGTTTCCGGCAGTGACGACCCAGTCGGTGTATTGGTTGGGCGCCTTGCCTTGGTTGGCCGGAGAGACGAGTTCGAACTCGCCGTTGTGCCATTTGCGGTACCCGTTTTTGTTGCCGCTGGAATTCTTGAGGATGATCTCCCGTTCCTTGTAGTCCGGGTTGAGGAGCAGGTAGATGCGGCCGTTCTCTTCGACGAACTTGACGTCTTTCACGATGTTCTGATCGCGAACGAGGGCGGTGTAGGGGCCGAAGGTTTCGAGTGGGGCGGTCGGCGCTTCGCCGCCGGCC
Organism: Pelagicoccus sp.; assembly: GCA_028284635.1. GTDB lineage: Bacteria > Verrucomicrobiota > Verrucomicrobiia > Opitutales > Opitutaceae > Pelagicoccus. Next base: position 48,033 of record JANQRJ010000007.1, read on the forward strand.
TTGCCCGAGAGGGCGAGCAGCAGGGCGCAGAAGAGCGATAGGGGAATTCGTAGAGCGAGAGACGGTTTCATAGGCGTGCGGGTGTTGCAGGTGAGCTCGTTGCAACGATGCGGATCTCGCGCCGCTTCGCAAGCCTAGGCAGCTACGTTTCGAGCAAAGTTCCGACGTTGTTTTCGATGACGACGTTTTCGCCGTGCTCGCCGAGGTCCACGATCAGTTTCTTCAATGAACCGTCGTTCATAACGTTGTTCGTAATCACGCTGTTTTTGAGGCGTCTCAGTATCATGGATACGTCTGGAGAGAATTCGCCGCTGGCTCGGTCGTTTCGTCCGGCATGCATGGCGTTTTGTCCGAATACGAGGCCCTCCGCTCCATCGGCGATCATTTGGACGGATTCGTTTTCGCCGAGCTCTCCCCAATTGGGGGCTCCGCTGCGGTAGATGACGTTGCCGGTGGCCGTCATGTTGCGGCAAGGCACGTCGCCCCGCATGAGGAAGGCGATGCCGGGGCCGCCGGAGCGATCGATGTAGTTGCCGGTAAAGTTGTAGTGGCCTCCTCCATGCACTTGGATGCCGGCCTGGCGGTTCCACTCGACTCGGTTGCTGGTGAAGGTGATGGAGGCGTTCTTGTCGAAGGTGTTGAAGCCCGCCTTGCGGTTGCCTGAGAGCCAATTGTCGAGGATGAAGCCGTCCCAGCCGTGCAGGTTGATGCCGTTGCCTTCGTTGTGGCTTACCATGTTGTGGCGGATGCTAAAGCACCAGATCCGGTTGAGGTGGATGCCGTCGCCGGTGAAGTTCGAGATGCGGCAGCGTTCGATGCGGAAGGCTTCCTCGGACTCGCCAAAGCCGGGTTTGTCTACGCCGATGCCGTGGATGCCTTGGCCGAGCGACTGGCCATCCAGGCAGAGCCCATTCACTGTGGAGCCTTTTGCTGAGGTAAGGTCCAGCAGGCACGAGGCGCTGGGGTCGTTGAGGCGCAGAATGGAGCCGCCGAATTCGCGAAAGCTCCAGGTCGGCTCTCCGACCAGCCCGACCTTGGCTGGCAAATAGAGCCTGCTGGTCAAATAGACTCCAGCCGGTACGAACACGGTCGCCTCGTGTTCAGTAGCCTTGAGCAACGCAGTTTGGATTGCGGCAGTACAGTCGGTCTTCGCGTCACCGACGGCTCCGAAGTCCAAGATGCTGAGGGAAGCTTTCATACGCGCACGGTGCGGCCTCAGGCTCTCGTTGCAAAGAGATTCAACAAAATGAAATCGCCACGCTCGCCCAGCCCTACCCCGCGGCAAGACCGCGGGGAATGTCTAGCGGATTCAACTTACATTCCTGCTTGCGGGAATGGATGGCGGGACCGCGCCGATCGCTAGCGCTTTCAGACTTTCGCGGGCGTTAGCTGGAGCTCCTCTCCTTTGTCGAGATTGGCGAGGAATTCCTTTTGGGCCTGGTAGTCCTTGTTTTCGATCCCGGCTCGGCTTTGCAGGAGGCGCCATGCCTTGCGGCGCTCGACGACGAAGAGGACCATCTGGCGGCTGAGCTTCATGGGGACATGCTTGCCGTTTCCGGCGTCGAAAATGATGTAGGAGCCGAAATCGGGAATATAGGCCTTGTTTTGCGGATCGCGGTAGCGGCGCTGGACGATGTCCTGCTGGGTGACGCGTTGTAGAAGGCTTTCGAGCGGCTCCATGTGGGCGACCTCTTCCGTATTCGCTTTTTTGATATGCTGGCGGAAGCGGGCTTCAGTAGCGCACCAGTGCGCGGTGGTGAAGGAGTAAGGCTCTTTCGTTTCGCTGTACTTGGCCTGCCACCAGTCTCGATCCGGGTTCTTGTTGCCTTTGAGGCTGAGGGCTTCCTGGTAGGATTCGCCGAGCCGAGGGTCGAAGACGAACTCGGGCAAGCCGCGGCTGTCTCGGGCCATAGTGGCCTGGGTGGTGGCCATGTTGTCGGCTACGCCGTGCTCGGGCTGGCAGGTGGTGTAGCTTTGGAAGTAGGCTACGCCGCGGTACTTGAGACCTTCGAGGATGGAGTTGTAGAGCTTGACGGGATCCGCCATCGAGACTTGAGCCAGGTAGGGCGAGCCGTGCCCGTTCATGAAACACTCGGCGATGTTCTTCATCTCGCTAAGCTTGCCTTGGCTCGCGGCGCCGACCTGGTTCATGTCGAAGCCTCCCGTCATCGGGCTGTGCTCGGAATTCTGGCCTCCAGTGTTTGAATACACTTGAGTGTCGAGCATGAGCAGCTTCACGTTGGGACGATTCTGTAGGATGACTTTGGATACGTTTTGGAATCCAATGTCGCCCATGCCGCCATCGCCGCCTATGCACCAGACCTTTGGCAGCTCGGCGATTTCCTGATCGGTCATCAGAGCGTCGCTGAAGTGCGTGTAGTCGAAGAGCTCGGCTTGGTCGAGGACGGCGCCGCCCGTCAGGCAGTCGGCCATGCGTTCCGGGATGATAGAGCGGCGGGCGTTGTCGACGATGAAGGATTCGCCCATCATCCAGCTGATGGTGGCTCCGTCCTGAAAGAGGGAGTTCATCCACGGGTAGGGATGCGGGTTGTTTGGAGGCGTGGAGCCGTAGACGGTGTTGCACCCAGTGTGGGCTCCCATGGCCATTACGGCCATGCCGTTGGAGAGGCGACCGTCGACGCTTTTCAGTTGCTTGTGGTTGAAGGCATCCTGCTCCATAGCGGTGGCGATGGCCTCGATGGCTTCCGCGTCGGTGATCTCGCCGTGCGCCGCGAGTCGCTCGAGGGTATCGGATTCCGAGTCGCCTCCAAGGCCCATGATCACGGTGGCGACGATGCGCTTCCAGACGGCGTGGCTCTGGGGGTCGTCCTCTGCCAGCTTCCTGACCAATGCCAGTCCTTCGCTGCGGAGCTTGGCGACCTTCTCGCTGAGCCGGTCCGCCTTCTTGTGATAGAGCGGGCGCATATAGGCTTCGGTGACAGAGGCTACGGCGCTGAGCACTGGCTTTTCGCCGCAGCCGGCGCAGGCTCCGTCGCCGCAGGCGAGCGCTTCGTAGTTGCGCTTGACCATGAGGTGGTTGCGCCAGGCGGCGGGGCGGGAGGCCTCAGGGGAGGCGTCCTTATAGAGGCCGAGGTACTTTTGCTCGGTATCGGGAAGGAGTTTGAGGAATTCGGATGCGGAGAGGATCTCGGCATTGTAATCCTCGGTGTCCTCGACCATGCGCAGGGCATTGTGGTCGCCGCATTCTACGACGCAGAGGCCGCAGCCTTTGCAGAGGTCGGAGACGAAGATGGAGAAGAGGCCGCCGGCGCCTTGGGCTTTGCGTTCGAGCGAGAGGAAGACCGCAGGCACTTTGAGGTAGGCGAGCGGCAGGATCTTGAGGATCTCGTCGAGCTGTCCGACAGCTTCGGGCGAGACTTTGGAGTCCTCCCTGAGGATTTCCATGACCAGGTCGCGTACAGACTCGCCGTCCTTCTTCTTGGCGTTGTCGAGCATGCGGGTCCGGATGGCTTGGTCGATGTCGGGGATCGCTTCGAAGATGAGCTCGCGCTGAGCGGGCTCGAGGACGTAGTTTTCCACCGCAGTCTTGAGTACGGTGGTCAGATCCTGGGCGGTGTTTGGGAGCGCGGAGTCTGGGCACGAGGTGATGCATGCCATGCACTGGGTGCAGTTTTCGGGATAGTAGCGTGGGGTTTCGCGGCGGGCTCCATACTTCGAAGTGGTCGCTCCGGTGGCGGCGGGAATCATGCCGACGGAGGCGAGCGGGGAGGCGGGTTGGTCGTAGCCCAGACCGGAGCGGTATTCCTGGTCGAAGGTCTCGGTCTTGAACATGGGGATGCGGTCGGGCTGTTGGCCGTGCGGGGCGCTGCCGAGCGAGCGTCCAGAGTCGCAGTTGGGGAGCAGGAGCTCGCCGCGGAGCGAGGAGCTGTCGGGCGCTTCGACCGTTCCGTGCGGTACTTCCTGAAGTCGGGAGGCGCCTTGCATCATGACTTGCATGTTGGACTCGATGACGGCTTCGCCGAACTTGCCGAACTTCTTCTTGTACTGGTCGCGGACGACCTCCTGGAAGCGCTCGTCGTCGATGCCGAAGTTCTTCAGGAATGGGGATACCTTGAAGAAGGCGCCGAGAAAGGCGTTGCCTTGCATGCGGAGCTGGAGATCGGGGCGCGAGGTGGCTTGCTTGGCGATGTCGAAACCGGGCAGGATGAAGATGCGGATCTTCTTGTCTATGATCTCTTGGCGGTGCTTTTCCGGGATGCGTTGCCAGGCCTTTTCGGGGCTTTCGGCGGATTCCCAAACGAAGGCGCCGCCTTCGACGAGGCCTTCGAGCGGGTTGATGTGGGTGAAGGCCTTTGGATCGCAGCAGAGGACGACGTCGACGTGGCGCAGGTCGCAGTTGACGCGGACGCGTTCGGGCGCAGCGGTGAGGAAGTAGGAAGTGGGCGAGCCCTTCTTTTCGGATCCGTACTTGGGATTGGCGGATACGTGGATGACTTCCTCGGGATTGCCGTTCGCATCGAAGAGCTTGTCCCGGTCGGCGACGTACGAACCGAATTCGCCGATGATCTCAGCGAGGTTCTTGCCGGTGGTGATCATGCCCCAGCCGCCGATGGAATGGAGGCGCACGGCGATGGCGCCGTCCGGCAGGAGCGATGGCGTCTCGTCGGAACAGACGGAGTAGGGGTGGTCGACGCCGAGATTGAAGAAGGTGATGCCGTCCTCAGAGGTCTTGCCATCCTGGCGGGCACGGTTTTCGGCTACGAATTCGTAGGCTCCGATGACGTGCTCGGGGCGGAAGTCTCGCGAACCGAGTCCGTAGACGCCGGCATAGCTGCGGGGCGCTTCGCTTGGCTCGATAGCGGGCAAGCCTTCGCGTTGGGGAAAGCCTGGTTGGTTGTAGCTTTGGGTGAGGGCGGCGCGGATTTCGCGAGCGAGCGGGTTGTCGCCTGCGAGAGGCTCGTCGGTGCGTTCCAGGATGATGGCTGCGCGCTTGCCTTTGAGGGCCTTCACAATAGCGGCCCGTGGGAAGGGGCGCAGGGTGTTGATGTGGACGGAGCCGACCTTGGCTCCGCGAGTCTTGCGGAGGTGATCGACTGCGGCTTCGATGTTTTCGGCAGCGGAGCCTAGACTGACGAAAGTGATCTCGGCATCGTCGTTGCGGTACTCGCTCACGAGACCGTAGTGGCGACCGGTGAGCAGTCCCCACTCGGCGTAGGCGTCTTCGAGCATGCCGAGGATGGGCTCCGCGAAATTGTCCCTGCGAGCGACGACGCCGTTCATGTAGTGCTCCTGGTTCTGTACCGGACCGAGCAGGGCCGGGTTGGCGAGATCGATGACGCGGGGTACGCGGAGACGGGTGGGGCCGAAGAGGGTCCTCTGCGCTTCGGTGGGGCAGGGAATCCGGTCCTCGGGCGAGCCGAGGAATTCGCGCAGGAGATCGGACTCGTGCTTGAGGAAAGTGCGCTCGAGATGGGAGGTGAGAAAGCCGTCCTGGATGTTCATGCCGGGCGTAAGCGAGAGCTCGGTGACTTTACGCAGGATAACGGCCTGGTCGGCTGCCTGTTGGGCGTCCTTGGCGAAGAGCATGATCCAGCCGGTATCGAGAGCGGCGTAGATGTCGTCGTGACCGCAGTGGACGTTGAGAGCATGTTTGGTCAGAGCGCGGGCGGCAACTTCGAGCACCATGGCGCTCATCTTGCCCGGAGCGTGGTAGTACTGCTCGAGGGCGTAGACGATACCTTGTCCGGAAGTGAAATTGACGACTCGCTTGCCGGTGACGGAGTGGGCGATGGCGCCGCCCATGGCTGCGTGTTCGCCCTCCGCCTCAATAGCGAGAATGGGCCGCCCGAAGACGTTGAGCTGTCCTTTTGCTCGGGAGAGCTCGAACATCTCGCCCATCTCGGTCGAGGGCGTAATCGGATAGAAGACTCCCGCTTCGGCCACGCGGGCTTCAGTGTAGAGGGAAACCAGTTGGTTGCCGTTGGTAGTGATCCGGGTGCCGGGATACTTCGGTTTTGCTGCGATCATTTTCCTGCGATGCTTTGGTGTAGGGAGCGTGCGCTCTTGGTATTAGGTCAGCTGGCCTTGGGTGGGCTTCGAACGTAAAATTCTGATTCTCGGTATATCAGCTCGCTGAATAAAGACAAAAAAGTAAGTTTATAATTCTTTGCCAACAGTCGGCCTTCAGTCCGCGGCCAAATCTTCTTTGGCATGCTGGTCTGGGCATCGGCTATTTAGCTAGATGGTTTGAACGGCTGGAAATGTAGGGCCGGCGCTTGTCGCCGTGCCGCGGCAGTTTGATCCATTCTCTGCCATTCGACAAGCTCAAGGTCTGCGCCGGTACTGCGGCAGGCGCCGGCCCTACGAATATCATTTAGCTAAGTAGAGCTAGGAGCTATCTCGCGAGAGACGGGGCTTGAAACCTGGCGTTTGGCCGTGACTGTGGGTCATTTTCCGAGACGGGAGAAATTATGACCCAGAAAAATCATTTTGGCAATATCCTTGAAGGGAGCGAAGCAGCTCTCGCCGAAGCGTGCAGGCGTTTCGAGGCCATTCCGGTGGATCAGGACTGGAGAGGCGAGGCTGCCCCTCGGCTTTCCAAGGCCCGCACGATCGCCAGGCCGATCGAGGTGAGCGCCCCCGGCACCTTTTCCAAGAACGCGATCCGCACCCTGCGGCTGGAGCCTTCGGAGAGGAGTGGATGGTGGCTGGACCGTTCCGATCTCCCGGACTCCGGGCCGATCAAGGTGTCTGTGCGCAACGTATGGACGACGGGCGAGATCGTCAGCAACATCGTCCTGCGCTCGGGCTCGTCGAGCAACTACGTGCGTCTGGTCGAGCATATCATCGCTCTGAAGGCCGGGATGGATGTGGACAATCTCCTTATCCGCCTCGACTCGGGCGACCCACCGCTTTTCGACGAGGGTAGCAAGGAGCTAGTGGAGGCGATCAACGCGGCCGGCCGGCGCGAACTGGCCGCTCCGGTGCGCTACTTCACGGTTCGGGAACGCGTTTCGCTGCTTACGCCCCACGGCGGCTTTCTGAGAATCGACCCGATGGATGCCGACAACCCCTCTTTGGAGATCGACTGCGCGCGCGACTTTCCGAACGCCATCGGAAAGCAGCGCATCCGTTTCACCCACAACGAGCAGTCCTTTCTGCACGGCTCGACTGCTCGCACGAATTCCACGACTCGGCAGAAGCTCTTCGTCATGACGGTGGGCAAGCTCTTTCCGGAGTCCCGCAATCTCGGCTACAACGATCGCAACGTCCTGATCGCCGGCCGACGCAGGTATGCGAACGAGCCGACGCATATGCACGAGGGGAAATCCTTGGAGGCGGCCTGGCATCGGGCGATCCTCGACTTGCTCGCCGCCTTTGCTCTCATCGACGAGGGACGATTGCTGGCCAAGGTCGTGGACTACAAAGGCGGACACTATCCAGATGTGGAGATGGTCAAGCTTTTGTATGCGAACGACTTGCTGGTCGAAGTTTGACTTCGCAATCAGTTGCGTCGCCGCTAGCCGCGTCGCCGCGAAAACTGTGGGCGGCGTTTGCGAAATCGCCAGAGATCGGCTATGAATTCGGCATGTCGGCCTTCCTGTTTTACCCTTAGCCCTCGATCCGCAGTGTCGCTTGTCCTCACTCGGCTTTTCGCCTCTCTGGCGTTCGGTTTGGTCGCTCCTTGCGGCCTGCTTTTCGCCAGTTCGTTCGGTTGGCTGGGCTTGGAGTTCTCCGGAGTGGAGGATCTGGGCTTTCCGCTCGCTGCCTGGCTGGGGATTTCGGCTTGCAACTTCTTTCTGCTGGCCTGGCGTGGGGGAGCCCTCGGCGAAAGGGACAGCGAAAAGTCGAACCTGGAAAACTACAAGCTGATCGCCGAGATGGGCGAGGACGCGGTTTGGCTTGCCGAAGTGGATCCCAAGACCTTCAAGAGGCGCGTCGTCTACGCCAATCCGGAGTTCGAGAGAATCTGGTCGCGGCCTTTTAGCGATCTGCAAAACGAGGCCTGCATATGCAATCGCTGGGTGCACAAAGAGGACTACGAATGGCTGTGCAAGATCCTGGAGCGCTTCCTCAAGGGGGAGGCCCTTTGCGACGTGAAGTTCCGCATCGTCCGACCCGACGGAGAGATTCGTTGGCTTTGGACAAAGGCCCGCCGCATCCTCGATCGAAAAGGCCAGGTGAGAAAGGTCATCGGCTTCTCGCGGGACATCACGAAGCAGAAGCGAGCGGAGACCGCGCTTCGGGAGTCGGAGAGAAACTATCGCATGCTCTTCAACAACAGCCGCGATGCCATCCAGTTCTGCTCGCTTGACGGGAAGACCTTCGACGCCAACCACGCTTTCGAAAAGCTGGTCGGACGCCCGCGAGGCGAGATCATGGGGCGCTCCTGGGAAGAGCTCGCTCCCGAGCAAGGCGACTCCCTAGCGACCGAATCCGCTCTTCAGGGCGTCATCTCCCGCGGTTTTTCCGAACTCTACGAAAAGGAATTCCTTCGCCCCGACGGCACTCAGGTCATCGCCTCCGTCAGTTCCTCGCTCATCCGTTCCTCCGAAGGCGAGCCGATTGGCATTTTCAGCGTCGCCCGCGACGTCACCCACGTGAAATACCAGCAAAAGGCGCTGGTGGAGGCCAAAGTCGCAGCCGAGGCCGCCAGCAACGCCAAGGACCGTTTCCTTTCCATCGTCAGCCACGAGTTGCGTACGCCACTGAATCCCATCGTAGGCTATGCCGAGATCCTCCTCGCCAAGGTCGAGGATCCCACGCTTCGCAAGTTTCTCGGCATCATAAAGGACTCCGCCCGTGGCATGGCCAATCTAGTCAACGACATCCTCGATTATTCGATGATAGAGTCCGGCCGCATCGATTTGGAAATCAGGCCGTTTCGCGTCTTCTCCGTCCTGGCTCTCGTCGCCCAGCAGCTCGAGCCGGAGGCCAAGAAGCGTGGAAACGTCTTGCGAACCGAATGCCGCGGCCGCGAACACGTGGTGCTTGGCGACGAGCAGCGGCTCTACCAGATCGTTGCAAACCTGGCGAACAACGCCTGCAAGTTCACCCAGGACGGAACGATCACCCTGTCTTGCGACCTCCTGGAGAACCGGAAAGGGCAAGTCTCCTACCGTATTGAAATCGAGGATACGGGAGTCGGAATCGACGAGCCGAACCTCGGAAAGATCTTTCGACCGTTCGAGCAGATCGGTTCGGTGCGCAAGGCCGAGACGAGTGGGGTGGGGCTTGGCCTCGCCATCTGCCGGCAGCTCGTCCAGGCGATGGGAGGAAGAATGGAAGTCGACAGCAAGCGGGGAGAAGGCACTCGGTTCTGCGTGTTCTTCGAATTCCCCATCCTGTCCGAGGAGTTCGCCGAGGATCCCTCGCCTCCGGCTTCCAATTCCCGTTTCGCGAAGACGGCGTACCGCGTCTTGGTCGTCGAGGACGACGAGACGGACCGCGGCTTGCTGGTCGATCGGCTCTCCTCCTTCGGTTGCCTGGTGCAGACGGCCAACGACGGCGCCGAGTCTCTGGAGCTGCTCGATCAGACTGCCTACGACATCGTTTTCATGGATTTGAGCATGCCCCGCATGAATGGCATCGAGGCTGTCGAGACGCTGCGCCAAAGCCAGTCTCCCAACCGGGATGTGCCAGTCGTAGCCATGACCGCGCACGTCTCCGAGGCGGTGCGCAAAGACTGCTCCCGCAACGGCATCAACGATTTCCTGGCAAAGCCCGCCAGTGAAGAGGATATCCAAACCGTCCTTCAACGCTGGCTCAACCGGGTAGAGCAAGAGAGCTGACGTCGTGTCGCTCTTGCGAGGTGGCGCGGATCCCGAGCTACGCCTTTCATGAACGGAGCGGCGTTGACATTGCCGCGCCCTCGTTTTGCTTCGGCGGCCCGTAAGCATGAAAGTCGTTCTCGCCGAAAAGCCATCCGTCGCTCGCGACATCGCCAAGCATCTGGGAGCGACCCAGCGTGGGGACGGCGTGCTGACCGGTTCCGACTGGAGCGTGACTTGGGCTTTCGGCCATCTTGTCGAACTGCAGGAGCCCGAGGAGTACCGTCCCGAGTGGAAGTCCTGGCGAATCAAAGAGCTTCCCATCGTCCCGGAACGTTTCGCCCTGCGGGCTCGCGGCGATGCTGGAGCCCGCAAGCAGTTGGAGACCATCAAGCGGCTTTTCGCCGACGCCGAGGAAATCGTGTGCGCCACCGACGCTGGCCGTGAAGGCGAGCTGATCTTCCGCTACATCCTCGACTGGTGCGGTTGCCAGGACAAGCCGGTCAAGCGACTTTGGATCAGCTCGCTCACCAGCTCCTCGATAGCCAAGGGCTTTGCAGCCCTGCAGGACGGAAGTCGCTTCGACAGCCTCTACCTAGCCGCTCGTTGCCGCAGCGAAGCCGACTGGATTGTCGGCCTCAACGCCACCCGCTTCTTCACTGTGCAGTACGGCAAACGAAACCTCCTGCTCAGCCTCGGCCGCGTTCAGACTCCCATTCTCGCTATGATCGTCGGACGGGATCGGGAGATAGAGAACTTCGTTTCCGAGGACTACTGGGAGTTGCACACCGAATGCCGGAAAACGAAGTTTCGCCACGCCGGCGGCAAGATCGCCAAAAAGGAGGAGGCCGAGGCGCTTCGCCAGAAAGTGGATGGCCATCCTCTCGCGGTGGGCGACGTGCAGAAGAAGGACGAACGAGCCTTGCCGCCACTGCTCTTCGATCTCACCGAACTGCAGCGCGAAATGAACCGCCGCCACGGCTTCACCGCCGATCAGACTTTGCGCATCGCCCAAAATCTCTACGAACAGAAGCGCATCACGTATCCGCGAACCGATAGCCGCTACCTCTCCTCCGACCTGCAGCCGACGATCGCCCCGCTGCTCAAGAGGCTCGAAGCTCTCAAGCCCAAGGAAATCGGAAGGCTCGACCTAGCCGCTTTGCCCTTCGGCCGACGTATCGTGGATGACGGAAAAGTCTCCGATCACCACGCCATCATCCCGACTGAAGACCTTCCCCAGGAATTGAGCGAAGAGGAGTCGCTGCTCTACGAAGCCGTCCTGCTGCGTCTCGTCGCCGTATTCTATCCGCCCTGTATAAAAGCCGTCACTACGGTGGAAGCTACCGCCAATGGGGAGCTCTTCCGAGCCCGTGGGACCGTGCTAGTAGATCCAGGTTGGCAGGCTCTGTATCCAAATTTGAATACGCCAAGCAAGTCGGGGAAAAGCGACGAGCCCGCTCTCATGCCCGAATTTCGAAAAGGCGAGAGCAACCCGCACGAGCCCAGCGTCGAGCGGTTCAAGACGCATCCGCCTCGCCGCTTTACCGAGTCGACCCTGCTCACCCTCATGGAAACCGCTGGCAAGACGGTGGAAGACGAAGAGCTGAAAGAGGCCCTCAAGGAAAAGGGCGTCGGCACGCCCGCCACCCGGGCCTCCATCATCGAAGTCCTCATCCAGCGCCAGTACGTCGAACGACGCAAAAAGAACCTCGTCAGCACGGACAGCGGCCGTCACCTCATCTCCCTCATCCAGGATCCGAGGCTCAAGTCCCCCGAGCTCACTGGCGAATGGGAGTTTCGCCTGAAGAAGGTCGAGCGAGGCGAGTACGATCCCGAAACCTTCATGCGTGAGGTCGTGGAATACACGAGCGAGATTCTTCGTAACGACATTTCGAATACGGTTGATCTCAGGAATCTCGGCCCCTGTCCCAAATGTCGCGCCCCCGTCATGCGCGGAAAAACCGGATACGGATGCTCTCGCTGGCGCGATGGATGCGGCTTTGCGGTGAAGGACGGGACTCTCGGTGTGACCTTCACTCCCGAGCTCCTGCACGAGCTGCTCTTCAATCGCCGCACCTTGGAGGCCCATCCCGTAGCCGGACCGAAGGGAGCGACTCTAGGCTACCTGCTGTTCGACGAGAAAGGCGAGCTGGCCTTCGAAGAAGTGAAGCCCGCCCAAGAGCCCGACGGCTCGAACAAAGTCGGTACCTGCCCCGTCTGCTCCAGCGCCGTAGTCGAAGGCCAGAAGGCCTACGGTTGCTGCAACTGGAAAAACGGCTGCAAGTTCGTCATCTGGAAGACAATTGCCCAGCGTCCTATTTCGCTCGCCGAAGCCCGAGTTCTGCTGGAGAACGGTCAAAGCGAGGTCCTCGAAGGCTTTACTTCGAAGGCGGGAAAGTCCTTCTCCGCCAGGCTCAAAGTCGATGGCGTGCAAGTGCGCTTCGAGTTTGCCAGAACCTAGGGGAGGCAGCTATCCGTCTTCGAATGCTCGACCAGGCGGTAAAGGACTTCATAAAGCGGCACAAAGGAGCGCGTCCGGAAGAGCTGGCTCTGATGGCGAGCAAGCGGCCCGATCTCCCGATGGCCTTCATCGCCCAGCAGGTGAAAGGCCGACAACGTATCCAGAAAAAGCTGCCAAGCTGGTTTGCCGAAGAGAATGCCGTCTTTCCAAAGTCGATAGCCCTGGAGCAATGCACTTCCGAGGCGGTGGCCAGATTTCGAGCCAGCCTTGTCGAGCCGGGCGAGCAGGCTCTCGATCTGACCGGCGGATTCGGTGTGGACGCTCGTTTTCTGGCGGAGCGCTTTTCCGCCTATCGCTACGTCGAAAGAAACGAGGAGCTTGCGGAGATCGCCGCAGCGAATTTCGCCGCTTTCGGAGTAGACCGGAATATTTCGACCTCAGTAGGCGATGGCCGAGAAGCTCTGTCGGGATTCGAAGGCAGGGCCGATCTGATATTCGTCGATCCAGCCCGTCGCGACCAGCGTAGCTTCCGGATGTCGGCCCTGGAAGACTGCGAGCCTGACGTCGTAGGGCTTTGGCCGACTTTGCTGGAGAAAGGGCGACGGGTGATGCTAAAGACATCGCCAGGCCTGGATTTGCAGGCCGGACTCGTTCAGCTCGGTTCCGTGGAAAGCGTATATGTGATTTCGGTCGAAAACGAGTGCAAGGAATGTCTCTTCGTAGCTGCGGCTGGCCACCAAGAAGAGTCTCGTATCCACTGTGTGAATATTCGAAAGAGCGGGGCGGTCGACCGCCTGCAATTCACTTTCTCCGGCGAAAGGAAACTGGAGTCTACGTTGGGCATTCCCAATCGGTTTTTGTACGAACCAAACGCCTCCATCATGAAGGCCGGCGCTTTCAAGACGGTCTGTCAGCTCTGGCCCGTACGGGCTCTGAATCCCCGCACCCGTCTCTACTGTTCGGACGAGCTAGTCGAGGACTTCCCCGGCCGCGTCTTCGAGATCGAAGGCAGGGGAACGCTGACCGCGAAAGATGCGAAACGCCTGTTCCCCAAGCGCAAAGCCCACGTCATCTCCCGCAACAGCGGCATGGACGCCGTCGAGCTCCGCAAGAAACTGGCCTTGAAGGAAGGCGGCAACCTGTTCGCCATAGGCGCTGCGGTCAGCGACGTGGGCAGGCAGCTCTTCGCCTGTCGGTTGATTCATGCATGAACCGTAGCGCGGAGCTTTAGCCCGCGTCTCCGTTGGTCGGATTTCGCATTGCTCTTCGACAAGCTCAGGGTCTCCGACGCTCGCGGTCCCGCTCGCGCTACTCTTTGCGACATTGCGTCCGAATGATAGAGGGGAGGGCGATTTCTATGGTAGCCATGATATGGAGGATATCGCGACTCTGGTGGATGGCCGTGATCGTCTTGCCGAGGAATTGTAAATGGTGGAGGAATCGCTCCGATGCTATGTCGCGAGCGAGCTCTCGAAACTATTGGATTATCCCTATTTTATAGAATCTCTATCTGCTCATTTGCCTCCGGATTCCGGTAGCCAAGCTCGACTGCCTTTTCTGATGCAGAGGCTTGAAGCGTTGGCATCGAAGTAAGCCGCTTATTATTGAATCCGCTAGACATTCCCCGCGGTCTTGGAGTGTGTTGAAAAAGTCGTTCGAGCCCTGGCGATATCGTAGCCGGGTTCGTGGGGACGCGGGTCTCCCAAGCCGGTTCCGCGTTCTCACGAACGCGGCTACGCTAAAAAAACCGGACTTTTTCAACGCACTCTCTTGCCGCGGGGTAGGGCTGGGCGAGCGTGGCGATTTCATTGTCGGCACCGTTGCGATGCGAGTTCTGATTCAAAAGATCCCGACAAAGTGAAAAATAGGTTTCGGATGGCATGCCAAGCCGTAGTCTCGCAGCTTGTGGCGGTCAGAGGGGCGGTCCGCCTTCGCCCTGCGGGACTACGGTGTGACATCCTTCGGCTCTGCGCTGCGCTGCGAGCGAAGGATGGTGGGAGATCCGAGACTCGAACTCGGGACCTCTACCATGTCAAGGTAGCGCTCTAACCAACTGAGCTAATCCCCCGTCGCTTTCGGGCCATTCCGAATCGGGTCGGCAGGCCGGAAAATTGAAGGGCTCGAACGTGGGAGGCTTGGAAAATCGGGGCAAGCACAATTTTCGGCAAATTTCAGGCGTGATTTCCCTCTCCGGAATCTTCAAATTTTCGCGTCCCTATGCTCCAGTACCTCAAAATCTCAAACCTCGCCCTACTGGAGTCAGCCTCTATCGAATTCGATTCCGGCTTCACCGTAGTCACCGGCGAGACTGGGGCAGGCAAGAGCGTTTTTCTCGGTGCCCTTGGCCTTCTCTCAGGAGCTCGCACCGACAAGTCCGTGATCCGGTCCGGCTGCGAGCAGTGCGACGTGGAAGCGGCCCTCTGGTTCGAGGACAACGCGACGATAGACTCCTTGCTCGCCTCCATGGACTTGCCGGCCTGCGAGGAAGGGATGCTGGTTCTCAAGCGTTCCCTGCATGTTTCAAAGCCCTCTCGCATCTCGATCAACGGCAGTCTGGCCACGCTCGCCAACCTGCAGGCCCTCGGCGAGCAATGGGTCGACTTTCACGGACCTGGCGAACCGCAGCGACTGCTCAAAAGCGAGTGCCAGCTCGAGCTCATCGATCTCTATGGCGACCTCGAAAAGGAGGCCGAAACCTACGCCGCCCGCTACCGAGAGTGGCAGGAGATCCTTTCCGAAATCGAACGCCTGCGCGGCGCCTCCCAGCTCACGCCCGACCAGATCGAGTTTCTGGAAAAGCAGCTGCAGCTCATAGACGCCCTCGACCTGTCCGAGGAAGGTATCGATCAGCTCGAGCAGGATTTCAACCGCGTCTCCAGCTCTCAGGAACTTCTCGAGCTGGCGGCTGAACTGAGTGAAGGGCTCAGTGGCGAGCAGGGAGCCCTCAGTCTGCTTTCAAACCTGTCTCGCTCCGCCCAGCAGGCTGCCGATCTCGACCCCAGCACCGCCGAGATGGCCCAGCGGCTGGACAGCCTGATTATCGAGGCGCAAGAGCTCGGCTCCGAATACGAACGGCTCGGTTCCTCCCTCAACTTCGAGCCCGAATTCGCCGCCCAGGTCCTTCAGCGCATGAACGACTGGCAGGACCTGCGCCGCAAATACGGACGCGACGTCAAAGCCGTTCTCCAGGCCCGCCAGGAAATGAGCGAGCGGCTGGAATCCCAAGGCGATATCTTCGGCACCTTGGCCAAGCTCGACCAGGAAGCCGACGTCATGGAAAAGGAACTACGCGTCCTCGCCGCCGCCTTGACCCAGAAACGTCTCAAAGCAGGCCAGACCCTCGCTCGCAAGGCCCAGAAGCTGCTCGCCGAGCTCGGTTTCAAAAAAGGTAGATGCGGTATCCAGATCTTGGAGCAAACCGGCCTCAAGGCCTACGGCGACAGCCTGCCTGACTTGCTTTTCTCGGCCAACGTAGGCGAGCCCCTCAAGCCTCTAAGCCAAGTCGCTTCCAGCGGCGAACTCGCTCGAGTGATGCTCGCCCTCAAGACCATACTCGCCGACTTCGACAGCGTGCCCGTCCTGGTCTTCGACGAGGTGGACGCCAACGTAGGCGGCGAGATCGGCCGCATCGTCGGCCAGAAGCTCAAAGGCATCGGCGACCAGCATCAAGTCATCTGCATCACCCATCTTCCCCAGGTTGCCGCCCTCGGCAAGCAGCACTACCTGGTCGAGAAGGACCAGAGAGGCAAGCGGGCAACCGTCGATATCCGCCGCCTGGATACGAACGAATCCGAACGCGTCGAAGAACTGGCTCGCATGCTCGGCGACCGCAAAGCCAAGTCGGCCCTCTCCCACGCCAAGGAACTGCTAGCGGGATGAGGACGAGGAAAAAGAATGTAGGGCTGGCGCTTGCGCCATGCCGCGATGCACGATTCCATCGCGAGATCAGACCTATGCGGAGCTTCAGCCCGCGTCGTCCCAGATTTCGCAACCGAACTTGCAAGAGCTTAGATCTTCGCCTGATCATCCAAACTCTTGCGAGTTCGGCTACGACTTTGGCTCCGCGCTACGATCATACAGTCCCATGCAGCTAGACGGTCAACGGGCCCTCGTTACCGGGGCAAGCAGCGGAATAGGGCGGGCGATTTCCGAAGCCTTCGTCGCTGCCGGTATCGAAGTGTTCGGTACGTCTCGCAATCCGCAGGAGGTCGACTGGCCAACCGGCGTGACTGGTCTGGCGCTCGACGTCTCGAGCCCATCTAGCTCGGAAGCAGGCTGGAAGGCGGCCCGGCTCGACGACAAGGAGATTTCCATCTTGGTCAACAACGCCGGTTCTGGCGTTGTCGGTCCTTTCGCTGAAACCGATTTCCATAGCTGGGACGAGCAAGTCGGTCTGCTTCTGCGTGGCCCCATGAAGCTTTGCCACCTCGCTCTGCAGCAGTGGACGCCCAAGTACCCAGGTGTCCTTGTCAACGTGAGCTCGCTCGCTGCCGAATACCCCATCCCCTTCATGACTGGCTACAACGCGGGGAAGAGCGGTCTTGCCGGTCTCAGCGAAAGCCTGTGCCAAGAGCTGGACGAGCAGGTCGCTCGCGTTATCGAACTTCGTATTGGAGATGTGAATACCTCTTTCAATGAAAGCGTCCGTCGCCATGGCCGCACGCCCCGCCTTGAAGCCGTCTGGCAGGCCATGCAGCGCCACGCGTCGAAAGCTCCTGATCCAGAAAAGGTAGCGGAGGCCCTGCTGTCAGCTTTGACAAAGGATCGTTCCGGAGTAATCCGAGTCGGTAGCTTCTTCCAAGCCGTAGTCGCCTCGCTCTTCGGAAGGCTCGCCCCCGCGAAGCTCAAGCGAAAGGCGAACCTCCGCTACTATAATATTCAGCGCTCAGGCAAGGATACGAGGGCGTAGGTTTTCGCTTCGGCAAACTTAACCACTGATGACACTGATCTGCACCGATAGGACTCCACATGAATCTCCGAACGGTGATGATTCTCTCTTAACCGCAGAGTTCGCTGAGAACGCAGAGCAAGGCTTCATTCTATCTCCGCGTCCTCTGCGGTTTATGAATTGCTTAAGCTGACCTAACCGGCTTAAAGCCCGATCGACAGCCCCAGATCAGTGAAAAATCAGCGCTATCAGTGGTTAGGAAGAATCTGTCCATCGGTGCCGTTAGTACCTCACCCCTCGAGAACGATCGTGTTGGGCTCTTGTGGTCACGTCGGCGCGTTCGCACCTCGGTAGCGAGGTTTCTTCACCTAAACTCCTATCGAAGATCCTGTGCAGCTCGAAGAGCGAAGCACGGACAGCCTGAAAACCTATTGGCCCCAGGCTTTGCCAGCTTAGGCCAAACTACCATGTTTTTGCGGTGGTCGAATGCCTCTCAAGCATTCTCAATGACGAAGATGGCGCGTCAAAAAGCTGGAGAGAGCAGGTGAGGGGAGATTCCACATACGGATCGCCAGCGACTGGCTCTGCTCCCGATTCTCAGAGTGTCGCAGGTACGCGGATACTGGTTCTGACGTCCAGCACCGGCGGTGGGCATGACGCTCGGGCTACGGCTTTCAGGCGCTGGGTGCGGGAGCTCTACGGCTGGGAAGTCGACGTGCGAGTCGAGAGCATGCTGGAGGATTCCTCGCGATTGGCTCGCTTTGGGGTAGGGCTGTACAATTTCATCCAACGCCACGTGCCTTGGCTGCACCACCCGTATTACGTTTTAATAGAGGGGCTCAGCTACATAAATGCGAACCGCGTTTCGCTAGGCGGGCGGTATTATCGGGAGGTCCTGGAGACCTACCGTCCCCACCTGGTGTTCAGCGTGCACGACTGCCTGAATCGAGGCTATTTTCCGGAGGCCCGTCGCCTTTTGGGAAAAGGCCTGCGCTGCGCCACCTACTGTTCCGAGTTTTCCGGCGGCTACGGCTACAGCCGGAACTGGGTGGAGCATTCCGTGGATCTCTATATTTCGCGCACCGAGACCGCAAAGGACTATGCCGTCAAGGCTCTTGGGCTGGACCCGGCTCGCATCGCTGTGAGAGGGCAGTTTCCCTCGCCCCGTGTCTACCGAGAGAAGTTGCTGCCGATCGAGCGGCACCTCTTCATAACGCAGCGCCTCGGCCTGCGCCCCGACCGAAGGATCGTGTTGCTAACCACTGGCGGCGCGGGTGCAAACAATCACTTGGCCTTGCTTGAAGTGCTCAAGGCCCATGCGGACCAGTATCAGGCGGTCGTGGTGTGCGGGCGAAACCAGAAGGCCTTTCTCCAGGCGGCTCGCTGGCAGCACATGAATCCAGCGTTCGGCTGCCGCGTCGTCGGCTACTCGAACGAAATCCACCTCTATATGCAGGCGGCGGACTTCGTCATCGCCCGTGGCGGCACCACCACCTGTTCGGAGGCCCTGCACACCGGCTGCCCGATCGTGTTCAACGGCATCGGCGGCGTCATGCCCCAGGAGAAGCTAACCGTCAAATATTTCGTGCGAAATCGAGCGGCAGCTAAGATTGGAAGCTCCGAGGACTTGGAAAAGCTTTTGGGCGACTGGTATCGCTCTCCCGAAAAGCTGCGCGAGCTGCGAAGTCGCTTTTCAGCCATGAACTTCGACGACGATCCGCGCGAGACAATCAAGATGCTCGTAGACCTCGCTCGCGAAGCCGCAGCGGAGACGGAAGAGAGCGAAGAGCCAGAATAAGGAATTGATCCAGATATTTCATAAACCGCAGAGTTCGCGGAGAAAGGAAGAGTGATGTGCATTGTCTATTTGATTAGGGTTCAATACTCCGCCCCTTGGAGTGTGTTGAATAAGTAGAGGTTTTCTGTTGTGGGAGCGTGCTTGCACGCGAAAGCGGAGCCCGGATCCTGCATTGTCTTCGCGTGCAAGCACGCTCCCACGGCCCTTCTAGAGCAAAGTTCGCTTGGTAGGTCGCAAAGGTGGGTCGGCTTCTCCGAAGGCGACTCTCTGCAAGGCTAACACTATAGACGTTCCCGACTTCGGTCGGGACTGCTCCACCTAAAGTAGCTGTTTTCCAAATGGGCGCAGCTATTTATAGACTTTTAAACACCCTCCAAGGGGCGGGGATCTTTATTGCTCGATGTAATTAGTTTTTCCAGCTATGTAAGGAAGTAAAATCTTCTTTGTAGATGGAGTAGTACTCAATCTTTATTGATATTCTTTCTACGATCTTTCTTATTCTAATTTGATTGTATTCGCCAAGATCATCGGGGTTGCCTCCAAAAAAATGGATCGAATCTTTCTTAGCTACAAACATCCCTCGCTCAAAATGACCGATATGAAGTGAACTAAATGTCAATTTAAGTCCTGCAACCAATTTCTCCATTTCATTTTTATCAACAGCATTATAAGTCTTTCCTTCGTATGTAACTGTTATATTTTTTAGGATTGCGGGCCCGACTCCATTATTGTCGATCGAAATACCGTAGAAATCGTACGCCTTTTTCATATGTGGAATAGCAACCAAGTTGGGTGTCATGGAAAGCCGATTGTGCTCTCTTGTTACAATTCCTTGCCATACAGAGACCGCCAGAGCTATGATCGCGATAAATACAGGTACGTAAGTCTTGGTTGCCTTCTTGAGCTTCATATTCCTATCGCTAAGAGGAGGCTCGGCTGTAGGCCGTTGCCTCACTCGTCTTGTTCGCGCTTACTTGTCTTCTAGAGATTAGATAGATTCCAATGACTAGAAGAGTCTCTGCTATAGGTGTCTGTATGAATGATTCGGTATGGTGAATCGCTCCTTCCGGAACTTCTCCATCATAGTCTTCGAATACATAATTTTCTATCGTCAATCGAACCGAAGCGACAATCCATATCGAAAGAACGAAAAAGAGCGAAACGAAAACGTATCCCTTATTCTTGGTCTTTATGAACGCCCAAACACCTAGATAGATTCCGACGACCATCAGAAGCCAATAGTAGATCTCGATAGCGGGTGGGCCGTATCGCCAGAAAAAGTCTTCGAGAGGTGAAGTTGGGGTTAGTTCCATTTATTTTGCGAACGTCGAGGCTATGCAGAAGTAATCGCCGCGGAGCGGTGAGTATGAATTGTATCTGCCGATTGGTTAGAACTACTCTTTTTCAAATTTCACTCCTTCAAAATACATGTATACCTCATCGTCATCAGACAATCCATACATCACCCTAAAGACTCTCGTGCAAAGAAAAGGTATAGCCTTCTCTCGAGGCAGCTCGTTGTATCCGCCGTTTCCATCGGGAAAAACTAGCTTCGGTAGCTTATCGTCGTTTTCGATCCGCAGATACTCGACACCATTCATTTCTTTCTCGGAGACTGTGTAGTTCATGGACTCTGCTAACTTCAGAAACTGTTTTTTATCTTTCTTGTTTCTTGGAGTTCGCATCACCCAATCAAGGCCAGCTTTCCCATTCTCATAGCTGAACTGCACGTTCACTTGAGAACCGTTCACTTCGTGGATGAACGTAGCAAAGCTTCGCTCAATCTTCTGCTCGGAGACTTCGTTGAAAACCAAGGGGATGTCAGACACAGATACTGGGTATGCGTCCACATTTCGTGAATATCCCGTACTAACCCAAATGGTGAATGTGCAGAATAGAGTTAAGTAGTGGCTGGGCTTCGATTTCATCATCTTCTAGTGGCAAGCGCCTTGTTCTGCCTTCTTTCTTTTTTCCATCTCTGCTTCGAGCTTCTGGAATCGCTCTGGATAAGCTTCTCTGTCTATGTGCTTGTAGACATCCATCAATTCTTCGTCGGAGTATCTTTCGTACTCAAAGGGCTCTCTCGGTCTCTGGTCTTTTGCCTTCTTTTCTTCTTTCTTTACCTCCGAATTGGAAACATCTTCTAACTTAACCAACGGTAGTTTCATTTGAACGATGCAAATTCCCAAAAACGCCAAAGGCCAAGCTATCAGTTTCACGGTCAACGATTCCATCCACATCGTTGCTGGGATAACGAGAAAGAACGGAAAATGGAAGATCATAGCATTTGGAGTGATCCCTATTTTCTTTGCGCAAGATTCGCACGTAGCAGGTTTAGAGGGACCCAAAACAAGCTTTCGAAAAGCTGTAATTCCTGGTTCATTACAATGTGGGCATCTTTCCATAATTTTTGCAGAACGCTGAGCTGATACATGGAGAGTGGTCGCGGAGCGACTACTCGGAATTGTATCGAGTGTTTTGTTGGCTTAGTTGTTTTCTCAGGTCTTCGATCTCGTTCTGCTGAATCTGATTCTTCTTTTCTTGCTCGATCATGTAGAGGGTAAGCTCTTCGATCTTTTGCATCATGATCTTTTGGGCTTTACCAACAGAGAGCCCTTCGGATTCGACTTCCGAAGCTGAGGGAACATCTGGAAGATTACCATGCTCCTCAATATGGGTCTCGACTTCGGCTAATGATCTAAGTCGATAGGAATCTTCGAATACGAAGTCAGACCAACCCGTATCGACGATAACCTCTTTTGCTCGAACAGTTCCGTTGACTGCGAGCTCGTGGGATGGGCTAACCGTCCCGATTCCAACTTTTCCGGCCGGATCGATTCGTACTCTTTCCGTTCCGTCGTAAGTCGCAAAAGTCATAAAGCCACCCTTGTCTCCTCCGCCACGGTAAAAATTAATGGAACTGTTTAGAGAGCCGTAAAATCGATGTTCGAGTGCAAAGCTCTTTCCACCGTAATTGGACCATTGAGTTTCATATCCCCTTACCCCCAAATAAGTGCCTGCACCATTTGTGTCGCCCTCGGCTAAACGTCCAAATACGGCCCCTAATATTCCGTTGTTGATGTGATATCCGATATCTAGATTTGCTCTTGGTGTTGTCGTTCCTATTCCAATGTTGCCGGACGGAAATACCGTGTCATATCCGGATCTTGGCATAATCTCTAAATTTCCACTAGATGAATTATAACTAAATTGAGCCTGATATCCTGTTACACCAATTCTCAAATTGGCATTATGATTAGAATCAATGCGATTAACGATCATATCTCCAACAACTTCCAACTTAGCATCTGGACTTGTTGTGCCAATTCCAACGTTTCCGCTAGATGGAAACGTATTTGATTGTGCGTTACTCCAAAAAGGAAGGAACACGGTTACGAGGATTGCGAGTGTATTTATTTTCATAATTCTTTAGCCAACGCCGAAGTCTCACGACGTAGGACGTGCAGCGTCCGGAGTTGTGAGCACCGACTTGATATCTCTATTTCTCATTAAGCTTCTCTCCAAGCAATTTGATCCTATCTCCAGGTCTGCATAGCTCTTTCATAGAGTCCCAGTCTTCTTCGTCATCGAGATCAATCGTTAGTCCTATGTTTCCTTCTTTCTTCGTTATGTGATCGACGAACTCCACCGAACGGACGGGTACAGACCAGTAGGCTCCATCGTCCAACCAAATCATTGCGTCCATCCCTCCCTTAATCCTTCCGTTTAGGATCTTTCCTTCGAGAACCTTCCGACCTGCTGCCTCGAACAGGTTAATCACTTCAAACTGTGCTGATTCTCTCATTTATAGATGCGTCCGCATGAGGCGACGGCTTTAAGCCTTTGCCTCAATGCGTTGGTTGACACTAGTTTGTTTCCAGCTCTTGAACTCTTTCTTTTAGGGCTTCGTTCTCTTTTTTAAGGTCTATCATATAGAGAGTAAGCTCTTCTATTTTTTGCATCATGATTTTTTGAGCCTCACCCACAGAAAGACCTTCTGATTCGACTTCTTCGGCGGAAGGGACTTCTGGAAGATGTCCATGCTCTTCAATGTGAGCCTCAACTTCACGAAGTGTTCGCAAGTTGTAATCGTCATCAAAAACGAAGTCTGACCACCCTGTATCAACTACAACTTCCTTAGCTCTAATAGAACCATTCACCGACAATTTGTGAGATGGATCGGGATTGTCAGTGCCAATGCCCAGATGACCGCCCTGTACTGCCGACATGAAGCGGCTGACCGTCCCCCCAGAATTGACGAGGCCGAAGTAGGCAACGGCTTGATCATTTATGCCTCTGCCAGCTTCGAGAATTAGACCTCGATCATTGACGTGATTGATTACAATCGCAGCACCAGAATTGTTTGAATCGGGGCCAGATTGAAAACGAGCGATCGGTTTGAATGCACCAGAAGATCCTATTCTGCGAACATGGAGAGTTGGGGTTGGATTTCCGTATGATATATCTCCGAATGAAGGTCCATTTGTTCCAATTCCCACATTTCCACTGCTGTTTAGGTAAAATTTAGAATGCTGTAATTGCGCAATTTGATCAGAACCAATGCTTTTGTCTCCGACTCCAATCATAAAACTACCAGCTTGATCTGTATAAGGGTTTCCGAAGAACCAATTATTTGTCTGCCCCAACGTAAATATACCTGCACCCCTATAATTGTTGTGGCTTTTTAGATACACTCGTGATGCGACCCATCCAGTCAAATTGTCCGCCTCGAGAGTCAATGACTCATTGTGAGTGACCTGAGAGCGAACTCCGGTGCATATTCCAAGTGTCGCGATAATTGCTAGTGTGATTCTCTTCATTTTTTGGGGAAATGCTTCTTTTTTCTAGTTCTTGCCAACGTCAAATCCACACGATGGCGGCTTCGGCTGAGGTTCCAAGTCTGTTGAGGTTGATTTTCATGGAGTCGTAGTGAAGGGGCGGGCGTTTGCCGCCATTGTGTGCGATGCCTGTTCGAAGCCTTTGAGTTAGACGATAATTAGTGGCATGGCGAGGAGGGCACATGTCAGGTGTGCCCATGTTTTGCCACGGTGTTTTCTGTAGATCGTTGCAATCGTCCAACTGACTCCTAAATATATCACAAAAAGTATAACCAGACTGAATATGGTAATAACTGCGTCCTCTGTAGGTTTTTCGTAGAAATAGGTCATTAATGTGACTATAGCTATTTTTGTTGTACTGTAGGTCAGAGCCGCTGGTAAGGGCTTGTTCCATTTCATTACAAGGCTCGCTAGTAATCCTATGAGTAGTATGGATACGATCATAAATTGTTTTTCGAAAGTGGTGATTTGGTGCGGAGTGAAGCACGGAGCACCGGCCGGAGTTGTATGGCACGACTGGTCGAATTATTTGTTTCCGTATTCACTGGTTGGATTCTTCACTCTCTTAGTTGGTTTCGTTCCCAAATGGTCGATTGAAATCTCGAAGATGCTCTTCGCCTCCATCGTATTCCGCTTGCCAAAGAACGTCACGATAGTCGGTTCGGCCCATTTCTTTTACTTCCTTAAATCTTTTTAATCGTCCCCTAGAAAGATAGATCGTCGCTCGAAGCAACCGATCACCAAGCAATCCCTTCGTTTCAGCATCCCACTGGTTGATTTCTTTGATAACTTCCATGAAGTCATCGCCAAAATCTTTCTTCAAACGGCATTGGATGTCGGGTTTGAGCATCTTCTTTTTTCGTCGAACGTCTCTATGATACAAGAGTGAAAGGAGCGGAGCGACTGTAACGAATTGTATCCATAGAGTGGTTGTGCTATTGTTTTTCGTTCGCTTCTTCGAATGTCGAATAACCTTGCGAAGTGAACCATGCTAATAGCTCAGATCGTCTATCCTCCGAAATCGAAGCATCTCCAATCCACCTTCCATTATTCCATCGAAGCCCTTGTCCGTGGTGATAGCTTAAGTCAGCAACTTTCTCATCTCCGTGATAGAATTCCAGAAGAGCATCACCGTCGCACATGCAATGATAGCCCGAATCTTCTTCGTCGATTTTCACGAGCTCTAAAAACTCCAATATTCGATCTTTTCCTTGGATTGAATGCAGTTTCTGACCTGGAGCAACGGAGCTAAAACTCGTCGATACGATCTCTATGCGATCGGAATCCTTCAAACGTTCAAACAGCAAAGAATGCCATTTGCCTTGAATGCTTTTCGTCTGAGCGTTCCGCAAGTTCCAGTACCCCTTGCATTCGACATCGTTGCCACTAAGAATCGGCAACCCAACAGTCTGAACTTCCTTTATCCTCTCCTCTTCTTCATTCGCGAGCGACGCTAGCTTTTTTCTCTCATCCATGGGTAGGGAGTCATCATTCGCCATCTCCCTTAGACGTTCGATTCTGTGCTTCATTGAATCTATCCAAATCGAGGATCGAAAATCGTGATTCAGAAGTACGGCATGCTGAAAAATCTCAATCGGAACTTTGCCATCTAAGAACTTCCATACTTCCAAAGAATCCTCCTTTTCAGCATAAGCATCAAATGCCTCGAATGCTTCTACAATGAGATTTCTTTCGTAAGCGTTCACTGCATCGAGCAGATCCTGCTTTCCTTGCTCCACGCTAGGCCGTGTAAGTTCATTTATCTTCAATCGCGGCGACAATGACTCTCCGTAGGCTAACATTGGAAGGAGAACCGTGATCAAAATCCTGATTACGTATTTCATTATATTCTGCACAACGTCAAAGCCATACGCGGAGGCCTAGTGCGGAGCGCTTGGCCGGAGTTGTATGGACTGCTTGGCTGGGCCTATTTTTCTTTCGGTGTCTTTGTTGGAGGCATAGTGACATTCAATTTAGAAGGTGGCGTAGAACTTCCTTTGGTCAGTCGAACCGGAACCTCTCTTCCGCCTCCATTTTGACGTGGTATAGATGATCCTCCACTAGGTTTACTATGTTTTTTACTCATTTTGTTATAGTTACTGTAGTGTTATAGGCTTGTGTGAAATATTCAGCAGTGAGTTTATCGGCTCTTTCTCGAATCTTAGGTCGATGGGGTATCGTGACATCACCTATAGACTTCTTCCATGCTTTGAGTTGTTTGCCTTTAAGCTCTGTCATGAGTTGATTTATTTCAGACTCCGTCTTGTTGCCTTGGGAAATGTCATACCACATCGATTCGGCTTCCAAGAAGATTTCTTCGTACAGGTATGAAACGGCTCTCATTGGAGCGATTCGTTTCTTGTAAGGGAGGTACTGCTTTGTCGCAGCGAGTACCTGTGATGCTGCAACCAGTATAGCCCAGATAATATCAAACTTCTGCCAGATCGCCCAGGTTGATACGCTTGTGGTAGCCATGATTGCACCGAACATGGTGAGAGAGTTATCTTTGAATTCAGCGTCGGCAACATAGGTTCCTGTGTAGTAGGAATCTACTTTTAGTTGTACCATGAACTGCCAGAATCTTTGTTGCATTTGTTATTTGCCCAACAGTATTATTGTAGGTCGTTTTGGGTCGAATAACGCCGGGGTGCTATTTTGGTTGTTTCGTAGGTTTGGGTCAAAATAGCTGGGATTTTCGGGTGTTGTTTGGTCGAAACGGGTCGTAACTACTTTTTCCTTGGCCTGGTTGTTATTTTGCCTTTCGCCGCTTGTAGTTGGTAGTCCGTTTCTGAGCGGAGACAAGGTCTTTCTACGTTAAAGCGCGTGAAAGGTCTTGCGCTTGGTCCTTAGTTGTTTAGCAGAGGTTTTGCAGTTCTTTCATGAAGGATCCCTCTGAAATCCCACCCGCCTTGGCTCGAGCTTGGCCGCGCGGCTTGAAGGGAGTTGGAAGGGCCTGCGGATGAGAGGAAGCGCCGGGCTTACTGGATAAGGAAGTTCCTCGTGTACTTGGAGCGAAGAAACAGGGGCGTCCTGCCTTTGGCGCCGCCGCGTCTCTGCATTCTCCAGCGTAGCGGGTGGTTTGCCTCGCGGTTTCAGGGATTTTTAATGATTTTGCCCACGATGATTTTGCTTCCCCCTGTTTTGCTCGATCCTTGCAGGAGATTTTTTTGCAAAATCATTATCCGAATTGGAGATTGTGGAACGCAGTTGCGCATGTGTGGATTTAGACCTCATAGCTTCAGAAAAGCTGAACACCTTCAGTCTATTGGCCTCCGGCTCTGTCGGCTTAGAAGTTTTTCTAGGCGGGTGGCTCGGTGGGCTTGGCGGGCTATGGCGGATAGGAGGGTTCTGGTTTCGGCGAAGAGGTTTATGGTTTTTCTGGCTCGGCTGAAGGCGGTGTAGAGGAGTTCTCGGGTGATGTTACGGGAGTCGCTGGGGCCGAAGAGGCAGCTGACTTCCTCGAACTCGGAGCCTTGGCTTTTGTGTATACTGAGAGCGAAGGCGGATTCGTGACGAGGTAGGTCGGCGAGGCGGAATCTTCGAGGTTCGTCGGCTGCGGTCGCGAAATGGGCAAAGGCCTGGCTTGTTTCGGCATCGATCCAGACGAGGCCTAGGTCGCCGTTGAAGATTTCGAGGTCGTAGTTGTTTTCCAATATAAGGATGGCTTGGCCGTGGATGGGCTCGTCGTCCTGGAGGTCGTGGGTTTGGCGAAGCTGGCGTTCAATCTCGGCGTTTAGGGCTATGGTGCCGAAGGGACCGGTTCGGGTGGGCGAGAGGATTATGGAATCAGTCAGATGCTGGAGGGCGGCTTCTGGCGTGCGGCAGGCGTGGAGTCGGGCGTGTTGCCCTGCGGCTTTCCGTATCAGCTCGGCTGGCGGGCGAGAGGCGTCGGGGGCTATTTCCTCGAAATGGAAATCGGGGGCTTCGGTTTCGATGAATTGGGCGAAGGCCTCTTGCTGGCTTTGGCGAGCGAGTTGGCAGAGGCGGTAGATAGAGCTGTCTTCGCTGAAGCGGTAGGTTTTCTCCAGTCGAGCTACGCGGCCATGGAGAGGCGAGGTGTCTTTTTGCCCGGCGGAAATGAAGTCGCTCAAAACGGAGCCGACTTCTACGGAGGCGAGCTGATCGGCGTCGCCGAGCAGGAGGATGCGGCAGTCTGGCGGCATCGCTTCGAAGAGGCGTCGCATCAGGGGCAGGTCGATCATGGAAACCTCGTCGGCAACTAGGAGGTCGCAGTCGATGGGGTTTCGGGCGTTGTGGCGGAAGCTGGACTTGCCGTTTTGCGAGCCGAGGAGGCGGTGAATGGTGAGGCAGGGCGTCTGCTGGAGCGTCGCTTTGATGCCTTCGGGAGCATCCAGGTTTTCGAGGCCTGAGGCAATGGACTCGGCGAGCCGGGCAGCGGCCTTGCCGGTGGGGGCGACGGCAGCGATGCGGGGCGGTTGGTCGTGTTGTTGGACGCGATTTAAACTGTGTCCCAATTCGCCATCATGATGGGGCTTGGGGAGCGCACGCGTCTCGCGTGCTCGGCTGGGCGTCTCGCCCAGCTGTATACTTGGTGGTTGTTCCTCGGGCGAGACGCCCGAGGATGCACGCGAGACGCGTGCGCTCCCCGA
The DNA here is from genome assembly GCA_028284635.1 of Pelagicoccus sp. Taxonomy (GTDB): domain Bacteria; phylum Verrucomicrobiota; class Verrucomicrobiia; order Opitutales; family Opitutaceae; genus Pelagicoccus. The sequence continues at coordinate 76,359 of JANQRJ010000007.1, forward strand.
AGTCGACTCAGGACATGCTTTAGATCGCATCTCGAGCTGCCAGGCTGCTAGGAATTTGGCGAGGTACTGAAGAGCCAAGGTGGTCTTTCCGGTGCCGGGGCCGCCGGTGATGACGAAGAGGCGGTGGTGGAGGGATCTGTCGACTATTGTCTTTGGGTTTGGGGTGATGGGTTCTAGGTGCTGGGTGGTGGGTGTTGGGTTCTGGGTTGTGGGTTCTGGGGGTTGGGTGATGGGGAATGAGGGGTCTTGGCAGAGGGAGCGGACTAGGTTGGCGAGGGTTTGTTCGTGGTCGTAGTATTTTTTTAGATACAGGCAGGAGGTGTCGACGAGTACGAGTGGGGTGTCGGCGTTTCCGTCGCCTACGGCTGGGCTGGTGACGGCTAGCTGGGTCCAGGCTTCAGGGCTGGGCCAATGCTTTGGGAAGGCGGGGCCGAGGTTGGCTAGATTGGCAGGGTCTTGCAGGTCGATATAGGCGTGGCCTGATCTAGCGGCGGCGTTGGCGCAGGCGGCGGCGAGTTTGATCCAGGGGCTTGTCTCGGCGAACTGCCACTCGAGATAGTTTGCGAGGGCTCTATCGGAAGCGGCGAAGCCGGGATCCGAGAGAACGTGGGCGAGGTCGAGTTCGGGAAGCAGGTCGCTCATTTCGAGAGGTTTTGGTCGAGTCGCTGCAGGAGCTGCTTGGAAGGGAGGTCGAAGAAGACGCCGTTCGAGGTGCCGGACTGCAGACCGCGTATGAAGATGTAGAATACGCCGCCGATGCGGTGATGGAAGTCCTCGCCGGGATAGCGGAACTCGATGAAGCGCTTGAGGGCTACGCAGTACAGGCAGTACTGGAGGAAATAGTCGTGCTGGGCCATGGCTTCGAGCATCTTCGGTTGGGTGTAGGCCTCGCTTTCGTTGCCGAGGTGGTTGCTTTTCCAGTCGAAGATGTAGAAACGTTCGTCTCTTTCGATGACGAGGTCGATAAAGCCGCGGAGGAAGGAGCCGCCGAGCAGACCTTCGGCTTGGCGAAGCTTGGCTGTCCAAGCTTTGGGGATACGGCCGAGCTGGGCGTTTTGGAAGGCGGCGGCGATGCCGCGCCTTGCGTCTCCGGCGAGCGAGTAGGCGAATTCGAGCTCGGCGATGCGGTTTTCTGCCGGAATATCGCTGAGCTTGAAGGTGGTGTCGGGGGCGTGGAGCGGGAGATCCGCTAAGAGCGAGATTTGCTCCGCTACGGGCCGTTCGTAGCTGACGGGCTCGAACTGGAGCTCTCGGAAGGCTTCTTGGGTGACGTCGCTGAGACTGGCGGGGCGTTGGAAATCGAAGCGCTCGAGAATCATGTGCAGCAGGTCTCCGGTCTTGGTACCTTTTTGTAGAGAAAATATGGATACTTCTTCTGGAGTAGCTTCGTTTTCCAGAGAGCGCACGGGGGCTTCGTCCCTCCGGTCGTCGGCTTCGATGGCGTGCAGGCCTCGGCTGAGGGAGGAGAAGCTTAGGATGCGAGCCGGGCCCGGGATGGGTTTGCCCCTGAATTTTCGGGCGACGGGCGATGGACCTGGGGACGGTTGGCGGTTTTCCCAAGCGGCGATTTCCCCGGTCTCCTCGAGTTCCTGGAAATGGATTGCGCCTTCGCTGCCTGCTGCGATCGCTTTCACCGCCTGGAGCAGCTCGGCGGTGGTCTCCCCACCCTGGAAGGGACGGTGGCGGATGTCCTCTCCGAGCATGAATTGGGCGAAGACGGAGGGGTAGCTGCGTTCCATCTCTTCGGGGCCGAGGTAGAGGACGTTTCCGTAGACGGCTCGGGTCAAGGCGACGTAGAGCAGGCGTATCTTTTCGGAAAGCTCCTCCTTCAGGGAGGTTTCGAGTCCGGGCGAATCGGCGGGTTTGGTGAAGTCGAGTACCAGCTCGTCGCGTCCTTCGCGCTGCTGGTGGTAGCTGAGGTGGCTAGGCCGCTTGCGTTGGCGAAGCAGGCTGACGAAGGGGCAGATGACGAAGGGGAACTCGAGGCCTTTGCTCTTGTGTATGGTCACGATCTGCGGCTTGCCCGTATCCGAGCTTAGGCGGGTCAGCCAATTGTCGTCCTTCGCCGTATCCGATTCCTGGTTGCGCTTGAGCCAATTGAGCAGGGCTCTGGGGGAAAGCCTTTGGGCGTCTCTGGCTTCGCTCAGGACTTCGGCGAGGTGGAGCAGATCGCCGAGCTTTCGTTCTCCGCCGGATTGGCCCGCGATGCGCTCGGCGGCTTGGCAGAGCTCCATGAGGCGGAGGGTCTGCAGGTCGAAGGGGTGGTCGAACCAAGTCCTGGCCCAAGTGGCGAGGAGGTCGTCGACTTGGGCGATTTGGTGGTAGGGACCGATCGCCGAGCGGTCCGCGGAAGGCTGAACAGGACTCTTGCAATGCGGACCGCTCGGCCCAGCGACAAGCTCAGGGTGGTGAGCTTTGTCGAACCACGATCGGTCCCTACCTTCGATAATCTGAAGCTCCCTACGACCGTATCCGCAGAACGAGGTCGTGTAGACGGCTCGCTTTAGGGGCAAGCGGGTGGGTTGGCTGAGATGGTGCAGCAGGATTTCGAAATCCTGGGCTTCGGGGCTGGAGAAGATGCTGCGTTCGGCTCGGATGTCGGGAGAGATGCCTCGCTTCTGCAGGGCGGCGGCCAGCAGATCGGCTTCGTGTCGATCGTTCACCAGGAAGGCGACGCATTCGGGCTTTGGCCGAGGCTCGCGGTTGAGTTGCCGAACGAAGTCGTCGGCCGCGGTTTCTGCGAGCGTCTTGCGGATCTGGCCGATCTGGGCGAGGTGGGAAGCGTCCGTCGGGACTTGGGCAATTCGGAGGGGCGCGTGGATCTGGAAGGGGGCTTGCAGGTCTCGGCGTTTGGCGGTGACGGGCTGGTATGCGATTTCTTCGTAGGCGAATCCGGTTTTCGAATACGAGAAGAGCTGATTGATGGCGGCGACGACCTCCGGGGTGGAGCGGTAGTTGTCGGCGAGGGCGATGCGTCCGATTCCGGGAAGGCGAGTGGCTTGGAAATAGGCAAAGATGTCTGCTCCTCGGAAGCGGTAGATCGCTTGCTTGGGGTCGCCGATGAAGAAGAGGGCGTGCTGGCCTTGCCCGAAGAGCTTCATGGCGATCTCGTACTGCAACGGGTCGGTGTCTTGAAATTCGTCGATGAGAGCGGCGTCGAAGCGGGAGGCGACGAGTTCGGCGACAGTCCCGTCTTCGTCGTGTCGGAGGGCTTCGCCGAGCTTGCCGAGCAGGTCGTTGAAGCTCATGACGTTTCGAGCTTCCTTGGCCTCTGCTAGGCGTTGTCGCAGCCACGAGGGGTAGTTTGCGGCAAGCGTGTCGAAGGCGTTGGCCAGCCCTTCGTCGAGTCGCTGGACGAGTTCGCAGATGGCGGGGAGGGCGGTTCCTTGGCCGTCTTTGTTGAGGGCCTTGAGGAAGGCTTCCGGAGTGAGGGTGTCTTTGAGCAGGCTCCAGTCGCTGGCGGAGAGATGGGGCTTTGCTGCGATTGTCTTGAGATCCTCGATACGGTTCTTGAGGAGCTTGCCGGTCTTGGTGTTGCCTTTGAGGAGCCTGGCCAGGTGTTCCGCAGCGCCTACAAGATCGAGAATGGCGGCTGGGAGGTTTTGGAAGTCGGTGTTCAGCTGCTTCAGAGAATAGCGCTTGGCGGCAGGTAGGGTGCGGGCCTTGGGGTGAGCGGCGCTTTCCTTGCCGATGGCTCGCAAGGTGGAGAAGAAGGCATTGCCGCGGGCCTTGAGTTCGAGGCTCAGGATATGGGAGGCTTCGACGACATGCTGTCGCAGGTATTCGTTTTGCAGCTGGGCGGTCAGCTGATCTTCGACCGGTTCGATCTCGGCATCGAAGGGCGTTCCAGTTTCGAGAGCGACGAGATCGAGGGCTCGCTTGCAGAAACCGTGGATGGTGGAGATGGGGGACTCGTCGAATACGGCGAGGCTGTAGCGCAGCCTGCGGATGGCCTGCTGGCGATCGAGGTCTTCGATTTCGCTTAGGGTTGGCTCTTCGTAGGATTCGCCGGTTTCGAGCTGCTGGAGGCAGTCTTGGTAGAGAGTTCGAAGCCGCTGCCGCAGTTCGTCGGTGGCGGCTTCGGTGAAGGTGACAGCGAGGATGCGGTCGAGGGGAACGCCTTTTTCCAGAGTGAGGCGCAGGGCGATGCGGCAAAGGGTATAGGTCTTGCCGGTGCCTGCGCTGGCCTCGATGAGCGATACGCCTTTTTCCAGATCGATCATGCGGGGCGGGGGACGGAGAGTGGCGAGGGTAGGGACCGATCGCCGAGCGGTCCGTGTTGCAGGATCCATTCTCTGCGGCCCGCTCGGCGATCGGGCCCTACCTTGGACCTTGCAAGGCGATATGCTGAAAGCCGCCTCATCATGCGGGCGTTCCCGGTTTGAGGTTGTCGAGGATGGGTATCCAGTATTTCGATGCGATGATGGTAAGCTCTTCGGCGGTGAAGGGATGAGCGGCGAAGCAGAGTTCGTCGTAGCGGGTCCAGGAGAAGGAAGAGTAGTCGAGACTGCCTTCGCGGGCTGCTTCGAGCTCGGCGAGAGCGGCTAGGCTAGCGGCTTCCAGGGTTTGGGGAGACCGGCTGGATTGGGTACGGGTCGCGAGTTTGTGGGTGAGCTCAGGAAGGAGCGGCAGAGGCGACTGTTGGCCATCGAGGTAGGCTTGGCAGTAGCTCGGCAGGAGTTCGCTCGGATTGGCTGGCGGCGTGAAGTGGACGGTGGACTGCTTGGGGTGGAGCGAAAGGATAAGGGTTGCTTGCGGGGCGAGACCGTTTTTGACGGCTTCGAGATTCGCGACGAGGTGGCGTATCCAGAAACTCATGAGGCGTTGGGCTTTCAGTTCGCCGGGGGTGAGGAGAAGCAGGCGGCCTTTGGGGTCGAGATCCAGCTGACCGAGGAGGGTCGCGTCTCCCAGATTGAGCCGTAGGCGACGGCGAGTTGGCTGGGATTCGGCGGTCCAGGCGTTGAGGGCTTGGGCAAGCTCCTTGGCTTGGTCGAGTTCCTCGTCGAATACGATTGTCTCGAGATGGCCCGGGGCGAGCAGTTTGTGGGCAGAGAGCTTGGCGGGATCGAGTCTTTCGAGATCTTCTCCCGACGCGACGGCTTCGGCTAGGTAGTCGCGGAGTCGATACGAGTCGAGGCCGTCCAGGAGGAGATCGTCGTCGTCCTCGAGCTGATCCTTGGCTTGGCTGTAGCGAAGGCCGAGCGCGCTTTGAGCGAAGTAGGCTGCTGGGTCCTTGAAGAAGGCGAGGAGGGCGTCGAGCTCGATGGGGGTTAGCGAGTGGGGCAAGGAGGACCAGATGGCTTCGCTGTCGTCACGCGAGCGGGACTCGGTACTTTCGAGTTCGGCTACCGATTGGGGCTTGGCGTTCCTGGCGAAGAAGCTGTTAAGCTCGGCCCGCTTTGAATCATAGGTGAAGAGGGGGCCGCCCCTGAAGTATTCGGAATCGTAGGACTGGCGGGGGTGGTTTGCGTGCAGCTTGGCGAACTCTTCCTTGCTCAGGCAGCGCTGAAGGTAGGCTTGCAGTTCGGAGACGACGGAGGAGGGCTCGAGAGTGGTTTCGCTGCTAGGGCTGATGCCGAGGTAGCTGAGATAGAGATGGCTGCGGGCGGAGAGAAGGGTTTCCAGGAAGAACTGACGGTCCTCGTCGCGGGTGTTGCGATCTCCGAGGCGGCGGTTTCGCTCCAGAAGGTCGAAACTGAGTCGAGTCGACTTGCGGGGGAAGTCCGCTTGGTTCATGCCGATCAGGCAGATCGTGTCTGCGGGAATCGCTCGCATTGGCTTGAGGGAGCAAAAGGTAACGCCTCCGCTGATGTATCCGCCGATCGAGGACGAATGCTGAAGCTTGTTCAGTATGGCGGCCGTCGCTTCCGAACCTGCGATGAGGATATCTTGGGCTTCATCGGGTAGGGCTTCGAGGATGATGGCGAGCAGGCTCTGCTGGTCGCTGATCCATTCCTCGGCCTCGCATTCCAGGCTTCCGGCGAGAGCGAGGTAGCTCGGTTGCCAGCGAGCGATGGGGCGACGTTCGGTCTGGCCTTGGTTGGTTCGGGCGAGCAGCTCGAGGAATTCGAGCAAGCGTCCGGCGAGGTCGACAAGGTCGCCCTCGATCTCGGAGAAGGGGAGAAAGTCGAAGCTGGTGGTCGAGACTTCATCTCCAAAGGCGATGCCAGCGGAGAGCCTCAGCCTCAATTCCTTCCAAGTGTTGCGATCGGTGGCGAATGCCTGGCGCTGGGCTCGATGCTCGGCATTCCAGCCCCAGGTGATACCGAGTTCCCGTATCCAAATATCTATGATGGCGAGTTCGTTTTCGGAGAAAGCGAAGCGCTCGCGTACGAGCGGGGTTTCCAGGACTTCGACCAGCTCGGGAGCGCCAGCCTTGCCGTCGACCAGGCGGAGTACCTTCTCGAAGCCGCTCAGAACGGGCGAAACGATCTGCCCCGAGCGGTCGGCGATGGAGAAGGGGATGTCCAGCTGCTCGTCGTCTTCCAGATGATCTGAAAGGCTACTTGCAGAAGGTAGGGACCGATCGCCGAGCGGTCCGTTTAGAACGGATCCTGCAGTGCGGCTTGCTCGGCGATCGAGCCCTACTTTGAGCGACTTGTTAGATGCTCTCCTGCCGAAAACGGCTTCGATGTGGGGCTTGTAGTCCTGGATTTCCGGGGCCATGACCAGGATCTGGTTGGGCTGCGGTGGGCGCTCGCCGTCGAATCGAGTGATCAGGTAGTCCCAGAGAGCTTCCACTTCGCGACGTCGAGTGGCACTGGCGTGCAACTGGAGACTGCCGTCGTATCCAGGAAATGGAGTCTCTGGGAAATTGAAGCTTTCAGGGTCGCCGCGATCAGCGAGGGTGAAGAGGTCGCTCTGCAGGGCGGAAAGCTGGGAGTCGCCTGCGTCGGGCGGAACGAAGGCGCTGTCGTCCTGGATCGGATTTCGGTCGACGAGCAAGTCCAGAAAGCCTTGGCCTTGCTTGCCGAGGGCGGGCAGGAGCGGATTGCCGCTATCGAAGATCCAATCCTCGGTTTCGAGAAGCTCGTCGCTATTTTCCCTGTTGTCGCGAGCTGCGATTCGGTCGATCTGGCGACGCGATTTCAGGTCCGCCCAATAGAGGTCCGAGGGCTGGAGAAGAAAGATGTGTACGGGACGGAAGTGGGAGAAGGCGTCCAGGAAATCCAAATACAGAGGAGCGAGCGAGGAGACGCCAAAGACGCAGAGTCGTTCCGGCCAGAGCTCGAAGTGAGGTCGCCAGGAACTGGGCGAGCGGGTCCGAAGGCGATCCCAGAGGCGGGCGAGGTGCAGCGGTTGCGGATCGTCGGGGAACAGCTCTGCAAGAAGGCATTGCCAGAGCTTCGACTGCCAGCCGTCTTCGGCCCGGCCGTCTTCCCACTCCAAGAGGCGGTCGGGCCGATAGACCAAGTACTCGTCGAAGAGGGCAGCCATGCGGTTGGCGAAGCGAAAGCGGCGGTTTGCGGAGCCGGCGGCGCAGTAGGAGCGGATTTTGGCGAAATCGGGGTCGGTCTCGAAAGTCGGGAGAAGGTCGAGTATTCGCCAACGCCCTACGTTTTCGTCGTAGGCTCCAGCGGTTTCGAAGTCGGGGTGGAAGCCGGAAACGAGTCTTCGGAAGAGCTTGCCTGGCAGCGGAAAGTCCCAGCCGAAGGCGACCCCGGTTTGGCTGGCGACCTGGAACTGCAACCAGCGAGCCATGCCGGGGTTGAGGGTGACGACGGTCTCCTGGGCAAGCGGGTTTGGCAGGGGTTGCTCCTTGCTCAGCCGCACGAGGGAACGGCCGAGTTCTTCGACGCGATTCGCGGTATGCAAGTGGAGCTGCTTGGGGGCCATGAAGAGCTGATGACAGAAGCGGGAAGGGGGGATGGCAATGGCGGAATTGAAGGACGGGGCTTCCCACTCTTCATCTGCTTCTGCTTCTTCATCTGCTTCTCCTTCCTTCTTGGAGGGGTTTTAGAAGAAGATGAAGAAGCAGAAGAAGATGAAGATTTTGGAGGAGGAAAATTACCCTAGGACTTTCCGGGGTCTTGCTACCAAGGGAAAAAGTCGCGGTTTTGGATTTTCGACCGGACGAATGACCTCAGATACCCTCGGTCATAGCATTCAACTTTCGGCCCCCTTCTCCAGATTGTCTGACGTAGCCCGTAAGGGACGCCATGCGATATACCATTTTCCAGAAGGACCTCGTCCTGCGCGTTTGTAAAAAGCGTCTGCAAAACGTATTGGATAACTGGGCACGCGGATCGGTGAAAAAGGCGATTGTTCTTGTACTGGCTTTTGGTTGGTCGGTTTCGACGGCCTATGGAGACGCGATTCTAAATTGGTCGGACAACTCGGATAACGAAGAAGGCTTTTCGATAGAACGCTCCCAGGAGGGTGGGGAGTTTGCCGAGATTGGAAAGACGGCGATTGGCGTGGCGACCTATGTTGACGAGACCGCCGTGCCAGGGGTCGACTACAGCTACCGGGTACGGGCCTTCAACGAATTCGGCTACTCGGGCTATACCAATGTCGCGGACTACTACCGCAACGTGAAACCGGAAATCGATTCGTTGGAAGACGTGACTATCGGCGAAAACGAATCGAGCGAGGCGATCACCTTCGCGGTAGCGGACGTCGATACCGAGTTGAGCGTCCTAAGCTTCAGTGTTTCGTCGAGCGACGAAGCGCTTCTCGACGCTTCGGGCGTAAGCTTTGGTGGAGCGGGTGGGGAACGCAGTCTCACGCTGACGCCAAAGGCCAACGCGAGCGGCGAAGCGAGCGTTACCATCACGGTTAGCGACGGCATCGACGGCGCCAGTTCGACCTTCTTCCTTACGGTCATTGAATTCGTGCCGGCGACGGACAGTGCCGTGGTAGCCAATCTTCGCTCGAATGCCTCGGATGCGGTCGCCAGCTACGACCCGAATACCGACCTCCAGCACCTATCGTACGACGGTGGGATGATATCCGGCAGAGCTGACGACCTGCGCTACCAATATGTGCGTCTGGCTGGCGATGCGTCAGTGACGGTCAAACTCAGCAGCTACGACATCGAGCGAGGCGCGGCAGCGACCGGACTTATGCTGCGCGAGACGCTGCGAGAAAAATCGAAGCAGGTAGCTTTGCTAGTCGATCAAGGGCTGAATTTGACGACGAGCGTTCGGAACGAAACGGGGGCCGAGGCCACGGAGGCCCCTGCTGGCAATGTCGCTTCACTCGATGATGGACTTTTCCTTCGTATCCAAAAATTGGGTTCGAACATATCCCTTGACAGTTCGCTTGACGGCGAGAACTGGACGGCTCGTGGGGAAACGGAAATTGGGCTCAGTGGGGTCTACTTTGCCGGGATGGCTTTAGCAGGCGAAGCGACCGCGGCATACGAACGTCTGGTCGTCGAAGGCGATTTGGTGGATCCTCAGATCGGCGATGTGAAGCCGCCCCTACCCAGCGACCTGCGGGTCGCGCCAGGGGCGATCTTGCCCTAGTCATCTTCTTCTGCTTCTACTTCTTCATCTTCTTCTAAAAAGATCTGACAAGTAGGAAGCAGATGAAGAAGTAGAAGCAGAAGAAGATTGTTTGGAGAGGTAGGGTTGGCTCTTGCATAGGATGTCGCTATCCGTAGCGCGGAGCTTTAGCCCGCGACCGCGATTCGCCCTCATCATCCCCCTCATCATCCCCTTCCTCATCTTCATCCTCATCCCAGGATAAAGATGAGGATGAAGAAGGGGATGAGGATAAGAAACACTGCGGACGCGGTCCCGCAGAGCGCATAAGCGTCAACTTAACGTAAGAAGCATCCTTTGGAGGGCAACGCTCCGTCGTTGCCGCACCGGTTATTACCCCTGTAGGCTCCGCGGCAATGACGGAGCATTGCCCTCCAGTACGACACTTTTTGGCTTAAGTTGACGCCAATGCGCAGAGCGGGATCCGCGCTACGTTGCAAGCCTACCTAAGATACGCTTTAATCGTGTTCGATGTCTCGATGCGTCGCATTTTCGCCGCCTTTCACGAGAATGACTTTGCTTTTTCCATTCTTCCGGGAGGCAGGCGGCTTCTTTTGCAAAATCATTTTTCGGCAAAATCATTCTTTTGCTTGGTATGTATAGAGTGCCCCATTGGTCGTGCCCGTCGGTCCCGTGGGTACATGGCATCTTCATCCGCTTCAAAAAAACCTCCGAGTTAGAAGCAGAAGCAGAAGAAGAAGTAGAAGAAGATTATTTAGAGGAAATCGATTGGCTCGAAGCTTCCGCCGAGCGCTTGCTGGGAATCGCCGCCGAGCCAGCGGTCGATGACGGTTGCATAGATGCTGCGGAAATCGGCGCTGAAAGAGAGGTCGCGGTTTTTCTTGAGCTTTAACGATGGGGCGGAGCCGTGCAGGCCGCCCTTGAGCTGGCTGCCCATGACGAAGAGTGGCGCTGCGGTGCCGTGGTCGGTGCCGCGGCTCTTGTTCTCGCTAGGACGGCGGCCGAACTCCGAGAAGGTCATAGTAAGCACCTGATCCTGCAGACCGTGCTGCGCGAGATCGTCTTGGAACGCGGCCATGCCTTGGGAGAGTTGGGCGAGAAGCTGAGCGTGGGTCTGCAATTGGTTGGCGTGGGTGTCGAAGCCGGTATGGGAGACGTAGTAGACGCGAGTCGGTTGGCCGGAAGCGATCAGGCCGGCGACTTGGCGGAGGCTGGTGCCGAGCGGGCTGGTTGGGTAGGAGGCGAGCGGCTTGTAGTTGCGGAGTCGCGACACGACTTTCTCCTCGGTGACGAGGGAATTCATGAGCGTATGCTGCAGGAAGCCGGCGGGGCTGTCTTGGGGGGGCGGGCTTTCTTGCAAGGCGGCGAGCATCCTGCCGCCTCCTCGCTTGGAGCGTCGCCTTCCTCCGGCGTAGCTGAAGATGTTGAAGTCGTTTTCGGAGAGGAAGGCGTCTGGCAGTTCGTTGCCGATGTTGACGGCGATGGGCTCCTCGCTTGGAGCGCCAGCGCAGGCGCTGTCGAAGTAGCGGCCCATCCAACCGGTATTGAGGTACTCGTCGCTGTCGGAGGCGGTTTCCCAGATTTCGGTGGAGCGGAAGTGGCTGCGATTGGGGTTGGGGTAGCCGACGTTCTGCACGACGGCGAGGGAGCCGTCCTTGTAGAGCCGCTCGAGCTCGGGGCAGCTGGCGTGAAGGGCGAGCTGGTCGTCGAGCGGAAGCAGGTCGGGTCGCTTTAGGCCGAGCGTGGGTCTGAGGCGATAGTAGTTGTCATCCTGATACGGTACGAGGGTGTTGAGTCCATCGTTGCCACCGCCGAGCTGGACGAGCACGAGAATGGAGCGGTCCGGCTCGTTGGTAGGCACTTGGGCACCCAGGGAGCGGGTGAGGAAACCGGGGGCGAACTGGCTGAAGGCGAGCAGGCCTATGCCGGCGGTGGAGCCTTTGACGAATTCGCGACGGGTGTTGGGAAGAAGCGTTTGTCGTGGCATGGGTGGTAGCGGTTTTTTCAGAGTGTGCTGGAAATGGATGGGAGGAGGTGGGAGCTTCTCATTTTTTCCGAGTCATTCGACGCGCTCTCAATGTAGATGGTACGAGGGGGCGCTCAGGGTGGCGAGCAGGAGGCTACGCAGATTGGCGTTGTTGGCAATGAATAGGTCGAGATTCGAAGCGGGCGCAATGCTGTGCAGGAGCTTGGGATCGGAGTCGACGTAAAGCCGTTGGGCAAGCGAGGCGACTGGGTCGTCGCTTTGCGTGAGCCAGTCGCGAACGGTGGGGAGATGGATAGAGAAGCTGGTCTGTCCGGCTGCCCTGACCTTTTCCAGGGCCTTGATTTCGTCGGCATTGAGGCGCTTCTCGTCGTATTCGAAGAACAGGCTTTCGGCGGCCTGGCGACGCGCGGACAGGGTGGCGGAGTTGATCCAGGCTTTGCCGCCGACCCAGCCGCGTACGTTGGGCGGGTTGAAAAAAGGCTGCCCCATCTGGCGATTGAGCCGGAAGCTGGCCCGTGGCAGCGGGGGAACGCCGAGCTCGAAATCCTGCAGCATGCCGAGGTAGTAATGGACGGGCGCTTTGATGAGGTTGGCTCGGTACTCTGGCTTGTAGAAGAGCTCTGAAGCGAAGAGGGTTTCGTAGAGGTAGGGTAGGCTGTATCCGTTTTTTCGCCACAGGGTGGCGAGTTCCTCGATGAGGGGCTCGGGAAGCGGTTCCTGGCTGAGGTAGGCCTTGCAGAGTTCGGCAGGGAGGAATCGGGCCGCCGCAGGCTGTTGGAATACTAGGCGGATGATGTCTTCGAGTTTGAAGCGGCCGGTCTTGCCAAAGACGGTCTTTCGCCCGTCGTCGTGTCTTTGAGGTCTGAATACGACCTTGCCCTGCCGATTGGCCATGTAGCCGGTGAGGGCTCGGGAGGCTTCCTTGATATCCTCCTCGCTGTAGTTGCCTTCGCCCAGGGTAAAGAGCTCGAAGAGCTCGCGGGCGAAGTTCTCGTTGGGCGCCCCTTTTCTGTTTTGGTTGAGATTCAGGTAGCGTACCATCGCCCAGCTTTGGGAAAGGCGAAGGCACATTTCCGGATATGTGCCGGCGATGCTCTGGCGTATGCGAGCCTGATAGTCGAAGAGCGCGGGGGCGCTTTTCACGCCCTGAAAAGCGACGACCCACACGTCTTGAAAAAAGAGGACCATCTTTTCTTGAATGGAGCGCTCTGGGTTGCAGGCGAAGTCGTACCATTTTACCGCGTAGTCGGCATAGCTTTCCCGATTGAGCTTTTGATACAGCCGTCGCTGCTCGCGATCTCTAATGGGGCCGTCTGCGAGCATTTCTTCGGCAGTCTCGCGCATCGAGACGACTTCGCTTGGCGGCGGCATCGGCTTGGGTGCGAAGAGATGCTTGGCGACTGTCTTCCGGGGGCCGAGTTTGTGAATGGTTTCCACGATCTTCGGGTGGACGCTGAAGCCGAGTCGCGAGGCTAGGTGACGGGCCTTGCCAAGGTCCCAGTCGGCTGACGGGAGGGCGTTCCAGAGAGTTTTTTTCGTGGGCATGGGGAGTGGGAGTGACCCAGACGATCCAGCGATTTTCGTTCCAGGCAAGGAAGCTTGGAGTTCAGGGAAGGTAAGTAGTTGGAAGCCAATAATCAAGTGAGGTCACCGCGTGTTTGGAGCGGCAAAGCAGGTTTGGAAATATTTCTCAGAGTCCGGAAGATCCGCTCTTCATATCGAGAATTATTCCCCAATTTATGGCTCCCTGGGAACGCGGGCGGCATTGTGGTGAGCTTGCCGAACTGCTCGCCCGCACCAGTGGAAGATAATGCCAGTGTCGCATCATGTTTGCATCGTAGCGCGGAGCTTCAGCCCGCGTCCGCAGAGAGTAGAGCCTGCAGTCCCCTTCGACGGTCGCGGGCTGAAGCTCCGCGCTACGGATATCAAAATCCTATGCATGACGCGCCTCGAGATGCGGGCGAGCAGTTCGGCAAGCTCACCACAATGCCGCCCGCGTTCCCAGAAAGCCGGAGTTTGCGAAGGTCATGCTGTCCGTGAATTAGGCGTGTAACGTTGCATGCTTAATTTGCGGAAACTGGAATCGCAGCGTTTGTCGCTTCATGTGCTGGCAGATCTTGCTTGTGCCGCTGGGGTGGCGTGACAGAGTCGGCGGCTATGAGAACCTCCAATCCAGCCCTCAGTGAAAAAGCGTTTCATGTCGATCAAGCCGTAGCTCCCGCCGATGCTATGACGATCAACGGCACGGTGAATAAGACGGTGCTTCTACTCGGAATCCTTTCCGTGCCAGCGATCTGGAGTTGGGAAAAGGCAATGACAGTAGTGGATCCTGCTGGCCTTTATCCTTGGATGATCGGCAGCGGAATCGCCGGCTTCGTGTTGGCTCTCGTGACGATTTTCAAGAAGACGGCTGCTCCGGTCACGGCTCCTCTCTATGCGGCGGCCGAGGGCGTTTTTCTCGGCATCCTTTCCGCCTTTTTCGAACGCATTTTCCCTGGCATCGTTTTTCAGGCGGTGCTGCTGACCTTCGGGGTGTTGCTCTCGTTGTTGGCGGCGTATCGCTTTGGTTTCATTCGCGCTACGGAGAATTTCAAGTTGGGCGTCTTTGCGGCCACTGGTGGCATAGCGCTGATCTATCTATCGACTTTCATACTGGGCTTTTTCGGCGTATCGATCCCTTTCATACACGGCAGTGGGCCGATTGGGATCGGCTTCAGTCTTTTCGTGGTGCTGATCGCCGCTCTGAACCTGGTGCTCGACTTCGATTTCATCGAGGAGGGCGCGAAGCGCGGCGCTCCCAAGTACATGGAGTGGTACGCGTCCTTTGGGCTGCTAGTCACCTTGATCTGGCTTTACATCGAACTGCTTCGCCTGCTTTCCAAACTGCGTAGCCGGTAGGTAGGGACCGACCGCCGGGCGGTCCGCAGTGCAAGAGTATTGTTTGGCATAGAGCTTCTGCGGACCGCTCGGCGATCGGTCCCTACCTCGAGCTCGCAGTTTGCTACGAGGATCTCTACTCCGTTATCTCTTCGCGGGCGATTGTGGGGTTGACGCCCGAGGTAGCTAGAGCATCTAGGGCGACCTTCACTCCGAGAGCGCGATAGCACTCGAATTGCTGTTCGTCGAAGGACTGGTCGGCGGTCGTTTCGTGGGGGAAGGTCGGATGCTTGGCGTGGTAGCTGGCAAGGTAGGCTCCGTCGTCGTAGCGGCGGCTGTCTTCCCGCAGCTCGGAACTGAGATACGCCTCTTCGCTCGGCGAACTGGCTTGCAGGTTGTAGTCGCCTGACAAGGACGCTTTCAGATAGATCAGTTTTCCGATGCGGCCTTCCCGGTAGTATATCGTACCAACGGCGTGAGACTGTCGTCCTTGGCGGATCTCGTCCAGTCCGTCGAAGCGAATGGATATGCCGAGATCGACTTGAGCCATGCGTTTCAGCTCTGAAATGGCTTGGAAAGTGAGGGTCGGATCTTCACCGCCATCGCCGCAGATTATCAAGCGACACTCGCGCACGAGCAATTGATATATGCCAGTGTTTTCCAGGTGACCGCCATCCGAAACGTTTATAGCTCGGCTTTTGTGGGTCACGTCGATGCCAGGGCTTATTTCGCGAAAGAGGCAGCCGGGCCCTCTGGTGAAAAAGGAACCCAAGAGCCTTCCGCTCTTTTCGCTGACGTAGCGCGGGTTGGGCATCCAATAGTTCAGCCGCACGTTGAGCAGCATCATGACTACGGAAAGCAGTCGATTCGTCAGACGGCCCATTTTGGCGGAGGCGGCTGCGCCGGAGATGGCCATAGCGGTAGCCAGATCGAGCTGTGGATCCTTGTCCTCGAGCAATTCGGTCTTGCAGTACTTGGTGAGGGCTCCGCCGGTGAAGCGTTTGCTGAATATAAAGAAGTCCGATTGGCGTCCACGCTTGTAGCGATCGGGCAGGTCCGTCCAGTTCAAGGCAGCGTTGATAAGGTGATAGGGGGCGAGTCGGCTATTGAGTTCCGAGAGCTTCAGTTGATCGACCGGCTGCACGCGTTCGGTTAAGTCAATATTCTGCTCGTCTATCGTGTCGCTCTCGTTGTTGGCCTTGTCGCTGGCGTGTTCGTTTCGTCTCCAGACCTGAAAAATGAAGGCCCGACTCAAACGATCGCGATAGAGGTGGTGAATGGCCGTCTTGTTGATATCCATCCAAAAAACGAGTACGGCAAGCCCTGCTGCAATCGAGAGATAGAGCAAGGCGTAGTAGTCGGCACCCCTTTTGTTCGTCGAGTCGATTCCGAGACTGCAGAGATAGAGGAAGAAAATCCAGAGCCCGCTGATCGCAACGATTCCGATAATGCTCAAGGCGAACTTGCTCCAAGCCTGTTGCAGGCGTTTGAGTAGAAAGCCTGCTAGCAAGGCCCCGGCTCCGGTGGCTGGCCCGACGGAAAACAGGGTGTTTCTCAAGTACTCCAAGCTGAATAAGCCGCGGTTGTCTTGGATGGCTTTGATGATCAGCGGCTGCGATTCGATGAACACTGCAGCGCCGCCTAGCGCCAAAAGCCATGCCAGCATGCCGCTGAAACGGGCTCTCCTCTTTCGCTCGGCTTTGACGGCTGTTTCGCTTTCGATATTGCGGCCGGCTTTTTTTCGAAGCCATCTCCTTATCTTGCTAGCGACGGCGAAGGCTTTGGCAGCAAGCGGATAGGTGAAGGTAAGGGCTAGAAATGCGACGACTGTTCCGAGACTCAGCCAAAAGTGACGAGCGGTTTCGTATATAGGTTCCCAAAAGTAGACTGTTCCGGCGGCGGCGATCAAAATAGGCACTGCAAGCACGGCGAAATTCAGCAAGGCTCCGCGAATCAGCACGGCCGCCATTTGAGCCTGGTCGATCCAACCGGTGGGCGAGAGAAACTCGGAATTGTTGCGCAGATGGCGAAAGGAGGGCGACTCCGGCTTGTTCCGGGCGTGCATAAAGGGAAAGCGTCTGGGGCCGCCTTTCTTGTTGAAAATCGCGGTGAGGCAGGAACCAATATAGCCTCCTCCGGAAACGGTGGACAGGTAGTCGATCGCTGGCAGGAAGCGCATCTTTACGAGCGCCTGAATGATGCCGAGGTTGAAGGTGGCCGAGCGGATTCCGCCTCCAGAAAGAGCGAGGCCGACCAGGCCGTCGTGGGCGCCTGCTCCCCATGCCTTTCCGGAACGCTGCTTCTGGGCATAGCTCGACCAGGCCCGGTTTTGCTCCTCCGTATCCAAAGTGTCGATCACTCCCTGGAGCAAAAGCGAACGCGGGGCGTCCGAGCTCTGCAAGCTCGCATCGCGAAAGGGCGGCAGACCGGTGCCGCGAGCCTCTCCGGGAGTGATTTCGTCGCCCTCGGCATCGTATGTGTAGAGTTTCCGCTTTTCGATCTCATCGGAAAGCTCGACCTTGAAGATTCGATCGAAGCTGAACTCTTCTTCGGTTTCGGCAGTGGACTGGGAATCCTGTTGAGGGCTGGGGTCGGTGGTCATGCTAGGAGGAGTTGGGAAGTGTTTAATAGGCTACTGTGGAAGAGCATTTCGAGATATAGCGATGGAGTCCAGTCATAGGTTACGTAGCGCGGAGCTTCAGCCCGCGTCCGCGATCGTTTCTCGCGTTCTCACGAACGCGGCTACGGAGTGTATCCTAATTTCTGCGGTCGCGGGCTGAAGCTCCGCGCTACGTTCAAAGCCGCCTGTGTTCTGATGGGCTTTTTTTGAATCGCTGCCGAAAGGCTCGGGAAAAGGATTTCGTATCCGGGTATCCGATACGATAGGCGATGTCGGAAACGAGGATATCGGGCTGGGCTAGCAGGTCGAGAGCGAGTTCGAACTTGAAGTCCAGAGCCGTCTCGTAGATCGACTTTCCGAGATGGCGACGAAAGCGAATCTCGAGGGCCCGTCGCGAAATCCCGGCGTAGCGAGCGACCTGATCGACGCGGATGGGATTTCCCAGGTTCTCCCGCAGGTAGTCGACCGCGATGGCAACGGTGTCGTCGCTTACGGCCAAAGCGTCGGTGGAGGCTCGGGCGAAAAGACGGCTTGGGCGCAAGGTAGTGCGAAGCGGAGGCGAAGCGCCGTAGCTTATCCATTTCTCCAGAAGCTCAGCGGCCAGGTAGGCGATCTCCTCGTTGGGCAGCTGGATGGAAGAGAGAGGCGTATGGGCGAACTCGATACGCATGAGATCGTTGCCCACTCCGAGGATAGCCATGTCTTGCGGGACGCTCAGGCGGTGTTGGCGAGCCACTTCGTCCAGTTCGAGGCTGAGGCGGTCGGTGAAGGCGAAGATAGCGATTGGCTTGGGCAGGTTCCTCACCCAGTCGTTTAGACGCTGCCGGTCTTGGTCGGAGAAAGGGGCGTCCAAGTCTGCTTGTTCGGCGCTGAATTCGGCGACGGTCGCGGCTTCCGCATCTAGAGTGGAGGCGAGTTCTGCGGAGAAGGCTTTCAGACGGGCGCGAGAGGCTTGGTGTTTGGCATCGCCGCAATAGGCGAACTGTCGATAGCCTCGCTGGGAAAGGTGGCGAGCGGCCATGCGCCCGACTCGATCGTCGTCGGCATTGACGCTAGGAATGCCTCTGGGCTGGTATTCGCTGGAGATATTGACCACTGGGATGTCGGTTTGCGCCCAGGCTTTTTCGTCGCGGAGGGAAGCGATTTTGGCGATGGCTCCGGACAGGCCGAGACTGTGAAGCTTTGCCGGATCGTAGTGGCGGGTCTGGTTGAATTTCAGGACCTCGATCCGGTCGAATTCGCGATAGAAGCGAGCCAGGCCTCGGAGAAACTCGCGTCCGAATCCCACGTCCAACGGCAGAAAGGCTCCGATACGAAGCGGCTTGCTGGAGGTGGAGGGATCCTTGGTCTTCATCTTCGTGTCGGTCGCCGTTTCTTTTTGATGCCAAGTGGTGAGCAGTCAAGCGAGGTGGCGCCGGCTTGCTCTTAGAGTGTGTTGAATAAGTTGATCAAGCCCGGCGATTTTGTAGCCGCGTTCGTGAGAACGCAGATCTCCCAGATCGATTCCACGTTTTGTCCGCTGCACTGTCGGCCAAGACCGCGTTCTCACGAACGCGGCTACGCTACTTATTCAACGCCTTCTTGTGCAGATTCAGCTAGCTGCGGGCAAGCTGCCCGCGTTCCCAGAGGATCAGCGTTCCGTTGGATCCGACACCGAGATCTCGAACAGAGCCTCTACATAAAGCCTCGGAGAGTGATCGACGAAATAGTCGGACGGGATGGCTCGAAAGTCCCTTTGCGACCAGTGTTCCTCGAGCAGCTTAGCTAGAAACTTGCGGTGTCCCTTCCAGCGGCTCTTCCAGAGTTTGCCTCGTGGTGGATCGACGATCAGTTCTTGTTGAGCAGTTATATAGTAGGTCGACCCGATGTGCTGATAGAAGGGTGGCCCGGGTAGGCGGGGAATGATGTCGTTGTTGTTGACCAGGCGGAAGAAATTCGGCTGCTCGCCAGCAACGCGAGCGAGTTTGCCATCCACTACGCGGGGGCTGCCGATGGTGTAGATGCCATGGGCGAGGCTGGGATTGTCTAAGCTCCAGAGCGTGGCCAGGGCGCCACCGAGACTATGGCCGGTGGCCCAGACGCGCTTATCGCCTTTGGCAAGCCGCTTGGCGAGTTCGGCGGCGATAGGCTCCTTTACAAGCTCGTAAGCTGCTACGAAGCCGGAATGAGCCCGGCCCAGCCCAGCGAAGTCGGTCTGCAGAAATTTCGCGTCGGTCAGATAGTCGATCTTGTCACCCGTCTCGGTGCCGCGGAAAGCGATCACAATATCTTCCCGCCCCTCAGCAATAAAGGCGTAGGTGCCGCCGTAGTCGAAGAATTCCGTCTGTCCCAAGAATGCCTTGGCAAGCGTATCCATAATGAACTGACGATCCTCGACGTAGATCAGCATGCTGCACTGAGCGAGCATGGCGGCGTTCCGAGGGTCGAAAACCGGTTCGTCTGTGGCGTGCAGTCGGTTGATTCGCTCGAAGTAGGGAAAGGTCGTGTTGGGGGCGAAGAGCGCCGCGTGGGAGAGTGGACCGGGCGGGTCTTCAGGAGAGGCTGGTTCCTCTTCGCCGAAAGCGAAGCAAGGCGAAACAAGGGCAAGAGCGAGTAGGCTGGAAAATCTCATCGGTCCTGAGTTGGAGCTGCGTTTGCTTCTAGAGTTCCGGCGGAAAAGTCGGAATAGAGGATATGGACTCACGCGAAGCAGCGAAGACGCGAAGAAGGAGTTAAAGATACTGCTTTGTTTCGAATCCCTTCTCCACAAACTCTCAGAAAGTGTCCAATAAATCATTCCAAGGTAGGGTTCGATCCCGCAGTCGCGCATTGGCGTCAACTTAACGTAAGAAGCATCCTTTGGAGGGCAACGCGTTTAGGTTTAAGTTGACGCCTACGCGCAGTCGCGGGAGCCGCGTTGGTTCGATTTTCATAAGGCACTGCGGACCGCTCGGCGATCGGTCCCTACCTTCGCCATGCATTATTTTCGATTTATCGTTTGGATACTCTCTAGCTCTACTTTGTTAGATTATTCATTTGTAGGGCCGGCGCTCGTCGCCGTGCCGCGTAAAATAGATCCAACCCACGCGGTACGTCGCAAGCGACGACCCTACTTTCGGCAATGGTTCCAGTAATCTAACGAAGCAGAGCTAAGGCTGCAAAGGCGGATGCGATATGCAGTGCTTGGGAAAAGCGTCCTTCGAATATTTTGGTTTTCAGAACCTTATAGTTTCAAAAAGGTCTGATAGATATCTTGCAAACTCTTGAAATATAAGCGTTTATAAACCTTTTCTCCCTAGTTAAGAGCCTAACTCCAAGTGAGTTTCGAAAGACGACGATTTCTTTAACCGCAGAGTACGCGGAGATCGCTGAGACGGTACCGAATAAAATCCTCTGCGACCTCTGCGACCTCTGCGGTTTATGAAACATTTGGGAGAAGATGGAAGCTGCTTGTGATTCTGGAGTTGGTAGCAAAATCATTAGCGACAAAATAATTTTTTGAATTGGCTAGGATGTTGTGGGGCCGAGGGATTCGATGAGGAATACTGGCTTTCCATTTTCTCGGGAGGCGGGGAGGTTTGCTTCGAATACGACGGCCCAGTCGTTTTGCTCTTCGGAGTCGACGATGGTTTGTTCTACACGCCAGGTCTTTCGGTCGTCGGATTCGGTTATACGGGTGCGGTCGGTGGCTCGAGCTGAAGGGTCCAGGCGTATCCAGTTTCTGGTTTCGTAGAAGGATTCCATGAGGCGCTCGAGCTCTACGTCAGGCCATTTGGGAGTTTGGCCGCTTTCGTCCTGGAAGAGAGGAGTGAGGTCAAAGGTTTGGGCGAGTTCCTGATAGCTGCGGCTGGCGAGCAGGCTGAGAAATTGGAATATCTCGGCTCTTAGGAGGCGAGTGAATTCCTTGCGGTCGGCGGTGATGTCGGTAGGGCGAGCCGGGGCGGGGAGGCTGTCGCTCTCTTGGGTTGCGGGCTGGTAGTCGGGGTTGCGCATGAGCTCCCATTCGTCGATGAGGCTGGAGTCGACGTGGCGCAAAAGGTGGCCAAGGTAGGTGATGATTTCTTCGACTTGCTCGTCGCGGTAGCCGGGAGGAATGGTGTTTTCGAGAACTCGGTAGACGTTGGTCAGGTGGCGCAGCAGAAGGCCTTCGCTTCGCTGGAGGCGGTAGAGCTTCACGTAATCGCCAAAACTGCTGTAGCGCTCGAACATCTCGCGGGCGATGGACTTGGGCTTGATGTTTTCGGAGCCGACCCATGGGTGCTCGCGGGCGAAGCGGTTGAAGGTCTCGTAGATGAACTCTGCTTCGGGCTTGGGGTGTTCGAGTTCCTCCAGCTTTTCGATGCGTTCCTCGTATTCGATGCCTGCGGCCTTCATCTCGGCCATTTTGTCATCCTTGAGCTTGTCGAGCTGGCGGCGAAGGATGGCGTCCGGGTTTTCGAGAATGCTTTCGGCGAGGCTGAGCAGCTTGAGGGCGTAGTCGGGATCCGAGGAGTCGAGTAGGGCGACCGCGTCCACGCAGTAGAGAGCGAGGGTCTGGTTTAGGGAGAAGTCGTCTTGCAGCTCGACATTGACGCGGAGCTTGGGGCCGGGAGATCCGGATGGGGCAATTTCGATGATCCGACGCTCGACAAGAGCGCGGAAAAGCTGGAAGGCCTTGCGTCGTAGTTGTTTCTTGGATGCGACGGTTTCGTGGCTGTTGGCGACTATCTGGTGCATGGCTCGGCAGCCGTCGCCGGGACGGCCGAGCACGTTGAGCAGCATGCCGTGGGAAACCTGGAAGCGGGATTCGAGGGCTTCGGGGAAAGAGGCTTGCAGCTTGGCGAAGGTCTCGGCGTCCCACTGGACGTAGCCGCGAGCGGGGGGCTTCTTCTTGACGAGCTTGCGTCTCTTCTTCGGATCGTCGCCCGCTCGGGCCTCGGCCCGCTTGTTTTCGATGACGTGCTCGGGGGCTAGGGCGACGACGTATCCATGATCGTCGTAGCCTTTTCGCCCCGCCCGGCCGCTGATCTGATGGAAGTCGCGGGCCTTGAGGATGCTGGTCTTGCGTCCGCCGTACTTGCAAAGCTGGGTGAAGAGGACGGATCGGATGGGCACGTTGACGCCGACGCCGAGGGTGTCGGTGCCGCAGATGAACTTGAGCAGTCCTTTCTGGGCGAACTTTTCGACGAGCACGCGGTACTTTGGGAGGAGGCCGGCGTGGTGCAGGCCGATACCGGCGAGGAGGAGCTTCTTGATGTCCTTGCCGAAGGGGCTGGTGAATGCGACTTCGGCGAGTTCGTCTTTTAGGACTCGCTTCTCCTCCTTTGAGCAGACGTTCAGGCTGAGCAGGTTTTGGGCGGTATCGGAGGCGGAGCGCTGGGTGAAGTGGACGATGTAGACGGGCAGGCGGTTTTGTTCGCCCAGCTTTTCGAGGGCTTCGTTGAGGGGGATTTCCAGGTAGCTGAAATCGAGAGGAACCGGTCGTTGCTGACTGGATACAGTGGCGCATTCGGCGCCGGTGAGCCGTTCGAGTTCGTTGGCGAAGAAGGCGGTTTCGCCGAGCGTGGCTGAGATGAGCATGAAACGGCTCTGGGGAAGGGTGAGCAGCGGAGTCTGCCAGGCGACCCCGCGTTCGTGGTCCGAGTAGTAGTGAAACTCGTCCATGATGACATTGTCGACGCGAGCGGTTTCGCCGTCTCGTAGGGCGATGTTCGAGAGGATCTCGGCGGTACAGCAGAGAATGGGAGCATCGCGGTTGACCGTGGCGTCTCCGGTCATCATGCCGACGTTTTCGGGACCGAAGTCGCGGCAGAGGCTGAGGAACTTCTCGTTTACGAGGGCCTTGATGGGGCAGGTGTAGACTGAGCGGCGGCCGCGAGCGGCGGAGTAGTAGTGCATCGCAGCGGCGACAAGCGATTTGCCGGAGCCGGTTGGGGTCTTGAGAATGACGTTTTTGCCGGCAAAGACTTCGAGAATGGCCTCCTCCTGAGCGGGATAAAGCTCGAGGCCTTTCGCCGCAACGTAGTCGAGGAAGCGCTCGAGGAGTTGGTCAGGATCCTGAGTATCGGTTGGCGGGTTGAGGGGGAAGGATTGGGCCATCATCTTCATCTGCTTCTTCATCTTCTTCTAGATCCTAAGCTGCGTAGAAGTAGATGAAGAAGCAGAAGGAGATGGAGATTTTGGTGGAGGGGTAAAGTCTTGATCGAACTGCGCTTAACCTAGAAGCGCGCGATAGAGTTCCGCCATGGTCTCGATTTTCGTAAAGTGCTTGCGAGATACGTCGCGAATCTCTGGCCGCTCCGTTCTTTCGTTCTCGTTGTTTCGTTTGGTATGCCTTGCAATCTTCATCCTCTCTAGGCTTGGCAAGGCCTCTCCGGCATTCCCTCCAAAAAACCAGAAGGGCCCAAGTTCCAAGGTCTCCTCGTCAAACACGATCCACACGACACAGCCGGAAACCTTTTCGGCCAGTGCCGTATGCACTTTTTGGCGATAGGCTTTGCCTCCTTTTCGACTGGTCTTTAGCTGAACGTGTCGAATCACGCTCCCTCGCTCCGCAATGATGTCGTAGCCCTTGCGGTCAACCTCTGGCTTGGATACCTCGACCGAGCAGCTTCCATCCAGCCAAGAGTATTTGAGCAATTCGCCGATGAAAATGTGCTCTATGAGTTTTTCTCGGAAGGCGGAATGCTGGGAGTGGTTGATTTTTGTCGCAGGCATATGTTTTGGGTCGGAAATCTTTTATGTTTTCAGTTAGGGAGGAATCCATTTATTCTTAGTGCCAACGCGACTATTGGAGCGATCGCTACGAAATAGGGAAACATTACTTCTGAGGTGTCTCGCTCTCGAATAAGAATTCTATAAATCAAATATGAACAGACCTTCAGGAGTTCAAAAAATCCAATCCTTACTTCGTCAAATTCGTCGCTTTCCGTTGGTTCACCATTTATACTATAAGAAACCATTTTCGGATAACATATGGCACTAAATAATTTCAGTTGGATGGTGGATTTCTCGAAGTTAAAACCTCCCAGCTTTTTGTTCTTCTGTTTTTCATGATGTAGATCAACCAGTTCTTTTGTGCCAATTTGATGAAGCAGCTTCTTTTGCTCATTTTTATAGTGACGCAAAATACGTGTCTTCGAGTTAACATGAGTTTGCCAGTGTTTCCAAAGAAAATAGCCCCAAATCAACCAAAGCAAAATCACCGCAATTACAGGGTTTCCAATTTCCGCGGTATTTCCTAGCAGATTGATTTTTGTGATTTTCAAGTTGATCAAGTGAACGACAACTATGCCCGTGCTGAGAAGAAGCAAGGTCTTGGAACGGATTTTCTGTTCTTCCATGCTAGAATAAGTAAGGTTTGAATTTTATATTTCTATTGATATATAAAGGATGTTTTGGGGTGCTGTCCTTGTTGATTCCGAGGCAAAGAGGTTTCTTGATTAGCTTGAGTACTTTCAAGTCTTTCCCTTTGAGGTTTTTGACCGAATTGCCCCAGCAAATAACGGCTTTGGTATTCTGCCAAAGGTGGATTTTTAGATGAAAATCGTTTTCGGGACTGTTGTGTTCTGGATTCGCGATCGCTGCCTTGGGTTTGGTTGAGACCAATGAAAAAAGGTTCAACATAACTAGGCCGTCATAGCCGTTTTTCTGGGAGAAGCTTATGCAGCGGCGAATCGTACGGTCATTCTCGTTTTCGTCAGCTTTCGAAGGATTAAGACCGATCCATGGAAGAATTTTGCCTCCGTTAGGATTCCAGATTCGGATAAGCGAATAACGATGCTCACGGCGAGCTGAGAAGGATGCAGATTTGAGCATACTCTAATTTGTAAGAGAGGGCCGGGACTAACGAAAGCCAAAGTTAAGTGCCGTTAGAACGAATCTCTAATTCGAGCCGCGCCGGTCCTTTGTCTGACGACATGAGCTCACGCGAAGCCGCAAAGACGCGAAGATAAGGCAGAAGCCATACGCTTCTCTGTAAATCGTCTTCGCGACCTTTGTCTGAGACTGAGTCATCGCCCTTGGTTGGGGTACGATGCCTGTGCGCTGCAATGAAGGGGGATACGAGGGGACTCAGGAATCTTTCTCCGAATAAAAAAGTACTCTACCCGAGAGTGAGTCCGCCTTCGCCCGCTGTTGCGGGGCTGCGGCGTGACACTTTTCGCTGGGCGAAAAGTGGTGGCGGGACCCGGAATCGAACCGGGGACACAAGGATTTTCAGTCCTCTGCTCTACCAACTGAGCTATCCCGCCTTGGAAAGAAGTCCGCACAATAGGTTGGGCGGCGCCTCCGTCAACGGGAATTTCGAGAATTTTGGAGAGGTCTTGCGATTGGGTTGAGGCGGTTCCCACATTTTCACGGACACCGCTACGACTTCTTCTAGTTCAAGGGCTTAGGTTCGTTCTGCACGTCCCAGACGCGACCGTTTACGACAGTGAAAAGGGATTTGCCGAAGAGGCCGCTCTCGCCCTCGAGGGCGCTGTGGTAGTGGGGGTCTTCGAGCTGGCTGGCGAGCTTGTCTCGATCGACCTGATAGGGCTGTTCGGGATCGAAGATGGCGAGATTCGCCATGGCGCCGCTGCGCATGGTTCCGATTTCGTAGGGGAAATCGAAATACTGGGCCATGTGCTTGGAGGGATTGATGGAAGCAAGGCGGTCGATGTCCGCCCAGCTGTATCCATGGTTTCGAGTCAGCTCGAGGTAGTACTGGAGGGAGTGCTCGATGTTGCGGGTGCCGGGGCTGCCGGGCAGACCGTCTTGGAAGGCCTTCGCTTCAAGCGGATGGGGGGCGTGGTCGCTGCCGAAGAAGATCTCCCTGTCCCCAGACCGGACGGCTGAGCGGGTGAGTTCGATGAGGTAGAGCTGATCCTCGTGCGAGGGGTGGGCGGGGCGACGGTAGTTTATCAGAGCGGTTTCGCGGCGCTGGGCGAGCAAGCGTTCGCGGTACCAGTAGACGTAGTCGAGACCGATTTCAGCTGGCAGTCGGCAGGTCTTTTCCGGGCGGGCATCGAGGATCTGCTGGAGAGCCGGGCCGGTGGGGATATGACGAGCGAGCAGGCTGGAGAGGCCTGCTTGTTCGGCTAAAGCCATCGTCTTGGCCTGGCAGCCGAGTACGGTTTCGCCGTCGAAGTATTGGTGATGCAGGAGGACATCGTCGATGTTCGTCCGGTCTTTGAATTCGGCGATGGTTTCGTAGCTGCGGGCTTGATCGTTGTGGTAGGAGACGGCTTCGTGTCGCCAGAGGGCGAACATCTCGCGTCGCGCGTCTTCGGTGAGTCCCGAGCCGCCGAAGGTAGAGCCGAAGTCCTTGCCCTCGTGTCTGCTGACCGCTGCAACTCCGGGTTCCATGCGGGGCCAGACGACGATAGGGATGAGGCCTTCCTGCGTATAATGTTTTTGGGTACGCTCGTGGCGATAGGCTCCGACGGGACCCCAGGGGGTGTTGCCCATGGCGCCGACGGCGGTCACGCCGCCTTTGAGGGCGGCCAGGCAACCGGATCGGACGGAGTAGAGGGCGTTGGCTTGACGGATGCTGGCGACGAGCTGGTCGTAGTCGACGCCGGCTGGTCCGTGCTCCTCGACTTCCTCGCGGGTAGGCACGACCGCTTCGCGAAAATGCACGTGCGGGTCGAAACGTCCGAGGGCGATGTGAGCCGAGTCGGGCAGTTGGATGTCGATGCCGAAGCGGTTGCCGAGCTCGAATTCCAGAGGTTCGCCGGGCGTGCATAGAACGGAGCCTGAAACGAGGCTTCCGCCGTCGAGGTGGATGTTGCGGGAGGCGATACGAAGCATGGGCATGGGGAAATGGTGAATGGTGAGGAGTGAATGGTGAAGGGCTAAAATTGGATGGTTGAGGCGAAAAATGGAAATCGAGGGGCGCGCAAACAAAACTTCAACGTTGAAGTTTTGTTTGCGCAGTGCAGAGGGTGATCGGCTTGGGGAGGCGTTTGGGGGGCAGTGTAGCCGCGTTCGTGAGAACGCGGAGGTAGTGCGGGTGTTTGCGTGTTGTCCGCCTCGCTGTCGGCCAGGGCTTCGGTACTTGACGAACGCGGCTATGTAGCAAGGGGGGGTAAGACGTCGTCTTTCAATTTGCGTTGCTGGTCCAAACTCGTTCGAGTTCGGTTACCTCGACTGTGCTGAAATTGAAACTGTGTCCTCTGATGTTCAGAGGTAGGGCCCGCTCGACGCCGAGCGGGCCGCAGTGCAGGATCTTGCAGCACGGACCGCTCGGCGATCGGTCCCTACCAGGACACTCTTTTAGTCGCGCCCGAAGCGATGGCTTGCATGGTTTTCTGCTTGCCACTGGAGGGGGACGAGCAGATTTTCGCGGGCCTTGGATGCCGCTCTAGCTCAGTTGGTAGAGCAACTCATTCGTAATGAGTAGGTCGTCGGTTCGACTCCGATGAGCGGCTCCATTTTTTCGCCCTGCCTTGGGTTGCTTGTCGATGGGGCGAGGCTGGTGGGGGTCGAAAAGTCTTGGCGCTCATCTCGTCGAACTGCGTTCGATGTCTCATCGCCTTGCTCTTCGAGTGTCGTCGCTGCGCTCCTCGGTACCGATGAGCGGCTCCATTTTTTCGCTCAATCTTCTTCTGCTTCTACTTCTTCATCTTCTTCTATTTCTTACCGACCTATGGGTTTTGAAGAAGATGAAGAAGTAGAAGCAGAAGAAGATTGTTTCATTGTTCGAGGCAATCGCAGGCGCTTTGGCAGAGGCCGATGAAAGTTTCTTCGATGAGGCTTAGCTTGCGCCCGCGGACGTAGCTGACGCCCCAGCTTCGCTTGAGGGGCTTTCGGTTTGGGGCGAGCAAGTGGATGCTTCCTTCGGCGATTTCCTTTTGGGCGACCCAGGGGGCGATGACGCCGACGCCGATGCCGATTTTGACCAACTCTTTGATGGCTTCCATGCTGCCGAGCTCGATGACGCGGGTGAATGAGTAGCCTTCGCTGCGGAAGTGGCGGCGGATGAGCTCGAAGGTGAGGCTACGGGTGCTGTAGGTGACGAAGGTCTGATCGTCGATCTCGCTAGGCGGCGCGATCTTGCGGCCGGCCCAGGGGTGCGAGGGGGCTACGGCGAACTGGAGGCTGTCTTCGAAGACGGTCTGGCTTTCGAGATCGTCTTGGCCGACCGGATTGAGGGTGAGGGCGAGGTCGATTTCGTTGCCGCGCAGCTCTTCGGAGAGTTCCTTGGCGTCGTTGGGAGAGATGGAGAGCTGGCAGTCGGGAAAGGTTTGGCGAAATTCGCGAATGACGGTCGGCAGGATGTATTGGCAGGCGGTGGGGCCAGCTCCGATGCGCAAGCGTCCGGCTCCCCAGCGGCCGAGAGCGCCGAGGTCCGCTCGCACGCGCTGCATGCGTCGGTGGATCCGGTCGGCCGCGGCGAGGAAGATGTCGCCTGCTTCGGTGAGGTGGATCTTGCGTCCTAGGCGATTTATCAGGGGACAGCCGAGGTCTTCCTCGAGGGCCTTGATGGAGTGGCTCACGGCGGACTGCGTAAGATTGAGCTGCTTGGCAGCGAGGGTGAAGCTGCCGGTTTCGGCCAGGGTCTTAAAAGCGAGCAGCTGTCGGCTATCGATGATGTCTTCGCGCATGAATCGTTTTTGAGTAAACGATACGGCTATTAAAATAATTCGATTTCAAGCAATTCAGGTATTTTGGCGCGAAGGTGGCTGGCTGGGCGGGATGGATGTCCGCAGTAGGCCCTTAACTTCCAATGGCGCTTTGGCGAAGCCGTTTTCGAGGAATCGTTCCGTATTGCGTCTTGGCTATGTGGGGCTGGTGGATGCGGCGCCCCTGTTGGTGGCTGCGGAACGCGGCTTGTTCGAGCGCTACGGGCTCAATGTGGCTCTTACCCGCGAGGTGGGCTGGGCGACGATTCGGGAAAAGGTCATGTTTGGCGAGCTGGATGCGGCCCATGCGCTTTGCACCTTGCCGTTCGCCGCGACGCTTGGGTTGTCGATGCTTCCGGTGCCTTGCGTCTCGGCGCTGACGATGAGCCGAGGGGGCAATGCGGTGGTGCTGTCCGAGGAGATTCGTCAACGCGGGGTGAAGAACCAGGAAACGCTTCGGCTCGACGTGGAAAACCGGAAGGCTTTCCGCAAGTACAAGTTCGCCACGGTCTATGCTTGCTCTACGCACAACTTCCAGTTGCGGGCCTGGCTGGAGGCTGCGGAGATCGATCCTGACGAGGATGTGGAGCTGGTGACGTTGCCGCCGACGCAGATGTGCCGAAATCTGGCGGCGGGAACGATCGACGGTTTTTGCGCCGGCGAGCCCTGGCCGAGTCTGGCGATCAGCCAAAAGATCGGATGGTCTCCTGTCTGCTCGGTGGACCTTTTTCCGGATCACGCGGAAAAGGTGCTGATGGTGAGAAAGAGCTTCGTCGAGGAGCATGAAGAGGAGCATTTGGCTCTGGTGGCGGCCCTGGCCGACGCTTGCGAGTTGTGTGACGATCCGGAAAGGCGCCGCGAGGTGGCTGTTTTGCTGAGCGACCGCAAGCGCGTGAACTGCGAGCCGGAGCTGATAGACGAATGCCTGTCACCAGTATTCAACTACGGATTGGGAAGAGTCGAGACGAAGCCGAATTTCTTTCGCTTCCACTCCGATGGTTCCACGGTGCCGCGAGCGGAAGATGCGGCCTGGCTGCTCCAGCGTATTGCGGAGGGTTTCGCTATCAAGGTCGAGGAGGATTTCGAGACTATCGGCAGGCGCGTATTCAGGGCTGATCTCCATGAGATGGCGATCAAGAGGCGGGAGCCGTTGACGGCGTGAGAACCGTTGGGCTGAGAAGCGGTTGATTTCGGCTATCTTGCTTTTACCAGCCTCTTCATCGTGTTCTCGGTCTCTAGAATAGAGCCTGCAATGCGGCCGCGGGCTTCAGGCTTCGCTCTTCGAGCTACGACCCGACTGTCGAAAGCTCCGCGCTACGTTTCATGCATGAAACGATGTTAGTTGAAATCCAACTCCTTTTCGGAGCGAAAAACGACAGCATTCTCTCGAGCTTGGAGATCGGTCAATTGATCCTGACTTGGCGACGCTCCCGACTCGCCTCGTCTAGAAGAAGCGCCTTCCACTATGCTGTGCAGCTTTGCAACGAACTCGAGCATTTGCGATGCTTGGGCGCTGAGCTGTTCAGCAGCCGCAGCGCTTTCCTCCGAGCTCGCTACGTTGTCCTGGGTGGCCTTGTCGATAGTCGACATCGAACCGCCTATCTGTCGAACGCTGTCGGCCTGCACAGCCGAAGCTTCGGAAATCTCGTCGACGCGGGTCGCGACTTGTCGAGCGATCTCCATATTGTCCTTCATGGAGTTGGCGATCTCCTCGTTGAGTCCCTCGACCCGTTGCACGAGGGTGAAGGAGCGGTTTATAAGATCTCCCGAAGTATGGGCAGCGGCGGCCGCCTTGCCTGCCAAGGCTCTTACTTCTTCGGCGACGACAGCGAAGCCCATGCCCGCTTCTCCTGCTCTGGCTGCCTCGACGGCGGCATTGAGAGCGAGCAGATTCGTCTGAAAGGCAATCTCGTCGATGGTTTTCACCACTTTCAGAGTTTCCGAAGCGGAATCGGCCGTTTCGCTGATTGCCGCCTGAGACTCTTTGATGCGACTGCTGACTTCTTCCAAACTGCTGATAGCCTCTTCGTTGAGAGCTCTTCTGGCATCGATGGCCTTTTGGGCATTGCCCTTGGTCTTGCCGACGATCTCTTCCAAAGTGGAAGAAGTCTCCTCGATGGACGAGGCCTGTTCGGCAGAGGCATTCGACAGCGACTGGCTGGTCGACGACACTTGAGTCGCTGCTGAACCGACCTGCGCGGCCGCCTTGTCCAGTCCTTCTATGATGCCGTGTATCGGCTTTACAATGACGTTCGCCAGAAGAGTGATAACCACTGCGGCGAGCAGGCAGCATACCAGGGTCAGGAGAAGCGTGCTACGAGTCAGAGCTTTCAGAGGCGCGTAGACGTCGGCATCGTATGCGGTAACCCCTAGAATCCAATCCGTCGCGGGGATCGGATACATGGCTCCTATCTTGCTCTTGCCCTCGAAGTCGTACGAGAAGAAGCCTTCGCGCATGTTCAGAATTTCGCGACCCCAGTCGTATTGCGAAAAGTCGAGAGTCCCAATGTATTCCTTTTTCGGATGCGATATGGCCAATCCTTCTTTGTCGACAACGTAGGCGTAGCCTTCCTGCCCGACCTCGATGTTGGCTACGAATCGTTCGAAGATGTACTGGAGAGATATCTCGACAGCGAGCCTGCCTGCTAGCGCTCCTTTGGTTCGTACGGGCGTCGAGATCAGAATCATCGCCTGGCGGGACGACTCGTCGTATCCAAGCTTCGAATAGACGGTGCCTTCTGCAGGGTTTCCAAGAAGGCGACTCAACATCGATAGTTCGGCAGAGGAGAGCTTTCGGGTCGTGGCGAGCGGCTTGCCATCCACTCCGACGAAAGAAAGTCCTTGGGCAAATGCGTAGTCTCTCTCCAGGGACTTTAGACGAGCGACGATAGAGTCCCGATGGTTTTCGTCGCGCAAAGCGGTTTCCGCATCCAGTAGCGTAGCCCAATTCTCGACCTGACGCTCGCGCTCCGTTAGCCAGATCTGGAGTTCGTTTCCGGAGCTTTTCGCCTGCTGCAGGGTTTGCGATTTCACCCCGTCCTTGAGGGCCTTGGAAACGAGAAAGTAGTTCGCCAGGGCTATCGTTCCCGTCCCGAGGAGGAGAATGGCCAATGAACCGACGAGAAACTTGTCGCGAAGCTTTAGAGTCATGGTGCTGACGGTGGTGAACGCATGTGGGCGCCTAGCTGCCGAGCCCTAAGGCAGCCGCTTTGAACCTCATCGGCGGGGCAAGCGATTCCCTTAGCTTGCGGCCCGGCTGTACTCAATGCGACCCAAGTCAGAAGGTTGTCTAATGTCAGGCATTAACCTGCATTCGCGTTGCGCTTGCTGGACTTCCTTCCGGCACTACGCGTTTGCGTAGTGTCTCGTGGGCGCTCCCCAATTTATGCAGCGAACTCAGCTTACACCACACTAGCCCAAGTAACGTTGTTGTTTGGATGCTCTCTAGGTGGCGGGCAGCATGCCGTCCTGGATGGCGTTTTCGATGAGCTCTTGAGCGTATGCCCAGAGGGATTCGCTGCCATATTCGATCTTTTGGTTGATCAGGCGTACTTGGCTGGCAACTACACTGTGTTCCTGCCAGGTCTTGCCTTTGGCGAGGTAGTTCAGGAGCATGGGGTGCAGTCGGTCGATGGCTTTGGCGAATTTCGCTTCGGCTGTTTCGGCGGCTTCGAACTCGTCCCAGACGGAGCGGAAAGCAGCGGTTTGATCGGAGGGAAGAAGGGCGAAAAGACGGTCGGCGGCCTCCCGCTCGCGCCGCTCCTGGTCTGCCTTTCCGGCCTCGTCGTAGATGTAGGTGTCGCCGGCGTCGATTTCCACGATATCGTGCAGGATGACCATGCGGAGAACCTTAAGCAGATCAAGATCTGGCTGGTTGGCATGCTCGTGGAGGGTGATTGCCATGATTGCCAGGTGCCATGAGTGCTCCGCATCGTTCTCGCGGCGGGAGCCGTCGCTTATGTAAGACTGGCGAAAGATATTCTTCAGCTTGTCGGCCTCGATAAGGAAGGCCATCTGCTGGGCTAGGCGGGATGCGGAATTGGACATTCCCGCACTAAGAAAGGAGCAGCCGTTTGGGGCCATCTTCTTCTGCTTCTACTTCTTCATCTTCTTCTTAGAGAGTGTCCAATAAAGTCGCATTTGTAGGGCTGCCGCTCGCGGCACGCCGCATCTGTCAGGGCTTTTCCTGCAACGCGGTGCGGCGCAACCGTCTTCGTTCTTCGAA
>JANQRJ010000058.1 GCA_028284635.1 Pelagicoccus sp.
AGCGGGCAGTGGAGAACGAATCCTGCAACACGGCCCGCTCGGCGATCGGGCCCTACCTTAGGCAACGTTCCGTTTGACGCGGGCTAAAGCTCCGCGCTACTGCTCTACACCGTGCTTCCCGCCGTCCTCAGCATCGCCGGATCCGACTCTGGAGCAAACGCCGGCATCCAAACAGACCTCTTGACCTTTGCGGCCAACGGGGCCTATGGCACCACCGCAATCACCTGTCTCACCGCTCAAAACCCGAACGGCATCTCGAAGATCGAGGTCCTCGATCCGGACTTCGTCGCCGAGCAGATCAAACAGGTCGCCGCATACTTCCCGATCCGCGCGGCAAAAACCGGAATGCTCTTTTCCGCTGGCATCATCGAAACCGTCGCCCAGACCGTGATCGAAATGAAACGCAGCAATCCCCTAC
The DNA here is from genome assembly GCA_028284635.1 of Pelagicoccus sp. Classification (GTDB taxonomy): domain Bacteria; phylum Verrucomicrobiota; class Verrucomicrobiia; order Opitutales; family Opitutaceae; genus Pelagicoccus. The sequence goes on from JANQRJ010000058.1 coordinate 419, forward strand.
CTCTCGTCGTCGATCCGGTCATGGTGGCAAGCAGCGGCGCCCCCCTTCTCGATCAGGCAGCGGAGACAGCCTACCGCGATGCTCTGCTGCCGATAGCCGACCTCATCACGCCCAATCTCGACGAAGCCAAGGCCCTGCTCGATCGCGACATAAAAGGCCGCGACGACATAGCGACGGCAGCTGCCGACCTTGCAAAGGCCTACCAAACTCACGCTCTCGTCAAAGGTGGACACCTGGCTGGCGACAGGCTCTTCGACGTACTCGCTTCACCGGAAGGCTCTCGCGAAATCTTCGAGCAAGAACGCATCCAAAGTATTGATACACATGGCAGTGGTTGCACCCTAAGCGCGGCAAGCGCGGCTCAACTCGCACTCGGGGCTTCGCCCAGCGAAGCCGTCGCCAAAGCTCGAAGCTACCTGCGTGCAGGGATGGAAAATCCGCTCAATCTCCCCAACGGGAAATTCATCAATCATCTGCCACGATGAAGTCATGGCAGCGTCCGCAACGCGTGCCCATGCTCTGGATACTGCTTCCCTTTTCCACAGGAATCGTCTTGGCGAAGGAGATCGGTTCAGCGCCAACCGCAGCGCTCGCCGCGATTTCGCTCGGCGCGGCTTTACTCAGTCTAGCTTTATCCTCGTCCGTAGCGCGGAGCTTTAGCCCGCGACCACAAGGAATAGATTCTGCACTACAGTCGCGGTCCCGCAGAGGGCGGGATCCACGCCACAGCTACGGATCCTATGCAGTCTGGGCGAGCTGCTTGACTCTAGCCTGTATCGCATCGGGCATGCTGCGCTTCGAATCCAGTCGCGGCAACCAGTCTGAGCCGAAAAGCTTTCCCGCCCGCGAAGCTCTACTGGAACTGCGTATCCAAAAACTCTTTGCAAGCAGCCATGCAAAAAGAGAGGCGGGACTGGCGACCATTCTCTCCGCGCCCCCGCATTTCGCCCCCCTGATTGGAAATCGCATCTATTTCTCTCTGGAAACCGAAGACCAGATTCAAGCAGGAGAGAGCTATGAAGCCTTCGCCGTGCTGCGGCCACTTGAGATCGGCAACGCCTTCTCTCTGTATCTTCAAGACCAGTCTGTGGCCTACCGCTTCGTACAAGGCGAATTGCGACAACGCCTCGAAGACGCTCCTTGGCTGGACCGCAAGCTACACGCCGGACGGGAGGCGCTTGCCTCCATGCTGGGACGCAACAAACTGCCGCAAAGCGAATTCAGCGGAGCCTACAAAGCAATGATGCTCGGGCAGAAACGCGAGCTGAGCCCGGAGCAAAAGGACTTGTTTCTGGCCAACGGGGCCATGCATCTCTTCGCCATCAGCGGGTTGCACATCGGGATCATCGCCGCCTGTATCCATCATTTGCTTACACTGTTGCGGGTGCCGCGCAAATACCGGCCTGTCGCGACGCTCTTGGCAGTTCTCTCTTTCGTGATGGTGACCGGAGGTTCGGCCTCCTCCTGGCGAGCCCTGCTCATGATAGCCTGTCTCTATCTCAGCCAATGGGGCAAACGGCAGGCCTCGCCTCTGAATGCACTTGCCCTCTCCGCCCTCATCTACCTGCTGATTCTTCCCGACCAACTCTTTCAGGCCGGCTTTCAAATGTCCTACCTCACCGTCGCCGCGATCCTTCTGCTCGGCCTGCCTCTGGCCGACACGCTCAACCGCAGCCTGCCGCTTTTCGCTGGAATCCCCGTAGGCCTACAAACATGGCTGGAACGCAAGACCGTGAAGGCTAAGACTTGGCTATGCAATGCAGTCGCGATCAGCGCTGCCGCCTTCACCACATCGTCGCTCCTTGGGGCCTATTACTTTCAGATTCTTCCGGTCTATGGGGTCGTGACGAATCTGTTCGCCTTGCCAACGGCGTCTCTGGCAATCGTCGCAGGCTTTCTGTCGATCGTCTGTTCGCCACTGTCGAGCATCGTTCCGCTTAGCGAGCTCTTCAACAACGCTGCGATCGTATTGATAGCTTTGATACATGGGTTTCTAGATTTCTGCGTCACCCTGCCGGGCGCGAGCATCGACGTTGCCCCATTTTCCAGCGGCATCCTTGCCGCTTGCCTCGGGGCCGTCATGTCGCTCTGCCTCCTCTCCTACGCGAAAACAGGCCAGAAGCGCGTTGTTCTCTGGCAAGCCACTCCACTGATCGCGACTGGAGCCAGCCTAGTACTGATCGCGAATCGCTGAGGACTCTCGAAGCCGTAAATTAGGAAAGCAACGTTGCATGCTTATTTTACGAAGGTAGCCTGTTTCTCACTACCCTTAGACGCTCGGGCGTTGACCGGGGCATGCTTGGCGCTAGACCGAGCTGCATGAAATCATCATACGAACTCGCCATGGAACGCCTGGCCGCCAGCCAGGGAGAAAGCGCCCCAGTCTCCGAAGAAACGAAGGCCAAGTTGGCCGAGCTCGACGAGACGTATCGAGCGAAGATCGCCGAACGGGAGATCTTCTTGCAACAAAAGCTAGTCCAAGCGGAGGCCAGTGGCGAAATCTCCGAGGCGGACGCCATCCGCAAGCAGCTCGCCAACGAAAAGGCCCGCCTGGAAGAGGAACGCGAGGAGAAGAAGCAAAAGCTTCGGGACGCGGGATAGAACCTATTTGAAAGAGCTTCCCGAAGACAGCTTAATTAAAGCCATCTAGAGCTCTCTTTTAAAGGCGAGAAGAGCCGACTCCGCACGAACAACTGCTTCGTAGAAATCGATGACCATCTGATAGTCTTCAGGCGGCGTTACTCTATACTCGATCGTTCGAGTACGCCTCACCTCGACTTCTCTTCCGGAAACACTAATATCGAGATCGTAGTCAGCAAACTGGTTTAACTGGGAGACCTCTTCGTTTTTCGAGTCGAGAATAAAACCATCAGGCAGAACGAAAACCGTACGTTCATCCAACTGCAGGGGTCTGGAAACATACGGAGTAATCCGCTCTTTATCAACAGGAGGCACCCATTCTTGTTGTTCCAGGAAGACGGGTCGAAAAAACAGCAGCTCGCCATTCTTCATGAAGCGGGCGTATCGGCGAGCCGAGAACTCTACAACGAGTTCGAAAACGTTCTCCTCGAAAAAGTCGCGACACTCGATTCGTTCTACTTCAGCTTCGTAGACTCCTCTGCGAATCCAAAGCTCAACAAACTCCTCTAGCTCCTCGTTTGACTTACTCCGGCGCAAATGGCGCAGCCGTTGAGCATAGCGACCCGTATTGCGTTCGGTGATCGTGCCGGAAAGCGCGCCAGACTCATCTAAAGTTACATAACACTCGCGCTCCACTCGGTCATCTTCCGGCGAAGCAAATGGCAAGGAGAGCATCTCGTCGTCCCAAGGGCTGGAAACCAGCACCTTGCGGCCCCGCAGATAGTAGGGCATGACCCCAAACGCGGCTACCTTGGAAGTGGGATCGAAGATAGCTATACGCCCATGCTTCGGATGGTCTACCACCCCAGAGACATCAGGAGCTTCATCTCCGACCGGCACAGCAAGAATACAGTGATCGAAGACATAAGGGGATGCCCACTCATCATGGACCCATGAAGTCCCGCCAATTCCAGCAAGCACGGGGTAGGAGTCGATCCCCACGCTCGTAAGCATTGCGCGAGCCAACGAGGTCATGTCCTTGCAGTCGCCGTAATGCTTTTCGAAGACCTCGGGCGCCGGACGGGGACGATATCCACCGCCAGAATTCAGGTTGATACTCATCGCAACATAGTTGACCGACTGGGCATAGGAGCCAATCGCCTTGATCCGCTCCCAGTCGCTGGAAGCAGTGGCAGTAAGCTCCCGTGACTTAGCCGAGATCGCTTCATCGGGTTCATCCTTGCCTTTCTGGGCCTCTAGCGCAAAATTGGCTACGTCGTTCCAATTCTCGAAACTAATATAGGAGTAGCGTTTCAGCTCCTGTTCATCGGGGACAACGGAATAGCAAAGAGTTGCCGCAAGGAGAGAACGGAAAGGCTGATTCGGTTCGTCAGGCAAAGCCTCCAAGTCTCGAACCTCCCATACATAGCGATTGGCATTCTTCGTACTTCTGACATCCGACGAATTGAAAACGCGGCTATCGACACGCCACTTGTCAGGAACTTCGACCACGGCTCTCGAGCTGACCACCGGGAGTTCCGCCTGGAAGTCCCAGACGCCCTGTAGAAAGGATGTCTTTCTAGATATAGTATATTCGTAAGCGAAGATAGCTCCATTCCTCATGGATGAAGATCTATCGAAATTGATCGTCTTGCTATCGCTGTAGAGCTGATCGCTTCCAAGCGCCACTTCATAGAGGTCCTTACGCCTAAAGGACTCCACTTTCCCCGAAGGATAGACGATCCATGCCTTAAAGTCCCTAAGCTTGTCCGACCTTCCATGGATTACTTCGCCAAAACTGCCGTAATTCCTGGCATCTCTCGTCCTTATATGGATAGCAACGCGCCGACTTTTCTCGAGCATGCCGCGACCCTCGTAAGCAACCGAGAGCTCATTAAGAAGATACAAGCCACTAGCATCCTCGTCGAGCTGCCCGTATGCGGAGGTCGATTTCATCGCCTCGGCAATCCATTCTGGATAGCTGCCTTTGGCGAAAATGTTTCCAGAGCACAAGAGACAGGCCAAACTAAAGAAGCCCGAGACCCACCGGAACCGTTGGATCGAACGGCGAAGCATCATTGAGCAAAAGCCACTTCTTCGGCAGATTCCGCGTTTCTCGTCAAGGTAATGGGCCTATTGTCAGCTGTGCTCAGGTAATCGAACTCCTCCTTGACGAGGGAGTAGTAGGAGGCAGCGACATTCTTCTGCTTCGAGGCAAATTCCCGTTGATAGACGAGTTCCCCGGAATCAGGGTTTTCGATTGTCAATGACTTCCGGTCAAACAATCTGCCTCGAAAAGCGGAAGTCGCTCCGGAACTCGCCTCGAATCGAAATCCTTCGGGAACGGATATCGTGACCTTGTCCCTAATCATTTGAAGATAGGGAAACCTGATATGTTCCGTTCGTTCCTCATCAACAAAAAGAGGCTTACTGCCATGCTCGAACAAGCTAGGGTTCAGGATCAAACGATCTCCCAGAACGTCAGCGTAACCCGGAATCCTTATCCTATATTTCAGCACTAGATGCTCGTACGTCGAATCGGCATTGAAGACCTCGAAGTCGCTAACGACCGCTCGCGGGATACGCTGGGTCCATTCAGTTTCCAGCACATGGGTTTCCATCTCTTTGGTGGTCATATCCACAAACAATCGCTTTCGCCACAGACCCGAATAGCCTTTGCATTGCATTTGGACCAAGCCCTCCAAATCGCCGTATTCATTGATGGAAACGTCAGCTATCCTTGCAAGCTGCGAGAAATCCCGCGCCACATCAGGCGTCTCGTAGAAGTTAAAATAGCCACCGTACTCTACCAACGTAACGGATCCTGCATTGCCAGGGTTCAAGACTTCGAAAGGCAGAAAGCTGCTGCCTGGATCGAAGTAGCGCCAACTCTTGTCAGCCTTGCGAACCCCGACCAACATGCCAGAAAGGTTGAAAGCCCCAAGGCGGCGCTTGAAGAACGTGCAATCCTCCTGGTCCTCCACCTGCACCAGTCTCGCTTTGAAGCCAGCAGCGCCGGCAAGCGAGGCGAAAAGACCGGCTATGTCCCAGCGCGTTCCATAGCCATTTCTGATCGTGTCATTGGGACTATCATTCTCATCCAGTTCATCGAGCTCCTGCTCGGTAAATCTATCTGTGTACTCGCTTATATTCGTTATCTCTTCGGTGCAGTACTCATAGGCCCTGCGAAGCCTATCTTCGGGAAATCGAATTCCATCAAACAACTGGGCTGCGAGCTTCTTTACTTTGCTGGACTTAGGCCTGACCATGTGATCATTGATGCTTTCAAGATTTCCGCCCCTATAGTTCCAGTATTTATCCTGGCCAAGAGCCTGCGTACTGAAGGCGTAGTCCAAAGTGAAAAAAGGTTCGAAATCCTTTCTCGGCGCCAAATAGGGCTTGTTAGACCTAGCGGGCTGGTTCTCAATACTTAGCTCGAATCGCCCCATCTTTTTCTTCAGAGCAAACTTCCCATTGAAGGCTCTGATACTAGCAGCCCTAGCTCGAAAAGGCGTTACCCGGACGTGGTAACTCCAAGTAGGCCACTCTGCGCGAAGTTCCACGAGAACTTCGGCAAAACCGTACTGCCTCGATAGGCGCCACTTGTATTCAATAATGCAGCCTACCTTCAAACCGGGAAACGAAAAAGACTTTGCATAGCCCTTGAAATGCTCGTTCTCGAAAATCTTTCGCTTATAAATGTCGGACCGATCAAGCAATGCGACCGAGCCGTCCGGAAAGATCACTCGGGCGCGAATGCCGGAAACCTTCCATCCCTGGCCGTAGCTTAGATCGACCTTATCCCAGGCCTTGACTCCAGCCTCCGTGAAGACTTTCGCCCGATAGTGGTAGAAGTATGAGGCGCCTCCGCTAGAATCGTCGATGCGAACCTTGCGCAAAGTGAACTCGCAATGAGCATCAGGATCTATGCGCGGCGCAACCGCATCCAGTTCTTCCTGCGGTATCTCGTCCCAACCTCCTTTCTTAAGTTCGGAAGCGCCGAAAGCTGGAACAGTCAGCTTCAATAACATGAACACAGCTAAGCCATAGCAAAAGCCCCTGGTAAAAATGCTCATGAACTAGCGGTAAATACGCCCTCTCACTTAATCAAGAGTCAATTGCTCGATCTTCAAAGGGAAGGCGCGATTGAAAGCGTTCCCAGAAGCTTGAAATTGGCGGAGCGGAAAATCTCAAGCGCTATCAGTGAGGCGGCGTGAGCCGGTATGGCGAGGATTCTCGCATGCTGTCTCGAAAGCGAAACTCGCTTACTAACTTAGCCAAATCAAGAGTTCCTATACTTTCTATTCGGCTACTGGCTTGGCTTCTCGAGCAATCTTCTGCGGGTCTACTGCGGGTAGCTCGAAGACGAGTTCGTCTTCGGGAAGCTTGGTGTAGTCGAGCAGATCGAGCTTGGCGATTTTCGAAAAGTCGGGCAGCGGCTTTGGGGTGGGCTGAGGTTGGACTGCAGGCACAATCTTCTTCAGTTCGACTTTTTGGGGTTCGATAGAAGCCCGAGGCTCAACGAGCTTCTTGGTTTTGAAGCGTTTCTGCTGGAACTTGTCCGCTTTTTCGAAGCGCTTCACCTCGAACCTATTCTCGCTTGGGCGAATGATTTTGGCGGCGGACTTTTCGGAGCCGGGCTTCAAGCCAGCTTGCGCCAGTGGGAGCCCGACGAAGAGTATCAGGCCAACGGATACGATAGGAAAACGCTGGATCGCAGTTTTTATCATTCCGGTTCGGCAGTGCCTTCGACCACCCAATCGCGGGCTTCGGGCACCTGCTTGTAGAACTCCGCGAGGACGGCGCTGAGGTGCTCGGCGTAGCGGAAGTGGGCGCCGAGACCAGTACGCAATTCGGCCTCGTATATAAACTTGTCGGCGTGGGTGGAGTGCTCGAAGGGCGTCTGGCTCCCGAGCATGAGGCCGTAGACGTATGCGGCCTCGCCTCGCTCGATGAGCTTCTCCATAAAAGCCTGCTGCTTCTTCAGAAACGGACCGTACGCTTCGCGATCGACTTCCGGAGGCAGGTAGAAACCGGCTTGGATACAGGGTGTAAAACGGTGACCGGTGCGGTGGCGATTTAGGTCGCGCAGCTCCGCGATCGCCATGTTATTCCAGGCGAAGGATACGCGCATGCGACGGATGGCGGTGCCGCAGTAGCCGTATCGATTCGATCGATACTTGAGGGCATTCGAAATGGACTGCCGTTCCTGAAGAAACGGAGGGGCACTGCGGGCGACGTCTACCCAGACTTCGTCGTCTAGGGCCGCGGTAGAGAAGCGGGATCTGAGCAGCTCGATGCTGCGGTTGTGCTCGGCATGGGCCTGCTCCTGATAGGACGTCTCGGCAGCGCTGTGCTTGACGAGGCGGGGAGCGGTCTTCGCCACTTCAAGGCGAAGGAGCTCGGCAGCTGTTTGGGCCTCTTTTTGCGGCAGGGAGGCTAGCTGCTTGATCGTCTGCGCCCACATGCGAGCCGACATGACGAGGGCGAGGTTGGTCTTAGTCGCGAAGGGGATAAAGTAGCGGGCCCGGTCGAGCGCATAGTTCTTCCGCATGCGACGGAGCACTTTTTCGGGGGTATCTTCGGGAGCGCGGACGACGCTCGGGTCGGCTTTGGCCACGGCGTCAAGCCGGTCGTACTCTTTTCGGTAGCAGGCAAAGGCCTCGCTGACTAAGGAGAGCCACTCCTCAGCGAGATCGACGGGCATGCCGATCTTGTCAGGCGTGGGAATATTCTGCGGGTCCATCTCGATGTAGCGAGTACTGGACTCCTGCCCATCGCTCATCTGCGAGATCTCGAAGAGCTTGTAGGCAAGCCACATCGATACGTCGTCGATGGCGATCGCGATGCCGCCGGTCAGACCGCCGATCGAAGCGTGACCGTAGTCGACGAACTTGAGAATGCGGTCGATGGACTTGTCGCAATCGTCCAAGTCCACTTTCTCCATGATCCTGGCGATGCCCTCGTTGCTGCGCGAGTAGCGAGCCAACACGGAAGCCAGAAGCTCCGGCGTGACTTTGAAGCCATCAGCGGCTTCCTTGGTGGGCACAATGGCAAGACCTGTTACTTTCATTGAAAAGATTGGGGCGGGATATGTTAAAAACGGTCAGGGAAAACAACCGGCAATTTCCAAGCACCTCAAACCAATTTAGGGAAAATTGGCGACTAAGCGAGCGAGCGGGCCTTTTATAACGCGGTTCTAGGGCTAAAATCTACCAACCCCCGAGCCAAGCGCCTACGGGACCTTGGAAAACGCCGAGGACGATAGAACCGACTAGGGCGAAACCGATCGTCAAGCGGCCAAGCCAGGTCAGCAGATCGCCCGGCTGGGCTGTCTCGCTGGGCGTCGCCTCTTCGTCATCCTGGAAGCGCCAAATCTCGAAGAAGGCGCCCTTGATGACGCCGAAATAGTAGTAGATCGAGACGACGACTCCCACAATGGCGACCGCTAGCAAAGCATAGAGCTCGGCCTTGAAGGCGGCGACGAAGAGGAGGAACTTGCCGATAAAACCAGCCAGGGGCGGAATGCCCGCCAAGGAGCCGATGCCGACCGTCAGAGCGAAGCCGAGAAAGCCGTTTTTCTTTGCCAAGTCCCCCAAGTCATCCAGCTCGAGCTCCGCATCGGCAGCCTTTGGCAGGTGGACCAGGGAACCGAAAACCGCCATGGAGCCAAGCAGGTAGGCAAACAGGTAGAACAGCACCCAAGCCGTCGCCTGCGGCACGGCTTGCGCGGCGATCACTCCGATCAGGAGGAAGCCAGCATGCGAAACGCCGGACAGGCCAATCACCCGCTTGAGATTGCGTTGCGTTAGAGCGGCGAAGTTGCCGAAGAGAATGGTCAGGCAAGCCACGCCGGAGAGCAGCGGAACCAGCCAAGCGGAAAGCGGGGCAAAAACCTCTACCAAGGTGATGAGGATGGCGAAGCCAGCGGCTTTCGAAGAAACGGCGAGCAAGGCCGTGGTGGAAAGGGGAGCGCCCTGGTAGACATCGGGCACCCAGACCTGAAAGGGAAAAGCGCCGATCTTGAAGGCGATCCCGGCAATGACCAGGATCATGCCGATCAACGCGACTCGATCTGTGGAATTGGCCGCCAGGAAAGCGTGCAGGTTGTCGAAATTCATCGAATCCTGGCTGCTGCTCGCCAGCGCTGGATTGCTCGCCGCGCCGTAGAGCAGCACAATGCCGAAAAGCAATATGGCCGAACTGAGAGCTCCCATAATCAAGTACTTGAGCCCCGCTTCCAGCGACAAGGCATTCTGCCGGAAATAGCTGACCAGTATATAGAATCCGACGGTAGCCGTTTCGAGAGCCACGAAAAGCATCACGAAGTGGTTGCTCATGGCCATGAGCGACAGGGCTCCAGTTATGACGAGCGTGATCGCGAAATACTCGATGCGAGCCAGCGTCTTGTTCTCGAAGCTCACCATCGCCAGGTAGCAAACGAAAATCGAGGCGATAAGGAAAAATACCCGCAAGACCTGAGCAGTCTGCGTCAGCTCGATCATGCCGCCAAAAGCAACCCCGTGCGTACAGCCGGTACGATCGAAGACGAGTATATAGCCAAGCAGCAGCAATTGACCCAGAATAGCGATGCGGGGGATGACGCCGTGGGAGAACTTGGGCAGAATGACTTCCAGAACGAGCAGGCCGAGAGCGAGACAACCCAGGATCAGCTCCGGGTAGATAAGAGCCCAGTTATTGGTGGCAGCAGTCTGGCTAAGAGTATTATAGAGTTCGGTCGGCATGGGAAAAATATGGTGACTCGGAAGGGATAGAAAGGACGAATTATTTTAGCCGCAAAAAGACGCAGGATACGCAAAAGGGAGAGATCCGTAGCGCGGAGCTTCAGCCCGCGACCGTGGAGAATGGATCTTGCATTGCCGACGCGGGCTAAAGCTCCGCGCTACGTGACCAAAAAACTTTGAATTCGAATCCATCTGTATGATTTTGCGTCTTTTGCGTTTCTTTGCGGCTATAAAAAACACTCAGTGACGTGTCTCATTTCATTCCTCGGTAGCGGGCAAAAAACTCAGCCCTCGCCCTCCGAAGCTTTCACCTCCGCCGCATAGGCCGGTTCTGCGTTTAGCGTATCGTTGATCGGGTGAGTGATGGTCTTGGGGAAGAAGCCGAGGAGGAAGAGGACTACGAGCAGGATGAGAGCGGGCACGCGTTCCGTCCAAGTCATGTCTTTGACCGTATGCTCCTTTTGCACCTCTTGGAAATCCTCGGACTCGACTCCGAAAAAGATGCGGGAAATGGCGCGCAGGCCGTAGATGGCCGAGATCACGACCCCGCCCACCACGACGAAGACCAGCCAGTTGCGCAGTTCGTAAGTCGCCAGAAAGATGGTGAGCTCGCCCCAGAAGTTCGCGAGGCCCGGACCAGGAAAGCCGATACTTGCCATGATGGCGCAAACGAAGAAGGCGGAAAGCACCGGAGCCTTCTTCGCCAAGCCGCCCATCTCGTCCATTTCGAAAGTCTGCGTGCGGTGATGGATCATCGTCGCCAACATGAAGAGCAAGGCCACCGTTAAGCCGTGCGCCACCATCATGATCACCGCGCCGGCCGCGCCGAGGACCGACATGGCAGCAATGCCGAGAAAGGCGTATCCCATATGCATCACTGAGCTGTATCCCAGCATCTGCTTCAGGTCTCGCTGAGCCATGGCCACGAGACCGACGATCACGATATTGCCCAAAGCCAGCCAGATGATCCAATTCTCCCACTGCCCTACTCCACCCGGAATGAGAGGCACCGCGATCTGAATCAGTCCGTACAGACCGAACTTCTTCAACACCCCGGCATGCAGCATGGCAGCCGAGCTGGGAGCCGCTCCATAGCCAAGCGGGGCCCAAGTGTGTAGTGGCCAGAGCGATACCAGAATGCCGAAGCCGAAAAGCAGCAGCCCGAAAGCGTAGTAGGAAATGGTTTCGCTCAAAGGCTGAGCCGCCAAGGCCTCCTTAAGCGCGATCAAGTCGAAGGACTCCGCTCCGCTTTGCACGTAAAGGGTGATCAGTCCAGCCAACGAAAGCATAGCGCCAAGCGTCAGGTAGATAGTCATCTTCATGGCCGCATAGCTGCGATCGCGACCACCCCAAACTCCCACCATCACGAAGGTAGGGATAAGGGCCAACTCGTGGAAGAGGTAGAAGAAGAAAACGTCGATAGAGGCAAACACGCCCATCAATCCTCCCTGCATGATCAGCAGGCAAAACATATAGCGTGGCAGGCTTTCCGCCTTCGATTGCGCGGCGTAGAGCCCAGCCGCCAAGCCAACGACAGCCGCCAAGACGAAGAGCGGAAGCGCCACGCCATTGAGACCGAGGTGGAGAGTGATGCCGACAGCTTCCAGACCGGTATTGTGACGCGAGACGAAATCGTAGCCGCCCGCTACAACCGGATCGTAAGTCAGCCAAGCGGCAAGAGCGAGAATGGCCGGAATGGCGAAGCCAGTTACGGAAACGATCTGCGTCGCAGGACGCCCCAGCCTGCCAAGCCAAAGGGTGAAGAAGGCGAAAAGCAGCGGAGCCGCTATAGCGAAGTGGAGGATGTTCATGGAGATTAGGCTGAAGGCTGAGGGCTGAAGGCTGAAGAACGCGACTTGCTTAGGGAGCGGATTAAAGCGTTCAGAACTTTTTCCGCTTCAACCAGTTTATCTTGAAGATCTACGATGTTCACATCGCAGAAAAAGCCCAGCCGCTGAGCAAGGCCGACCTGATAGCGAAGCTCTCTCAATGAGCCAAAGGCGATGTTCAGAAAGCGAACATACTCGACTTGCCCTTCCCGGGCACAACCTTCGACGATATTCGAAGGAACCGAAATCGCCGCCCGCCGCATCTGAGACACAAGTCCAAAGAGCTCTTCTTTTGGAAAGCCGCGCGTAAGCTCGTAAACCCTGAGGGCAACATCATCCGCTAAGTCGAATGCTCTCAATTTCGTATGATCTCTCATAGTCGCAAATCCCCTTCAGCCTTCAGTCCTCAGCCTTCAGCCTCCCCCCAAAACCCAGAACAGAGCGAGTCCGCCGATGAACCAATATACATACTGGTGGAGGTTGCCGACATGCAGGGCCTTCAGGCCGATGCCTACCAACCCGGCCACGCCTGCCATCCCTCGGATGATCAATCCGGACAGGAATATCTGCTCCGTTAGGTGCAACGCCGAAGCAAAACGCTGCTGGATCTTGGCCACGTAGAAATTATATACTTCGTCGAAGTAGAGCTTGTTCTGCAAGACTCCGAATACCGGTCCGATCTTCTTGCCGAAGCTGTCTTCCTTCGCTCCTGCTCCATAGATGACGAAAGCGAGAGCCAAGCCCACTGCCCAAGCGATGGTACCGTACATTGCTGCAGTCGAGCCACCTTCGACGCTGGCAAGATGATGACCCGCTTCTACTATCGGGCTCAGGGCATGCGGATAAAGGTTGGTGTATCCAGCAATCACCGACAAGAGACCTAGAACGATGAGAGGCACAGTAAAGACCAGCCCGTTCTCGTGGGCATGCTTGGCATGCTCGGAATTCGGCGAGCCGAGGAAGACGATCTTCCAGAGGCGCACCATGTAGAAGGTGGTGAGAAACGCTCCCAAAACCAGGAGATAGAAGACCGCGCGACCGCCCTCGTGATTGTAGGCCAACGCGAGAATCGCGTCCTTCGAAAAGTAGCCCGCCAAAAAGGGCGTGCCGACCAGGGCGAGAAGCCCGAGGGTGAAAGTAACGAAAGTGATCGGCATCTTCTTGGCTAGGCCGCCCATCTCGAAGATGTCCTGCTCGTGGTGGCAGGCATGGATGATGGACCCGGAGCCGAGAAAGAGCAGCGCCTTGAAGAAGGCGTGCGTGGTCAGGTGGAACATGGCAGCAGCAGCCCCACCGTTTATCATCGCGCGGCCCATGCCATGGTCGCCGCTATGCATGGAAGCCAAAGTTCCCAGCCCAAAGGCCGCGACCATGTAGCCGAGCTGCGAAACCGTCGAATAGGCCAGTATCTTCTTTATGTCGCGTTGGGCGACTGCCACGAAACCGGCAAACACCGCCGTAACCACGCCCACCCACATGATGATCTGAAGGGCGTCGACCGTCATGAGAAATTCCATACGGCAAAGCAGGAAAACGCCCGCCGCCACCATGGTCGCCGCGTGGATGAGCGCAGAGACGGGAGTCGGGCCCTCCATCGCGTCGGGCAGCCATACGTGCAGGGGCACCTGGCCCGATTTGCCGACTGTACCGCAGAAAAGCAGAAGGCCGATACCGGTAGTAACCAAAGCCGGATTCTCCGTCACCATCGCTTGTAGCTCGGTAAGATTTTCCGTGCCATAAGACCAGTAGACCATGATCACGCCGATCAGCAGACCGAAGTCACCTACCCGATTGACGATAAAAGCCTTGTTCGCAGCCGCGGCAGCGGAAGGCTTTTCCAGATAGAAGCCGATCAGCATATAGGAGCTGAAGCCAACCAGTTCCCAGAAGATGAAGAGCGTCACCAGATTGCTGGCCATGACCAGACCGAGCATGGAGAACATGAAGAAGGAAAGCCCAGCGAAGAAACGAGCCTTGTTCGGATCGTCCTTCATGTATCCAAGGCTGAATACATGAACCAGGAAGCCGACTAGCGAGACAACTAGGAGCATCAGCTTGGTCAGATCGTTGACCAGGAAACCGAAGTCCAAGGAAAACGGACCAACCAGCAGCCAACGCGCATTGAACTCGAAATTGTCTACCTGGAAGATGACGTGCAAAGCCGTCGCCAGAACCAATGTGGCGGCTCCCACGGAAACCCCGGAAGCCAAAGTGCCGCTACGCCGCATGGTGAAAGCGATCAAGGCAGCGGAAAACAGCGGAACCACCAGGAGGGCAGATGTGAAGATTTCAGGATTCATGGGAGAAGCTTTTTAGCTCTTAGTTGTTTAGTCCGCAGCGGGTTGATCTTAATTCTCTTCATTCCTAGATGCCTACAGCCTAAACGCCTAACCCTTCAAGGCGTTCAATTCACCCACCTGCACCGTCTGCCGCTTGCGGAAAAGGGCTACGATAATGGCCAAACCAACGGCGACTTCGGCTGCCGCGACGGTGATGATGAAGAAGACGAAGACGCTGCCACTCATCCCACCGTGGTAACGCGAAAACGCGACCAGGCCGAGGTTGCAAGCGTTGAGCATCAGCTCCAAGCACATGTAGATGACCAGCGTGTTCTTGCGCAACAGCACGCCGAAAAACCCAATGGAGAACAGCAAGGCGCTGATCGTAATGTAATGTTCGATACCGACGTTCATGTCTAATAAATGTAGCCGCGTTCGTGAGAACGCGGAAAGGAAAACGCGTTCTCACGAACGCGGCTACGGATTTGGATATGTTGAAAGCTACGCACCTTCGCCCTCCGCCTTCAATCTCTTGCTCAGCACGATCACGCCGATCATGGCGACGAGCAGCAGGAAGCCGGTGACCTGCATTGGCAGTAGGTAGGTAGTGAACAGCTCGTAACCGAAATTCTTGAGAGAGGACCCGGCCGACGGGGGCAGTCCCTCCTCGGACCCCTTGAGCGTCAGTCCCGAACGGATAGCCCAAACGCCAAAGAAAAGTATGGCGAATCCCAATACGCTGGCGATCGAGGTGACGAGCTTGAACGGTTTCTTGGCCGCCTCCTTCACGTCGAGCAGCATGATGATGAAGAGAAACAGCACCACCACCGCTCCAGCGTAGACGAGCACCTGGATCACCGCCAGGAAGTAGGCCTCCAGTAAAACGAAGAGCGACGCCATGCTCATGAAGGTCAGAATGAGAAACATCGCTGCGTTCACGGGATTTCGACTGAAAACGACCGCGAGGCCACCACCCAGCGTCAGGGCCGAAAAGATGTAGAAGAAGAGGTCAGTCATTTTGAAAGGAGGGATTTTAAGAAATTTTTGCCCGCGGATTGCACAGATAGACACAGATGATCTTAAGAAGGCAGCTATATAGATTTCCCGAATCTGAGTTCATCTGTGCAATCTGTGGGCAAAAAAATTCTTCTATGGCTGTGACAAAGAACCAGCGGCCAAAGCTTCTTGGCGAGTTAGCCTCTTCTTCAGGTCTTGGTTTTCATGGGCGAGAGACTCGATTCTCTTGTTTTGCTCGATCGCATACAAGGTTAGTTCCTCGATCTTCTGCATCATGATCTTCTGGGCTTCGCCCACCGACAGGCCCTCGGATTCCACAACTGATGCAGACGGCACGTCCGGAAGATGGCCATGCTTCGCGATGTGGCTCTCAACCTCATCGAGAGACCGCAGTTCGTACCCATCCTCGAAGACGAAGTCAGACCAGCCAGTTTCGACTATGACTTCCTTGGAGCGAATAGTGCCATTTACTTCTAATTTATTACTAGGATCAGCAGTACCTAAACCTAGGTTTCCCGAAGAATCGAAAACCATGTAGTTCGCAGGAAACGCTCCATGAGAAGGCGAAAAACGAAGTTCACTACCGTTACTAACGATATAAAACTCTGAACCAGACGAGGTATCATTCAACCTTACAATAGGATTATGTCCCTCGAGACGGATACCGTCTCGAAAAAACACATCTCCAGCAAAACGGTTTTCATAAGGAACTACCTTAGTCACCGTTCCAGCAATCGGCTCGTCTACAACAATCCAATTGGAAAACATCTGCTCGGTTTCAAATTGACCAGCTGCATATGCTCTGATAGTAAAACGCTGGTAATATTTTAGGTCATTAATAAATATGACAATCTTTCCGTCTTCATTAGCCAATATTACCTCAGGAGTATACCCCCCGGACGAAGACATCTTAGGATAATAAAAATCTGCATTCCATACATACCATGTCAACATAAGAGACATCGTGTTTTTTGTACCATAAGAGTACCCTTCTATAATAACAGTAGGCATCGCCCAGCCATTCACAAAAGGAATCTCAGTTTTGATCTTCACACCATGTATCGGTGTACCATTAAGATAGTAAGACTCGACTGGCGTATAATTTTGTCCGAAAAGCGAACAAACTGAGATCAGGAGTAAAATCGCTACAACACTTAGTTTCATGATAACCCAGAAGCTTAATGATGATCGCCAGCACTCCGACTCGCTTCTTTTTTCTTTTTCCACTTGAAGTGTTCGTCGGGGAGGGTGCCGCCTAGTTCGTAGAGCTTGGCTTTGTCGTTCACCATCTCGGCTCGGGTGTAACCGGACATTGAATACTGGTTTTGCAGCCAGATGGCTTCTTCGGGGCAGACTTCCTGGCACATGCCGCAGTAGATGCAGCGCAGCATGTCGATGTCGAACTCCTTGGGAGCCTTCTCGACATTGGCGTGCTCGTCGTCTTCGGGAATCTCGCCAGGCGTAATCCGGATGGCCTTGGGCGGGCAGACGAATTCGCAGAGCTGGCAGGAGACGCATTTCTCGCGTCCCTCGGGATCGCGCACCAGGGTAGGCACGCCGCGATAGCCTTCCGGGATGGGCGGACGCTGTTCGGGATACTCTAGCGTGACCTTCTTCTCGAACATGCGGCGGAAAGTCACCGCCAAGCCGCGAGCGATCTCCGGCAGGTAGAGCTTTTCAAGAAGATTGAGCGGCTTTCTCTTTACGACAATTGGCATGAGCTGCGCTAGGTTATTAGGCTGTAGGTTTTTAGGCTGTAGGGAAGAGGTTTTCGGCTGGTCGGCATTCGAGTCTTTTTCCTAAACGCCTACAGCCTAAACCGCTAAACAGCTCGCGCCCTAGGGCGCGTCTATAAAATAAATAACTATGGTATACAGGATCAGGTTGGCGATGGAGGCGGGCAGGAGCATTTGCCAGCCGAGTTTCATTACTTGATCGTAGCGGAAACGCGGGAGGGTCCAGCGGATCCACATGAAGAAAAAGAGGAAGCCGCACAGCTTGCCGAGCAGCGTGCCGACGGAGAGGACGGCGCTAAGCCAGCCGGTAACGCCGAAATCCGCCCAGGTCATGAAGGGCAGCGGGTGCCAGCCACCGAGAAAGAGAATCGCGATGATGGCCGAACCGATGATCATGTGAGCGTACTCGCCGACGAAAAAGAGGCCGAACTTGAAGGAGCTGTACTCGGTATGAAAACCGCTCACCAGCTCGGTCTCCGACTCCGCCATATCGAAAGGCAGGCGGTTGGTTTCCGCGAAGATGCAGACCAAAAATATAAGGAAGGAAAAGGGCATCCACATGGCGAACCATAGCCCTCCTCCTTGAGCATTCACTACGTCGACCAAGCTCAGCGTTCCATCGCGGCCGGGACCGTTGAGCCACATGAATACCGGCAGCACGGAGATGCCCATTGCCAGCTCGTAGGAAATCATTTGAGCGGAAGCGCGGATGCCGCCGAGGAAAGGGTACTTCGAATTGGAAGCCCAACCTGCCAAGACCACGCCATAGACGCCGAGCGAAGAGATGGCGAATATGAAGAGGATGGCGACGTTGATGTCGGTCAGAACCAGATTCGTGATCGTGCCATCTGCATGCTCGAAGTAGCCGAAGGGTACGACGGCCACGGTCGTCAGGGCTGGGATGAGCGAGAGGACCGGGGCCAGTACGAAGTAGAGCTTGTTTACATGAGCCGGGATGACGTCCTCCTTGAAGAGAAACTTGAGGCCATCCGCCGCAGGCTGGAAGATACCGAGGCGCGTGAGAAAACGGCCGACGTAGGGGATTGAGCCGAGGAGGGGCAGCGTAGTGCGGTTTGGGCCAACGCGGCCTTGTATCCAGCTGGATACCTTGCGCTCGGCAAGAACCGCATAAGAGCAGAAGCCCATGAGGACGCTTACTACGATCGCGGCGTAGATGGTCTTTATGATGATGTCAGAAATTTCCATACTATGTCAGCCCTTCGGGCAGCTATTTAGTCCGTAGCTGATGAGCTCGTAGCCGAAGTCGAAAGACTTTGGTCCTTCGCTTTGCCTCCAAAGTCTTTCGACTTCGGCTACAAGAAACGCTGTCGAGTTGCTCATTTCGCGTCTTTCATGGTTAAAATCCAACTACTGGGCGTTTGCCCCCTCCAGCTTGGGTTCGAAATGCAGGGACTTGCCTTCCACGAATTCGAGAGAATCGAAAGCGCTGCCGTCGAGCAGAGTCCCGGTGTCGGGGATGCTCTGGAAGCTGAGCTCGGAGAGCATCGGCACCTCGGCAGCGATGCGCTTCCAGGCGGTGCCGATGACGGAAGGGACGGATTCCTCGGAGTCGGAGAGATTCGCTTCGATGGCGGCCAGGGCCGCGAGATCGTCGATCGCTCCGGCTGGGCCAGGAATGGCCTTATGGAATTTCTGGATACGGAACTGCTGGTTGATGACCGTGCCGGACTTCTCGAACTGGGTCAGGCCGGCGATGACGACCTTGGCCTTTTCCGTGGTCGAATTGGCATGGGTGCCGAGGGCGACGATCTGCACTTTGGCCAGCTGTTCTTCGGTCAGGCCAGCGGCAGCGAGGTCTTCCCTAACCGCGAAAACGGTCTTCACTTCGCCCGCATTGATCTTCAGGGCGAGGTCTCCGAGCTGCTCTGCGGGGAGAGCGGAGATCAGCCCAGTGGCCAGAGCGCCGCGCACGTTCGGATTGCGATCCTTGGAAATGAGAAGGCCATCGTCTTCGCCGTATCGAGCGACCAAATACACGTCTTTCGTTCCAATCCGATCGGCGATCTTCTTCAGAGCGAACTGCTCTTCGACCGTGCTGCTGCCCGAGCCGACTACGGCCACGCCACCGGTTTTCAGCAGCTCGCTGGCCGCGTTGAGAGCGTCGGTAGCCGAGGCCTTTTGGCCGTCGATGCTGGCAGCATGCAGACGATCTTCCGCTTCGACAATCTTGTAGAGCTCGCGACCGGAATCGGGCATCCAGGTGTCGTTGACCTCGTCGTTGCGGCGAGGAGTGACACGGTAGAGCTTGCCTTCGCGGGAGGACACCTCGGTGTTGCAGCCAACGCTGCTCTCGAAGTCGATGCTGTTGGTCTCCTTGAGGAACCAGACGCGCATCTTGAAGCGAAAATCGGTGCTGGTCAGAGCGCCGACCGGACAGATATCGACCGTATTCAAGGAATAGTTATTGGCCAATTCCTTGCCGGGGAAGCAGGTGAGCGTGGAGTAGCTGCCGCGGTCGGTAAAGCCGAGCACATCGTCGTCCGCAACTTCCTGGCAGAAGCGCACGCAACGCGAACAGAGGATGCAGCGCTCGTCGTCGAGAGTGACGCGCGGGCCGAGGCGGGTACGCTTGGGCTTGACGTTCTTTTCCTCGATGAAGCGGCTGTATCCACGTCCGTGAGACGCGGAAAACTCCTGCAGCTTGCACTCGCCGGCTTGATCGCAGATCGGGCAGTCGAGCGGATGGTTGACGAGCAGAAACTCGGTGACGGACTCGCGGGACTCGATAGCCTTGGGGGAGTCGGTCTTGATGTGCATGCCGGGAGCTGCCTTGGTTCCGCAGGCGATGGCGGGGCCGGGCATCCACATGATCTTGGGCGTGCCGTCCTCGTTGAGCATGGGCTCGCCAGTAGCTCGATCCTTGCCGGGCATGCCGAGCTCGACCAAGCACATGCGGCAGTTGCCTGCTACCGAAAGCTTCGGGTGGTAGCAGTAGTGGGGCACTTCCTTGCCGAGCATGGCGACGGCATCGACCATGTTGGTGCCGGGCGGCACCTGGAGGTCCTGGCCGTCGATGTTGACCGTGATTAAATCGTCTCTCTTTTCCTCAGCCATTACACGCGAGTTCCTTTATGGCTTGGCGGTCAGCATTCGGATCGCTGAGGCGCGTTGCGTATTCTCTGAATTCGTCTTCGAATTTAGCCAGGTAGCTCTGCACGGGCCAAGCCACGGCAAAGCCGAAGGCGCAGATGGTGCGGCCTTCGATCTGGTCAGCTACCGACTTCATGAGGTCGACGTCCTCGGGACGAGCCTGGCCGTGCACCATGCGGGCGGTGATCTTCTTGAGCCAGAGCGAGCCCTCGCGGCAGGGCGTGCACTGGCCACAGCTTTCGTGCGAGTAGAAGGCCATCAGATTGGCCAGGGCTGCAGGGATCGAGACCGTGTCGTCGAGCACCATCATGCCTCCCGAGCCGGACATGGAACCAGCGGCGGCGATGCCATCGTAGTCGAGCGGGACATCGTCTAGGCCCCAATCGTATTCGGCGCCGTCCGGGTTCTTGCCTTTGTAGCGCTCGCCGTTCTTGAGAATCTTCATGGACGAACCGCCTGGAATGATGGCCTTGATGGTTCGGCCGGGGAGCGGGCCGCCGCAAATGTCGTGGATCAGCTCGCCGACGGTGATGCCTGCGACTTCGTAGTAGCCGGGACGCTGCACGCCGCCGGAAACGCACCAGATGCGGGTGCCGGTGTTATTCGCGCGGCCGATCTGGGCGAAGGCCTCGGCGCCCATGTCGAGGATGTGCACTGCGTTGCAGAGGGTTTCGACATTGTTGACGATAGTCGGGCAATTGTAGAGGCCGAGTACGGCGGGAAAGTAAGGGGGCTTGATGCGGGGGTTCGCTCGCTTGCCTTCGAGGGACTCGATGAGGCCGGTCTCCTCGCCGCAAATATAGGCTGCGGCTCCGCGGTGCACGACGATGTCGCAGGAGTAGTCGGTGCCGAGAATATTATCGCCGACAAAGCCCTTCTCCTTGGCTTCGACGATAGCTTGGTCGAGGATGCGAGCCCCTTTGGGCATCTCCTCGCGAATATAGATGAAGGCCTTCGCCACATTGTTGGCGAAGCAGGAGATCATGATGCCCTCGATAAGCTGATGCGGATCCTTGTGCACGATCTGGCGATCCTTGAAGGTGCCGGGCTCGGATTCGTCGCAGTTGCAGATCAGGTAGATGGGCTTGCCGGACTTGCGGTCGACGAAGCTCCACTTGACGCCACAAGGGAAGCCTGCCCCGCCGCGGCCGCGCAGCTGCGACTTCTTGACCTCGTCGATGATGTCCTGAGGCGGCATGCCGACGGCCTTCTTGAGCATGTCGTAACCGCCGTGGGCCAGATAGCTGTCGATGCCGGGCGTGTAGCCTGGCTCGTCGGCGTACTTCAGAATGAGACGGTTTTCTTTGGGATGTACTGCCATTTCAACTACGCTTCCGCCTTTATCTTCTGGCAGATCTCGGCGGCTTTCGCCTCGTCCAGATTCTCGTAAAGCTCGTCGTCCACCAGCATGACCGGAGCGCTGCCGCAGCTAGCGAGACACTCGGCAAACTCGACCGTGACCTCGCCGTCGGGCGAGACGCCATTCAATTCGGTGTCGAATTCCTTGAGCATGGTATCGCAAACCTTGGAACCGCCTGCCATGGCGCAGGACAGCGTGCGGCAGACGCGCACGTGGCGCTTGCCGATAGGCTGCTGGCGAAAGAATGGGTAGAAAGTGATGACCGAGAGCACGTTTATCGGCTCGATGCCCAGCTTTTTCGCGACCCACTCGGCGGCTTCGTTGGAGAGGTAGCCTTGATCCTGCTGGATCGCGTGCAGCAGGGGCATCACCGCGCTGCGGGCCTCCGGATACTTCGGAATCGCCGCTTCGATTTCAGCAAGCGTCTCGGAACTAAGATTCATCTATTAAGCGAAAAATTAAGAGTTAAAAGTTAAGAGTAGTGGGACAGTGGATACGAAGCGGGAAGCAATTCTTCACCCTTCGCTTTTCACTCTTCACTTTCTACCGATCGCACTCCCCCATGACGAAGTCGAAGCTGCCAAGGATGGCCGGAATGTCGGAGACCATGGCGCCGACGCAGATTTTCGGCAGGATGCTGAGATTGCAGAAGGAGGGGCCGCGGATCTTGAGGCGGTAGGGAACGCCGCCGCCACGCGAGTGGATGAAGAAGCCAAGAGCGCCCTTGGGAGCTTCGCCTTCGAAGTACACTTCGCCTTCGGGGATTTGCGGTCCTTCCGTGGTGATCATGAAATTCTGGATAAGCTCCTCCATGGAGGTGAGCGTCTTGTCCTTGTGGGGAAGGATGATGCGCTTCTGGTTCTCGGCTCGGTAGGGACCGCCGGGCATCTTGGCGATGACCTGACGGATGAGACGCACGCTTTGGCGCATTTCCTCAAGACGCACGAGGTAGCGATCGTAGCAGTCGCCCTTTTCACCGATAGGCACCTCGAACTCGTAGTTCTCGTATCCAGAATAGGGAGCGTCGCGACGCAGGTCGAGGTCTACGCCAGAGGCGCGTAGGTTCGGGCCGGTGAGGCCGTAGGCGATAGCGTCTTCCTTGCTGATGATGCCGATATCGGCAGTGCGGTCGACAAAGATGCGGTTGCGCGAGAGCAGGCTCTCGACGTCGTCCACAAGCGGGAGGAATTCCTCGCAGAAGTGAAGAACCTTGTCGGTCCAGCCTTCGGGCATGTCCTTGAGCAATCCCCCGACGCG
Organism: Pelagicoccus sp.; assembly: GCA_028284635.1. Classification (GTDB taxonomy): domain Bacteria; phylum Verrucomicrobiota; class Verrucomicrobiia; order Opitutales; family Opitutaceae; genus Pelagicoccus. The sequence goes on from JANQRJ010000058.1 coordinate 23,333, forward strand.
GGTGTAACTGGTGGTGAAGCGGGCGCCAGTGAGCTCCTCGAAGAGCGAGTAGAGCTTCTCGCGTTCGGTGAAAGTGATCATGAACGCAGTCAGAGCACCGACGTCCATGGTGTAGGCCCCAAGGCCGAGCAGGTGGGCGGAGATGCGGGCCATCTCGCTAGTCAGTACGCGGATGGCTTGGCAGCGTTCGGGGACCTCGATGCCGGCCAACTTCTCGACGGCTATGGCGTAGATGGCGTTGTTGGCGAGCGGAGCAAGATAATCAAGCCGGTCCGTGTAGGGCACGAACTGGTTGTAGGTCATGTTCTCGGCTATCTTCTCGTCGCCCCTGTGCAGGTAGCCAATGACGGGGTCGCACTTCTGGATGATCTCGCCGTCGAGCTCCAGATTGAGCCGCAGCACGCCATGGGTAGACGGGTGCGAGGGGCCCATGCTGAGTTCGAGCTTCTCGGTCTCGAACTCCTCCGAGGCGGCCGCCGCGCGGGAAGCGGCGTCGGGCATCGTGTATTCCTTAGATTCGGTAGACATGGGATGGAGCGAAGAATTAAGAACGAAGAGTTAGGAACGAAGAAACTCTGCCTCCTGAGATCTTGTTGGCGGTTGCTCGCCACGGGAATGCTTCTGCATTTTTCATTCTTACTTCCTACTTTGTCCCTCGGGTTTCGGATTTTTCTCGTTCCAGCTTTCGTCTTTGGCGCGGGGTTCGCGTTCGTTCTCGAACTTGGAGCTCTTGGCGACGAAGGGACCGCCCATCATGGGAGCGGATATGACTTTGGTGCCGGTTTCATCGCTGATCTCCTGGTCCCAGAGATCCTCCTCGTGGCCGGCGAGCGGGAAGTCCTTGCGCAACGGATGGTGCGGATACTCGTCCCACATGAGAATGCGGCGCAGGTCCGGATGGTTTTCGTACTTGATGCCGAGCAGGTCAAAGCACTCGCGCTCGTGCCATTCAGCAGCAGGCCAAAGCTCGACGGCGGACGGGGCTAGCGGGGTCTCGTCGTCCGCGCAGTCCGCTGCGATACGCGCGTAGCTGTGGGTGGCAGTGGAGAGAAGATGGTAGAGGACGGTGAAGCGCGGGGAGCTCTCGACCCCGTTGTCCAGTCCAGTGGCATCGACCAGCATGTCATAGCCGTGGTTGTCGCGCAGGGCCCGCAGGACTGGAATTAGGCTGTCGAGGGGACAGTTGAAGGCGGGACAATCCGCCGAAGGGCGCTCGGAGGTTTGCGGAGCGACTCCTTGCAGGGCAGCTAAAAGTTCTTGGGCGATCATATTGGCGCGAGGATCAGGCCTTCAGAAGGTTGGAAGTCGAAGCCTCGGTTCCCACCTTGTCTTGCAACTTGATCAACGCGTCGAGCAACGCCTCCGGGCGCGGCGGACAGCCACTCACGTAAACGTCCACCGGAATGATCCGGTCCACGCCCTGCATTGTAGCGTAGGAGCGGTACATGCCGCCGGACGAAGCGCAGGCTCCCATGGCGATCGCCCACTTCGGGGCAGCCATCTGGTCGTAGATGCGGCGCACGACAGGCGCCATCTTGTACGTCACCGTGCCGGCCACGATCATCACGTCCGACTGGCGCGGGGAAAAACGCATCACCTCCGCTCCGAAACGGGCGATGTCGAACTTCGAAGCTCCAGCCGCCATCAGCTCGATAGCGCAACAAGCAAGCCCCATCGGCATTGGCCAGAGTGAATTAGTTCTGATCCAATTAATAACGGCGTCGGCCTTGGAGACAATGACGCCACCCTCGACCTTGCTGTTGTAACCTATGTCCGTATTAGAAGAGACCATGTTTTTCGACTCGAAATGACGGCCAGAAACTATGTCGAGGCTGTTAACATGCAAGCGGCTTTTTGGCTTTAAAACTCGATAGAATCAGCGCCTCTCAGATTTTGAGAAAAGAATTTGACCGGCGCTGGCGTGGTCGGCTTATTAACCCGTTCTTTTTCGGGAGCCCGTCTCGGGGGACCGGAAAGAACGAGCCGGAGAGATGGCTGAGTGGTTTAAGGCGCGCGCCTGGAAAGTGCGTGTATGGGAAACCGTACCGGGGGTTCGAATCCCCCTCTCTCCGCCATTCGACGCGCTGCGAACTACGTTCTTCGCTTGCTCATGGCAGGCCACTTACTAAGGAAGCGCTTCAACTAGGAGAACCGACCTACGCGGCGAATGCCCTGAGCTTGTCGAAGGGCTTGTTCGATCAGCCACTTCAGTTGCATGTTGCGCCAAACGATAGACACTCTGAAGAATCAGGCGTGGATACCAGCCTCAAGGCCATTGAATTCCCTAAGCCGACTAAAGGTTACGTCTACGTATACATTTTGCTCTGCTCAAACGAGAGCCTGTATGTCGGGCAAAGCCACGACTTGAGGCAACGATTCGAAATGCATTCGAGTGGGACGGGAGCAATGCACACCGCTAAACACAAGCCGGTGAAACTCGTCCACGTCGAGGGACCGATGGAACTCGAAGAGGCTGTGAAACGAGAACGCCAGCTCAAGAAATGGTCGAACGCGAAAAAGATGGCTCTTGCGAAAGGAAACATCCGAAAACTGCGGCGCCTCTCAAGGAGTCGTGGCTGACCCACAGCCCCCTCCCACCACCAAAAACGGTTGCCCGCACCGCTTCCGCAAGCAGGCTACACTGCCAAAACGAAAACGCCATCCACCCTCGGCCAATCCCTCTAGCCACGCCAACAGTTCATGTTACTCCCCATTCTCGCCATCATCGTTGGCCTAGCCGTTCTAATATGGAGCGCCGACCGGTTCGTGGACGGCGCCTCCGGCATCGCATCCCACTTCGGCATGCCGCCACTGCTCATCGGCATGGTCATCGTCGGCTTCGGAACCTCCGCCCCGGAACTGGCCGTGTCCGCCCTAGCCGCCCTGCAAGACAATCCGGAGCTCGCTCTCGGCAACGGCTACGGATCCAACATCGCCAACATCGCCCTCATCCTGGGAGTCACCGCCCTCGTCTGCCCGCTCACCGCCCACTCAGGCATCCTACGCAAAGAGCTTCCCATTCTGACGGCCATCACCGGACTCTCCGCCTGGCTGCTCTGGGATCTCGATATCAGCGCGCTCGACGGCTGGATCATGCTCGCCGTCTTCTCCACCATAATGGGCTGGACCATCTTCCACGGGATCCGCAGCGGCAGCGATCCGCTCGCCGGAGAATTCGAGGAGGAATTCAAAACAAAAACCGCCAGCCTCTCCGCATCCTCCCTCTGGCTGATTCTCGGTCTCGCCCTCCTGCTAGCAAGCTCGCGTCTCATGGTTTGGGGCGCGATCGAGATCGCCGTTTCCCTCGGCGTCAGCGAGCTCGTCATTGGACTCACCATCGTAGCCATAGGCACTTCGCTCCCAGAACTCGCCTCCTCTATCGCCGCCGCTCGCAAAGGCGAGCACGACATCGCTATCGGCAACATCCTCGGATCCAACCTCTTCAACACCCTGGCGGTCGTCGGCCTCGCCGCCGTCATCAAACCCTTCGAAATACCCGCCGAAGTCATCAGTCGTGACATCGTGGTAATGGGCGGACTCACCCTCTCCCTCTTCGTCCTCTGCTACCGACCAGGCGGGCACGGTCGAATCAACCGCTTCGAAGGCGGCCTCCTGCTGACCTGCTTCATCAGCTACAACTTCCTTCTCTTTCTGCAGAGGTAGCTCTCCCTTCAGTCAACTTTGATTCTCCCTTTGTTAGGCAAGATCGATTTTTGATTTACAAGCGGTTCGAAAGCTGAACTCATGCCCGCCATGAAGCTCAAGCTCGCCCATCTTCAAACCGCAGCAATCTGCCTAATCGCCGCCCAAGGCACCCTGATCAGCGCCAGCGACGACAAATTCTTCGAGCTGCCGGATCTCCACGTCTCCGCCCGCCATACCGCAAACGTGGAGCCCGCAGCCACCTACGCCGCCCCCGTCACCCGCCTCGAGCTCAACCCCCAGATCGACCTCCAAGCCCGCAATCTCGCAGAAGCCCAGGGCGACGTCACCATCCGCGGAGGTATCTTCGAAAACACCGGCTTCCAAGTCGGCGCCGCCAACATCCTCGACCCCCAGACCGGCCACTACGTCGCCGAGCTTCCCATCGCCCCCGAGATGCTCACCGGCCCCCAACTCCTCCTCGGAGCCGACAACGCCGCGAAAGGCTTCAACAGCTCGGTGGGCACCATCTCCTACAGCTTCCTCCCCATCGAGACCGGAGGCAGCGTCGCCGCCGGCTTCGGAGACAACAATCTCAACTACCAGCGCCTCCACGTCGCCACCGCCCAGACGGCCGAAACCGCCTTTGACAGCCAGTGGGGCTTCGAATTCGAGGCCTCCCGCTCCCAAAGCGCCGGCACCGTCCTGAACGGCGATCACGATTTCAACCGCTACAGCGCTCGCCTCCAACGCCATGCCGGCGACGCCCAGACCGACCTCTTCTTCGGCTACCAAGCCAAGTACCTCGCCTGGCCCGAACTCTACGCCGCCCCCTTCGGTTCCCCCGAGTCCGACAACATCAAGACCACCCTCGTCCTTCTCAACCACGCCCAAAGCTACGACACAGAGAGCTCCTTCGAGGCAAGCGCCTACTACCGCCGCAACGCCGACCATTACCTCTTCAACCGCTTCTCCACCGACAACCGATCCTTCGTGCACGACACCGAAGCCACAGCCGCTGCCATCGGCGGCCAGCACCGCTTCTCCGACGCCTTCGCCCTCAACTACTCCGGCCAAGTCACCGCCGACCAGATCGAATCCACTCGCCTCGAAAACAGCTTCACCAACCGCACCTACTACCGACTCTCCATCCTGCCTGAATTCCTGCTCGCCCAAAACGACCAGACCAGCCTCGCCCTACGAGCAGGCGCCTCCTACGATGACACCAACCGCGACTCCTCCAAGCTCTCCCCTCTCGCAGACCTCGTCTGGCAACGCAGCACCGACCTAGGCGACGAACGCCTATTCCTGTCTCTCACTCAGACTACCCAAGTCGCCGGCTACACCGCCATCGGCGGAGGCACCTCCGGCCTCTTCGCCTCGAACCCCAACCTCCGCCGAGAAGTCTCCAGGAACATCGAGATCGGCGGCTCTGTCACCCGCGCCGAATGGAGCTTGCAAGGCACCCTCTTCTACCGCTTTGACGAAGACCTCGTCGACTGGACCTACTCCGCCGCCAACACCAGCGCCCGCTCCGCCAACAACGTCGACATCGACACCCTCGGCCTCGAAGCCATTGCCAGCCGCCGATTCGGCCGCTTCGAACTCCTCGGCAGCTACACCTACCTCGACAAGAGCGAAGACTACGCCACCGCCCTGGTCGACGCCAGCTTCTACGCCCTCAACTACGCCGAGCACCGCCTCACCGCCGCCGCCATCTGGAACCCCAGCGACGTGCTTCAAATCCGCCTGGACAACGAATGGCGCGACCAGCGAGCCAACGCCATCCGCGAAGGCAGCGACACCGCCCTCTTCACCAATCTCGGCATATCCCTCCAGCTCCCCGCCGCCGAAAACCTAGAGCTCCACCTCGCCGTCGAAAACCTCTGGGACGACGACTTCCAGGAAATCCCCGGCACTCCCGGCCGTGGCCGCCAAACCAGCCTAGGCGCCCGGGTTGAATGGTGAGAAAGCGAAGAGTTAAGAGTTAAGAACGAAGAGTTTAGAGCAACCACCTGGGATCGCGGGCGGCTCGCCCGCAAATACCGCCCACTCTTCTCCCAATTCTTCACTTTTCATTCTTAACTCTTAACTTCGCTCCCCACACGATCGCCGCCAAGATCGCTCCGCCGCCGACAAGCAGCGAGATTGCCGTTGCGAAATCCACTTCGCTCGCTTCGCCAAACACGAACAGCGAGACAATCATAGCCAGCGGCACCACTGCGTTATTGAACGCCGCCAACGCTCCCGAACTCGTTTTCGTCGCCCCTTTGTTCCACCAGAAGAAGCCCAGGCCGGACGCCACCACACCCAAGTATCCTAGAGCCAGCCACTGGTCGCCGCTCGGGCGGATTGGCTCCAAGTCCCCCGCCGCCACAAACGCCAGCCACGCGAACGCTGCGCCACCCAGATGAAGCAGGCCGAAAACCCGGCCATCCTGCACCTCCGGACGCGAACGTCGCCAGCGACGATACGTCACCTGCCCCACGGCGAACGCCACGTTCGCCAACTGCATCAAGCAGAAGCCCACCCAAAACTCGCCCTCCGGCATCGTTCGCCTGAGCCACGCCGCCCCCAAAACCGACAAGCCCGCGCAGGCAAGCAGCCGCCACCGAAAGCGCCTTGCAAACGCATCGCTCGCCAGAGCCACGTACAACGGCGTCAGCACCGAAAACAAGGCCACCACATGCGACGGCAGAAAAGCAAACGCCCGAATGTACGCCAAGTACATCAGCCCAAACTGCACCGCCCCCACGCCAACCAACCCAAAAGCCTCCCCCGCCGCAATGCCCCGCAGTCGCAAGAACGGCAGGAAGCAAGCCGACGCCAGACTCAGCCGCATCGCCGCGACGAAATTCGAATCCAAGCCAGTCAGTCGACTGCCAATCAAGCCAAACGAAAACGCCCAGACAAACGAAACCAAAGCCAAGTACCACATAAGAAACGGACTGAAGATTCCGGTCGGACGTCCCGTCAAAGTCCAGGGCCAAATCGGCAATCGGATACCCCCATTCGCCCGTCCAGTAAATCAACCAAGAGGAACTATGCTACCCGACCCGAAAACCATCCGCTACATCCAGCCACGCGAAGTCGCCGACACCACCGCCCCTATCGTCGACACCCGCTCCCCCGAAGCCTACGCCCAATCCCACCTCGAATCCGCCCGCAACATCTGCGTCTACGAAACCGCCTTCGTCGATGAGATCCCGAAAGCCTTTCCCGATTCCACGACCGCCCTGCTCGTCTACGGACAAAACGAGACCTACAAGGCCGCCGAGGCCGCGATCGCCAAGCTCCAGTCCATCGGCTACCAAAACGCCCGCGTCATCCAAGGCGGCCTCGAAGCCTGCCAGCTCGCCGGACTCCCCATCGAAAAGACGAATCCCAGCCAAGAGCAAACCAGCCAGACGGGTACCTATAAACTGGATACGGACAAAACGAAAGTCCGCTGGTACGGCCGCAACCTCTCCAACCAGCACGCAGGCGAGATCGCCGCGCAATCGGGCAGTCTGAGCCTCGACGCCAGCGGTCTGCCCTCGTCAGGAGAAGTCACTCTAGACATGAATGCGATCACCTGTAGCGATATTTTGGATACAAAAATGAATCGCATGCTCATCGCCCATCTCAGCAACGCCGACTTCTTCCAGACCGACAAGTATCCAACCGCCAGCTTCCGTCTCGAATCCGCCACCCCCATACCCGATGCCGCAGCCGGCAGCCCCAACCTCGACGTCCAGGGCTCCATCGCCATCCGCGGCGTCACCCAGCCCATCGCCATCCAAGCCACCCTCGCCCCCACCGGCGACGCTCTCGCCTTTCAGACCCAGTTCGAACTCGATCGCACCCAATTCGGAGCCATCTACGGATCCGGCAGGTTCTTCGAAAGCCTCGGTATGCACCTCGTCAACGATCACGTCAGCCTCCAGATTATCGCGATTTTCCAGCCCGCCACTAGCATCCCTGCAGATGCTTAACAGGTGGAGCGGTCCCGACAAAGTCGGGAACGCTTAGCTCAAGCTTGACCAGGCAAACGAACCTGAGGAACTTTTCCTGGTATCCAAAGTCTAGCGACACCTCGAATTCCCCCACCCCAATTCAACGCAACTACATGAAAAGACGAAATACCACATTCATCGCCATCGGACTCGCCGCAGCCCTCATCTCCTCCTCCGCCTGCGCCGAGGATATCGCCTTCGAGGTCGACCAGAACCAAATCGACCGCGCCGAGAGCTTCATGCCGCACAGCTATGCGAACATGCTCGAAAAGGCCACCCCCGCCGTCGTCTCCGTGCACACCGCCCGCATCGTAAGAGTAGCCCGAGGCGGACGCGGACTCTCGCCGCAGGACGAAATGCTGCGCCGCTTCTTCGGCATCCCAACCCCCCGCTACCAAGAGCCTCAAGGCGAGCCCGAGGAACGCCGCCTGCCTCAGGGTATCGGCTCCGGCGTCATCGTCAGCTCCGACGGCTACATCATCACCAACCACCACGTCGTCAGCGACCAGCAAGGCGGCGAAGCCGACGAGGTCCTCGTACGCCTCAACGACGGCCGCGAACTCGAGGCCGAGATCATGGGCAGCGATCCCCTCACCGACATCGCTATCCTCAAAGTCGACGCCGAAGAACTCCCCGCCATCACCATCGCCGACAGCGACAACATCCGAGTAGGCGACGTCGTCTTCGCCATCGGCAACCCCATGCAAGTCGGCCTCACTGTCACCCAAGGCATCATATCCGCCACCAACCGCTCCATCGGCATCTACGGCGAACGCGGCTACGAAAGCTTCATCCAGACCGACGCCTCCATCAACCCCGGCAACTCCGGCGGCGCCCTCGTCGACTCCAAGGGCCGCCTCATAGGCATCAACTCCGCCATCATCTCCCGCAGCGGCGGTAACATCGGCATCGGCTTCGCCATCCCCACCAACCTCGCCACCAACATCTCCACCCAGCTCGCCAACTCCGGCGAAGTCCGCCGCGGCTTCCTTGGCGTCGGCATCCGAGATGTCACTCCGGACCTGGCCGAAGCCTTCGATCTCGGCTCCGCTGAAGGAGTGCTTATCGAAAGCGTGGAAGACGAATCCGCCGCCGACGAAGGTGGCATCGAACGAGGCGACATCGTGCTCTCCATCAACGGCAAGGCCGTTGAAACCGCCAACCAGTTCCGTATCCAAATTGGAAATACCATACCCGGCACCAGCATTTCGCTCGAAATCATGCGCGACGGAAAACGCAGGACCCTCGATCTCGCCATCGGCGAAGCCTCCGGCCGCCTAGCCATGTCCGCCAACGAGCTCATCGAAGGCGTCGCTGTCCAGGTCCTCGATTCCGAACTCGCCGAAAACTACCGCATCCCCGACGACATTTCCGGTCTCGTCATTACCGAAATCGATCCCACCTCGCCCTACGCCCGCGACCTCGCCGAAGGCATGGTCTTCCTCGAGATCAACGACCGCGAAGTCGAGAGCATCCGCGAAGCCCGCGAGTTTCTACGAGAAGGCGTCAACAAAGTCTTCCTCTACCACCGCGGCCGCACCGGCTACCTCGCCCTCCGCGTAGAATAGATAATCTTCATCTACTTCTACTTCTTCATCTTCATCCTTACAAGAAACCGAATCTCCATCTACTTCCCCTTTTCCACCGCTTGATGAGGATAAGGAAGGGGAAGTAGAAGGAGATGAAGATCTATTGGACAACCTCATCAGCATCTTGACAGCACAAAAATTGCTATCATGATGCCTAAAATGAGGACAACAGTGACGATCGAAGAGGACGTAGAGCGGCTTTTGCGAGAAAGCATGCACCGAAACCGCGTGAGCTTCAAACAAGCTCTCAACGACGCACTGCGGTGCGGGTTGCGGTCGGGCCAGCCAAAATCTCCAAAGCGAAAATTCGTCGTGCAGGCCCGAGCAATGCGCCTCCAGCCTGGACTCGATCCCGCTGCCCTAAGCGACATCGACACGGACGCCGAACTGGCGGAGTACCGCAGAAAGTCAGAAGCCCTCGCTCGAAAGCTATGATCATTCCGGACGCGAACCTCCTGCTGTTCGCCTACGATTCCGATTCGCCGTTCCACGACAAGGCGGCGGCGTGGTGGACAAGTTGCATGAACGGAGACGAGACGATCGGGCTCTGCGAAGTCGTCGTCTACGCATTCATCAGAATTGGTACCAACCCCAGGGCCTTCGCAAAGCCCCTGACGATCGGAGAAGCCTGCGAAATCGTCGATTCCTGGCTCAAGCAACCGCCAAGCGAGCCCCTTTTCGGCAATGCAAGCGATCTGTCGCAGGCCATGCATCTACTGCAGAGCGCCGGAACCGGAGGCAACCTCACGACAGACGCTCAGATCGCGGCAATCAGTCTCCGTCACAAGGCCGTGGTCCATACGGCAGACACGGACTTCGGCCGCTTCGCTGAAGTCAAGTGGAGCAACCCAATTTCGTCCAGCAAACCGTAACAGGAGAAAGACAAATCGGGGGTCTCCCATACCGGCTGGGTTTCGACACTGGCGCACCGACTGCCGAGCCCTCCGCGTCGAATAGATAATCTTCATCTACTTCTACTTCTTCTTCCCCTTCTCAACCCAGTGAGGACCAGAAGTAGATGAAGAAGCAGAAGGAGATGAAGATCGAGAAACCACGCAGCCGACATCCCCGCTCCACCGTTGCCACGGTATGCCCGTCGCCCCACCCCCGACCGATTTCGAAACCGGAACGCTTCTCAAGAGAACCCAGAGCATCTGCCCCGACTGCCTCGAACCCATCGAAGCCGGCGTCTTCCAGCGAGACGGCCAAGTCTGGATGGACAAGACCTGCCCCGACTGCGGGCCCTACAGCGCCATCCTCTCCAGCGACGCTACCTCCTACCTGCAGGCAGCCAAAACGAAATCCGACTCCTGCTCCTGCGGGCCAGCCGGTTGCGGATCCGCCCTGGAAAACCACAGCTGCGTTCTGCTCGTCGAGATCACCCAGCGCTGCAACCTTACCTGCCCCACCTGCTACGCCGCCTCCTCGCCCGAGAACGACCACTTCCTCACCCTAGCCGAATACGAGGAGCTGCTCGACCGCTTGCTCGCCAACAGCCACGGGGACGCCGACGCCCTGCAGATCTCCGGCGGCGAACCCACCCTGCACCCCGACCTGCTCGCCATGGTCTCCATGGCCTACCAGAAGGGCTTCAAGCAAGTCTACATCAACACAAACGGCGTGAAGCTCTCGAAGAAGGAGTTCGCCAAATCCCTCGCCGATCTGCCGTATCCAGTTTCCATATACCTGCAGTTCGACGGAATAAAGCAAGAGACCTACGCCACTCTGCGAGGAAACGAAAAGCTCGGCAATATAAAGCGCCAAGCCCTCGCCAACTGCGAGGAATTCGGCCTCGAGGCCATTCCCATCATGACTCTCACCCGAGGGGTAAACGACCAGGAAGTCGGAGCCTTCTTCGAAATCGCCACCGCCTCCCCCGCCGTCAACAAGGTCATGATCCAGCCCGCCATGTACTCCGGGCGCTACCTGAACCCCCGTCGTCTCGACCGTCTTACCGCCGCGGATACGATCCAGCACATCGTCGAGCAGTCCGGCATCTTCTCTCGAGACGACTTCACCCCCATCCCCTGCGGCGACCCCAACTGCTTCCGCATGGCCCTGGCCCTGCGAACCGAAGATCGCCTCATCCCCGTATCCCGCTACTTCCCGAAGTACGAGGCCTGGAGCCAAACAGCCGTCGCCGAGCAGCTCGCCCCCATCACCGACACCTTCGACAGCCCCGAAGCTCTCGGCCACGCCCTCGCCATGAGCGCCGACTCCGAAGCCCTCGCCAAGCTCGACGACGAGGAAGTCGACAGCCTCCTCGACGCCATCGCCACCGTGGCCGAAGCCAAGGAACGCCAAGACTGGCACGGCCTCTTCGCCGTCGGCATCAAGCCCTTCATGGACGCCTACACCTACGACCAGAACCGCATCGAAGGCTGTTGCACCCACATCGCCGCCCGCGACGGCACGCCCATATCCTTCTGCCAATACAACGCCATCAACCGAGCGAAGGGAAACCTCTGACATATCTGCTTTGCCCACAGATCGCACAGATTTTCACAGATGAAATCGAGCCTCTGTTGAATTCAATATCTGTGAAAATCTGTGCGATCTGCGGGCAAACTCTCCTTCAACTCCAACATGCCTGAATACAAGAAAGTCGATACCGTCACTAGCAACTCCTCGCTCTGCGGATGCGTCGGCGGTTGCTGCTCCATCTACGAAAAGCCCTGGGTTCAAGAATTTCTCGGCGAGAGCTTCCACCCAGGCGGACTCGAACTCACCCATCGCTCGATAGCCTCCCTCGATCTGCCTGCCGGAGCCCGCGTTCTGGACGTCGCATGCGGCACTGGAGCTTCCGCCCGAGCTCTCGCGGACTCCGGATACCAAGTCCTCGGCATCGACGCCAGCGCCCAGCAGATTGAAAACGCCCAGGCCGCCAGCGAGGGACGCCAAGGCCTGACTTTCCGGCAAGCAGCCGCCGAAGACCTGCCCGAAGATCTCGACGCCTTCGACGGCATCTTCTGCGAATGCGCCTTCAGTCTCGTTTCAGATCAGCCCAGCGTCGCCGAATCCTGGATACGGAGACTCGTACCCGGCGGGCGACTCGCCATCAGCGACATGATCGTCGAGGCGGAGCTGCCGCCATCCCTTCAAGGAGAGATGGGCGACTGGGCCTGCCTCGGCGGGGCGAAATCCAGCGCCGAATACGTCTCCATCCTGAAAAGGGCCGGCTTCCAAGACATCGAGTACCACGACGAACGCGAAGCCCTGTTCGCCTCCATCTCCCAGCTCAAACGCAAGCTCCTCGTCTACGGCGTCGGCCATCTCGCCGACGTGGTCCAAGATCTCGGAGCCTCACTCCCCGATCTGAAAGACGCCCTCAAAGACGCAACCCAAGCCACTCGCGAAGGCAAGCTAAGCTACGGCCGCTTCTCGGCTACGAAAAGGTGATGCGTAGCCGCGTTCGTGAGAACGCGGCTACAACCTTTTTTCAGCTACGGCCCTTTCGACTTAGCCCGCTGGTCTACATCGTCGTCCGTGCCGAAGCGACGATCCGGTCCCGCGGAGATCACCTCGATATTGACCATCGAAATCGGATGGAAGCGCAGCGGCGTTCCCCAGCGGTCGACCAAGCGGCCTTGTTCGTCGATAAAGGAATTGTCGGCCGAGACGAACTCGAAGCCCTCCGGATTGTCGCCCATCAAGACGCGCAAGATTGCTTCATTTGAGCCGACGCGCAGCAAATCGGGATTCTTGTAAAGCTGCCAAAAGCTCTGCAGAGCCGACTCGACGAGCTGCAAGTCATCGGACGCGCTGCTGGAAGAAGAACCGTAGTGGGCTAGCAGATACGCCTGCTTTGGACTACGCTCGGGAATCGATGCAGGAGGAAGGGGTGGAGGCGGTTCGGGGGTCTTGACTGGAGGAACGGCAACCGAGGTTTTCTTCTCCACGACTGGAGAATCGTATTCAGGTTCCGGAGACAAAACAGGCTCGTCGTCCATCCACCACCAAACAACGGCCGCAAGAAGCGCGACCAATCCCGCTACCGCAATTCCACGACTAGACATGAGAGAGGCAGGGACTGATCGTCCCGCAACTGCGGGATCCGCAGAGCAACTTCCCAGCAAGCAGGCAGTCGCGGCTCGCTCGGCGATCAAGCCCTACCTGGAACAACTCGCCAGACATCTTTCGCTGAAATATTCCGCCCTTCAGTTCCACATTCCCAGCGGATCGTCGACAGAACTGGGATCGTAAAAGCGATCCAGGTTGGGCAGCATCGCAGTCAAATCCGAGCGCTGGGCCCCGAGCCAGAGAGCGAGTTCGGCAAAGTACTCGTCAGCCGAGGTCGTGGGGATCAGGCGACCGCGGCCCGTATCCAGATTGTTGCCCAGAGCCAGACTCTCCGGATAGTCTCCGTAAAGCCGACCGCCGTTCAGGCCGCCGCCGAGCACGAACTGGTTTCCGCCCCAGGCGTGGTCGGTGCCGTCTCCGTTGCTGGTCAGCGTACGGCCGAAGTCGGAGGCGGAAAAGAGGGTCACGCTGTCCTGCAAGCCCAGCTCGCCAAGAGCTGACCAGAAGGCGGACACCGCTTGGCTCACTTCCCCCAGCATCTCGCTGTGGCTGGTCAGCAGATTGTCGTGGTGGTCCCAGCCCCAGCCGAAGGAGAAGAAGGATTGGCGACGCAGGCCGAGCGGATCGCGACCTGCGATGGTGCGCACGATCATTCTCAGCTCGCGACCGAGACGCGTATCCGGAAATTCGGTACTGAAAGGCAGGTCTTCCGGATCGCCAAGGGCCTGGTTGAATTCGATGCCGAGATCGATGGCCGAGCGGTTCGCCCGGGCGTAAGTGCGCTGCAGGAGATTCTGGTACTCGTGGTCGAGCAAGCTGTCCGTCGGCCCGCGGAAGAACTGGTTGCCCTCGAGATTGTAGTCGCGCAGGGCGATCGCTCCGCGTTCCGTAACCGTGTAAGGAACCACGTTGTTGCCTGTCTGCATGATATTCGAGCCGGAAAGAGAGATGTTCATCGACACCTTGGCATCCGGACTGAGCGACTCGAGGAGGTCGGCCGCTCGCCCCAGCCAGCCGACGGAGTCGCGCCTGTCCGGGGTTGAGGTCTGCCAGTGCATGATCTGGTCCGAGTGGGAAAAGAGACCGAGCGGCAGCGGCACGCGATCGTTGTCCCAATCGTCGAGCGTAGTAGGCTGCACGAGCGTGCCAGTGTTGCAGACGAAGGCGAGGTCGCCCGAATTGTAGAGAGCCTGCATCTCGGTCATGCTGGGGTGCAGGCCAAAGGCTCTGCCGCTGCTGGCATCCGTTATGGGGAGCAGTTCTCCCTGGGCGATGGCCAGCTCTGCTCGCGTGTCGGAATAGTCGGCGTATTCGGAATTCTCGCGCGGCACGAGCATGTTGAAGGAATCGTTTCCACCGGAGAGGAAGAGGCAAACCGTGGCCTTGTAGTCGGCAACAGGCGGCAGCGTCTGGGCGGAGAGGCGGTTCGCGGTCAGCATGTTAAGCAGGGTGGAATACATCGCTGTGCTACCCACCGCGGCGCAGCTCATCTGGCCGAGAAATTTCCGCCGCGTTACGTCATTCGTCTTATCCTTTTTCATCGTATCCAATCGTTGCTTACAAGTTATCTGAAAATCGCGAAGTCCGGCGAGAGGACGATCAAGCGGACCAGAGTCGCCACCTGGCGGCGTTCGTCGTACCATCCCGGCATGCTCTCGTGAGCATCGTGCAGGGCCTGGCGCGTCATCTCGCTCATCTGGCCGTAGGTCAGCAGCAGATCGAGCCTGTCGATCACACCCTCGAGATTTCCAGCCGCCAGCAGCGCGATTTCCGGCTCGAAACGGAAGCTGAGCTGCGTCTCAGGGTTCTCCTCGCTCCACTGGCCAAAGCCCCATTGCAGAGCGCCGGACCAGTAGTTCTGCGTCGACATGGCGGTCGTCGAAGTGAGGATCTGAAACTCAGGGCCGAACAGGCCAGCATCGGCCATTTCGCCTTCGGGCAGGAAGTCGGGTAGGAAGAAATTGAACACCGTTCGCGAGCTGAAAACCGCCTGCTCTAGGTCTTCCGTCGCGCCCCAGTCCGGGATTAGGTAGGTGCCTTCGTCGGAGCGGGCTTCCAGGCTCTTCACCAGGCGAACCCAACGCAGATAAGGCTCGCGCAGCCTGCCGGCATGCGGATCCGAGAAAGCAGCAAGACTGCGGGCTTCGGGATCGAGCAGGATGGCCTTGAGCACCGCTTCGAGATCGCCGCGCTCGCCGCGGCCGTTGTCGTCGAAGACCTGGCCCACGCGCTGGATGTATCCAGGACTTGGATTCGAGGTCACGAAACGCTGGATGAGCTTTCGCCCAATAAAGGGACCGACATTCGGGTGCCCGAAAAGGTTGTCGACCGCGTCTTCCACATCGTCCATCGGCTCGCGACCAGGATCGTCAGCGAAGGCGGGCAGCGTGACGCCACGCAGGAGAGTCTTGGCTTCCATGTCGTGCTCGTTGGGCCACATTAGCATGGGATCGTCCCAGTCCCAGCTGCCCCAGAAGAATTGCCATTCCTCGCTGGTATCCTTCGGAGCGACAGGCACTCCATCCTCGAGCTGCATGCCTCCATAGGAGAGTCCGGTGAAGACGCGGGCGAAATTGGTGATATCCTCGTTGTCGTAGGTCGGGATGTCGTTGCCGGACGTATCCTTCCTTCGACTACCGTCCGGATTCAGCTCGAAGAGGCCGATCGTGAAGAGCTGCATGATCTCGCGAGCGAAGTTCTCGTCCGGGAAGCGGATGCCCTCGGGGTCGGCCTTGCGGTTCTTCAAGTGGCTGAGGTACTGACCCATGACCGGGTGGAGCGTGACATCGCCGAGCAGCTCGCGCAGGTTGCCAAACGAGTGGTCGAGCAGCATATCGTAGTAGTTGGCGATCCCCTCAGTCGCAGCCGTGCCGCCGAGAGATTCGTCCGAGACGACGTAGATTTCGCTCAACGCAACCGCCATGCGCTGCCGGAGCGTGTCGTCGGAAGTCATGATCTGCGTCCACCAAGCGTAGCGGCGATGCTGGTTGAACGTGTCCTGATCGTTGGCAATGCGCTGATCGATCTCCGGCTCCATCTTGCCGGACTCCTTGGTGATCTGATCGTCGATCCAATTGGCGAAGCCCATCGCGGCCACTTCTTCGATGTCGGCCATCGTGCCGCCGAGGCTAGCCTGCATGAGAAAGCGCGAGGCTTCTTCCAGGGTAGGCTTGGCAGTCTCGATCTGCCGATCGTTGATGGTGAGAACGTTGCCGCTGTTGAGCAATGTCACTAGCCGAGCGGCGTCGCCGCCCAAAAAGCTCTCGTCGCTGTTTCGAGACGCAGGGTTGAAGTCCAAGTACCGTTCCTCGAGGTCCGAAATACCGTCGCCATCCTGGTCACCGCCTACGCGGAATCGAGCGAAGCGCACTTGCGTATCTCCGAGGACGGAAAGGCTCTGCTCGCCACCATCGCCAACAACCTCTCCCTCCGCTCGATCCCAATTCATCAGATCATCGCTGACCTCGAGATAATAGCTTTGCAGGGGAGCACCCACGAAGCGGAAGGAAACGCCATCCTGACCGGAGACGAGTTCGGCTGGCGACGGTCTCGAATTCGCGTCGAGAGGGTCGGTGCCCATCTCGCATTCCTCGAGGTTGGTAGCCCCATCGCCGTCGCTGTCGGCGGCCGCCTCCAGGTCCTGGGCATCGAAGGCGTATTGCCAGACGTCACTCAGGCCGTCCCCGTCGAGATCCAAAGCGGGTCCGGCAAATGAAAAGGAGGCATACCCAAGCAAGGACACGCCGAGGAGGTAGACAAGGGAACGGATTCTAGAGCACATACGAAGGGGTCGAGGAGACCAGGCAGACAGTCTCGCCAACGCCTCGTTCATCCGGTACGGGCCAACCCGAACTTAAGCCGAAGCCCTAAATTAGGCGCCCATCACCCCCACCCCTAGTGCGAACACGCAGCGCGATCCCGTGTCTTAGCGCAAAAACCGTAGCGCGGAGCTTCAGCCCGCGACCGTAGCGCAGGATCAACGCCGTAGCCGCATTCGTGAGTACCGAGGCGGCAGCCGACAAGCGGAGCGAAAAACACGCGGGAGAAAAAAACGGACGCGGTCCCGCTGAGCGGGATCCGCGCTACGGCTATGGCGAACCTAGTCGCTACGCTCGGTCACTTCCAGCAAGTGGTAGCCGAACTGGGTTTTGACCGGACCCTGCACCTCATTGACCGGAGCGGAAAACACCACTTGGTCGAACTCCGGCACCATCTGCCCACGACCGAACTCGCCAAGCTCGCCCCCCCGGCCGCCCGACGGACATTGCGAATGCTCCTTCGCCAGATCCGCAAAGCTCGCGCCTCCATCGATTTGAGTTTTCAGGTCGCTGCACTGCTCTTCGGTGGCAACGAGAATATGACGGGCGCTTGCTCTAGACATAGGAGGTAATGGAGGAGTTGGTTGTTGAAGATGGCAAAGACCTGGGAAACCTAGGCTCAAACGGCAGTGCGTAAAGTTCTTTCCTCTGACCACCAAGAACCGAGGTGCCCATTTCGTCGAAAAAGAAACGAAGCCCTCAGTTCTCCACGGAAGATCTCGTCATACCCTTCTTACATATAAGTAAACTAAGAAGAGACAGTGATGCGAGAACGAAGCTGGAACCCAAATCAGCAACAGCCTCTCGGCTAGAGCCTATTAACAAGCTAGCAGAAACAATATCGGACATTAGCTCCAACGACGCGGGATCCGATGGGGCTCTCGTGAATATGAAGAATTCTAGCGAATAAACACCCGGCCCCACGGAATTTGAAAAGACAAGCTCGGAAGATGGCGAATCCACAAGAAGGGTTCTCAATTGCAGCAGACCCAAACCTCGACTGGCTTCGAGCAGCCGCAAAAAGACTGAAGTAGCAAGTCGGGTTCCAGCGGAAGGAAGTGAAACGGCCGAAAGTTTCGCAGCTAGTTCTACCGTCTTCTCTGCTTCGAAAGAAATCTCAGCCCGACTCACAGCAAAGTTGCTGGAGCCAAGTGAGGCGCCAGAGAAAGAGGAGGACACGCCAGTCGCCGAAAGTTCCAAAACGCCCCCATCGCTAGTCAAAGACCAATCAGCAGAGGTAGAAGCCCCTTGAAAAGAGGTACTGGTGCTTCCCGCAAACGGTTCACCAGCGCCAATTACCGTGTCAGCCGCAAAAACATCATCTGGCATTCTAAAGATTTCGGAGGAAAACTCCAAAACGCCCCCATCGCTTGGCCCAATCAATGCAACGCCAAGAGAGGCTTTTGCCAGGGTTGATACCAGAATGATCGAAAATAATGTCCTAATCTTTATCACTTAGAAAGAAGGGCCGAACGAACAAACCACTGGCAAGCCCAATTTCTCCTTAGTCGAGATCAAAACGGCAGGTTCGCCTTATCGCTGCCGCATTGACACCTCTTGACCAAACCCTAGCGTCTGCCCCGCCAAATCCACGAACCAGAGCCCGTAATCACTCCGCCATGTCATCCTTCGACAACGTCTCGCCCGCTCCCGCGGATCCTATCCTCAGCCTGACGGAAGCCTTCAAGACCGACCCCCGTCCAGAGAAGATCAACCTCTCCGTCGGCGTCTTCGTCGACGACACCGGTCGCACGCCGATCCTCGAATCCGTGCGTAAGGCCGAACAACGCATTCTCGAGACTTCCACCAGCAAGAGCTATCTGCCTATGACTGGCAGCCCTCAGTTTGCCCAGCTCACGCAACAGCTCTGCTTCGGCTCCGAGCTCGCAAGCCAGCTCTCGGACCGACTCGTGACCCTGCAATCCCCAGGCGGCACTGGAGCCCTACGCGTCTCCGCCGACTTCATCGCCAAGAATCTCGAGGCCAAGAACATCTGGATGAGCTCCCCAACCTGGGCCAACCACCACGGCATCTTCGCCGCAGCCGGAAACGCAATCGAAAGCTATCCCTATTTCGATAGCGCTACCAACGACCTCAACTACCCCGCCTTCATCGAAGCCATTTCCAACATCCCTGCCGACGATATCGTCGTCCTGCACGGCTGCTGTCACAATCCCACCGGAGTCGATCTCAACGAAGAGCAATGGCAGGAAGTCGCCCAGATCGCCGCATCCAAAGGTTGGATACCGCTCATCGATTTCGCCTACCAAGGCTTTCGCTCCGGACTAGAGAGCGACGCCGCAGGGGCCCGCATCTTCGCCCAGGCTGGCCTGCCCCTCATCGTAGCCCAATCCTTCTCCAAGAATCTCGGCCTCTACCAGGACCGCGTCGGCGCCCTGCACGTCGTCGCTGACGACGCGGATAGCGCCGCCAAGGTGATCAGCCAGCTCAAGATCTCGGTACGCGTCAACTACTCCAACCCGCCCGCTCACGGCGGAGCCGTCGTCACCACCGTGCTCAGCGACGACGCTCTGCGCCAGCAATGGCACGGCGAGCTCGACGTCATGCGTCGGCGCATAGCCGGCATACGCGAAAACTTCGTCGACGCCCTAGCCTCGGCTGGACTTCCCAAGGACTACAGCTTCCTCAAACGCCAGAACGGCATGTTCTCCTTCACTGGCCTCAGCAAAGAGCAAGCCCTCGCCCTACGCGAACAGCATGCCGTCTATATAGTCAACAGCGGCCGCATCAACGTCGCCGGCATCACAACTGCCAACCTCGACCGCCTCGTCGCCGCCCTGAAAGCCGTCAGCTCGTAGGCAACCGACCAGTCGATCGATATCCGCGGTTTCGTAACCACGTTGCGTTCTCACGAACGCGGCGACACTTTGAAAACACACCCCTTCGTCCAGTGAAAAGGTCAACCTTGACCTTTTCACTGGACGAAGGATGAGAGGTGGATTGACGGAATTCGAAAAACGATCCCTCTAACCGCTTCCCAAAACGCCAGCCCCGAAAAACCGCCTCGTGTTAAGAGCGGACCACCCTTATCTACCACTAAATGAGCACCACCGCCCTGATTGCCGAGATCCTGGTCTGCGGTATCCTTGTCCTCACTTGGACAGTCCTCGCCCTGCTTGGATTCCCTCAAAGCCAAAGCATCGCCTCCTTCCTGGCGAACAACCAGATAGCCGGAGGCGCCGTCTTTCTCGCTTACAGCTACGCAGTTGGCGTGGTCTTCGATCGGATCTGGGACATAGCCACCAAGCCGATCGACCACCGCGTTCGCAAGGACCTCAAACTCGATGCTGAGACCCTCAGCCAAGCCCGCAAGTCAGCCTTCGGAAACGGCCAAAACACGCCCGCCTATTTCGAATACATCCGAAGCCGTATGCGCATCGCCCGATGCTGCCTGTGCAATGCGCCCCTCATCGCTCTTTCCGCCATATTTCTGCACTACCGCAACACCACTCAACCCAAAATATATATAATTACAGCAATCGCGAGCACAGGTCTCATCTTCACCTCCTTCTCATTCGTCGCATTTAAGAAACTTCTACGCACATACTACAAGCAGCTCCTATCCCTAAACCCTCCGGAGAAGCTCGAAGACCCTCCAAAAGCGAAAACCCTCCCGCTCAAAAGCTCGTCCAATCCAGGGACCGAGCCATCGAAAACGGTGACATACCAGACAGGCATTTCACCCAAGGAAGCCGAAACGGTATCGCTATATAGCAAATGTGGCTGGTCCTCAGCCGAAAAGCCGAAACAGCTGCTCAACGCCCTGAGCGAATCGCATCGAATCGTAACTGCTAGGGTCGACTCGAAACTCGTCGGGCTCGGGAACGCCATCTCGGACGGACACCTCGTCGTCTACTATCCCCACCTCGTCGTCGATCCCGACTACCAAGGAAAGGGTATCGGCAGCGAGATCATGCGCCAGTTGCAAGAGCCCTATAAAGACTTTCACCAGCAGATGCTGACCGCCGACAAGAGCGCCATCGCGTTCTATAAAAAACTAGGCTACAAAAGAGCCGGAAGCACCGAACCCATGTGGATCTACCAAGGCGACGAGCACTAGCGTCGCGCACAGAATGTCGCCAGCCCTACAAAGCGAGCGACATCACATTTCTCCGCTTGCCCGCTTTCCTGACATGTTCAAAACCGGCCTGCTCGAACATAGGCGCCAAACCCATAAACCGATAGCTCGGAGAATCGGGATCAACCGGGTGAGCCTCCACATATTTAGCTCGATTCTCCCTAGCGTATTCAATCGCGGCGACCAATAGCTGACGTGTGACGCCGTGCCCTCTGAAAGGACGCTTTATAAAGAAGCAAGCGATCGACCAAACACCGGCCTTCGTCTCGTCTCCCGCAAGCGACTTGTAGGTTTCTCTCGGAGCGATCGAACACCAGGCAATCGGCTCCCCTTCGACATAGGCCAGCAAGCCGATCGGGATACCATTTTCGACCCGCCCCTTCATCGACAGCTTCAAGCCCGCTTTCCCCGGAACCGTTTTTCGATTTTCGTTAACCCTCCAGGCCATGCACCAGCAATAGTGCGGTCCACCCTTGCACTCGAACAGCCGCTCGAAATCCGACCAACGCTCAGCGGTGACGGGATGAAAGTCTATCTCCATAGCAATCCCAACTACCGCGAAAAGGCGCCCTCAAGTCCACTCAGGAAAAAAGACGAGATGGTAGCCGATTGAAAACGCCGAAGCGCCGCATTGAAAATGCGCCCGGAACAGCCGCTTCATCCAAACCGGACTTGCCAAGCCCGAGCAAAGCCTTTTCAGTCCGATTTTTTCAAAAAGGCGGGCCTGTAGCTCAGTTGGTTAGAGCAGTGGACTCATAATCCATTGGTCCTCGGTTCGAGTCCGAGCGGGCCTACCAATTTCCTCCCAACCCCAAGCCTGCCCGGCTTCAAGCGGTAGCAAGAGCGGAAAAGCCCAACAGGAGAGCCGATCTTCGCGATACAGGTATCGAAGCCGATGCAAGATCAAGTGCCACCTCTTCAGCCCCGTCCCATCGATACGAAAAAGAGTATACATGGCGGCGAATAGTCTTAGAACCACACCACATTCGAGATAAGAACGCGACCTCTCTCTTATCACCTTTCCTTATACCGAACACCGGTTCATGTTTCCGACTGTCATACCGATAGAAAATAAGTCGTCTTTCTCTGCAAGCTACAGAGAGGCAAGCGCATAGGCAGCCCGTTTTCATCAATGTCCAACATACTCCTAGTAGATTCCGATCAAGTGGCCCAAAGGGCCATGAAAGGCATCTTGGAGCGAGGAAACCATCGCTTTGCGACAGTGGACAGCGTCGTGGAAGCGTGGAAATTCATTCGCCAAAATGTAAAAGTGGACCTCGTCATCGTTGAGCTGAGACTGAAAGAGGGAGACGGCCTCGCTTTCATTCAGCGCCTGAAAAACGACTGCTATTTGAAATCGCTGCCGGTCTTGGTCTACGCTGCAAAAGGCGACCGAGAAAGCGTAAAAAACGTACTCGCTATGCGAGTGCAGAACTTCCTGCTAAAGCCCTATCGCGACGAAATCGTCTTCGCCGAGATAGCCAAGGCCGAGAAAGGCGCTTGGCGCCAAAGGCAATTCGAGAACGAAGAGGCCTGCTGCGACAGAATGGGGCACTCCCCCGAGCGCCTGCGAGCGCTGCTCAACAAGCTGCGCCACGTTCTCGAGGAGATCAAAACGCCCTTCGCCGAATGGATCGAATCGGAAGCGACCCCACCTTTGGAAAACGCCTTGAAGAAACTCGCGGTCATGGCGAACGGAACAGGAGCCTTCGAGCTGAAAGCATGCCTGGAAATGATCAGCGAAAAGGCGCTCGCAGCCGAGTGGTCCGACCTCAAGGAGGGACCCGAACTGCTGGGCTTCTCCGCCGAGCTCATCCGCCACCATCTCAAGCCCTCCCTCATGCCAGACGGCTTCCTTACCAACGAAGAGTTGAGCAAGGAAGAAGAAGCTCAAGCCCGAGCCCTCTGGGCAAACGCCGCGAAGGAGAACCGTTGCCCCGTCGTCGGCTGGTCCCAGCTCAAACGCGAGATCGAAAAGCTCACCAGCTGCCCTGTCATCGACTCGATCGGAGCGTCCTTCCAGATGGCCGCCAACGGACACTCCACCTCGCTGAGCCCCCTCCTGGATATCATCCGCAAGGATCCTAGCCTCACCGCCCAGATCTTGATCGACAGCAATAGAATAAAGCGATCCAAGGGCAGCGAAGACTCGTCGGAGGTCGAAAAGACGCAGACTGCGGTCGGACTGCTCGGCGAGCTCCGACTCGCGGCCCTGGGAGGAAGCCTCTCGACGATGGAAGAGAGTCTGATGGCAGGGTCGCCGCCCTGCAGTTGGCCCCAGTTCAGAATGTTCCAGCTAGGCACCGCCCGCCTGGCCCAGTTCACCTGCAACTACCTCGAAATGCCTGACCTCGAGACCACGGCCTACACCGCCGGACTGGTACACGATCTCGGCAAGCTTCTACTGGTCAGGCTGCACCCCTTCGCCCTCCAAGCCATCCAGGACTACGCGAAGCAACAAGAAATAAGGCTCGCCGCCGCGGAAAAATTCTTCCTCGAAACCACCACACGCGAAATGGCGATCCACTTCGCCGAAAAGCAAGGCCTTCCCAAACGCTTCGTCAACGTCATGCGCTGGATGGACAAGCCCGAGGATGCCACCGAAGACGCCGAACTTGTGGCCGTCGTTTCACTCGCTCGCGACCTCTGCAGACACAATAAAGTCGGCTTCAATGGCGACACGCCTCTGGACGACGCCACCCCCCTCGCGCAAACCCCCGAGTGGAATATCCTGCGGGGTCGCGTGTTCCTCAATTTCGATCTAAGGAAGTTCGAAATCCAAGCCCGCCAGGAGTGCCTTCACATCAAGCGCGAGCTGCAAGGACAACTAGCCAAGTAGGACTCAACCGTGCCCCAGGACCATGGGTGTGGTTAAAGTGTCGCCTTTCAATTTGCGGCACTGCTCCAAACTCTTTCGAGTTCGGCTACCTCGACTGCGCCAAACTTACCTTCGGTAGCCGAACTCGAGAGAGTTTGGAACGCCCAGGCAACACTTTGAAACACGCCCCAAGACCACTGCAGTTCAAATTAGGTCTCGAAATCTCCCGGCAAACTCCTTCTATGCACGGACTTCACGATCTGCCCAGCAATCTCAGGTCGCCCGAAGACCAAACGATCTCCCTCAACCATGGCCAAGAAAACACCCCGCAAACCATCTCCAAAAAGCGACGAACGCAATGTCGTCGGCGCCGACAGCGTAGACATTCAGGACCTCGAAGATCGGGTCTTCATGTTCTGGGACAAGAACAAAGGGCTAATCCTGGGAGGCATCTTCTTCCTCTTCGCCGCCTTTATCGCCTTTCAGGGGTTCAAATTCCTTCAAGCCCGTTCCATCCAGAACCTGCAAGAAGGCTATCAGACCGCCGACATCGAGGGAGGAAAGTCCGAGTGGGCCGACGGCGAAGCAAGCACCGCTCTCGGAGGCATCGCCTTCAAGGAACTGGGCGACGAGGCCTACGCAGCCGACAACCTAGCCGAAGCCGAGGCCTACTACCGCAAAGCCGTGGCAGCCACCAAGTCCGTAGTGAAGGAAGCCGCCAACATCGCCCTAGCCGTAACGCTCGCCAAACAGGACAAGACCGCCGAAGCCAAGCAGATCTTCCAAACCCTAGCCGACAACCCAGAGGCCGCTAGCCAAGCCGAAGCCCAATTCCGTCTCGCCAAGCTCGCCCACGCGGCCGGCGACCACGAGACGGCCCGTTCCCTCATCGAAGCGATCGACCCGGAAGCCGCCTTCTGGAAATCCCGCGCCCGCGCCTTGGAAACCAAACTCCCCAAGGCCGACGCCTAGAAAGCGCCGCGCGAATCGTCAGGAAGCGACAAAGCTCCGACAATCAAGGTCGCTTCTCTCAGCCGGATCCCCACCGGCAACCTATTGCCCCTTGGCTTGTCAGCAGAAGGCTCCAAACTCGGTAGCCCAACCTGCTTTGCCATGACAGCCCGCCGACGCATCGTTTTCAGCATACTGATCCTAGTGTGCCTGATCCTCACGATCCAGCAGCTACGCAAACTCGCGCCGCCCGGTCCGCAAACGGAACGCCCCAACAACCCCGTCGCGAGCAAGGCGGACCAAGAGCGCAGCGCCACCCCAGAAGCCACGCCAATCCAGTCCCCCGGAATAGACCAGACCGCAAATCACCCCGGAGCCGCCATCGCCGACGAAACCATCGCAACCTTCAAGTCAGCCGCGGCACTCGATGCGTTTCTCGAAGCAGCCAAGCGAAACGGCCTCGCTATCCTCTCTCACAATCGCGCTCTTTTGGCCGCTCGCGTCGCCACCCCGGACGAAATCGCCCGACGCATGCTCGACGGACTCGCTGGACCCGAAACCGAGTTCGAAGAGAACTTCACCGTGCTCATCCCCTTTCCCACCGAAGCCTTTCCCGGCGAGGCGGGAGCGAGCTTCGAAAACCGAGCCCTCGACTTCATGGGCGCCCCCAGCGATCGCGACCAATTCGGCGTCGGGCTGACCATCGCAGTGCTCGACACCGGCATCCTGCCTCACCCAAGTCTGGAAGGAGTCAGTATCCGTAGCATCGACCTCATCGACGACGGCAGCGAACCCTCGCCGCACGGAACCGCAGTCGCCTCCCTCATCGCTGGAGGATCAGGCACCGGCATCGCCCCCAGCTCCGAACTGCTCAGTATCCGGGTTTTGGATGCGGACGGCATTGGCGACACCTTCACGCTAGCTCAGGGCATCGTCGAAGCCGTAGATGCAGGGGCTCGGATCGTAAACATGAGCCTGGGCGGATTCGGCACCAACTCCACCCTATCCAACGCAATCGACTACGCGCAAAGCAAAGGCGTCGTCCTCGTCTCCGCCAGCGGCAATGAAGGAATCAAAGCCCTGCCGTATCCAGCACAGTATGACAGCGTGATTGCCGTTTCCGCCATCAATGCTGATGGACGTCACGCCCCATTCTCCAACCAGGCCGCCACCGTCGACATCGCCGCCCCAGGCGTGGGAGTCTACGCCGCCTGGTCCGAAGACGATTGGGTTAGCCTCAACGGAACCTCTGTCTCCGCTCCTTACGTCTCTGGAGCCATCGCTGCTATCGCATCCCAAGACGAGAAGCTAGATCCCCTCTCAGCCGCCCAGCTACTGCTCGAAACCGCAAACGACACCGGTTTCCCCGGGCCGGACTCCCAAACCGGACAAGGCATCGTCAACCTGGAACGAGCGCTCGAGCCCAAGACCTCCAGACGCGCCGACCTCGCCATCGCAGATATCCACTTGGCAACCGATCCCAGCAACCCCGAGCTAAGCTCTCTCTACCTCACCGCCGAAAACCGAGGCACCGAAACCGCCCAAACCGTCAGCATCGACGTCACCCACGCCAACGGCATCACCCAGCCCATCTACTTCGGCAGGCTAGCTCCAGGCGAAATAGCCTACCACCAGATCGACCTCGCCACTTCCACTTTGTATTCGAAAGGCTACTACATCGAGGCCAGCATTTCCAAACGCGCCGCCGCCAAGGACGAAAACCCCAGCAACGACGCCAAATCCCTGCGCATCCTGCCACAAGACTAGCGACCAAGACGCATGAAAAGCGCAGCAGGCACCGCAGCGAACCCGCTTTGACCGAAAGCTCTCGTCCCAAGGAAATCGAGACATGGAATTTGCAACGTTGCAAATTCCATGTCTCGATCTAATCTGGCGGATGAGGACAGGAAGCGGCAGAAAAGCCGAGCGATCCAATTCTCTTGAATCGCGCCCATCAATCAGGGGTTCGATCAAGCCGCGTTCCCAATAGAGGTCTCCATTGACGACACTAATCTAGTACACACGATTTCTCGAATGAAACGCAATGTGACTTTGAGCGCCGAGGAGAGACTCATCAAATCGGCTCGCAGGAAAGCGGCCGGCGAGGGAACATCGCTAAACGAGCTTTTCCGCGCCTGGATCAGCTCTTACGTTCAAGCCGGTTCATCTAGGGAAGACTACAACCGACTTATGTCCCATCTCGCAAACGTCACCCCAGGCAGAACCTTCAGCCGCGACGAACTGGATGAGCGCTGATTCTTTCCTCGATACAAATATCCTCGTATACTCGATTCCCCGAAAAGCAAAGCCGAGCTCGAGACCTGATTGGCAGAGTCCTGGTGAATCGCGATGGCACGCCTACAAACCAATCGCCAAATCGGCCAACTGACTATTCTGAATCCCTTCTCCGAAATAGCATAGCAAAACCTCTCTTTAGGGAACGCGGAAAACCCTCTCGAGGGCCTCGCTATCGCAACGGTTCTCGCGGCCAAAAGCGCCGTCTCGCCACCGCTCCCAAATCCGCTTGCCATCAAGTCGCTCGCGCTTCTTTTCACCCTTGCCCAGCGCCCGACGGCTGCGCGCACTGCTACGAACAACCATGCCCAAGCGAACCGACCTCGAAACCATCCTCATCATTGGAGCCGGACCGATCATCATCGGACAAGCCTGCGAATTCGACTACTCCGGCACCCAGGCCTGCAAGGCCCTAAGAGAGGAGGGCTACCGTGTGGTGCTGGTCAACAGCAACCCGGCCACCATCATGACGGATCCCGAGTTCGCCGACGTCACCTACATCGAACCGCTTACCGTCGAGGCCCTCACCAAGATCATCGCCAAGGAACGCCCCGACGCCCTGCTCCCCACTCTCGGCGGCCAGACCGCACTCAATCTCTCTCTCGAGCTCGAAGCAGCCGGCATCCTGCACGAACACGGCGTCGAGATGATCGGCGCCAAGCCGGAGGCCATCAAAAAAGGCGAGGACCGAGAACTCTTCAAGGAAGCCATGCTCAAGATCGGCCTCGACGTGGCTCGCTCCGCCACCGTCAAGTCCCTCGAAGAAGCTCGCCAAGCCGCCAAGGATATTGGCGGCTACCCCCTGATCATTCGCCCAAGCTTCACCCTCGGCGGCTCCGGGGGAGGCATCGCCTACAATCGCGAGGAATTCGAGGATATCGTAGCCAAGGGTCTCGACATTTCGCCCGTGCACGAAGTCCTCATCGAGGAGTGCCTGCTCGGCTGGAAGGAGTACGAGATGGAAGTCATGCGCGACCGAAAGGACCAGTGCGTAGTCATCTGCTCCATCGAAAACTTCGACCCCATGGGCGTGCACACCGGCGACTCCATCACGGTCGCCCCCGCCATGACCCTCTCCGACCGCGAGTACCAGGCGATGCGCGACGCCTCTTTCGCCGTCATTCGCGAAATCGGCGTCGAGACGGGCGGCTCCAACATCCAGTTCTCTCTCTGCCCCGAAACCGGCCGCATGGTCGTCATCGAGATGAACCCCCGCGTATCCCGCAGCTCAGCGCTCGCCTCGAAGGCCACCGGATTTCCCATCGCCAAGTTCGCCGCCAAACTCGCCGTCGGATACAGCCTCGACGAGATCCAGAACGACATCACCAAGGCCACCCCAGCGAGCTTCGAGCCCAGCATCGACTATGTGGTGACGAAGATTCCGCGCTTCACCTTCGAGAAGTTCCAGGGAACCGACGACACCCTCACTTCCGCCATGAAGTCTGTCGGCGAAGCCATGGCCATCGGACGCACCTTCAAGGAATCCTTTCAAAAGGCCCTGCGCTCGCTCGAAACCGGAGCCTACGGCTTCGGAGCGGGCGGCAAGCTCGGAGACGACGAAATCCCCTCGGAGGAAATAATCAACGGCAAGCTCGTGCGTCCGAACACCGAACGCGTCTTCTACCTCCGCTACGCCATGAAAGCGGGCTACAGCCTCGAGCAGCTCTTCGAGCTCACCAAGATCGATCCCTGGTTCCTCTACCAACTCAAGCAGATTAGCGATCTCGAGGACTCCCTCGCCAAGCAGACTCTCGACGAGGTATCCGATCACCAATTACGAAAAGCCAAGGAATACGGCTTCTCCGACCGCCAGCTCGGCACTCTCTTCCGCTGCGACTGGGCCGAAGTCAACGCGGTCCGCAAGCGGCGCGGCATCGACACCGTCTACCGTCTCGTCGACACCTGCGCAGCCGAGTTCGAAGCCAAGACCCCCTACTACTACTCCACCTACGGCGACGAAAACGAAATCATCCCCACCGAAGCTAGGAAGATCATGATCATCGGCGGCGGACCGAACCGCATCGGCCAGGGCATCGAGTTCGACTACTGCTGCGTGCACGCATCCTTCGCCCTACAGGATATCGGATACGAGTCCGTCATGATCAACTCCAACCCCGAGACCGTATCCACTGACTACGACACCTCGGACAAGCTCTACTTCGAACCCCTCACCCTCGAGGACGTGCTCGAAGTCTATCAACAGGAAGACTGCTCCGGCGCCATCGTGCAGTACGGAGGCCAAACTCCGCTCAACCTCGCCTCCGACCTGAAGAAGCACGGCGTCAATATCATCGGGACCAGCCCGGAAAGCATCGACGCTGCCGAAGACCGCGAGCTCTTCAAGCGCATCCTAGACGATACCGGGCTCAAGCAGCCCGAAAACAAGACCGTGCTCAACGAGCAGGAAGCCTACAAGATGGCCCAGGAAGTCGGCTTCCCGCTCCTGCTCCGCCCGTCATTCGTGCTCGGCGGCCGCGGCATGTTCATCGTGCATGACATGGAGGAGATGCGCGCCGTCATCCGCGAAGCCTTCGACGCCTCGCCCGACAAGCCCGTCCTGCTCGACAAGTTTCTAGAGGACGCCATCGAACTCGACGTCGACTGTATCTCCGATGGCGAGACCACCGTCGTCGGCGGCATGCTCGAACACATCGAATACGCCGGGGTGCATTCCGGCGATGCAGCCATGGTACTGCCCCCGCACACGCTCGGTAAGGAAATGATGGATACCGTTCGCCAAGCCAGCTACAAGCTCGCCAAAGCCCTCAAGGTCGTCGGATTGATGAACATCCAGTTCGCCATCAAGGACGACCAGCTCTACGTGCTCGAAGTCAATCCCCGCGCCTCCCGCACCGTGCCCTTCGTTTCCAAGGCCATCGGCGTGCCCCTCGCCAAGCTCGCCGCCAAGGTCATGACCGGGGCGACCCTCGCCGAACTCGGTTTCACCGAGGAACGCATCCCCAAACACTGGTGCATCAAGGAAGCCGTCTTCCCCTTCGTGCGCTTCCCCGGCTCCACCATCCGCCTCGGCCCCGAGATGCGCAGCACCGGCGAGGTCATGGGCATGGACGAGGACTTCGGCATCGCCTTCGCCAAGACCCAAGCCGCCGCCAAACCCGGGCTCCCCCTCGAAGGCAACGTCTTTCTCAGCGTCAAGGACGCCGACAAGCCCCGTGCCCTCAACATCGCCCGCCAGCTCGTCGCCGAAGGCTTCGCCATCTACTCAACCAGCGGTACCGCCAAGTTCCTCGCCAAGAACGGTCTCAAGGTGAAGAAGCTCTTCCGCATCGCGGAAGGACGCCCCAACGTCATCGACATGATCAAGAACGGCGACATCGCCATGATCATCAACACCCCCTCCGGCATGATCCCCCGCAAGGACGAGAACCACATGCGCTCCGTAGCCTGGGCCAACAATGTCTGCATCATGTCCACCGTCACTGGCGCCGAAGCCGCCGTCTCCGGCATCAAGTCCCTGCGCAAGAGCGACTACGCGGTCCGCTCCGTGCAAAGCTACGTCGAGAAAAGCGTCGCCAGCGTGTAAGGCCGAGCTGGCCTCCCCAAGAAATCCATTTCCTGCAATTTGAAACTTCAAGTTTCAGATTGCAGGAATGACAAACCGAGACCTCGAAAAAACGGTATGCCTCGCTGGGAAAGCAACCAGCGGGCGCCTTGCTCGACCACCTCGAAACAATCAAACGACTCGACTGTTCTGCTCAGACCGAAGAGAACCTTCCTGCACTTCGAAAGAACTATGGCCCCCAGATCCCCACGCATCGTCGCACTGCTCTCTGGTCCCGACCAAAAGGGACTCGTCGCCAAGGTCTCCGGATGGATCTTCGAAAACGGCGGCAATATCATTCACGCGGACCAACATCGCGACCAGGAGGCCGGAGTCTTCTTCCAACGAGTCGAATGGTCGATCGACGACGGATCCGACCCACGCGAAATGACCAGCGCTTTCCAGGCTTGCGGCGATTCGCTCGGCATGAAAACGCAAGTCGCCATCTCCGGCCAAGCGCCAAGAGTCGCTATCTTCGTCTCGAAATTCGACCACTGTTTCCACGACCTCATTCTTCGCTGGAAGGCAGGCGAATTTCCCTGCGAGATCGCCCTCGTGGTTTCGAACCACCGCAACCTCGAAGCCGCATCCAAAAGCCACGGCATCCCCTTCCACTATATTCCCGTGACCAAGGAGAGCAAAGCCGAGGCCGAAGCCCAGCAGCTCGCCTTGCTCAAGCAGGAAGACATCGGCCTCGTCATCATGGCCCGCTACATGCAGATCCTGTCTCCAATTTTCTTGGACACTTTCGGCCAACCGACGATCAATATCCATCACTCCTTTCTCCCAGCCTTCGCTGGAGCCCGTCCCTACCACCAGGCCCACGCCAAAGGCGTCAAGCTCATCGGCGCCACCGCACACTACGCCACGCCCGACCTCGATCAAGGTCCTATCATCCACCAGGACGTGGCCCGCATCTCGCATCGCAACAGCGTGGAGGATCTCGTGCGCAAAGGCCGCGATCTCGAAAAGATGACCCTGGCCCAAGCCGTTCGCTGGCATCTCGAAAACCGAATCCTCGTCTACGACAACAAGACCGTCGTCTTCGACTAGCCCATCCATCGTTTGGCTAAGCGTAGCGCGGAACTTCAGCCCGCGCTGGCAGTGCGGCTCTCGTCATCTCTCTCCTCATCTTCATCCTCATCCCAGGATAAAGATGAGGATGAAGAAGAGGATGAGGATGAGAAACAACGCGGCCGCGGGCTGAAGCTCCGCGCTACGGCTTGCGGGAAACCGCGGCCGAATTGGTCGATTTTGACCAAACGGGCAGTTTTCTTCGAGCAGTTCCCCGGCTACCGCAGTCGATAGAGAGCAATTGCTAGCGCTTCTCGCAAGGGGGCGCGATCCATGCTGGGGAAGAACCCCAACAGTTCAGCTCACACTACCATGCAAAAAAGATGTCTACTTACCATGGCTGGTTTGGTTGCGGCTGCCCACGCGGCCTTTCTCAACGCCCAAACCAACGCCCCCATCCAATCGGATGTAACCGTCTACGAGAGCTTTTCCGTGGTCGGTCGCGTCACCGAGCCGTATCAGGCTGTCGGATACGACAACGTCCTCGCCTCCACCTCGATCACGCGCGACGCTCTACAGGCAGCTCCTTCCGGACTCAGCGGACTGAAGATGCTAGAAGGCGTGCCCGGCGTCGTCATGACGAACTCCGACGCTCTCGGCCTCTACGAATTCGGCAACCAAGTCCTCGTACGAGCCTTCGGCTTCCAGCAACTCGGCTTTTCGCTGGACGGCATCCCCATGGGACGCTCCGCCGCATTTGGAGGCAGCCCTATCTATCGCTACGTCGACAACGAGAACCTCTCCAAGATCGACGTTAACCAAGGCGCCGCCGACGTTACCGTGCCAAGCTATACCGCGCTCGGAGCTTCGATGCGCTACTTCACCGACGAACCGAAGGATGAATTCGGCGGACAGATCGTCACATCGGTAGGCGACAACAACTACCTGCGCGGCTTCCTGCGAATCGACACCGGCCCCATCACGGAAAACCTCAAAGCCTACTTCAGCTACTCGAAGATCAGCGCCGACATGTGGCGCGGGCCCAATCAGAACGACCGCGAACACGGCGAAGCGAAGTTCGTCTTCGACGCAACTGAGAAGCTTCAGCTACGTCTCACGGCAGTGTACAACAATTTCAACGACGGAGACTTCCGTTTCCAAAGCGATGGACAAGTCGCCACCTACGGCCGCGAATTCGACTACGTCGAATACATTCCCGTACCGCCAGGCATCACCGCCGCGACCGACGAAGTCAGCTACGACTACGATGCAGCCTACGCCGCCTGGGACGCGAACCCACGCGTCGGCGGCTTGGGCGGCAGCTCTTTCTTCACGCTCGCGCCAGACGGCATCCCCGACTACCTGCAGGAAAAGATGCAAGCTCGCGATGGCGAAGGCAACCCCACGGGTTCCATCATCTCGACTCCAGCGGATGAAAACGGCATGCGCGTCGCCGACGAATATCGCGGCCACATCAACGCGCGGCGCGATACGCTGATAGGACTTTCTGGCGAATACGCCGTTTCGGACACCGTAAACATCGATGGCACGCTCTACTACGAAGACAAATCGGGCGACGGCGTCAGCTACGACGACTTCGACGGAGAGATTGAGCACTTCATCCGGCAGACCAGCCTCGGCTTCGATCACGATGCCCCCAACGGCGTCCTCTGGGGACTCACTTCGCTCGATGGAGACCGCGCCGGGATCCGCCTCGCCACCGAATTCGAACTCGAGAACCAGACCATCCAGCTCGGCTTTTGGTACGAAGAGGACGAGTTCACCCGCAACACGAACCGCTACAACATCCGCAACGGACTCGCCCAGCCCGAACCGCTCTTCGATAGCCGCGTCTTCGCCCGGCGCAACTTCACCCAAACCACCGACGTCACGCAATTCTGGATACAGGATACCATCAGTCTGGCCGAGGACCGACTGAAAGTCGTAGTGGGAGCCAAGGCCCTCGACATTGGCGCCCAAATCCAAGGCTACAGAAACGTAGAGGACTACGACGTCTGGAGCGTGATATACCCTGACTTCACGGGGGCCGATCTCGATGTCGGATGGAGCGACTCGTTCCTGCCGACCGTAGGAGCCACCTACAATCTCAATGATCGCTACCAGCTCTTCGGCTCTTTCTCCGAGTCTATGGCCAGCCCGACTGCCGAGTCGGAAAACGTACTCGGACTCGGCGATCCGCGAAACTACGTCGCTCCCGACGCCCCCACCGCAACCAACTTCGACATCGGCATCCGCACCAACGCCAACAACTTCAGCTCCTCGTTCGCGTTCTACTACACGGACTTCGGCAACAAGCTGGAGAACGTCGGATTCTTCGACGTGGCGCAAAACGAAACCTTCGATCGCTGGGAAACCGTCGGCAGCATAGAAGCCTACGGCCTCGAAGCCGCTTTCACCTATCTACCGATCGGGTTGACCGAAAATCTCGCCATCACCGGTTCATTCCTGTTCGGCGAGTCCAAGTACAAGGATGATCGCGGCGGACGCGAAGGCAACACGGTCACCGGCACGCCCGACTGGTCCGGCTACCTTTCCGCAACCTACACGCCGACTCGCTTCCTCACCTTGAACCTCAGCGCCAACCACATGGGAGAGCGTCCACGCAACAGCTCAAACACCCGCATAGCCGAGGCCTACACGACAGTCTCCGCCTACATCGAACTCAAGGGAGCGGCCTTCAGCGAAGATCTCGAACCCTTCAAGCTTCGCCTCAACGCTACGAATCTCGGCGACGAAGAAGCCTTTGGAAACATCTTCTCCACCGGCGGCCGAGTCATCCAGGATCGCTTCGTCCAGCTAAGCCTCATAGCCGACTTCTAACGCATCTTTTCGTAGCGCGGAGCCCACAGAGCGGGACCGCGTCCGTTACGTTTCTCATCCTCATCCTCTTCTGCATCCTTATCTTTATCCTGGGATGAGGAAGGGAGATGATGAGGGCGAATCCTGCACGCAGGCTGAAGCTACGCTTTACGACAATGCCACCCAAGGCGCGACACTAGTCCGCCTTGGACTGCATCTCTTCTGGATTCACCGACATGTTCGCCACATCGTCGTCGGTGAGATTCTCGTCGACATTCGAGCTAATGCGATCAGCCACGAGCTGGCGAATCGCCGGATTCCAGACTCCAAGCTGTTCCGAGGTTGCAAGCTCCTGAGCCTTGGCCAAGGCGGTGTCTTCGCCAGCTTCCGATGGGGACCAGCGAGCGAAACCATGCCGCACCAAAGCTGCGTTCACATACTCGTCCGCCATCGAATAGAGCTCCCCGACCAACAGGTCGGAAGTTCCCGACTCGCGAACCACGATCTTAACCCGCTGACCCCGAACGTTCTCCTCGAGAAATGCGAAGATCTTCTCGTCCAGCATTTCGCCATCCGATGCGGGGACGATTCCGAAAAGCTTCACTACGACCGACTTGCCATCGCCGAAGTCGACAGCCAGGGCGTCCTTTTTCAAGACATCCTTGACGATGCCCTCGCGAACCGGTTGGGCCGCATTCTTGCTCAACAAGAGGTACATCACGAAGATGACCAGGGCGACAACGACGAGGATGGGGATTATTGACATGATATAGAGCGTTCGAAGACCAAACCTCGCTACCGAAAATTCGGGGCAAAGCCGTTATAGGTCACTAGGACTATCGGCAGCAGACTAGGCGAACTTGAGCCCAATTACTCACCCCCATCCCGATCCAGTACGACTGGAAGCCGATCTCTCCCGAGGAACGCAAGCGGCAACGACAGGATCATGGGCGCGAAGCTGCTCGAACGAAGACGTTCAGCGCAAGAAAAAGACCTGCAAACTTAGCCCTTCACTCCATGCCATGCCACAGCATAGCCTTCCGCCTCTCGTCCATGCCCAACGTCGAAAGAATAACCAGCCTGCAAAATCCGCGCGTCAAGAACCTCGTGAAGCTGCGTGAACGCCGAGCCCGCGACAAGCAAGGCCTCTTCATCGCCGAAGGCTATCGAGCCATCTCCCGCGCAGCGGAAAAAGGCCGCTTCCCTTCCGAGCTCTATTACTGCCCCGACTGCTTTCTCGGCAAAAACGAGACTGCCCTGATCCAAAACTGCGCCGCGAAAGACACCCAGCTCTTCGAGCTCGCCAAACCCGCTTTCGAAAAAGTCTCCTACCGAGATCGCCCCGAGGGCCTACTCGCCGTAATGCCCCAGTGGAGCCATCGACTCCAGGACATCGCCCTAAGCGACCCACCCTTCCTCCTCGTCGTCGAAGCCATCGAAAAGCCCGGCAATCTCGGCACCATTCTCCGATCCGCCGACGCCGCAGGAGTCGATGCCGTAATATGCTGCGACTCCGTAACCGACCTATTCAACCCCAACGTCGTACGCTCCTCCACTGGCGTTCTCTTCTCCATGCCTGCCGTCTCCGTCAGCACCATCGAAGCGATCGACTGGCTTCAAAAGCTCGGCATCCAAACCGTGGCCACTACCCCGCACACGAATACCCTGCACAGCGAAACCTGCCTCACTGGCCCCCTCGCGATCGTTATGGGCAGCGAGCAATTCGGCCTCTCCGAAACCTGGCTGGAAGCCTGCAACCGAAAAGTCCGCATCCCCATGGCCGGCCAAGCCGATTCCCTCAACGTCGCCATGGCCACCCTCGTCACCCTTTTCGAAGCGGTGAGGCAGAGAGAGGTCGCTTCGCGCCCAGGTAATTAGCTGTTAGCCATTTAGTCCGTAGCCGGTTCTTTCGACTATGGACTAAAAAGCTAACGCCTAAACCCCTCGCGCGCGACGCGCGTCACGCAGCGGGAAGCCCACGCCGCCAGAAACATCCCGAAGATCACCACGCTGATCGAAGCGGCGGTAGAAGCATCCAGCCACAAGGCCAGGTGCAGGCCGAGAAACGCGCTTAGCAAAGCGATCAGCAAAGTCAGCCCCAGGATCACCGGTAAACGATCCGAAAGCAGCGAAGCCGTCGTCGCAGGAAAGATCAGCATCGCGATCACCAGCACAGCTCCAACCGCCTCAAAAGCGCTCACCACCACGACCGCCAGCAGTGCCATCAGAGCGTGATGGATCACCGCTGGACTGACTCCCATGGAACGGGCCAGTCCCGGGTCGAAAGAGCTCAGAAGCAGCGGCCGATAGAAAACCGCCACCAGAACCATCACGGCAAGCGTTACCGCTCCCATACGCAAAACCGAGTTCGGCGCTTCAAACAGACCGAGAAACGCAACAGGCGTCTCGAAGATCACATGCTCGAGCTCGCCGTACAGCACGCAATCCACATCCAGATCCACGTTCTCCCCATAAAGCGACACCAGCACTACGCCAAACGCGAAGAGCGTGGTAAAAACGATGCCCAATGCAGCATCCGTTTTGATGCGCGACTTCTGATGTATCAGCTCGATCAATACTGTGGTCAGCACTCCAGCTCCCAAAGCTCCAAGAAACATAGGCAGCGTATCCCGACTTTGCGATACGAGAAAGGCGATCACGATGCCAGGCAGCACGCTGTGACTGATCGCATCCCCCACCAAAGCCATGCGGCGCCAGACGATAAACGTCCCGAGAAAGCCGCAAGCCGCCGTCACCAAGAAACCCATAGCGAAGATCCACAAAAACGAATCCAGGTACTCCGTCCAAGGCTCCACGAAAACCTGTTGAAAGTCGAAAGGCGGAATAAGCTGCTTCCAAAACTCCATCGTATCCGTTCCTTTCCTACGAACCCGGCATTCGATAGCCGGAAGGCGGCTCCGGCGAAGGCGTCTTGACCAGCGACCGCTGCAAATCCGCTAGACTAGGGATAAGCTTCCCATGCGGATCCTGGGATGGATAGTCCAACAGGCGCTCCAGCCGGCGCACCGTATCCTCGCCCAAAACGTGCTCGATGACCTCCGCATCATCATGCACGTGGTCCGGTTCGTAGGCCGCCTGATTCGTCAGATAAAGCTCCCACAAACGGTGGTTGCGAATCACCGCGCAAGCCCGCAGCCATCCATCCGGATTCAGCAGAGCCTCAGACTTAGCGCCGCTCTCTTGAATATCGCAAAGGCCAGCCGAAACCAGTTCCCTCACCCGTCTCTTCGCTTCCTCCGCAGTTTCGCCCATACGCTCCGCCAGCTGCGATAGTCCGACCCCCTCTCCCACGAAACCACGCTCCTCACGGACATGGTAGATAGCCTTGAGCGTATTCTCGTTTAGGATACGATGATCTCGGGTCTTACGCTTGCGCCACCGGGAAAACAATCCGTGACGCGGCGAGAGAAAGAAGCAAAGACAGAAAACGAAACTCGAGGCCAAAACCATAAGTGGGCCTGTAGGCAGGCTGTTTCCAAAAAAGGAAAGAAACGCCCCCAAGCTTCCGGAAAGCACCCCAAACACGCTAGCGATGATCAGCATCCGATGCATCCGATCCGTCAGCAGATAGGCGGAAGCCGCCGGGATCACCAACATCGCCGAAACCAGTACGGCGCCCACCGCCTGAAGCGAAACGACCACCGTAAAGGCGAGCAGCAACATCAGCAGATAGTGAAAAAGGCCTGTCGGAAGCCCCAGTCCTCGGGCGAAGCCTACATCGAAGCTGCCCAACAGAAACTGCCGATAGAAAACCGTCACCAACAGGATCGAAGCCAAAGCCACGCCACCCATCATCCAGACCTCGACACTGGAAAGAGCCGCTACCTGACCAAAGAGAAACTTGTCCAGGCCGGACTGCGTTCCAGTAGGCATCGCCTGTATCCGATTCATCAGGACAACCCCTAGTCCATAGAACCCAGCAAGCACCATGCCCAACGAGCTGTCCTCCTTTATGTGCGTCGTCTTCTTGATCAGCTGCACGAGGACCGTTCCCAGAAGCCCAGCCAACGTAGCCCCGACGAAAATCGCCACGGGATCCTTGTACCCGGATACCAAATACCCGATAGCCACCCCCGGAAGCACCGCATGCGAAAGCGTATCCCCAAACAGCGAAAGCTTGCGCACCACGATAAAGCTGCCCAGCAAACCGCAACTCACTCCGAGAAAAACCGAGCCCAGCAGAGCCAATCTCACGATCTCGTCCTGCAGCGTAAAGAAGCGCGCGAACTGCTCCCCAAAGTCGAGCGACTCCAAATCGCCGATTTTCGCAGCACGGGCCGAGGATACGACCAGCAAGGCCAAGGCCAGTCCCACCACGTAGCGCGGAGCTTCAGCCCATGTCACGCTTGCCGACTCCACCAGCTTTGTAGGGCCGGCGCTTGCGCCGCGCCGCGGCAGCCCGATCCTGCAGCGTTTTCCTGCACTGCGGCATGGCGCGAGCGCCAGCCCTACAAAGCTGCCCAAGCGCCGAACCACATTCCGCGCTACGTACTCGAAAAACGCTGTCATTCCGGAACCCACGTCTTGATCACTTACGCTGCACACGCTGGTCCGCCACCTCGGCAAGAATAGTCAACCGCCCGCCATAGGTCTTTTGCAGAAGCTCCTGAGTGAAAACCTCCTCCGTCGGCCCGAAAGCCACCAGCCGCATATTCAAAAGGAGAAGCATATCGAAGTAGGTCTGAGCGGTCGGCAAATCGTGGTGCACCGCCAGGATCGTCTTGCCCCGACTCTTCAGCTCGCGCAGCAGCTCGATGATCGCCGCCTCAGTAGCAGCATCCACGCCCACGAACGGCTCGTCCATTAGATACAAATCGCTCTCCTGAGCCAAGGCCCGAGCCAGAAAGACCCGCTGCTGCTGCCCACCCGAGAGATTGGAAATCTGCCTCTTGGCGAACGGCAGCATCCCCACCTTTTCCAGAGCGTCCGCAGCCGCGTCCCTGTCGCTCGAACTCAACCTGCCCGTCAGTCCCAACTTGCCATAGCGACCCATCAGCACCACGTCCATCACGTTGACCGGAAAATCCCAATCCACCGATTCCCGCTGCGGCACATAGCCCACTCGAGCCGCGTTTCTCTCGAAAGGCTTACCGAAGACCTTCACCCAACCGCCCGATTTCGGCACGATTCCCATCACCGCCTTGATCAAGGTCGACTTGCCCGCCCCATTCGGCCCCAAGATGCCAATCAGCTTTCCCTCAGGTACTTGCACGTCCACTCCATAGATTACCGGGCGCCGGTCGTAAGCCACCGTCAAGTCGTGCGCCTCTAAAGGAAAATTTGACATGCCAAGCGAACTAAGAGCCCCTCAGCCGCCAAGCAAGCAAACTTTGAAGACTCATCGAGTCGATTTTGAATCATCAAAATTCATACCGTACCCTCAACCGAGACCAAGCCACGCAGACGTTTTCTTCCAACCTCGGACAAAAAACCGTCAACGCCCCCGGAATCTCCAATACCGCCAAACATCAGCCGGGCGTGGTTTTAAGTGTAGTCTGGGTGTACCAAACTCTTTCGAGTTCGGCTACCAAAGCAAGTTTCGCATAGGCGAAGTAGCCGAACTCGAAAGAGTTTGGTACGGTGGCGTTGCTCGAAGAGCGACACTTTGAATCACACCTCCATCAGCCGGGGCGGCTGGAACTATCGCTTGAATCGATTCGATCGAGGTCTATCGTCCCATGCGGCGTCACCGATGACCCACAAAACCCTAACCCGTACCCACTTGAACTATGAGTAAAGTCTCCCTCATCGCCCGCTATCTTCTAGCCGTCATGATGATCGTCTTCGGACTCAACAAATTCCTCTTCTTCCTCGAAATGCCCGAGCCTACCGGCTTCGCCGCCGAGTACATGTCCGTCATCGCAGGCTCGTATATCTTTAAAACCATCGCGATCATATACCTCGTCTCCGCAGTCCTTCTGCTCGTCAACAAAGCAGTCGGCCTCG
Organism: Pelagicoccus sp.; assembly: GCA_028284635.1. Lineage (GTDB taxonomy): Bacteria > Verrucomicrobiota > Verrucomicrobiia > Opitutales > Opitutaceae > Pelagicoccus. The sequence continues at coordinate 63,923 of JANQRJ010000058.1, forward strand.
CTACAATCCTCCTAGCGCCCATCGCCTTCAACGCCTTCATGTACCACCTCACCCTCGATGTCGCCAACATCGCAGGCGCCGTCGTTTTTGTCGTCCTGCTGGCGCTCGTCATGATCGGCAACAGCTCGAAGTACAAAGCCCTCCTGAGCTAGACTTTCACGAACAGCCCGACTTTCCTGCAAACGCCTCTCACAACCGAGAGGCGTTTCTTGTCCGAAGACCTCCGCAACTTAATTCTCTAACGTTAGAGAATTAAATGAAGGGTCGTTGATCGGCGCTTTCGGACTATTTGCGTTGATCCCGATAGCGGCCGGACCAAATCTTCGCCCTGCCAAGGACTATCTATGAGCTCATTCGCCCAACGCATTCACGCCGGACTGGAAAAAGTCGACCGCGACATCGACTACCTACTCGCCTGCGCCCGCGAGGTTCTGGACGAAGTCGACGAGACCGAGCTCGCCCAGCTCCTGCAGCGCCCACTGCCCTCGCCCGCCGAAATACCGGCGGAGAAAAGCGCCCAGGTTCTCTCCATCGCCTTCCAGATAATGAACCTGGTCGAGGAAAACGCCTCCAACCAAGCTGCCCGGGCGCTTGAAGCGAAAGGTGAGCCTGCCGCCGACACCGGCTCTTGGAGCTACTGGCTAAAGCGCATCCAAGAATCCGGCGCCATAACCCCAGAGAAGCTTCGGCAAACCGTCCAAAGAGCCTCCGTCACCCCCGTGCTCACCGGCCACCCGACGGAAGCCAAGCGCTGGTCCGTGCTCAACCAGCACCGCCAGCTCTATGTCTTGCTCGTCGAGCTGGAAAACCAGATGTACACCCCACTCGAGCGAGCCGAAATCCGCGACCGCATCAAAGCGATCATAGAACTCATCTGGCGCAGCGGCGAGATCCTCGTGGAAAAGCCCGATGTCGCCTCCGAACGCGACAACATCCTCTACTATCTCAAAGAGAAATTTCCCGAAGCCCTGCAGATCGCAGATACCCGCTTCCGCGAAGCCTTGAACGGAGCCGGTATCAATTGGGACGAAAACGACCACCGTCTGTATCCAAAAATTCGATTCGGCAGCTGGATTGGAGGCGACCGGGACGGACACCCCCTGGTCACCGCCGAAGTCACCCAGGAAACCTTCGCCCAGCTACGCAAGACTGCGCTCGACTCGCTCAACCGGCAGCTGAAGCAGCTCGGCAAGAATCTCGCTCTTTCGCAGAACTTCCAAGCCGCCCCAGACTACCTGCACGAGCGCTTGAGGGAGCTCGATCCGACCGTTCCTCAGGCAGCGGAGATAGAGGAGCCTTGGCGGCGCTTCGTCGAGGCCCTGCGCGCCCATCTCCCGCGCAGCCAGCGCGTTCGGACGGCTTACCGCCAGCCAAGCGAGCTGATCGCCGACCTCGAACTGCTCGCCCGATCCCTCAGCGACACAGGAGCCCAGCGCCTGGCAAGCGCCTATGTCGAACCCGTTATCCGGTTTCTGGATACCTTCGGCTTCCACATGGCAGCCCTGGACATTCGACAGAACAGCGACTATCATGACCGGGCGATGGTCCAGTTGCTCACCGCCGCCGGCATTCCTGATGCCGGAAGCTTCGCGGAGTGGGACGAAGAACGTCGCGTCGCCTTCCTCAGCGAGGAACTGACCCACGCCCGCCCCTTCGCCCAAAAGCATCACGAGCTCGGCACCGAAGCCAAGGAAGCGGTCGGTTGCCTAAGAGTAGTTGCCGAACAACTACGTCTCTATGGCCGATCCGGACTTGGACCTCTCATCATCAGCATGACGAGGTCTCTCTCCGATCTGCTCGTCGCTTGCGCTCTGTGTCGCGAGGCTGGACTCGCCCGACAGACGCCAGACGGTCTTGTCTGCTTGCTGCCGATCGCTCCTCTTTTCGAGACCCTCGACGACTTGGAAAATAGCGAAGGCATCATGGCCGACTTCCTCAGCCATCCGCTAATCAAGGCCAGCCTGCCCTGGCAGCAGCGAGCGCTCGACGAAGCTCTTTGCGAAGGCGGCGACGCCCAGCCCCAGCCCGACGTCACCCCTGTGCAGGAAGCGATGCTCGGCTACAGCGACAGCAACAAGGACTCGGGCATCATCGCAAGTCAATGGGGGCTCTTCAATGCCCAGAGCCGTCTCATCGTTCTAGGCCAAAAGCTCGGCGTTTCCATCCGCTTCTTCCATGGCCGGGGCGGCACGGTCAGCCGTGGAGCCGGACCGACCCACCGCTTCCTAGAGGCCCTGCCAGAAGGCTCGCTCGGTCCGGGAGCCCGCGTAACCGAGCAAGGCGAAGTCATCGCCCAGAAGTACAACAACTACCTCACCGCGGCCCGAAACCTCGAGCTTCTCGTCGCCGGTTCCGTGGGCCCCCAGCTCTGCGAGAACCGCAATACGCCAGGCAGCGAACTGGAAGAGGCCATGTCCTTCCTTTCCGAATACAGCGCTGACACTTACCGAGGCCTCCTGCGTGAAGATGGCTTTCTCTCCTTCTATCGGCAAGCCACTCCCATCGATGCCCTGGAACACAGTCGCATAGGTTCGCGCCCTTCTCGACGCTCCGGCAAGCCGAGTCTCAAGGATCTGCGAGCGATACCCTGGGTGTTCAGCTGGAACCAGTCCCGTTTCTACATGCCAGGCTGGTACGGCGTCGGCTCAGCTCTGAACGCCTTGCAAAGCGAAAAGCCCGCCCTCTACGCCAGGCTCAAGGACAGCGTGCAAAGCTGGCCATTCCTGCGCTACCTGCTCTACAACGTGGAAACCAGCGTGGAAAGCGCCGCCGAAGACCATATGGCAGCCTACTCCGACCTCGTTTCCGACGACTCGGTACGCGAAAAATTCGTAGCCCTCATTCTCGGCGAGCACCGGCGCACTCGAGAGCAGCTCGGGCTATTGCTCGATGGGCCGCTCGAAAAACGACGCCCTCGCTTCCACAAGACCCTGCACGCCCGCGACGAATGGCTTGATCTCCTGCACTCCCAGCAGCTCGAGCTGCTGAAGATCTGGCGAGCCAGTCAAAGCGAAGAAGACCTGCGCCGCGTCCTGCAAAGCATCAACGCCATCGCAGCAGGACTGAGAACGACCGGGTGAGGGCGCAAAGCGCCCAGGTGTCTAGGCGGTAGGTTTCCAGGCCATAGGTTTAATAGGGCTCTTCCCACTTACAGCCTAAAAGCCTACCGCCTAAACACCTAATCTAGAAACCTCTCCCGCTCTTCAGGCGTCGGCAGGCGACAGGCGTCTCTCTTGCCGAAGAAGCGATAGCGGCGCTTGGCGAACCAATTGTAGGCGGCATCCCGCCAAGGCGCCGGCACGACGATCAATGGGTAGCATATCCAAAAGATCCCGCCAAGCGTTCGCCCAATCTTAAGCAACGCCGTGGTGCGATAGTGGAGACGTTCCCCATCGTAGAATGAAATCGTATCCACATTTTCGCGACGATCTTGACGTAAGTAGTATTTTGCGGTTTCGCCCTGAATGGGGGCGAACTTCAGCCTTCTACCGTCGTCCATCTTGAGCAGAAGATCCACCGACTTGTTGCAGAACCCGCAAACGCCGTCGAAGAAAACGATGTTAGCCATATGGAAACGTACCGTAGCGCGGAGCTTCAGCCCGCGACCGCGTTGGTTTGATCCTTCAATGTGGCCGCGGGCTGAAGCTCCGCGCTACGGTAGGAGAACTTGTAATCTTCGACGTTCTTGACCAGGCCTCCTTTCACCGGATTATTCATGATGTAGTTCGCCGTTCGGCTTTTTTCCGCTTCGGAACGCATCCAGCGATCGAACCAGTCGGGATGCCAGAAAGCTCCGGAACGAGATAGAATCTCGTTCAAGCATCTAGCGGTACTTCCTTTCAAACGAGTCATAAACGGTTTCAAGTCGAGCGAATCCTCATCGTCTTTTCGCGCCAATAGATGGATATGGTTTGGCATCACGCAATACGCTTCAAGCGTCCATTTGCTTTCGACCGCCCAGGAGCTAAGCTGTTCGACAAAAGTCTCTGCTACGGCGCCCGTTTCGAACGGCGAAAACCCATATCCAGAATCCAAATACTTTTCGCTAGCTACAAACAACTGGCGTTGTAGTCTTGAGTATTGCTCCGATTCAGCATCGACGCTAAGAATGCTGTCGCTCAATACGCGAATCCGTTCGGCGGCTTCTCTTGGCAAAGATCCTGCACAGCGAACCGTGATAAAGAAGGAAGCCCCCTTTACCTCCCAATGTGGCAAACGATTTCGCCAACGGCGCTGCGTTTCTCGGAGATCGAACACGCAAGCACCGTAGCGCGGAGCTTCAGCCTGCGTCAAAGCGTATTCGTAGCGTGGAGCTTCAGCCCGAGTCCGTCGACAGGATCCAGTCTTCGCGGACGCGGGCTGAAGCTCCGCGCTACGGGTTTGCAGTCCGACGCCCCTACTTACCCCAGACTTCGAGCAGAGCGGCACCCATGTCGCTGGGGGTCTTGGCTACTACGATGCCAGCGGCTTCCATGGCGGCGATTTTGGCTTCGGCGGTGCCGCTGCCTCCAGAGACGATCGCTCCGGCGTGACCCATGCGGCGACCAGGAGGGGCCGTGGTACCAGCGATGAAACCGGCAACGGGCTTCTTGACGTGCTCCTTGATGTAGGCAGCAGCCTTTTCTTCAGCGTCGCCTCCAATCTCGCCGATCATGACGATAGCCTCGGTGTCCGGGTCTTCGTTGAAGAGCTTGATAGCATCGGTGTGGCTGGTGCCGTTGATGGGGTCGCCTCCAATGCCGATGCAAGTGGACTGGCCGTAGCCGAGAGAGGTGACTTGCCAGACGGCTTCGTAGGTGAGGGTACCGGAGCGGCTGACGATGCCGACTGTACCCGGTTTGTGGATATAGCCGGGCATGATGCCAATCTTGCACTGGCCGGGCGTGATGACGCCGGGGCAATTGGGGCCGATGAGGCGGGAGTTCGTTTCGAGCAGGCGGCGCTTGACGATGGCCATGTCGCGAACCGGAATGCCTTCGGTGATAGCGATGATTAGCTCGATGCCGGCGTCGAGGCATTCGAGGATGGAGTCGGCAGCAAAGGGGGGCGGCACGAACACGCAAGCGGTGTTGGCTCCTTCCTTTTGGACGGAATCGGCAACGGTGTTGAAGACGGGAACGGTGTCGTCGAACTTCTGGCCGCCTTTGCCTGGGGTGACGCCGGCCACGACCTTGGTGCCGTACTCAATGCACTGGCGAGCATGGAAGCCGCCGGACTTGCCGGTGATGCCTGTGAAAACGACGCGGGTATCTGTGTTTACAAGAACGCTCATTGTATCGAAATCTTGGTTACGGTTGGTCTTTTACTTGGCAGCGACAATGTCGACGATCTTCTTGGCGGCATCGGCCAGGCTGTCGGCGGAGGTGATCTCTATGCCGCTTTCGGCGAGCAGCTTCTTGCCTTGCTCAACGTTGGTGCCTTCGAGGCGAACGACGAGTGGCTTGTCGAGTTCGACGGCCTTGGCGGCTTCGATGACGCCGCGGGCGATGACGTCGCACTGCATTATGCCGCCGAAGATGTTGACCAGGATGCCTTCGACCTTGGGGTCGCTGAGGATGATCTTGAATGCAGCGGTAACCTGCTCGGCAGTGGCGCCTCCGCCCACGTCGAGGAAGTTGGCTGCAGAGCCGCCGACGTGGTGGATGATATCCATGGTAGCCATGGCGAGTCCGGCTCCGTTTACGAGGCAGGCGATGTTTCCGTCGAGGGCGATGTAATTGAGGTTGTACTTGGAGGCTTCGACTTCCTTGGGATCCTCTTCGTCGAGATCTCGCATGGCGGTGATGTCGGGACGGCGGTAGAGAGCGTTTCCGTCGAACCCGACCTTGGCGTCCAGAGCGCTGACGCCGCCGTCCTTGGTGCTGATGAGGGGATTGACCTCAACCATGTCGCAGTCCTTTTCCCAGAACATCTTATAGAGGTTGAAGATGAGCTTGGCGCAGGCTACGGCTTGCTTGCCTTCGAAGCCGAGGGCGAAGGCGATCTTTCGGGCTTGGTAGGCCTGCAGGCCGATGGCTGGATCGACGACTTCCTTGAAGATGCGCTCGGGGGTCTCGTGGGCGACGGTTTCGATGTCGACCCCACCTTCCGTCGAGGCCACGACAACGGGACGGGAAGTGGCTCGGTCCATAAGGATGGCGAGGTAGTACTCCTTTTCGATGTCGGCGCCTTCGGTGAAGTAGATGGTCTTGACCTCGCGCCCGGCAGGTCCGGTCTGAATGGTGACGAGGGTGTTGTTGAGCATCCGAGTGGCGTATTCGACGGCCTCGTCCTTGGTCTTCGCGAGCTTGACGCCGCCTTGGAAGCCATCGGTGAACGTGCCTTTGCCTCGACCGCCAGCGTGTATTTGGGATTTAACGACAATCAGGCCTTCGCCTAGGCTGTCGATGCAGGAGGAGAACTCCTGGGACGAGCTGGTGGCGGATCCCTTTGGACAGGGGATGCCGAATTCTTCGAAGAGCTGTTTCGCCTGGTATTCGTGGATATTCATGGACGGTGTGCGCAGTTGGTGATGAGAGGGAAAGCCTAGGTGGAAGGTTAATCAAGCACGGCGATCAGAAAGAAAGATCGCCGAGCAAATGCTTGGTGAGGAAAGCAGCCTGCATACCGGAGATCTCTTTGATGCCCTTTTTGGCGAGAGCGATGAGCTTGGCGAGCTCCTCTTCGGTGAAGGTGGCCTCTTCGCCGGAGCCTTGGACTTCGACGAACTGCCCTTTGCCGGTCATGACGACGTTGAAGTCGACCGTCGCATCGCGGTCCTCGACATAGGGAAGATCAAGCACCGTCTGGCCGTTGTAGATACCGACACTGACGGCTCCTACGGAATCGGTAAATGGATTCTCCGGCAGAGCCTTTTCGTCGACCAGCTTTTGCACGGCGAGCCGGGCGGCCAGGTAAGCCCCGGTTATGGAAGCGGTCCGGGTGCCTCCGTCGGCCCGCAACACGTCGCAGTCGATCCAAAGCGTATGGCCAGGGAGCTTCTGCAAATCGACCACTGCTCGCAAAGCCCGACCGATGAGGCGGGATATCTCGACGCCGCGTCCGTCAGGCTTGCCGCGGGAGGAGTCGCGCTGCTTGCGTTCGAGCGTGCTGTAGGGAAGCATCGAATACTCGGCAGTGAGCCAACCGCCGGGGACGTTCTGAGCCCGCATCCAGCTTGGGACGCGCTTCTCGAGCATGGCCCCGCAGATCACCTTGGTATCGCCAAAGCTCACAAGCACCGAGCCCGTGGCATTCGCGGCAAAATCCGCTTCGAAGGAAATCTCGCGCAAGGCGTCGGACAAACGGCCATCGGGCCGGGTGAAGTCAGTCATGGGACGCCAAGACAACCGCATGCGCGGCCCGGATCAAGCCGTTTGCCAAACAAACGCTCAGATAAGCCGTCTCTCCAAGAAAGGTTTGAACTTGTCACGACGAAGCAGTTGATTCTCCCAAGCTATGAAAGACCGTCACTACCCCACTTTCGCCCTCTTCGCTTTCCTTCTAGCAGCCACGGTCGCGGGAACCTCTATGGCTTCCGCAGAAAGGCTGCAGTGGGAAACGACCAGCCAGCAGTTCGCCACGGAGTTCGGACAGGAAAGCGTGAAGGCGATCTACCGCTTCACCAACGCCAGCGATCAGCCCGTTACGATTTCGAAAACGGACGCAGACTGCGGCTGTACCGTGCCAAGCCTAAGCAAAACGGAGTACCAGCCAGGCGAAAGCGGCGAGCTCGAGGCCGTATTCACGGTCGGATCTAGACAAGGCAAGCAGCACAAGAAGATCACGGTGTTCACCGAGCAGAATGAAGAGACGCTCGAGTATCAACTGACGCTGGAAGTCGACATCCCTCTGCCCGTCACCTTGACGCCGCGCGTCCGCTTCTGGAACAGCGGAGACGAGGCCAGCACTCAGGAAATCCGCATCAAGTTCCACGAGGAGTTCCCCATGACGATCACCGGCGTCAAATCCAAGGATCCGGAACAGGCCAACAATTTCGAGTACGCCATCGAAACCGTGAGCGAGGGCCAGGAATACCTGCTCAAATTGACTCCTCGCGATTCCACGGCGCGCTCCCGTGCCGTATTCCTCCTCGAAAGCGAGGGAGACGAAAAAGGCGTGCTGCAAAAGTATCCCGTCTACGCGTATGTCCGGTAGCGTAGCGCGGAGCTTCAAGCCCGCGACCGCGATTCGCCCTCCTCATCCCCCTTCCTCATCTTCATCCTCATCCCAGGTTAAAGATGAGGATGAAGAAGAGGATGAGGATAAGAAACAATGCGGACGCGAGCTGAAGCTCCGCGCTACGGTTTCACTAAAGCAAGCTGCCTGGCTTGACCTTGGCCGCGGCAGGAAAACGCTTGGTCCACTTCGCCACGGTCTTGCGAAATTGATCCACCTGTCGCGGGGCCGCTCCCGTGAAGCGGGAAGACTGAGCTAGCAGAGCCCCCAAGGCCTTGCTATCGAGCGGAATCCGTTCGTCCTGCGCCAGACGTTCGGCAAGCTTTGCCTCGCTAGGCCGCCCCTCGCGGATCTCGGCACTCGCGGCCAAAGCGTTTTCCTTGATCGCCTCGTGAGCCGCCTCGCGACCGGCCCCAGCCTTCACCGCTTCCATGAGAATCGTGGTCGTGGCCAGGAATGGGAGCTGCACGGCGTTTTCCGCGGCGATCGCCTTTTCGAACGCGCCCATCTGGCCGAGCACAGTAAGAAAGGTCTCCATCAAGCCGTCTATGGCGAAAAAGGCGTCAGGCAGCATCACGCGTCGCACCACCGAGCAAGACACGTCTCCCTCGTTCCATTGGCCTCCAGTCAGGCCAGCAGCCATAGCAGCATAGCCCTTAAGTATCGTACCGAAACCATGGATACGTTCGGAACTGCGACAGTTGACCTTATGCGGCATGGCCGAGGAACCGACCTGCCCTTTCTTGAAACCCTCCGTCATAAGACCCTGGCCGGCCATGAGGCGAACCGTAGTGGTCAAATTGACCGCCGCCGAAGCCAGTTGCTCCAAGGCCGATACCGTATCAAGGTCCAAACTACGAGGATAGACTTGGCCCACGTTGTCCAACACGCGGCCAAAGCCGAGATGTTCGACGACCTTCGCCTCCAGAGCCGCTACTTTCCTCGAATCGCCCTCGAACAAGGTTTGCTGATCGAGTTGCGTACCCACCGCGCCCTTCAAGCCTCGAGCGGGATAGCGCTCCACTAGGTCGTGCAGGCGCTCGAGACCTACGAGCAATTCCTGCCCCGCCATAGCCAGGCGTTTGCCTAGAGTGGACGCTTGAGCCGGAACATTGTGAGTGCGAGCGGTAATCATCAGGTCCCGGTACTCGACCGCTCGTTCAGCCAATTTGCCCAGACTCGCCACCGCCTTTAGTCGAACGAGATCCAAACCACGCAGAACCTGCAGCTGCTCCACATTTTCGGTGAGATCCCGGCTCGTCATACCCAGATGGATACATTCGTAGCCTGCCAGGCCATTGAACTCCTCGATGCGAGCCTTCACGTCGTGCAGCAGCGCTCTCTCGCGACGGTCGATGGAGCCCAAATCCACTTGGCTCTTCACCTTTTCGTAAGCTTTGATCGCCTTCGCCGGAATCTTCAGCCCCAACTCCCGTTGAGCCTTCATGACCGCGATCCAATAGTCGCGCTCGATCACGATGCGCCCCTCGGGCGACCATACGGCCTTCATCGCTGCGGAAGCATAGCGCTCCGCAAGGACGTTAGTGATTACTGACTGTGCTTTTGCCATGGGAAAAGAGAGAATTGTTGGCGCGACGCGCGGCCCAAGGAAAGCTAATAAACCCGTCGCCGACCTTCGTGGGCGTGTTTCAAAGTGTCGCTCTTCGAGTAGCGCCACTGTGCCAAACTCTTGGCTGGCCCAGACGACACATAAAACACGCCCGGTCTTCGTCAAGACCCCCACCTCGGACGAGGCATATGTTTGTTCTTGGCTCGGCCTGCGGTTGGCCTTCACCTGATCGACCTATGGGCCAAGCTTCTTCAGACTCCGGCGGCGAACCGCCAATCGCCTTGCTTCTCTCGACGATGCGGTCGGGCTCGACCCTGCTTAAGGCTCTGCTCTCTACTCCGGAGGATGTTAGCAACCTGCCGGAAACCGACTTTCAGAAGTATCAGTCTGCCGACGCGGAACGGCGTTTGCGGGCGCTGGCTTCCGAACCCATCGTGCTACTCAAGCGACCAGCTTGGTTCCACGAGGGACGACGCTATCCGAGACTGCCGAACGTTGCCGAAACCAGACGTGTGATCCTCGCCAGAGACGTGCACAGCAACCTGCTCTCCCTGCGCAAGATGGCCTATCGGAAAGCCGAACCGCTTGCGCCCCGGTTTCTCGACGATTGGATGGCGGTCTACTATTGGTCTCGCGTCTACGACGCATTGAGCGAGCGTTTTCCGAAAGACGATCCATCCAACTTCTGGATACGCTACGAAGACCTGGTACGGGATCCGGTACGCCACACGGCCGAGCTGTTCCGTTTTCTAGGATCGAAACACCCCCACGGAATCGATCGATATGAGAAGCCGAGCAACTACGAATGGAAATGGGGAACCGACGACGGCGGCCATAAAATCAAGAGCCTCCGCGTCCAGGCTAACCCAGTACCAGCAAAAGCGACAGAGATACTGAAACACGTCAGTCGCATCCCCTCAGTGCAGGCCACTCGCAGGAAGTTGGGGTACGACTGAGCAAGCTCTTTTTCAGCGACGGGCGCGAAGCGCCAAGGTCAGCCGCGCTCGAGTCCAACGCCATAGTAGTAGCTGTCGCGATACGACTTGGGCGTCGACCCATAGCGCCTGCGAAAGGCGCTGCAAAAAGCCGAACTATGGGTGAAGCCCGTTTTGGCCGCGATCTCCTTGATCGACTGTCCGGAGCTGAGCAGCTGCTCGCGAGCGGACGAAAGACGGCGTTCTAGGATCACCTGCCGTGGCGTAGCGCCGTAGGCCGCTTGAAAGCGATCGTGCAAGTGGGCAACGCTCCAACCTGCAGCTCTGGCCAGGTCGCTCACTTTGATGGGCTCAGCGTAACGCTTCTCTATTATAGAGCGGGCTAGGCGTAGAGGGGCCGCGATATCCGCTCGCTCCCTTCGAAAATGGTACAAGAGCGCCTGGAGTCTCAGCTTCGAGTACAAATAGTCGAGCAATGGCTCCTCTGCGAAGTCCTCGTCGAGGAAAAGGCGTATGGCCTCTTCCGTGAGCTTGGACACTTCGTCCAAGTCGTGCCAATAGGACACTCTCGGCACGCAACGCGAGGAGCTGCCGGGGCGCCGCATTCTCACAGCCAGGCAGCTATAAGGCTCTTCGGGGTCGCTTCGCTCGATAGTGCGATCTCCCTCAATGTGCCAAAACAGGGATCCGGGCAGCGCCTCGATCCATTCTCCCTCATGCTGGATCCATCCACGCCCTCCAGTCACCAGTTCGACAAGTTCGACATCCGGTCGAATGGCATGAGCCGCAGGTTGGGTCCCTGGCCTCTGGTGATAGTGGGCCACGGAGAGCAGTTCGCTGGGACGATCGGAATTCATGCAATGCACGGGAAGCTAACTCGTAGAATCGGACACACAATCCGATATTTTTGCTATTCTATCGGATTGCCCGAATTCGCTAGACGGCAAAGCTCCTCTCAAATTCTTCTCGAAAAACTCAACCCCATATCTCTTGGAAACACTACGATTCGGATTCATCGGAGCAGGCAGAATATCCAGTTCCAGCGCAAAGTCGCTAAGCAACCACGAACGTTGCCGCCTGGTCGCGGTTCAAGATCTCAGCCAGGAGCGGCGAGACGCTTTGGCCGATGAATTTGACATCAAGCATCGCTTCGAGACCGCCGACCAGCTCTTTGCCTGCGAGGAAGTGGATGCGGTCTACATCGCAGTGCCCAACAAGTTTCACGCCGAACTGACCATAGCCGCCATGCAGGCAGGCAAACACGTTCTGCTAGAGAAACCTTTCGCCATGACCGCAGCGGAAGGCGAGGAAGTCATCCGCGTGGCTGAGCAGACTGGCAAGGCCCTCACCATCGGCATGAACCAGCGCTACTTGCCGGACGCCCAGAAGATCAGATCCCTAGTGGCAAACGGAGCCCTTGGCGAAATCTACTACGCCAAAGCATTTTGGTTCCGCCGCGAAGGCATTCCCAAGCTCGGCACCTGGTTCGGCAACAAAGCTCTGGCTGGAGCTGGAGCGATCAACGACATCGGGGTACACCTGCTCGATCTCTGCTTGCACACCATGGGCAACTTCGATCCGGTCTCCGTCTTCGGCACCACCTACACGAAGTTCGGCAATCGCGGCCTAGGAGAAGGCGGCTGGGGCATATCCGATGCAACCGACATCACCTTCGACGTGGACGACCTGGCAACCGCCATGATCCGCATGAGCAATGGAGCAACTGTGAACCTGGAGGTCGCCTGGGCAGCCCATCTGGAAGAAAAGAACCGCATGAACGTCGAGCTCTTCGGCACCGAGGCAGGAGCAAGCCTGTATCCAGCCAAGCTATACAAACGCGATCCTCTCGACGCGGACTATCGCATCGTGGAAAACGTGGCAGCCGACGTGCCCTTGGCCCATGCCGACCGCTTTCACAACTTCGCCAACCACCTGCTCGACGGCGAACCACTGCTCGTCACCCCACAGCAGGCCCTCGTCGTACAGCGAATCCTCGACGCCGTCGCCGAGTCCTGCCGCACCGGCAAAGCCGTCGAACTCTAAAGTCCGACCAGAAGCCGCACTGCAGGATCCCTACAGACTAAAAAGCTACAGACTAAACGCCTAAAAAATGAGCATTCTAGACAAGCTCGCGGTACAGAGCTACTGCTTCCGCCACTTCAAGGACAACGCTGACGTCGCCGCCAAGGTGCGCGAGATCGGCCTTAACCGTATCGAGGTGTGCGCCGTTCATGCCGACTTCGAAGACGTATCTGGTTGGAAGGAGATCATCAAGATCTACGAAGATCAGGGCGTATCCATAATCTCGATAGGCGTGCAGACCTTCAACGGCGAAGCCAAGGAGGAGAGCTACTTCGAATGCGCCGCAGCAGCTGGCGCCAAGCACATTTCAGCCCACTTCAAGGTCGGCACCTTCAATCACGCTCTCGCCCAGGTCAAATCATGGAGCGACAAATACGGCATCAAGGTAGGAATACACTGCCATGGCGGCTACATGTTCGGAGGGCAGCCAGACGTACTCGAGCTGCTGGTTGGCTTGGGAGCTCCCCAAGTGGGCCTTTGCATCGACACGGCCTGGGCGATGCAGATCGGGCCGCGCCAAGGCAATCCAGTCGCCTGGGTAGAGAAGTATCCAGGACTTGTATACGGCATGCATTTCAAGGACTTCGAATTCGCCCGAGACGGAGCGTGGAAGGACACTATCGTCGGCGAGGGAAATCTCGACCTGCCCGACCTGCTGAAAGCCCTGGAAGCTCAGGACTTCTCTGGCGTCGGCATCCTCGAATACGAGGCGGACATCGAAAATCCCGTGCCCGCCCTGAAAGCCTGCGTGGAACGGATGCGAGCCTAGCGCAGCTAGGCGAGGTTGTCTGCTGTAGGGATCTGCACTGTAGAGGGTAGGGCTCGATCGCCGAGCGAGCCGCATTGCGGGATCCCTACAGCCTAAACACCTATCCGCAGGATCCCGAGCAAGCGCAGCGCCGTCGAGGGACAGCCTAAACAACCTATCCAGACGGCCTAAACAACCTGCGGACGCTAGTCCGCCAGCTCCCGCACGAAGTCGAGTTCTAGGCCAAGCGCCTCGGCAAGGGGCTCGTTGAGCCTGTCTCCACAATAGCACGACACGCCGCTATTGGTATGGGCCACGAAATTCGCGAAATGAAGCAACGAGGTCGGGCAAAAGGATTTTTCCGCGACCTTCTCCGGCTGGTGATGCCAAGTGACGGACCGCACAATGATCTCCGGCAAGCCCCACATGGCAAAGAGGAAACCGCCAACAGCTGCATGGTCACAGCCGTAGCTCTCTCTTTCCAGACGCCAGCATGGCGTATTGGAATCGACCGACTGACCCATGAGGTCCGCATAGTCGTTGCCCTTGGCTGCCAGGAGGACAAGCTTGCCGAGATCATGCAGCAAGGCCAGGCTGCTTAGCTGCTGGACCAGACGGACGTTTTTAACGAAACGGCGCATGCCAAAGCCATATTGGCTGGTCTCTATGCTGTGCTGCAAAATCGCGTTAGCCAGCTCCTGCAGTCCGGGACTCAGACGCAATTGCTTCTTGGCCAATTCCGTGATGGCGAGATTGCGCACGAAATCCATGCCGAGCAGTTGCAGGGCCTCTTCGATGGTCTCCACCCCTCCCGCCGAGCCGTAGAAAGCGGTATTCGCGACCTGCAGGATGGTCGCCACCGCAGTCGGGTGCTTTTTTACGATCACCGCCAACGTATCCAGATCGCACTCCGGATTGTCGGCAGTCTTGAGAAGCTCCTGCATCGGCTCGGTGTTGACGTGCAACTGCTTGGTGTCGCGCACAATGCTGGAGACCTCGGGCTTGCGTATCCGCAAGTGCGTTACAAGTACTTGGCGAAGCGCGAGAGCCAGCTCCACAGCCGATACCGGTTTTGCCATGCGACGATGAGTCAAGCCCACCGTGCGCCCCAGTTGCTCTCGTTCGGACTCCTTGTGGAGGAGAAAACGCAGGGAGTTGGGAGCCAGTTCCTTGCTCTTGGCCAAAAAGTCTATCCCGTTCATGTCCGGCAGGGAAAGAGAGGCCACGAAGACGTCGGCCCGCCCTTGCTTCACAGCTTGAAACGCCTCGGCAGCAGTACCGGCAATCCGCACCACCCAGCCCTTGCGCTGCAAGGACGGCTCGCCCGTCACCGCCTCCAAAAACGTAGAATCCTCGTCAACTACGAGAACGCTGATCAACCTCTTGTCGCTGGCACTCATGAACTTAAATTCACCGAGACCAAAAAGATTCGAAGCTACCATTTGCTCAACCTCTTTCATCTCGAACATGCATAGTTAACGGCAAACCCTACCCAAGACTGCAATCTGCGCCAGCGCTCAAACCAAAGAAATTCTCAGACACCTGGAAACTGCTTATGAATGTCTGATGAAAGTACCCTAAAGCTCGCATGAACGCACTTAGCTACTGCAGGCCTCTGGATAGAAGAGTTCGAGACCGCGCCACCCTTCGAGGAAATCCCTGGCTGAGACAAGGAAGCCAGTCATTTAGCTAAAGTAACAAAAGCGAAACCGAGTTGAACAAACACTCAAAGAGGAAAACGTTGCCGCCTCAGTAAAAATTAGAATTGTCGCCACGTGATCACAGTACAGGAAGCTGAAGCTCTCATCCTCGACAACATCGGTCAGCTCGACTCCGAATCGATTCCGCTTCAACAAGCCGTCGGCAGAACCCTGCGAGAACCGATAGTCGCCGATCGAGCTCTTCCTCCTTTCGATCGAGCCACCCTAGACGGCATCGCTCTCAGCAGCTCGGCCTACAACATGGGCAACCGCTCCTTTCAAGTTCAAGGGGTCATCGCCGCTGGAAGCCCTCCAGAAGACCTGCAAGACCAGAAGGCATGCTTCGAGATCATGACCGGAGCTCCGCTTCCCAAGGGCGCCGATTGCGTACTAGGGATAGAAGAAGTCGACCTAGAGGAAGGCGTCGCGAAGCTCAAAGATAACCTCGCCCTTTCCTTCGGCGTCGGAGTTCACGATGCAGGATCGGACTGCGAAGCGGGAGCCACTCTTCTCGAACCCAATGTCACCCTCACTGCCAAGGAAATCGCTATCGCCGCCTCGGTTGGCAAGAGCGAGGTCCTCGTCTCGAAATCCCCACGCATCATCGTCGTCTCGACAGGCGACGAACTCGTTCCCATCGAGCAAAAGCCCGAAGTCCACGAAATCCGCCGCTCCAACGATCTCACTCTCAGCGTCGCCCTGCAACTCTCCGGCTATCGCGACGTGGAACTGCTTCATTTGACCGATGATCCAGAACGCTGCGAGACAGAGCTGGGCTCCGCCCTCGAACGATGCGACGCCCTCGTGCTCGCCGGCGGCATCTCCAAAGGCAAATTCGACTACATCCCCGAAACGCTGATCAAGCTCGGCGTCGCCATCCGCTTCCAACGGGTCAGCCAACGCCCCGGCAAGCCAATGTGGTTCGGACAATTCTCGCAAGGCCGCGCTCGCATGCCCGTTTTCGCCCTGCCCGGCAACCCCGTCTCCTGCTTTACCTGCCTGCGACGCTACGTCATCCCCGCCCTGCGCAAATGGTCCGGACTGCCCGCCCCCAAGCCGCTCTACGCCAAGCTCGGCCACGACATAACCTTCAAGCCCGACATCACCCTCTTCCTTCCCGTCAGCGCCGACCCGCGACCCAGCAGCGAGCTTTGGGTGACTCCCACCCTCTTCAATACTTCGGGCGACTTCGTCTCCGTGGCCAAGACCGACGGCTTCATAGAGCTCCCTCGCAAACGCTCCATCTTCCCCCAAGGCGAAGCCTTCCGCTATTTCGACTGGCCGCAGTGAAACGAAGAGTTGTTCGAAAAACTGGATACGCTCTCTGCTCCAATTCACCACTCCCCCCTACTGCCTAAAAACCTATCCGCAGGATCCTGAGCAATCCCGTCCCGCAGTCGCGGGACGGGAGCAGTCGAAGGACAGTCTAAATGCCTAAAAAAGTGAGCGAAGCGAACCCATTCACCCACCTCGACGAAAACCGGCAGCCGCAAATGGTCGACGTGACTGACAAGCAAGTCACCCGCCGATCCGCAACCGCCCAAGCTCGCGTCGTTTTGACCGACGAAATCCTTGCCCAATTCGACGGCCAAGACCTGCAAAGCAAGAAAGGCCCCGTCTTCCACACAGCCATCCTCGCCGGAATCCAAGCCGCCAAGAGGACCAGCGAACTCGTACCTCTCTGCCATCCGTTGCCCCTCACTAAGTGCTCTATCGACATCGCGCCGGTCGGTAGCGATAGCGTAGAAATCCTAGCCACCGTGGTCACCGATGCGAAAACCGGCGTCGAGATGGAGGCGCTCACTGCCGCCAGCGTGGCCGCGCTCACTCTCTACGACATGTGCAAAGCGCTATCGAAAGCCATAGTCATCCAGGATCTGCGTCTCTTGGAAAAGACCGGCGGCAAAAGCGGCGACTATCCAACGAAGAAGTAAGAACGAAGAGCTGTTCGAAAACGAGAAAAGCGTCTATTTGCAATTTCGCCCTACAGGCTAAAAACCGATCTGCAGGACCCAGAGCAAGCGCAGCACGTCGAAAGGCAGACTAAACAACCTCCCTTACAATTCCACACTCCACACTCACCATTCACTATTTCGCGCTCCTGCGCGACCAGCGCGGACTCGATGCCGAAACCATCGAGACGGAGGCGCTCACGCCCGAAGCCCTCTACCGCGAACTCGCCACTCGCCACGGCTTCACCCTGCCCCAGAGCGCTCTGCAAATCGCCCTAAACGACGAGTTCGCCCCTTGGGACTCGACGCTGCAAGAAGGGGACCAAGTCGTCTTCATTCCGCCCGTCGCCGGAGGCTAAACCCACAACGCCATGGCCCTTCCCACTTTCGAGCTCAAAGAGACCGAGCTGCACCCCGAAGCCCTCAAGCGCTGCCTGCTCGACGCCCACGCCGGAGCCCTCGCCACCTTCGAGGGCTGGGTCCGCAACCACAACGAAGGAAAGCCCGTCGAACAGCTCGAGTACTCCTCCTACCCGGCGCTCGCCAGCAAGGAAGGTCAACGCATCGTCGCGGAAGCCATAGCCCGCTACGATATCGACGCCGCGCTCGCCCAGCATCGCGTAGGCCTGCTTCAGATCGGCGGCATCGCCGTGTGGGTAGGCGTCTCCTCCGCCCACCGAGGCCCCGCTTTCGACGCCTGCCGATACATCATCGAGCAGATAAAGATCCGCGTGCCCATCTGGAAAAAGGAATACTATGCAGGCGGAGCCAGCGACTGGGTGAATTGCCATCAGGAAACTAAATCGTAGCTCCCGGCAGTCGATAACCGAAGAGACCCTTTTTGCCGCAATACCCATGCAGTACGTGGAAAAACTCTTTCAGTCTCTTCAGCCGCTCTACAGCCAGTCATGGTTTCCCTACGCTGCTGGCGTGCTCGGCGTCCTATTCGCGTACTCGGTCTTCAAAAGCCTGCGCTCCCTCCCCAAGCTCGTCATGTACCCCATCATAGCCGCCGCAGCCGCTATCGTCTTCATGAACTGGATCTACTACCGCAACGAGCCGACCTTCCTTACCCCCACTGTCGACGTAATCGCTCAGTTCCTGCCCTCCCAGCACGGTTAGGCCAGGAATCCTCCTCCTAATCCTCCTCTTCCTCCTAATCCGCTTCGCCAACCGAGATTAGGATTAAGAGGAAGAGCAAGATTAGGATCGAAAGCCGAATTCCGCTCATACGCTCCACGAGCCTCGCTAATGTTGGCGCCATTTCGACACATCCCCGGGCCCCAACACGCCTTTTAGCGCTTGCTGGACCCCGGAGGAGCTCCTTTTATGCAGCCCTCTCGAAATAGAGCCAAATTATGTCGACAGCACAATCAGACATCGGACTCGTAGGCCTCGCGGTCATGGGTCAAAACCTCGCCCTCAATATAGCCGATCACGGCTTCCGGATCTCCGTCTACAACCGGACGACCTCCAAGACCGACGAATTCATAGCCAAGAATCCAGACACGCCAGGCGGCCTCTTCGGCGCCCAGTCGCTCGAGGAATTCGTCGCCTCGCTCAAACGCCCACGCAAGATAATCATCCTCGTGCAGGCCGGCCGCGCCACCGACGCCGTCATCGCCGGTCTCACCGAGCTCCTCGAGCCTGACGACATCATCATCGACGGCGGCAACGCCCTCTGGACCGATACCATCCGCCGCGAAAAGGAACTCAACGAAGCCGGCTTCCGCTTCATCGGCTCCGGCGTCTCCGGCGGCGAGGAAGGCGCCCGCTTCGGCCCCTCACTCATGCCCGGCGGCAAGGAATCCGCCTGGAACGAACTCAAGCCCATCTGGGAAGCCATCGCCGCCAAGGTCGACGCCCAGACCGGCAAGCCCATCGAAGGCGCCGCCCCAGGCAAGCCCGTCGAAGGAGGCGTCCCCTGCACCACCTACATCGGCGAAAACGGAGCCGGCCACTACGTCAAGATGGTGCACAACGGCATCGAGTACGGCGACATGCAGATGATCTGCGAAGCCTACGCCCTCATGTCCAAGATGCTCGGCATGCAGCCCAAGGAGATGAGTTCGGTCTTCGGCCAGTGGAATCAAGGCGTGCTGGACTCCTTCCTCATCGAAATCACCACCGACATCCTCCAGCAGAACGATCCTGTCACCGGCAAGCCCTTCGTCGACGTCGTGCTCGACACCGCCGGCCAGAAAGGCACCGGCAAGTGGACCTCGGTCAACGCCCTCGACATGGGCATCCCCGCCCCCTCTATCGCCGAGGCCGTCTTCGCACGCTGCATCTCCGCCATCAAGGAGGAGCGCGCCGCCGCCGCCAAGATCATCGCCCCCGTCTTCGACGCCTTCGACGGCGACAAGGGCCAATTCGTCCAAGCCATCCACGACGCCCTCTACTGCTCCAAGATCTGCTCCTATGCCCAAGGCTTCCAGCTCATGCGCGCCGCCCAGGAGGAGTACGACTGGAAGCTCGACTTCGGCCAGATCTCCATGATCTTCCGCGGCGGCTGCATCATCCGCGCCGCCTTCCTGCAGAAGATCTACGAAGCCTACCAGCGCGACGCCAACCTCGCCAACCTCCTCCTCGACCCCTACTTCAAAGGCGAAATCGAGCGCTGCGAGAAGAACTGGCGCAAGGTCGTCGCCGCCGCGTCCACCCACGGCGTCGCCATCCCCACCTTCATGTCCGCTCTGTCCTACTACGACAGCTACCGCAGCGAGCGCCTCCCCGCGAACCTCCTGCAAGCCCAGCGCGACTACTTCGGAGCCCACACCTACGAGCGTGTCGACCAGCCCCGCGGAAAGTTCTTCCACATCGACTGGCCCGACCCCGCCCGCCCGCAAATCGACGCGTAGGGAATCAACGTCTCCAAAATTCAATTACAAAGCCGATGCCTCGAAAGAGCATCGGCTTTTTCGCGTTCAGCAACAACAGCTTCACTAAGTATAAACCTTTAACTCGCAAAAACGCCACACCCGACCATTACTGAAAATCAATTCTCGCAGACGTCACCAAAACTACTCTTCGATGACCAACCAAAATCCCGAACAAGTCGCCCGCGACGCCATAGACGCGCAGCTCAAGACTTCGGGTTGGAACGTTCAGGACAAAAACGCGATCGACTTCAATACAGGCAAGGGCCAAGCCGTCCGCGAATACACCACAGACACTGGCCCAGCTGACTATGTTCTGTTCATAGACTCGAAACCCATTGGCATAATCGAGGCCAAACGCGAAGAAGCCGCGCAAAACCTCACCGTAGTCGAAGAGCAGACGAGCGAATACGCCTCCGCCAGACTCAAGTGGGTCCAGAATAACGGCACCCCACTCCCCTTTCTCTACGAAGCCACTGGAGTCATCACCCGCTTCACCGACCAACGTGACCCCAAACCTCGTTCTCGCAAAGTCTTTACCTTCCACCGCCCCGAAACCCTCTGCGAATCTCTCGCAACATTCGCCTCTCTCCGCACTCGCCTCCAAGACATCCCGACCCTCGACTCAACCGGCCTGCGCGACTGCCAGACTTCCGCCATCACCCAGCTCGAAGCCTCCCTCAGAAAAGCCCACCCCCGCGCCCTCATCCAGATGGCCACCGGCGCTGGAAAAACCTTCACCGCCATCACCGCCATCTACCGGCTGCTCAAGCACGCTCGCGTCCGCCGCGTCCTCTTCCTCGTCGACACCCGAAACCTCGGCGAACAAGCCGAGCAAGAATTCCTCGCCTACACGCCCAACGACGACAACCGCAAGTTCACCGAGCTCTACACCGTCCAGCGACTCTCCTCCTCCCACGTCCCCAGCGACGCCCAAGTCTGCATCTCCACCATCCAACGGATGTATTCGATTCTCCAGGACAGGGAGCTAGACGAATCCGCCGAAGACGAAAACCCCGCCGAACGCTCCAGCTCCAACAACCGCGAGCCCGTCCCCGTCGCCTACAACGCCAAGGTCCCACCCGAATTCTTCGATCTCATCATCATCGACGAATGCCACCGCTCTATCTACAACCTCTGGTGCCAAGTCCTCGACTACTTCGACTCCTTCCTCGTCGGCCTCACCGCCACTCCCGAGATCTACACCTTCGCCTTCTTCAACCAAAACGTCGTCTCCGAATACACCCACGAGGACGCCGTAGCCGATGGCGTCAACGTCCAGGGCGAGACCTACCTCATCGAGACCGAGGTTACCCAGCAAGGCGGCACCGTCCTCAAAGGCCTCGTTGAAAAACGCGAGAAACACACCCGCCGCCAACGCTGGGATCAGGAAGACGAAGACACCGCCTACACCGCCCGGAAGCTCGACAGGGAGATCGTCAATCCCTCCCAGATCCGCACCGTCATCAAGACCTTCCGCGACAAGCTCCCCCAGATCTTCCCCAACCGCACCGATGCCGACGGCGAGTACCAGGTCCCCAAGACTCTCATCTTCGCCAAGACCGACTCCCACGCCGACGACATCATCAACATCGTGCGCGAAGAGTTCGGCGAAGGAAACGCCTTCTGCAAAAAGGTCACCTACAAGAACGACGAAGACCCCAAGTCCGTCCTCACCCAATTCCGCAACAGCTACTACCCCCGCATCGCCGTCACCGTAGACATGATCGCCACCGGCACCGACGTCAAACCCCTCGAGTGCCTCCTCTTCATGCGCGACGTCCGCTCCCGCGGCTACTTCGAGCAAATGAAAGGCCGCGGCACCCGCACCCTCGACCACGACGGCCTCAAGAAGGTTTCCTCCGCCGCCCCGTCAGGAAAAACCCACTACGTCATCGTCGACGCCATCGGCGTCACCCGCTCCTGCAAGACCGCCAGCCGCCCACCCATTACCAAGCCCTCCGTCCCCTTCAAAGAGATCACCATGGAGCTCGTGATGGGAGCCACCGATGCTGACACCGTATCCACCGCAGCCGGACGCCTCGCCCGCATCGAGCGTATGCTCAAGCCCGAGCAAAAAGCTGCCATCTCCAAATCCATGGGCGGCACCACCCTCAACCAACTCATAAAAAACCTTTTCCACTCCATCGACGGAGAAAACATCGAGCAAAAAGCCCGCGAACTCACCAATACGCCCCCCGAATCCGATCCCGGCGACACCGCCCGCGAACAAGCCCAGCAAGCCCTCGTCACCACCGCCAAAGTCCCCTTCACTGGAGCCGTCGTCACCCAGATCGTCGAGATGTGCACCGCCAATCTGCAGACCATCGACAACGACACCCGCGACCGCCTCCTCCGTGCCGAGTGGGATGCCGAAGCCCACGAGCAATCCACCACCTTCACCCAAGACTTTGAAGCCTTCTGCCGCGAACACTGCGATCAGCTCGACGCCCTCACCATCTACTTCCAGCAGCCCCACCGCCGCCAAGAAGTCACCCTTGCTCAAATCAAAGACGTGCTCGCCGCCCTCAAAGCCGAGGCACCACGCCTCGCCCCGCTCCGCGTCTGGGAAGCCTACGCACGCCTCGACTCCCTCCCCGAAAACGCCCGACCCCTCACCGAGCTCACCGCCCTTGTCGCCCTCATCCGCCGCGCCTGCGGACTCGACCAGGCACTCACTCCCTTTGCCGACACCGTGCGCCGCAACTTCCGCGACTGGATTCTGCGCAAGAATGCTGGCCAACCCCTCTCCGATGCCCAGACAGACTTCGTGCAAATGATCCGCGACCACATCATCACCTCCTTCCGCTTCGAACGCGACGACCTCGACTACGCCCCCTTCGACGCCCAAGGCGGCCTCGGCAAAATGTATCAGCTATTCGGTGACCAAATGGACGCCCTCATCGACGAACTCAACAAGGACCTGACAGCGTGAGTGAGTTGCCAAGTTCATGGAGTTGGACTTCGCTTAAGGGCCTAAAAGAGTTTTCACTTTATGGTCCACGCTTCTCGAGCGACGACTATGCTGATGAAGGAGTGTCTGTCCTTCGAACTTCAGATATAAGCGAAGGAGGAAAAGTTGATATCAACTCTGCACCCAAACTACCTCTGGACGAAGAGCAATTCGAGAAGTATAAATGCAAGACTGGTGATCTCCTTATCACTAGAACGGGTAGCCTTGGGACGCTTGCTGTATTCAACGATAAAGTACGCGCAATCCCTGGGGCATACCTAATTCAATACCGGCTACTTTCTCCAGAGATCACAAACTGGTATATCTACACTTTCCTTAAGAGTTCAGCAGGCCAAAGAGAACTCACGGGTGGAGGAGCTGGAGTTGGTCGTCCTAACTTAAATGCACCCAAAATCGACGCGATTCAAATCCCTCTTCCTCCCCTCAACGAGCAGAAGCGGATCGTGGCGAAGATCGAGGAGTTGTTCAGCGAGTTGGACGCTGGGGAGGCGAGCCTCCGCCAAGCCAAGCATCAACTGGGCGTCTATCGACAGTCCCTCCTCAAACAAGCCTTCGAGGGCAAGCTCAGCCAAACCTGGCGAACCCAAAATCCAGACAAACTAGAATCCCCCGACCACCTCCTAGTCCGCATCCAATCCGAACGTCGATCTCGCTACGAGGAACAACTCAAAGAGTGGGAAGCGGAAGTCCTTGCTTGGGAACAGAGCGGTAAAGAAGGAAAGCGACCCAAGAAACCAAAGTCCGTAAAAGCGACCAACCCGCCGACAGCAGAAGAACTAGAAAGCTCTCTGAATATTTCCACCGAATGGCAGTTGGTTCCTGCAGAAGAAATCGGTGAAGTTCAATTGGGAAGACAACGATCACCCAAGAACGTATCAAAAGACTACCCGACGAAGTACATCCGAGCAGCAAACATCACCGAGGCGGGCCTGGCGCTAGAAGACATTCTCGAAATGGAGTTTTCTCCAAGCGAAAGAAAAACCTTCGGACTGACTTTCGGTGATCTCGTTCTGTCCGAGGCATCTGGTAGCGCCTCCCAAGTTGGCAAACCTGCCATGTGGAAAGGTGAAATTCCCAATTGCTGTTTTCAGAACACTGTAATTCGCCACCGACTACACATTCTTGAGTACAGCGAGTTCTATCTTTGGCTCTACAGGTTTTTCTACCTCCACGGCACCTTCTCGAAAACTGCTGGTGGTGTCGGCATCAACCATCTGAGTGCAGGAAAATTCGCGAGGATACCAGTCCCCCTCTGCTCCCTCGCCGAGCAACAAGAGATCGTGCGTTTGCTGGACGCGCAGTTTTCGGTGATCGAGCAGAACGAGCGTGAGATCGACGACGCCTTGCGCCGCAGCGAGGCCCTCCGCCAGTCCATCCTCAAAAAAGCCTTCACCGGCCAACTCGTCCCCCAAGACCCCACCGACGAACCCGCCTCCCAACTCCTCGAAAAAATCCAATCCCAACAGGAAGCTGAAGTCCCTCAGGAAAAGACCGCAAAAAGAGCCGCCAAAAAAGCAGTCCGTAAGACCACACGCTCGACGAGTTCACTGCAGACAAAAAAGCGTAGCAAGACTCTGCCCAAGCCCACTCAATCCGAACTCCCTCTTTAAACCACATGAGTACTTCCCTAGAACAAATTGATCTATGGCTCTCCGCTCCAAGCGAAACGCGAAAGCTCGAGTTCAAGGAAGCAAAGACTCAGTTCAACAACTCAAGACTCTACAAGTATTGCGTAGCTATCGCCAACGAAGGAGGCGGCCACCTAATCCTAGGTGTTACGGACCAAATACCACGACAAGTCGTTGGAACTGCTGCATTCGACAATCCAGCAGGAATGGAGTCTAAGATTTTCAATACACTCGGGTTCCGAGTTGATATTGAAGAAGTGCTCCATCCAGACGGCAGAATTCTCGTATTTCAGATTCCCAGTCGCCCTATCGGCACAGCCTATGACTACGAGAATATCCGCTGGATGCGAGTTGGAGAGGAACTCAAAGCCATGTCTGACGATCGCCTTCGCGCAATCTTCGCAGAGGGACAGCCCGAGTGGCTCGAACTAGCAGCAGAATCAAATCTGTCCGGTCAAGACGTCATCCAGTTACTGGATACGCAAACGTATTTCGAGCTGATTGGACAACCCTACCCTACAACGCAAACCGCTGTATTGGAGCGCTTGTCTGAGGAACGACTGGTTAAACGAAAGGAAGACGGATTCGAAATCACAAACCTCGCAGCAATTCTTTTGGCGAAGAATCTCAGAAAATTTGATTCAGTATACCGCAAAGCACCACGTGTAGTTGCATACAAGAGTCATTCTAAACTGGATACGCTTTCCGACATCACCGGTGAAAAAGGCTACGCAGTCGGTTTCCAAGGGCTTGTGCGGCACATCATGACGCAACTTCCTCAAAATGAGGTCATTAAAGACGCCCTGCGCAAAGAGATAACCCTAGTTCCCGACGTGATTATTCGAGAACTCGTCGCGAACGCCTTGATCCATCAAGACTTCGAAGAACGAGGAGCTTCCCCAATGATCGAAATCTACAAGAATCGGGTAGAGATCTCTAACCCCGGCGACCCCATTGTACCCGTCGAGCGCTTCATCGATGGTTACCAGTCTCGAAACGAGAGGCTAGCCGACCTGATGCGAAGATTCGGCATATGCGAGGAAAAGAGTAGCGGCGTGGACCGCGTAGTGGAGTCAGCAGAGCTCCTCCAGCTACCAGCCCCTGAGTTCTTAAACACTCTTGGACGTACGCTAGTAATTATTCACGGCCCGCGGCCATTCAAGAAAATGGATGGCAATGATCGCATCCGCGCCTGCTACCAGCACTGCGTATTGCAAAGAGTCCTACGCAGACCTATGACCAACCAGTCACTTCGCAATCGATTCGGACTCGCAGAAGGAAGCAGCAATACCGCATCCCAAATCATCGCGGCCACAATGGAGCAAGGTCTCATCAAGTTAGACCCTGCCGCCCCTGCCTCAAAGAAATTTGCCCGCTACATTCCCGCCTACGCATAGCTTATTTCATTTTATGGTGCCCCAACCCTCAATAAATCCCACATCCCATTGTTCATCAATAACTTATTTATTTCAGCTTAAAACTCTCAAGCACCTAAAATTTAGCCATTCCATTAATTCTAAACTCATCAGAGATTGGTTCGAACCCCGTAAGTCATTGATTTTTAGAATGTTACTAATTTCAGCTTAAAACTTCCCAATGGGGTACCTTATTTCAACGCCTGCAAAAAACGAACAAATCGCGAATAAACCAACTTTCACAAAAACCTTAAATACTGTTAGTCAGCTATTTAAGCAAAACAGAATATGCGAATAAAATATAAAACTCTCCGATAATCCTACCTCAATAGCTCTGGCGCAGCCAAAACCTTCGAACCACAAGAGAGTGAATCAGAGACTCCTGCTTTCCTCCGATATTACAATTTCATTCGTGTCCCTTCGTGCAATTCGTGGGCGAAAAAACACTCCCTTCCGATATGACCACCGACACAATCATTTCCAAAGTCTGGAGCTTCTGTAATACCCTCCGCGACGACGGTGTAAGCTACGGCGACTACCTCGAGCAACTCACCTACCTCATCTTCCTTAAAATGGCGGATGAGTATTCAAGACCTCCTTACAATCGAAAGATCGGAGTCCCTCCTAGGTTCCAATGGGGAGTCATGCGTCCACTCAAGGGAGCAGAACTAGAAGGCCACTACATCGAGACCCTTCAAGCCCTCGGGAAAGAGAAAGGTATGCTTGGCCAAATCTTCACCAAGGCCCAAAACAAGATCCAAGACCCCGCCAAGCTTGCCCGCCTCATCGAGATGGTCGACGACACGCAATGGATCCTCCTCGATGCCGACACCAAGGGCGACATCTACGAAGGCATCCTCGAAAAGAACGCGGAAGACATCAAATCGGGCGCCGGTCAATACTTCACACCTCGTGCCCTCATCGCCGCTATGGTAGAATGTGTGGCCCCTGAGCCAGGCAAAACAATCGCCGACCCAGCCTGCGGTACCGGAGGTTTCTTGCTTGCTGCCTACGACTTCCTAAGCAACCCGGACAACTACAAGCTCAACCGAGACCAAAAAGCCTTCCTCAAGAACGAAACCTTCCACGGAAACGAAATCGTAGCAGGCACACGACGTCTCTGCCTGATGAACCTCTTCCTTCACAACATTGGAGAAATCGACGGCAACAGCCCCATAGACCCAATCGACGCCCTTGTCGCTGCTCCATCTCAAACAGTCGACTACGTCCTAGCCAATCCCCCTTTCGGCAAAAAGAGCTCGATGACCTTCACCAACGAAGAAGGCGAACAAGAGAAAGACGAGCTCACCTACAACCGCCAAGACTTCTGGGCAACCACCTCCAACAAGCAGCTAAACTTCCTTCAGCATATTCGCTCCATGCTGAAGACCACGGGACAAGCGGCAGTCGTACTCCCCGACAACGTTCTCTTCGAAGGTGGAGCAGGAGAAACCGTACGTAAGAAACTTTTGGAGACTACCGAGCTTCACACCATTCTCCGCCTCCCTACCGGCATCTTTTACGCCAATGGAGTAAAGGCAAACGTCCTCTTCTTCGACAACCGCGAAGCCAGCAAAGAAGTCGCCACCAAGGAAGTCTGGTACTACGACTACCGCACCAACATCCACCACACTCTAAAGCGAAAGCCCCTACGTCTCGAAGACCTCAAAGACTTCATCACCTGCTACAACCCCGGCAACCGCCATAAACGCAAACAAACCTGGCACGCCGACAAAAATCCCGAAGGCCGCTGGAGAAAATACAGCTACAAAGAGCTCATCGCCCGCGACAAAACCAGCCTAGACCTCTTCTGGCTCAAAGACGAAAGCCTGGCCGACCTCGACAACCTCCCCGAACCCGAAGCCCTAGCCGAGGAGATCGTCGAGAATATCGAAGCAGCGCTCGCCAATTTTCGCGCTGTTGCCAGCAAGTTGAACAGCTAGCGCTCTCCGCAAACAAGCGCAGCAACAAAGCCTGGAACTACAATACCTCCGCCTTCAGGCGGAGGTATCGGCGGGTCAAGCCCAGGGGAGCCCCCGCTATCGCAGCGCGACGGCTTTTTAGCAAGTACACTCAATTTTGAGTAAAATCCGCAGTTTTGCAGAAAACTGCTAGGAATTGCTCCGATGGTTTGGGGAGCAATGAAGTTCAGTTCCAAGCTCATAATCATTGGCGGCATCGCCACTGCGGTGCCTGCCCTGTCCGTCCTAGCCATGCTATTCTGGAAGACGCCAGGCATCGCGGCAGATATCCAAGTCGAAATCGACGCCCTCGCCAAATCCCAGCTAGAAGAGCAAACCCGATCGGTGCTGCAAACCGCGCAACTGGTCGACACCATGCTCCGAGCGACGACCGTCAGCTACCTCAGCACCGCCGAAACCATCCTCGAGCAGGCAGGAAAAGTTGAGCCCAGCCCTTCCGAAAACGCGAAATGGAACGCCATCAACCAGATCACAAAAAGGTCGAACCAGATCGAACTCCCCAGACTGCTCGTCGGAGGAAACTGGCTAGGCCAAGAGAGAAACTTCGATTCTACCCGCCGTGTCCCTCTCATAGACGATGTGGGAGACAGAACCGGCATCACTTGCACCCTCTTCCAGCGAATGAACGAGCAAGGCGACATGCTTCGAGTCGCCACCAACGTGAAGACCCTCTCCGGCCATCGAGCCATCTCCACCTACATCCCCAACGCCAGCCCCGTCGTCCAAACAGTGCTCAAAGGCGAAACCTTCTTCGGCAGAGCATACGTCGTAAACCAGTTCTACATAACCGCCTACAAACCCCTCCACGACGACAACGGAAGGGTTATCGCAATCCTCTATGTCGGCCTGCCAGAAGCGGCCGCGACCAACTCCATCAAGGAAACGCTCGCTCAACGCTCGGTAGGCGAAACCGGACACATCTTCATCCTAAACACCACCGGTAGCAACGAAGGCAAACTGATCCTCTCGAAAAACCGCCAACGCGACGGCCAACGCTTCGACAGCCTCGTCGAGCAAAACGGCTCCCCCAGCCTCAAAGCCTTCGTGGAAAGAGGCAAATCCCTGCAAGCCGACCAAATCGAATTTCTGTCCTACCGGGAAACCGACGGAGGATCCTCCAGCCGCGACATGGTTGCCGCGATCGCCTACTACTCTCCATGGGACTGGCTGATATCGACCTGCATCTCGCAAGAGGAACTCAACGCCGCCAGCAAGCAAGCCTCCGAATCCCTCGTAGCTATCCGCAACACCGAACTCTACACCACAGTCGTCGCCATCGCGCTCGCGCTCGGCTTCTTCTACCAGATCTCGCGCCGCCTCGCACGGCGCATCAAGAATGTCGCCGATCGTCTAGAACAAGACGGCGCCCAGACCCACGAAGCCGCGGAAGACATATCCCGCGCCTTCGCGGAGCTCGCCCAAGGCTCACACCAGCAAGTCGCCCGACTCGAGGAAACTAGCGCCGCCGTCGAGCAGATCTCCAGCATGACCCAAAAAAATGTCGAGGCTGCTCAAAAAGCCAATTCCCTCACCTCCGACGCTCGCTCCGAAGCCGAAAGCAGCAAGGTCGAGATCGGAGAGATGGTCGGCGCCATGCAAGACATGGCCAAATCCAGCGCGGACATCTCCTCTATCATCTCCACCATCGACGAGATCGCCTTTCAAACGAACATCCTCGCCCTCAACGCCGCAGTGGAAGCCGCTCGGGCCGGAGAGGCAGGAGCCGGATTCGCCATCGTCGCCGACGAAGTCCGGACCCTCGCT
This sequence comes from Pelagicoccus sp., assembly GCA_028284635.1. GTDB lineage: Bacteria > Verrucomicrobiota > Verrucomicrobiia > Opitutales > Opitutaceae > Pelagicoccus. The sequence goes on from JANQRJ010000058.1 coordinate 93,709, forward strand.
CAGCGCTCAGCCGAAGCCGCTCGCGACACCTCGGCGAAAATAGAGGAAGCCATAGCCAAAAGCGCCTCAGGCTCCGAAATCTGTTCGAGAGTCGCTAACAGCCTCTCCAGCGTAGCGGAGAAGATACAGAACATCGATCAACTCGTCGAAGAAATCGCCTCCTCCAGCCAAGATCAGAGCATCGGCATCAAGGGAATCACCTCGTCAATCGTGAGCATCGACTCGATCACCCAACAGCACGCCTCCAATTCGCACGGCATGACCGACCGCACGGACAACCTGAAACATCAGGCGGGCTCCCTCCAAGAAATGCTAGGCGAACTCGTCGAAATCATCGAAGGCCAAGGTACGACCAATCAACAGGCCGCCCAGCCCAGCCAGCAGCAGCCCAAACAAACGCTCGAACTCGCTCAGGCCTAGAAGACCTGCACCGTCTCGGCAGACGCCCTCCCGACACGAAAACGCGTCTACACAGCGAGCATTTTATTTTCCAACGTTAGAGAATAAAACTCGCGTCTGATAGGAGATGGGCTCCTGGAGCCCTCTCCCCCTTCAAGTTTAACAATCCCAACAGCCTAGCTTCAAAAAATATTAATCTATCTTTTTATATTGAATTATATCGATTAAAGCATTCTCTTTAGAGAGCTATACTGTCGGCTCGCTTCCCATGGCACCTGCAACTCCCACGCCCCCTCCTCCCCGGCGCTTCAGGCTTCCTCGCATCTCGCCTCGCTGGCGACTGCCCATCATCCTCGCGGCAGGCTGCTTCTTCGGACTCAGTCTCGTCCTTCTGAGGGTCTCCAATGCGACATCCTACCTTTCGGACGACCCCAAAGCCTGCATCAACTGCCACATCATGCAGCCCCAGTTCGCTAGCTGGGAACGCGGCAGCCACGCCCGAGTAGCCCACTGCAACGACTGCCACGTGCCGCACGACAGCTTCGCCAGCAAATACTACTTCAAAGCCAAGGACGGCGCCCGACACGCCTTCATGTTCACCTTTCACATGGAGCCCCAAGTCATCCAGGTCCACGAGCCCGGCATGGGCGTAATCCAGCAAAACTGCATACGCTGCCACGAAGACATGCTAAACGCCGCCTCGCACCTAGCCGTAACCCGCGGCCAAGCGGAAGAAGGCGAAGGCAAGCTCTGCTGGGACTGTCACCGCGAGACCCCGCATGGCCGCGTCAACTCCCTCTCCTCCGCACCTTGGACCCGCACGCCGGATCTCGACTCTATCACGCCCGCATGGCTGCGGGAACAACTCTCAACTCAAAACGCGCCCTCAAATGAATCCAAAAAATAATGCCGCCGCCGGCTCGAGCAAAGGCTGGCTCATCTTTCTCGTCACCCTTATCGGCGTCTTCACGATCGGCTTCCTCATCTCTTCCGTGATGGAGCGGCGAGTCGAGGCCAAGCAGGCAAAGATGGTCAATCCCATCGCCGAATGGGAACCCCGCAACGAAGTCTGGGGAGCGAACTTCCCCCGCCAATACGAGAGCTACAAACGCAGCCTCGAAACCGACTTCAAAAGCGCGCACGGCGGCAGCGCCCGTACGGACTATCTGGAAGAGTTTCCCAACCTCGTCGTGCTCTGGGCAGGCTACGGTTTCGCCAAAGCCTACGAACAAGGCCGCGGCCACGCCTACGCCATCGCCGACCTGCGGGAAACCTACCGCACCAACGCCGGCATGCCCGCCACCTGCTGGAGCTGCAAGTCCACCGACGTGCCCCGCGTCATGCACGAGGAAGGCGTCGCCGAATTCTACAACGCCTCCTGGTTCGACCGAGGGGACCAGGTCGTCAACGCCATCGGCTGCCAAGACTGCCATGACCCCTCCAACATGAACCTGCGCATCTCGCGGCCCGCCCTCGCCGAAGCCCTCGAGCGCCGCGGAGAGGACATCAACGAAGCCACCCACCAGGAAATGCGCTCCCTCGTCTGCGCCCAGTGCCACGTCGAGTACCACTTCGAGAAGGATCCCCCCAAATACCTCACCTTCCCCTGGGACAAAGGCTTTTCAGCCGAAGCCATGGAAGCCTACTACGACGAGATCGAATTCGTCGATTGGACCCACAAGCTCTCCAAGGCCCCCATGCTCAAGGCCCAGCATCCCGACTACGAGCTGTACATGACCGGCATCCACGGCCAACGCGGCGTCTCCTGCGCCGACTGCCACATGCCCTACAAGTCCGAAGGCGGCGTCAAGTACACCGACCACCACGTGCAGAGTCCCCTGGCCAACATCGCAAACTCCTGCCAAGTCTGCCACCGCGAGTCCGAAGCCACTCTCCTGACTGACGTCTACTCCCGCCAAGACAAGGTCATGAAGCTGCGCGGTATAGTGGAAGACCTCCTAGCCAAAGCCCATATCGAGGCCAAAGCCGCCTGGGAAGCCGGAGCCACCGAAGCCGAGATGAAGACCTCGCTCACCCACATCCGCCACGCCCAATGGCGCTGGGACTGGGTCGCCGCCGCCAACTCAGCCGGCTTCCACGCCCCCAACACCGCCCTGCAAGTCCTGGGCACCGCTATCGAAAAGGCCGGAGCCGCCCGCCAGGAAATCGCTCGCGTCCTATGGAGTCACGGAATAACCGAACCCATCGCCATGCCCGACATCTCCACCAAGGAAAAGGCCCAACGCTACATCGGTCTCGATCCCGAAGAGATGAAGGCCACCAAGGCGAAGCATCGCGAGGAACTCTTCCCCAAGTGGGATCAAGCCGCCGCAAAGCGCCAGGAAGCCATGGGCAAGCCCGCGAACGCCACCGACAAGAAAAGCATCTACTAGTAGTAGCATCTCGTCTGGTCATCCGTAGCGCGGATCCCGCTCAGCGCATAAGCGTCAACTTAACGTAAGAAGCATCCTTTGGAGGGCAACGCTCCGTCGTTGCCGCACCGGTTGTTCCCTCTGTAGGCTCCACGGCAATGACGGAGCATTGCCCTCCAGTACGACACCTTTTGGCTTAAGTTGACGCCTATGCGCTC
>JANQRJ010000063.1 GCA_028284635.1 Pelagicoccus sp.
TGCAGGATCTTGCAGCGCGGCCCGCTCGGCGATCGGGCCCTACCAGGACTACGTTCTAATCGCAGCCCCGCAACCCCAACCCCACGGAACCGATGAGCGTGGGACGATGCCAGTCGCAAGGCAGAGGCTTGCTGGATCAGGCCGCCATCATGATGGCGATCCTCTGCGGTATCCACTGTTTAGCGACGCCTTTTCTGTTGATCGCCTTGCCCCTCATCGGGACGACTTTCTGGGCTAGCGAGGATTTCCATCTCTGGATGCTGCTCCTGGTCTTGCCCACAACCACGCTCGCGGTTCTCTCCGGCTGCCGCAGGCACAAGGATCGCATCGTTGCGGTTTGCGCGGCCATAGGACTGGCGATCCTGACATTCTCCGCTGCGCGCGAAAGCTTCGCCGCTTCGCCGGGAGACGGTTTGGAAGTGGCGGACGCGGCTTGCGCCGCAGGTTCCGAACACGTCGGCTGCTGCCCCGCTCCCGTAGCCAGTTCGACAGACGAAAACGCCGCAGCGGCAGGCTTCAACCCGCTGTCCGGCATGGCCCTGCTCAATCTGGCCGGCGGCCTGTTTCTGGTCGCCGGGCACGTCCGCAACTTTCGTCTCTGCCGAGCTGCTAGCTGCTGCCATGGCATGGAGGAGTCGTCGCAGTGAGGAGACGGCGCTTCCTCGCGACCCTGGCTGCCGGGATGCTGAGCGGGGCTGCAGGTCTATGGGCAAACGGCCGACCGCCGACTTATCGTGTCCGAAAAGGCGATACGCTCTCGAAGATAGCCAGGCTTCACGGCATTTCGGTAAGGGACCTGAAGCGGGAGAACGGATTAAAGGACGACCTAATCAGGATTGGCCAAGTCCTGAAACTCCCCGCCAAGCTGGAAACCAGCTACGCGCGGGTGAGAAACGCCACCGAATCGCTGGCCGTCCCGATGCTCTCCTGGTCGCTCATCGTGGGCCACCACAGCGGCATCAGGAACGGCAATGCGGCAGCCTATCACCGCGGCCATTTGCGTCGCGGCATGAGCAACGGTCTGGCCTACCATTTCGTGATCGGCAACGGCATCGATTCCGGCGACGGCGAGATCGAGATCGGCTCGAGATGGACCAAGCAATTGCCCGGAGGACACGTGCGAAGCAGCGCGGTCAACGGAAAAGGCATCGGCATCTGCTGCGTCGGCGACTTCGAGACCGGCAAGCCCACTCCGAGACAGCTTGAATCGTTTCTCTGGCTATGCGGCTACCTGCAAGAGACCGTCGGCTCCCGCCGCCTAGCCTTCGCCGTCCACAAGGAAATCGATCCCGGCCACACCGTGTGCCCCGGCCGAAACTTCCCCACCAAATCTCTCCGAAACCGCTTCGAAAAGCTCTGACCGGAAGCGTGGTTGCACCCAATGCTGCTCGCGAGGAACTTAATCGCCGAAGGCGACCTGTTTTCGCGCAGGGAAACCTGAGCAACGAAGCATGTGGATTTTGTCAAGTCGCCGCGTTGCGACGACTAGGTGGCCTGCGGCCGGCAGGTTTTTGGCGGTTGGTAACGAGAGGATGCAATTGACTAACGTTTGGTAATTTTGCCATGCAAATTTACCACCATGTATGGAGCGCTCGAGGAACTGGAGAAGTCTGGGTCCCGCAGTCGCGGAAAGTGTGCTTCCCGTCGGGGAATGCGACTGACTAAACGATAGCCGCTCTAGGTCTACTTTGTTAAATCTCTGGGAGCATCTCGAAGGTAGGGTCGTCGCTTCGCGAGTTCTCCATAGCTCGAAGAGCGACGGATGGAGCGACGTGCCGCGTAGGTTCGATCTATGCTCTGCCTTTCGACAAGCTCAAGGTCCGCGACGGCGCGGCGACGAGCGCCGGCCCTACAGATGACAATCTAACAAAGTAGTACTAGTTGAAGAGCTCTCGGAGAACGGGGATGGCGGATTCGGCCTCGCTGGTTCTTTCAGCTTGGCTTAGCTGCTCGATGAACGCTTCCGAGCCACCTGGGACGTACCCTCCCGAGAGCATGGGGCAAAGGTCTTGGTCGAGAAGCCACCAGGTGGGGTAGATTTCAACGTCGAGGGCCGAGCGTAGACGCTCGTGGGAGACATCTGCCGCTTTGTTGGTCCTCAGATCGCAAGGGATGTGTAGGAGCGCCAGTTCCTTTTCGGCGTATTCGGAGAAAGCGGCTGTCGTCAGGATCTCACGCTCGAGCTTCGCGCAGGCCGGGCAGTGTTCGGTGTCGGAAAAGAGTACGAGGAGCCGCTTTCCGCTGGAAGCGGCCAGCGCAGCAGCCTTTTGGGGATTGGATAGCCACCTAGCCTCCTCGCCGTTCGACCTGAGGACGAACGTAGAGGAGGCCAGAGCCAGAAGGAGCATCAAGCGCAGTTTCGCTACCACAGGGCGCTGATGCTAAGGTAGGCGCTGCGGGGCTTGGCAGGGCCGTAGAGGTAGGTCACGTCGCGGTCCTCGCCGTTGTCTTGCAGGTCCTTTTGGCGTTGGTCGAAGAGGTTTTCGATGCCGGCGCGGAGCACCAGATCGGCGTCGCCTAAGGCTTGTCCGAAGGTTTTGGATACGCCGACGTCGGCTACGAGAAAGCTGGGCGTGCGGCGCCAGATGTCGGCGTCCTCGCCGGTCGCGATCATGGAGCCAGTGTAGCTGAGGAAGAGGTGGGCGTCCAGGAAGTCTTGGTTTTCGTAAGAAAGGCCGAGATGGCCGGTCCATTCGGGGCGCTTGACGAATTCGCGGGTCACGAGTCCGGTGACGCGTTCGATGGGATCGTCGAAGCGTCCACGGATGTAGGAAAGGCCAGCGTCGAGCTGCAGTCGCTCGTTGATCTGCCAGTTAGCGTTGTTTTCCCATACCAGCACTTTGGAGTCGGGGCCGTTGACGCGGAGCCAGATGCCCTCGTCCCCGGAGAGCTCGCCGCTGTCGTCGACGTCAAAGGAGTCCTGCAAGGTCGTGTAGTGCAGCTGGGAGTGCAGGATGAGGGCATCGCCGCTTGCTTCGGGACGCCACTCGGCCCCAGCACTGAAGGTTTGGGAACGCTCCTCGCGCAGTCCGACGGTGTTGTTCAGAACGATGGCTTCACCGCCGCTCACGCCGATATGGCGATCTTCGTTGAAGGCGCCGGGGGCGTTGAAGCCGGTCGACCAGGAGCCGCGAAGCGTGAGGTGGTCGTTGAGGTCGTGACGCAGGGCGGCGCGGGGCGAGAAGATGGTGCCGTCAACGTTGTCGTGACGGTCAAGGCGTCCGCCGTAGACAAGCTCGCTTTTCTCTCCTAGCAGCCACTGGTCCTGGACGAAGAGGCTGGTATTACTGAAGTCGTCTTGGGTCGTTTGCGAAGGATCGCCAAAGAGTGGGCCATCCTTGAGGTCCTCGAAACGGTACTGCAGGCCAGCGGATAAGGTGTGCCGATCGAGGCGCCAATTGAGCTGGCTGTCTAGGTAGAGCACGTCGTTACGGGTGAGGCCCCAGACGCTGCGTCCCACGGCGTCAATGGCGGACTGGTTTGCGACGATGAAGGCTTCGGTCACGTCACCCTCGTTGCCCGCCGCTTCGAAGGCCCGCTGTTCGAGGTCCCCGCGGGCCCCGTAGTAGCTGCGGCGCTCGATGTCGATATAGCTCGCCTTAAGGGTGTAGTCGATTTCCGAGGACAGTCTCTGGCTCCAGTGGACCTTGGCCAGGTGAAGCTCGTGAGCGAGCGATTCGGCGACGCGAGCTCGCTCCTCGGGCAGATGAAGCTGATCGCCTCCCCGATGAGCTTGATCCATGTATTGGTAGGAGAAGGACAACGAAGAATCCTCGACTGGTTTGGTCCAGGTTTGGAAGCCGAGCACGGTATTCTCGAATTCCGGGAGCTCGGTGAAGCCATCGGTGGTGAGGTCCAGTCCGTCGCGGTCTTGCAGCATGCCGTAGACGGTGTAGCTGAGGGACTCGCCTGCTCTGTCGTAGGAAAACGAATACTCAAGCTCTTCCGCCCCACCCTTCAGGGACTCGAGGGAAAGATTCGTCGCGAAGGCATCGGAGCGAGGCTCTTCAGTAATGAGGTTGACGACTCCGGCTATGGCCTCCGGGCCGTAGAGGGCAGAGCTTCCGCCTTTGACCACTTCGATTCGGTCGACGAAGACCGAGGGGAAAATGTCCGCCCCGTAGACTTTGGCCAGGCCGCTGTAGAGCGGGGCTCCGTCGAAAAGGAAGGCAGTGTAGTCGGTGCTTAGGCCGAGCAGCTGGATTTGGTTGAGGCCGCAGTTCTGGCAGTCGTTTTCGAAACGGGCCGTGGGGACCAGCTTGAGAGCGTCCTTGAGGGTGGCGATGTTGTAGTCGTCCAAGTCGCCATGCAGAAGCAGCTCCGTCTTAACGGGGGTCTCCGTGATGATGCGCTCCGTGCGCGTGCCAGTCACGACCAGCGGATCGAGGTCGAAGGCATCGCCGGACGCTGTTTCGTCTGCCGTCAGCGAGGTCGCGGCGGCGAGAAGACTCAAAGCGAGAGGAAGTCGGAACTGGAGGTTCATGCCGAGCAGTATCGCAAACCGCAGATCTGCCGTCCGCTCCGAGACGGATAAAAGGCGCTCCGAGACGGATTTTTGTCCCGCAAAAAGCTGGGCAGGAGGCTTCGTTCCGTAAGAGCTCGTTGAAAAAGTCACTCAAGGTAGGGCTCGATCCCGCAGTCGCGCATAGGCGTCAACTTAACGTGAGAAGCATCCTTTGGAGGGCAACGCTCCGTCGTTGCCGCACCGGTTGTTCCCTCTGTAGGCTCCGCGGCAATGA
>JANQRJ010000068.1 GCA_028284635.1 Pelagicoccus sp.
GACCAGACAGATCGATCGGTCCTGCATCCAGCAACTACGCCATCACAAGACATCTCCGCTAAAAGAGCTTCAGGGCTAAGGAGCTGATTCAAGCGCATAAATCAATAAATGGCATGGGCTGGAAACCATGCTATTGGTTGGCCTGTAAGTTCTGATGGTTGGCCTGTAGGTTCTGGTTTCTGATGTCGATCACCCAACATCTCTGCTAATATCTTTGTAGTAATACCAGCAGTTTTCTGCGTATTCGATATCTTTTTGCTGAAATCGCTTTGATCGCATCCAAGCGATCATTCTATCGTAGGACTCTAAGTAAAATCTTCTCGGATCAACTATATATCTTTTGAAGAGAGGCAGGTCACGCATCGATTTGACATGAAAGTAAGCAACAACAACCCCAAACAACACAGAATATAAACCATCTCGAATCATCCAGCTTTTGATATGGAATCTGTTATTGATGGGGCATTCGTAAAATTTGTGATTCGGATCTTCGTAAAAGAAACACAGATTTGATCTTCTGATGTCCAAATAGAGCTCTTCATCAATTTTTTTTAGCGAAAAAAGAGCTTTGTCTACAATATTACGATGCTCAGGCAAAACGTTAAAACAGCAAGTCCCATGTGAAACTTTTATAAAATCAGTCATTATATATCTTCTAGCAAGAAGCCATAAAATAGGCTCTGCCATATCAAAGATAATGCCTGCGGGATTTCTAATCTGCATTCCTGGGTAAAACTATTCAGAATCAATTGAATCGGATTGCGGAAATTCGGGCATTCCAGCTGGTATTCCACGCTCTTCTAGCCATTTTCCGACTGGCGTGTCCTTCATACTATTCCCCAATTCTATTGCAATGCCAAAAGGAGATCCGCCTCTGCCAACTCTGGAAACTTTAGAAGCCAATGACCTTAGACGATTTACGACCTTGGGCGGTATTTTTGAAAAACTCTTGGGTCTGGGAGCTTTAACCTGAGGCTTTTGAGGGGGAGGAGGAGATGCAGGAGCGGAAATTTGAGTTGGCGGCGGAGGGGGTGCATTGGGACGCCGCTGGACCACTTCTCCCGCTAGTTGATATGCAGTATAGAGCACGGCTCCCACAAGGAAGTCTTTGACTCCCGCCTGTGATTCAACACCGCCTTCTTCCGGTGGAAGCATTGGAGGATGCCAGTCATTGCTTCGGTCCGGATCCCCCATTGCATAGCCGTTTTCTCTTTGCCAGTCGTTGAAGTCCTGGTCGTCGTAGTCGGCGACGGTCTCGTAGCTTCCTAGATCGTAGGCGGAGTGACCTGCTCCCGTTCTGCTAGCCATTTCCAGTCGTAGTCTTCTGTGTTGTCTTGTTTAGATTGTAGTTTGCTTGGTCAATTCTTTCCATTGCATGGCCCCCATGGGGGCCGGCCGCCAGCTCGGCGGCGTAGCGGTTGGGCGTGAGGTTTCCCAGGCTTTGATGAGGCCTGACCTCGTTGTAGTCCTCCCGCCATGACGACAGGATCCCGAAGGCGTGATCGAGGCTCTCGAACCAGTGCTCGTTGAGACACTCGTCGCGAAGCTTCCCGTTGAAGCTCTCGACATAGCAGTTCTGCTGCGGCTTGCCCGGCTGGATGAAGGTGTGCCTCACGCTGTTGCGATAGCACCATTTATCCAGGGCGACTCCGGCGAACTCCGGCCCGTTGTCGGTGTGGATCGCTTCGGGGCGGCCCCTCAGTTCCACTATATCGTCGAGGATTCTGGATACGCTCTCGCCGGTGATCGAGCTGTCGGCCTCGATCCACAGGCACTGCTTGGTGCAGTCGTCGACTACCGTCAGCAGCTTCATTGCCCGGCCTTCGGCCGTCCAGTCGTGCACGAAGTCCATGCTCCACCTTTGATTGCGGGACTCGGCGACGAAGGGCTCGAAGACCCGCTCCAGGCGCTTGCGCCTGCGTTTCCTGCCCTTGACCTGCAATCCCAGCTGGCGGTAGAGCCGGTAGGTGCTCTTCAGTCCCGAGCCGAAGCCTTCCCGCTCGACTAGAACGTGCAGTCGCCGATAGCCCCAGCGCTTGCGCTCGCAGGCCTTTTGCTTGAGGAACTCGGCCAGCTTGCCGTCGTCGCGGCGGGAGCGGTAGCCGTAGCTGGTCCGGGAGATCTCCATAAGCCCGCAGGAACGCCGCAGGCTGAAGCCCCGGCTCTCGCGAAGGTGGTCGACGGCTCGACGCTTCTCTACGGGCTTGACCAGTTTTTTGAGTTGATCTCCTTGAGCGCCTCTATGTCGAGCATCCGATCGGCGAGGATCCTCTTGAGCTTGGAGTTCTCCGCCTCCAGCTCCTTGAGGCGCCTGAGGTGCTCCCCGTCCATGCCGCTGTACTTCCTCTTCCAGCGGTAGTAGGTGTCCTGGGAGACGTTGTACTTGCGAAGGACCTCCGAGACCGCCGTCCCGGACTGCCCCTCCCTCAAAATCCTCACGATCTCCTCCTCGCTGTAGCGCTTGCTCGTGTTGCCCATGGCCTCTTCCTTTCATAGTTTTGCGTTGGTGGCAAACTACGACGGAAAGCGGTCAGCTTTTACGGAAGCAGGTCAAACTCCAATGCGACTTTCGCGCGACAGTACTACGACAGAACATAGTTTTCCTCGAACGCAACCGCCCCTTACAACTCGAATTCCGCGATTCCAGACGACTCGGCGTTCCGCGTCCCATACTCCGCGCCGAGCTTCGCGGCTTCTAGAAAATCGTATCCATTTTCATTGTACAAGCAGTTCAAGACTGTTGCGAAGAACACATCGCCACAGCCAGTGGCCGAAACGCAATCCACCTGACGCGGCATGAAACTCTCCAAGCCCTCGCCCCTTTGAGCTACCCAGACCGGATTCGCCTCGTCGGTCACGATCCACCGCTCGCAAGCGAAGCGATCCAGGGCCAGCTCCAGCAATCGACTCGTCGGAAGCTCTGCTTCCGATCCGGAGAACAGACCGACCAGCTCGTAGCGATTCACCTTAACAAAGTCGGGAGCCCGATCCAGGAACCACGGCAAACTCGGCCCATAGTTGTCCACCGCCAGACGGACTTCCGAATCCCGCTCGACAAGCCAGTCCCGCAGCGGCTGCCACAGCCCCGAATCCCACTGCTGCACCGGGCCGCAAATGGCGAAAACGATCGGCTCGCCAATCGTTCGCAGCAAGGCCACCGCATCCTCGACCGCTTGAGGCGAAACCACGGAGTCCACCCCCAGAACCGTCGTCTCCGACTGCTCAGGCGAACGGATCACGCAACCCGAACGCAGCGAACATCCGTCGGAAAACGCCATCAGCTCGAAGTCCCGCTCTTCCAGCCAGCGACGGCAGCGAGCCCCCAGTTCCCCGCCAGGAAAGCACGCCGCCGCGTTGTCCGCCCCAAGCCGGTTGAGCATCCTGCTCACGTTGAGCCCTTTGCCCCCGACCTGAAACGACTCGCGCTGCGCCCGCTCCAACTTGCCTAGCCGCAAGGCGCCAACCTGATAGGTCGTCTCGGCAAGCATGTTCGCAGTGAAGGTCACGATTTTCGGCATGCCGAAAAAGGCAAACGCCCAGTCCCAGCATCGCAAGCCTTGCCTAGCAAACCGAACCTCAAACAGCTTTCTGGCTTCCCATCACTTTGAGTAGCCCCAACCCTTTTCGCAGAAATCCTTTCTCCGTGAGTTCGAAACTTCTCCAGCCAACAGACTTCGCCTCCACCGACACTGTGAGCCTCGCCCGCGAGCTTGTTGGCAAGCATCTCGTCTGCTCGTATCCGAAAAACAAGCGCATCGCGCAGGTGATCACCGAAACCGAAGCCTACGACGGACCTGAGGATCTGGCCTGCCATGCCAGCAAAGGCCGCACCGCGCGTACCGAAGTGATGTTCGGACCGCCGGGACACTGGTACGTCTACCTCGTCTACGGCATGCACGAGATGCTCAATCTGGTTACCGGACCTGTCGACTATCCCGCCGCCATTCTCATCCGAGCCACCTCGGAGATCAGCGGCCCAGGCAGGTTGAGCAAGCGATTGGGAATCGACCGCCGCTTCAATGGCCGGCCTGCGGCGCCCACCACCGAGTTGCATCTCGAGGACCGGGGAACGAGTTTCGCCGATCACGAAATCGAGGCCACGCCAAGAATCGGGATCGACTACGCCGGCCCCGACTGGTCACAGCGTCCCTACCGCTTCGTCGCAAAAAAGGCGGCTATCGAACGCGTTGCAGCGGACGCAAACCGGTAGCCGAAGTCGCGAACGACTTCGGCTACCTATTCGCAGATCGAGCGTCCTCACCGCTCGGAAGCGCTATTGGACTCCCGCATGAACTCAGCTCGGCGCTGGTCGCGCTCGCGCTCGGCGAGCTGCCGTTCGGCTAAAACGGCGATCTGCTCGGCGCTGAGCGTCGAGGCTGCCGAGGAAATCACCAGCGCGTCGTAGGTTTCGCGTTCCTGAAAATAGAGCGCCAGATCTTCGGTGGAAAGCTCGCCTAGACTGACGCCTCTTCGACCGGAAAGATCATTCGTGTATTCGAATTGCGATGACACGCTGCGCATCGCCTGCACAAGCGCCTCGCTCTGCTGAGACGTCATCGGCGTATCCGTAAAGCTGAGACTGGATGCCAGAGCCTCGACGCTTTCGCGATAGGGGAGACTGTCCGTGTAGTTCTCGAGATCGGCAGCGGCTTCCGGCCCGAGCAGAGCGGCGATCTCGTCAGTGAGAAGATCGCTTTGCTGCCGACGCTGCTCGGCCAACAAGGCCCGCTCCACCTCGCTTTCCGCCGCAAAGCCGCGCATGCGCAGCTCCCTGCTAGTCACGCTTCTTTCTGCCATCAGGGCGCGAAGCGTTTCGAGTTCAGGAGCAGTGAGATCGAGGCTCTTGAAGAAATCGGCGTAGCTCTCGTCGATGCGACCCATTGCGCGTTCGACCATATCGAGCCGCATCTGCGGATCGGAAAAGGCGGCCATCATGCGAGCGATGCGTTCGCGGCGACGATTGCCGACCTGGGGTTGGGGTTGCTGGGCCTCAGTCTGGGCGAGCGCAGTCGGTGGGGTCTCGGTTTCGCCAGCAGCGGTAGCGGCTTCATCGGTCGACGGCTCCGAGACTTCGTCGGCTTCAGGAACTACCGGCGACTGAGCGAGCGGCTCCGCCGCGGACTCACTGGCGGCATGCTGCTTGAGACGAGCGTTTTCAATCTGAAGGTAGCCGGCGTAGCAAAGCGACACTACTAGCAAAGCTGAGAGAACGAGGGTTGAAGGGCGCATGACTGATTCGGGTTTGGGAGCTTGCCGTTCTGTACTACGGCGGCGCAGTAGGCTCGGATGCAAAAGGACCGAGCTATCTGGGCTGAGAAAGGCTGAAGACCACTAAATCCACCTTCAGCCGGGTGCGACTAAAACGTTGTCCTGGTAGGGACCGATCGTCCCGCCGACCGCGCATTGGCGTCAACTTAAGCCAAAAGGCGGTGGGCTGGAGGGCAATGCTACGTCATTGCCGCAGAGCCTACAGAGGGAATAACCGGCACGGCAACGACGGAGCGTTGCCCTCCAAAGGATGCTTCCTCCGTTAAGTTGACGCCAATGCGCCGACCGCGGGATCCGCGCTGCAAGATCCTGCACTCCGGCCCGCACGGCGATCGGTCCCTACCTCTGTCCCTCAGAGGACACGCTTTCAATCGCACTCGCTCGGGATTGGAGCGCCCCAAATTCCTTGCCAAAGCAGGGGGAGCTTTCGATCCTCCCCGATCTTGTCAGTATCGAGTCCAGCCCGGAGAGAATGAGCAGCCAGACCCATCAAAGCACAGACCCGCGCCATATCGGCATCATCATGGACGGCAACGGGCGTTGGGCTAAAAAACGGGGCTACTCGCGCCCCAAGGGACATCAGGAGGGAGCGAAAACGACTCGCAAGATCATCGACGCCTGTCGCGAACTGGGCGTCCGCTACCTGACGCTCTACGCATTCTCGGCGGAGAACTGGAGCCGGCCGGACATGGAGGTGAAAGCCTTGATGGAGCTGCTGGAATTCTTCCTGGGCCGCGAAACGAAAGCTCTGATCAAAAACCGGGTCCGCCTGCACGCCATTGGCCGCATCGAGGAATTGCCCGAACAGGCTCGCAAGGCCTTGAACAAGGCCATGGAGGCCACCGCCCATTTTGACGAGTGGCATCTGACCCTCGCTCTCAACTACGGCTCCAGGCAGGAGATGCTCGACGCCGCCAAGGGTTTCGCCAAGTCCGTGGCCTGTGGAGAGACCGATGCCGAACAGGCTGGCTGGGACGACTTAGCAAGGCATTTCTACACGAAGGAGCTGCCTGATCCCGATCTGATCATACGAACCTCGGGCGAGACCAGAATCAGCAATTTTCTCCTTATGCAGAGCGCCTACGCCGAGTTCTATTTCACCGACGTGCTTTGGCCCGACTTCGACAAGGTCGAGCTGGAAAAGGCTATCGCGTGCTACCACCGCCGCGAACGCCGCTACGGCAAGACGGGAGAGCAAATCGCCCGCCCAACGACCGTTTCTCCCCTTCAGCCTTCAGCCTAAACCCCTTCAGCCTGGACCGGTGGCAAAACGCATTTTCAGCACTTTCATGCTCTGGGCGGTCGTAGCCGGCTTGCCCGCGATCTTCGGCCCGGAGGCGGCGGTGTGGCTCATAGCAGCCTTCAGCGCCGGCACTCAGTACGAACTCTACGTTCTGCTGGAAAAGATGGGCCGTCGGCCCTTCAAAGCGCTCGGCACCAGTCTGGGCGTGGTGATGATTCTCGGCCCATTCTACGCGTGGAAATACGTCGGGCACCATGTCGAGGGTCTCCAGTCTGGCATTATCGCAGTCACCATAGTGGCATGCTGCCTGCGCATCCTGGTCCATCGCGAAGTCGCCGAACGCATCGAGACGCTTGGCGCCACTTTAGTTGGACTGATCTACGTGCCTTTCATGCTGACCTTCATGGCCCGGTTGCTGACCGTCACTCCGGACATGAAACAGGGCTTCATGCTCATCCTATGGCTGATCGCGGTCGCCAAGTTCTGCGACGTGGGCGCCTTGCTTGCCGGAAAGGCATTTGGCCGGCACAAGATGTCGCCCAACACCAGTCCAGGCAAAACCTGGGAAGGGGCAGTCGGCGGCTGTCTCGTCTCGATCGTCGTCGGCTTCGCCTTCGCTACGCTAGCCCGCGACCTCTTTCCACCGTTTCTCACACCTACCTGGGCAGCTATCTTCGCTCTGCCGATCGCGATGCTTTCCATCATCTCCGATCTGGTGGAGAGCATGATAAAGCGCATGGCCAAGCAAAAGGACTCGGGCAAGTTCATCCCCGGCATCGGCGGAGCCTTCGACCTGACAGACTCTCTCATCCTCACCGCCCCAACCGCCTTCCTGCTTTTCGGTCTGATCAAATAGCGGCCAAGCCGCTATTCGAATTGAAGATTGAAAATTGAAAATTGCGGATTGGATATTGCGGATTCGAAGCGACCTCCTCTCCAGCTCTTACCCAATCTTCAATTTTGAATTCCCAATCTTCAATGCGCCGGAGGCGCTTAGTCCTCCTCGGAGCCACAGGCTCCATCGGAGAAAGCACGCTCAAGGTCCTGCGAGCCCATTCGGACCGTCTCGAATTGGTTGGCATCGCCGCCAAAAGCAATTTCGAGAAGCTGGCCGCCATCGCCCGCGAATTTTCCGTCCCGCACATCGGGCTCTTCGATCCCGAAGCGCACGACAGGGCTCGAGACTCGGGGATTTTCGGACCCGAGACCATCCTGCACAGAGGCATCGAAGGACTGCAGGAGATGGCCGCCCTGCCCGACTGCGACACCGTACTCGTAGCCGTCGTCGGTACCCATGGACTGTTGCCCGCCCTGGAAGCCCTCGAGCGCGGCAAGACTCTAGCCGTCGCCTCGAAGGAAATCCTAGTGCTCGCTGGAAAATTCATCATGGAAGCCGCCCGCAGGTCCGGCGCTAGCATCCTGCCCGTCGACTCCGAGCACAACGCCATCTTCCAATGCCTGGAGGCCTGCGAGCCCAGCCATATCGACAAGCTCATCCTCACCGCTTCAGGAGGTAGCTTTCGCGATTTGCCGCTCGAACGCTTCGCCGACGTCACAGTCGAACAGGCTCTCAATCATCCGAACTGGGATATGGGGCCGAAAGTCACCATCGATGCTGCTACCATGGCCAACAAAGGGCTCGAGATGATTGAAGCCCGCTGGCTCTTCGGCGTACAGCCCAGCCAGGTCCAGGCCGTCATCCACCCACAGAGCATCGCGCACTCCATGGTGCAATTCGTCGACGGCTCGATTCTCGCCCAGCTAGCCCCGCCAGATATGACCTTCGCTATCCAGCACTGCCTGCTCCACCCCGAACGCGCGCCTGGCGCCAGCGAGGCTCTCGACTTCTCTCAAGCCATGCAGCTCGACTTTCGCTCTCCCGACCTCGAGCGCTACCCCTGTCTCGTCCTGGCCCGGCAAGCCATGGAGGCCAGCGGCATGGCGCCCGGCATCTTCAATGCGGCCAACGAGATCGCCGTCGAGGCCTTCGTCGCCCGGAAAATCAAGTTTGTCGAAATCGCCACCGTCATTGAAAAAACGCTCCAGTCTGTCGACTATACCGAACCGGAATCGCTCGAAGCGGTCCTGGGCTACGACCAACTAGCCCGCGACAAAGCCGCAGCAGTTGTAAGAGAGGGCTTTTAGGCCGTAGGTTTTTTAGATTAAACCTTCAGCCCTCAGCCTATAGCCTAACCCCCTACAGCCTAAAACAACCTTTCTTTCCAAAATGAACGTCTCATCGCTTTTCAGCAGCTCCTGGGGAATCCTTATGGTCGTCCTCTTCTTTGGAGGCTCCATCTTCGTGCACGAGCTGGGCCACTTCCTTGCCGCCAAGTGGCGCGGCCTGCACATCGAACGCTTCTCCATCGGATTCGGCCCGAAGATCATAGGCTGGCGACGCGGCGGCGTAGAATACCGTTTGTCCTGGCTGCCCCTCGGCGGCTACGTGGCTCTCCCCCAACTCGCCGACATGCGGGGCGTCGAGGGCGGTTCCTCAATCGATCACAAGGCCCTGCCGCCGATCAGCTACGCCGACAAAGTCATCGTCGCCGTAGCCGGGGCCGTCTTCAACATCATCTTCGCGGCCATCCTCGCCAGCATCCTCTTCTACACCGGGCGCCCGTCTAGCGCCGAGCAAGCCTCCACGGAAATCGGGCATCTCAGCGAGACCCTGGTCAATGTAGACGGCGACACGGTGCCCGCTCCGGCCCGAGCAGCCGGCCTGCAAGTCGGCGATATCATCAAGAGCATCGACGGTCGCCCGATCCGCAGCTGGGCCAACATCCACGAAGCCATCGCCCTGAGCTACGGCAAAAACGAACTCGGCGAGCGAGCCATCGATTTCACCATCGAACGCGACAGCGAGATCCTCCACTTCGAAGTCAATCCCATCCTCTCCAAACGAAACGAGATACGCCAAGTCGGGATCGCTCCAGGCTACAAGACCTACATTCGCGGAGTGTATCCAAATTCTCCTGTCGACAAGGCAGGCATAAAACCAGGAGACGCCCTGCTCGCCATCGACAGCACCCCAATCCGCAGCCCCGCCACCTATGCGAAAAGCATCGAACACAAGGTCGGCCAAGCCATCACCCTCATCCTCGAACGCGACGGCGAACCCTACGAAGCCGTCATCACCCCGGTAGAGAAAGTCATCAGCAAAGACGGCGAAACCAGGGCCATGACCGGCATCTACCGCCTCGTCTCGGCACCGGATCTGATCCACCAGACCCCTTGGGAACAGCTCAAGGAAATCTTCGCCATGACCCTGCGAACCCTGCGCTCGCTCACCCACGCCAACTCGGACATCGGAATCAAGCAAATGAGCGGCCCGGTCGACATCGCCAACATCCTCTACGAACTCGCCCGCTACGATATGCTCACCACGCTGTGGTTCGTGACCATCATCAACGTGAGCCTAGCAGTCTTCAACCTCTTGCCCATCCCAGTGCTCGACGGCGGCCACATCGCCTTCGCCACCATCGCCAAGCTGCGCGGCAAGCCGCTCAACCCCAACTTCATCGCCTCCACCCAAGGCAGCTTCATGATCCTGCTCTTCGGGCTGATGATATACATCACCTACCACAATATCTCCCGCATAGCCCGCGACCGCGCCGAGCGAAAGGAATTCGAGGAGAACGCCGTCTCCATCACCTTCGAGGATCCCGTGCCGACCGAAGACTCCACCGTCGAATGAGCGCCTACTGCCTCTCTCGCTTCGCCACCCATCGACGCAAAAGCCGAGAAGTATCCGTCGGCCCAGTACGCATCGGAGGAGACAATCCGATCCGCGTTCAGTCGATGACGACGACGCTCACCCAGAACGTCGAGGAAACCGTCAAGCAATCCATCGCCCTCGCCGAGGTCGGCTGCGAAGTCGTACGGGTCACCGCTCCCAACAAGGCGGCCGCCCGGGCCCTCAAAGATATTCGCGCCAGATTCGACGCCGCCGGATTCGGCCACATACCCCTCGTCGCCGACATCCACTTCCTGCCCACCGCCGCCATGGAGGCTGTCGAACACGTGGAAAAAGTCCGCGTCAACCCTGGCAACTACGCCGACAACAAGAAGTTCGCCGTGCTCGAGTATACGGATGCTGAATACGAAGCCGAGCTTCAACGCCTCTACGAATCCTTCTCTCCGCTCGTCAAGCGAGCCAAAGAGCTCGGTCGCTGCTTGCGCATCGGCACCAACCACGGCTCCCTCTCCGACCGCATCATGAACCGCTACGGCGACACGCCTCTCGGCATGGTCGAGTCCGCCCTCGAGTTCCTGCGCATCGCCGAGTCCCACGGCTTCTACGAGATGGTCCTCTCCATGAAGGCTTCCAATCCCAAGGTCATGATCGCAGCCTATCGCCTGCTCGTCGAACGCATGGACCAGGAGAAAATGGCCTACCCGCTTCACCTCGGCGTGACCGAGGCCGGCGACGGCGAAGACGGCCGCATCAAAAGCGCCATCGGCATCGGCAGTCTGCTCATGGATGGCCTGGGCGACACGATCCGCGTCTCTCTGACCGAAGACCCAGTCTACGAAATCCCCGTCGCCCAAGCGCTCGCCGAAAAAGTCATGAAAAACTGGGTACAGGACGCTTCCGTCCAGCCCGCTCGCGACGATATCGACCCGTATCAATTCAACCGGCGACCCATATCCTCCGTTCAGCTCGGCCCGTTCACCAAGCTCGCTTCCGACGAACCGCCCACCGTCATCACCCCCGTCCAGCATCCCATAGAGGACTTCGTGACCATCGCGGCCGAAGCGAAAATCGTCCGCCCCAGACTCGGCGACGCCAAGCTCGAAGGCCTGCTTGTCAAGGCTGACCGTATCCAGGATTTGGAACACCTTTCCGCTCTCTGCGCAGGCATTTCCGGAGCGGCGGAGTTCATCGCCGTCGAACTCAACCCGGAGATGCCGCTCGACGAAGTTTCGCTCGCCCTGCCTCACCACCCCCTTCCCCTCGCCCTGGTACGCGATTTCGAGGACGGCGACTACAACGACTACAAGCAGTTCGTCCACCTCTGCGCCCAGTTCAAGATCCGCCCCGTCATCGGCCTCACTCCCAACGCCGCTGACGGCATCCTGGCCGAACCGAGCGAGCACAGCATCGTCACCCTGAGTCGAACGTGCCACGCGGAGCCACCAGAACACCGTATCGGCCACTACCGCCAGCTCGCCCACCGCCTCAAACGCTGGAAGAACGCATCCCCAATCTGGATACGGAATTTGAGCGAAGCGAAAACCCTGCGTAGTCCCGCAAAGCGGGACGAAGCACGGGCCAACTTCCTAGACAAGTTGCTCGACGCCAGCATCCTCACCGGCAGCCTGCTCTGCGACGGCATCGGCGACATGGTGAGCATCGAATCCGAGACGGATCTCGCCCGCTCGACCCGCCTCGCCTACAACGTGCTGCAAGGAGCCGGCTCGCGCATCACCAAGACCGAGTTCGTCGCCTGCCCCAGTTGCGGCCGCACCCTCTTCGACCTGCAAAGTACCACCCAGCGAATCCGCGAAAAGACCGGCCACCTCAAAGGCGTGAAGATCGCCATCATGGGCTGCATCGTCAACGGCCCCGGAGAGATGGCCGACGCCGACTTCGGCTATGTCGGCGGCGCCCCTGGCAAGATCAACCTCTACGTCGGTAAGGAATGCGTGCAGTACAACATTCCCCAAGCCGAAGCCGACCAGCGCCTCATCGACCTAATCCGCGAACACGGCAAGTGGATCGACCCAAAGCCAACCCCCATCGAGGCATAGGAGACGAGCATCTCGTCATCCACTTCCTCATCCTCATCCTCATCTACTTCTACTTCTACTTCTACTTCCGAAAAAAAGAAGAAGATGAAGAAGTAGAAGCAGAAGAAGATCATAGCGACGATGGCCTTCTATTCCGCCCGGCTCTCCCCACTACCTCCTCAAAACGCACGCCCGCTGCGGCGAAAGAGCTTGGGGCTAAGACCGGTCGCTTTCTTGAAACGGTTGGAGAAGTGAAAGGCATCGCAATAGGCCAGATCGATGGCGATGCGTTCGATCGTCTTGTCGGTAGTGAGTAGAAGCGCCTTCGCCTCGGCGATCTCGCGGGCGAAGCAGGGAATGATCTGCTAAGGCCACACAAGCCAAGTTCCTCTCCCCTGCCGATAAAGGTGGAACGGCTTCTCCGAAGACGTTCTCTTCGTCAAACCAAACGGCAATGAAAACGGCTTCAGAGAAGCCGTTCCACCTTTGGTCTGCGACCAGGCCTACCGCAAATCAGCATGACGGCCGAAGAGCCGTTCCTGGCCGTAGGCTCCCGTGTTATAGTAGATTGCCAAACGCTTGCCCTCGCCATCTATCAGCGCGTGGTGTCGCCAAAGATTGTGGCCTTCTCCTTCCGCGAGCGCCTCTGGCTCGAGCTCGTCTACGCTTTTGATCGGCTTTTCCCGCACCGTCCAGCCCGACACAGGCCAGGCCTCCGGAGTGTAAGCCCATCCGGTTTGAGCAGGCGCAGGCTCGCGCATGTGCTCCGACTCCTCTATGGAGACTGGCGGCGTGGGGCTGCCTCCAAGCGTCGCCCACCAGCCGCCATCCTCGGCCGGCAGTAGATGCAGCCCGCCGATCCAGCCGTAAGCGCGATGCCCTTCCGAACCTACCGGGCGGATCGCCGGACCGAGTTTCCTGGCAACCGTATCGCCGGGTTTCATCACCGCCGCGCAGCTCGACGAACCGTAGGGCGAATGCGGCTGCTCGGCCTGGGGCTTGGCAGGGAAAGCCATGTAGAAGAAAAGAATCTCACCACGGTCCTCGAACCAGAACGCGGTAGGCGTATCAGCGTGTCGGCCGTCGGGCTCGGAAATATCGCCGCGCTCGATGACCGGCTGTTCCTGAACCGTCCAGGGGCCGGCCAAAGAGGGAGACCGAGCGACATGTATGACCTTCATCTTGTCCTGAAAGGTCGAGCTGATCAGCCAGTACTGGCCATCGATTCTCACCGGACGATTCGGATGATTGGCATCGGTAAGTATCCAAGGCTTGTGGGTCCCCCAGTCCGTATTGAAAGCCTCCGGATTCGCATAGGCTACCGCTCCGACCTTTTCCCAGCTCGAAGGGATCGATTCGCCCTCGGAAGTGGCAATCGCTTGACCAATCGCGTTCTCCTCTTCGCCGCCCACGCGACGCTGGGCGAAATAGAACATGCGGTAGCGACCGATCTCCTCGTCCCAAACGATACAAGGGTCGCCCAAGACATGGCAGTCGAACGCGCCAGGATCGCCACGCTCCAGAACCAGACCCAAGCGCTGCAAAGCGGGAGGGGGAGTTTTGATTGCACGGTTGTTTGATGGTTTAACACTCATACTAGAAAATTTATATATTCTTTTTTTCGTTCACATAGCTCCAATAGAGCATGACCGAACTCTTGCCCTTCGCAGTGTCGTCGCGACCGATACAAACTCGAATGAGATTCGGCAAGTCCGGAAATCCAGCGATCCTAGAGGGATTCCTTTTCCTCTTGGAAAGAGCCCGTTTTTATCTTTTCGACTCCGTCGTCCGTCTTCAGAATCTTCATCGTTCCGACACTGCGAAACCCCGCTTCAAGCGTCTCGGGAGTCATCGACACGCTTAGCGATATACCGTCAACGACGTTAGGCGTAACGTCGATTTCCTTCAATTCGAGTTCAATGGAGCGCTCCGTGACCTTGCCCACGAGATAATTCACGGTAGGATTCCAGCCAAACAAACTACCGTGAGCGATCTGCTGAACCGAGTCTCTCTCCGTGCATGTTATAGCGTGTACTTCTCCGCATAGATAGAGATCCACGCCACGCGACGAAAGAGTCTTCCAAAGCTGGGAGTCTCGACCTTTCTCCAGCATGATTCCACCGGAATTGAGTTGAGCCACCGGACCTAATATGGGGGCATGTCCCATCACAACTATATGGTTGGCGTCCTCGTGACTGGCAAGGAGCTCATCAAGCCATTTCAGCTGTTCTCCCGATACGTCAGCCACCATCTCTCCCATATGCCCTTCGCCTGGCTCGAAGACGTTTAGCGAGACGAACAAGGTCCCCTTGTGAAAGACGGAAAAGGCGGTGCCCTTCATATGCTCAGGACCGTTGAGCGGCATCTGCAAATGCTTCACGAATTCCCGCTCGAATATCGGCACCAGCTCAGCCTTTTCATCCGGCCATGGATCGTCGCCGATTTCGTGATCTCCGATCGCGACGTAGTACTTCAATCCATTGGCTTCCATGCGAGCCTTCCAAGCGGGATAGAAGATCTCAGCTTTTTCCACAATGGCCTCGGCCGTAGGCTCCATGAGGGTCGGCCAACGACCATTCACAATATCTCCCGCCACGAGCACGAAGTCGGGATTCTCCGCCTTTACCGCCTGGAGAAAATAGGTCAGCGCGTCTTCGAAGCCTTCCTGCGGATAGAGGGTGTCTCGATTGAGAAAGTCTGGCACGGATACAAAAGTCCATTCCTTGCTTTCCTCTTCAACATCGTTGCCGAAGAGCGAAGCAAACGGACTCGCGTGAAGCCCAATTCCAATCGAGACAAGAATTATTTTCAATCCACTATTCATGATACATTATTGTTTCAAATCACTTGAAAACGGCACGACTACTTGGCGTGAACGCTTTCGCTATAAATAAGATCTCCCGTGTAACCATCGAAATACTTGAATATCACATGCGGTCTTGGATAGGCAACCCAACGTTCGCCACCGCGCTGCACTGGGTTATTGAAGACGTTGTTTACTTGAGCAATGCAGAAGGTTGGGTAGAAACGCTCATGCCGGGGAATGTCGCTCAAGACGTAAGTCGACCAGCGGATGTCCACCTCTCTCGGTCCATACGTGAATGGTCCGTTTGCAGGTCGACCTCCCTCGTCTTTTTCCGGGACGTGGTTCACGGAGTTTCCAGGTCCAGAGCCAAGTTCCCATAGATTATCCGTGATCTTGACAGCAAAGCTGTTGTGCAAGTCTCCCGTCAAAACGAAAAAGCTCTGCGACTTCTTTGCAGTGCAATGCTCTATAAGCTGTTCCCGCTCGTGAAGAAAGACCGTCCAAGCATCGTCCTTCGGTTCCACGTTCTTGTCCTTTCCTCCACCGCTACCGACATGGGGGATAGTGAAGTTTACAGACGATATAAGGAAGATGAAGTCAGCCGTCGATCTATCGATCGTCTCGATTAGCCAGTCAAACTGCTGCTTGCCCAAGATCGACGCGGTTTCCTTAGTTGGGTTGCTGACATCATGCAGCGTGCGATGGGAGCGCGTCTGCAAAATGATGAACTCGCAATTGGAAACCTTAAACGAGCCATAGCTGCGACGACCGATCGAGTAGGAACTCTCCTTCGTCGCTCGGGCGGACGGTTCGATTCGCAAACGATGCTGGTCGATCACTTTCACGATTCCGTAGACTCCGGAATTGGGGTCGCCAGGAATACGGTCTAGAGCCATATCGACCACGCCATCGTCCGGCTTGCCCCAATGAACGTGGAGCGTGCCATAGTCGGATAGATCCAGACTCGTGAAGTCAGCCTGCGGGTCGTAGAGGACGTCGCTGCCCTCTTCAAACTGCCCTTTTCCAAAAATCGTTCGAGCGTGATGCTCCATGGGATTCGCCCAACCGACGTAGTCCCACCAGCCCTTCACTCCCTGATCGCGAAAAACGGCTCTCCGATTCACGTAGCCAATCTCGCCCGGACCATAGATGTCGTTCAAAAGCTCGTGGTCATCGAAGGTGAACACGTTGGGCACGTGCTGGTACCATTTCGCCAAGTTCAGGCCGCGACTGAAGTAGGTCTTATAATTCTCCCACACGCCTACGATAGGAGGCGCTACCTGCAACGCTTGAGGAACCTCTTCGGGTTCGATGCGCATCTGGTTTCGCCAGGCTTCGAGAGGAAAGTCGCGATCCTCCTCGTATATCAAATCGCCATTGGTAATGCCGAAAAGCGCTTTATCACGCCAGGACTCGTTCAGAATATCGTAGGCGGGCAGGTCTGGACCCGGACCGTCCTTGTAGCTTTGGTTGATGCACGAGGTGAAGTGAAATTGGAAATTGAAAAGCCCTTCCGGGTTGTGATCCTCGTTTCGATAGCTCTCTGGATCTGGAAACGTGCGAAAGGTTCCTCCTCTTCCCGTATTCGTCCGGTAATGATAGACCGTATCTGGCTCGAGGCCATCGAGAACAACTACCCCAGTATTGTCATTCTCCAGCTTCGTCGAAACACGAGCGGATTCGCGATCGAAGACATGGCGTTTCGTTCCGTATTTCACGAAGACCTCTCCCGGCACGTTGGTTCGCATCCAGACGCTCATCGTATCGACGCCTGGCCTGCCCACGATAGGACCATGAGTCACTTTCAGTTTCGACGGCTTGGCTGAAAGTCCCAAAGGACACGCCAGCGCTATTATAAAAAGGGATAGAATCAGTTTCATGGCAAAGAGGCTCCTTCCTCGTTTCGGATTCGGTTTATCAATTCGGCGCATGCGCGGTAGAAAATTCCCACGTCCACGCTAAACGCTATGTATTGCACTCCCAGCTTCTTCCATCTGAGCAAATCGTCCAACGATTCGACAAACGTACCAACCACGACCCCATTTCTCTTTGCTATCTCGACCGCCTGGCTCATAGCTTCGACCACCTTTGGGTGGCTGGTCTGCCCCGGCACGCCACAGGACTGCGAAAGGTCGTAGGGACCTAGGAACACCACATCGAGCCCACCGACTTCACAGATGGATTCGATATTCTCGATACCATCCATGCCTTCGACGTGACCGATCGTGACAACCGAATCATTCGCTTCTGAAAAATACCGCTCCCCCGGAATGCCAGAATATCGAGCCGCTCGGACATAGCGACACATACCGCGGTCACCCTTAGGATGGAATCGCGAGTAGCGAACCATCCTTTCGGCGCATTCCCTGTCTCTTATCTGGGGCGCCTCTACGCCACCGGCGCCAATATCCAACGCTTGCAATATACTTTCTTCCGCATTGCTCGGAACTCGAACAACCGGACAAGTTCCGGAAAGCTCTGCAGCCCGAATCAGATCCTGAAGACGCTGCGTGGAAACCGGCCCATGCTCCTGGTCCAGTATGACGAAATCAAAGCCGGTTGATCCCGCAATTTCTACTGCCGCAGGATCGGTAAGCTTCATGAACATTCCGTACACGCACTCTCCCTTCCGGGTCTTTTCCAGTATAGCATTGCGGTTCATAGGATTGTCGATAAAGGGCTTGGGGATCGCCGCCGAACAAGGCCCGCCCCTCTCGAGGCAGGCCCAGTTCGACAAAACGATCTATACTGATCTAGAAGCTAAACGTGTTCGTGAGGAAGAATTGCTGCTCAGGAGGGATGCGGATAAGAGCAACATATCCATCCGGGTTGGCGTGGATGGGAATGTCGTCGCTGCCGTTCTTGCGATACAGGTTTCGAGCATTCAATTGAACCTTCCAGTCTACCTTGTCGTTCAAGGGACGCTCATAGCTGATGAAAAGGTCTCCATTAAGCTCGTCCGGACCGAGATAGGGGTTGTCGACGTCGGGAATGACAATGTCTTCGCCCGGGAACTCGGGATCGAAGATCAGAGGATTTCCGATCGCGACCTCGTCCTGATAGCGAAGCCCACCTCCGATCGTCAGGCCGTCGAAGGCCCCGTCATTGAACTGATAGCGCGTGAAGAGATTGAC
The DNA here is from genome assembly GCA_028284635.1 of Pelagicoccus sp. GTDB lineage: Bacteria > Verrucomicrobiota > Verrucomicrobiia > Opitutales > Opitutaceae > Pelagicoccus. The sequence continues at coordinate 18,185 of JANQRJ010000068.1, forward strand.
TCTCCACTCTCTCAGCTCGTCAGAGGGAGTGCCGTCGAGCGCCTTGACGGCGCGAACACCGTTGGTGATATTGTTATAGATATCTCCGGTGTCGTCGTTACTACCCTGGAAAGGCGAGCGGCGAGACTTGGCGAAGCCCGAAGCCTGAACGTTCGCGTTGATGCGCTCGACGAGGTCCAACGCTACGGGAACGGAGTTGGATCGCACGGTTTCCTGCTGCGCCACATTCAGGGAAATGCTCCAGTTAGGCGTCAGCGAGCCGACGACATCTATTTCCAGACCCTTACTGACGAAGTCGAAGGTAGAAGCGAGATCTCCGTCGAGAGGATTGCTATCGACCGATCTGCTGCTGGAATCGCCTGATACTCGATAGTTGTAGATGGACTGAATCTCGGCAGGCAGTAGATCGATAATCGCCTGGTAGTATTCTTCGTACGTCGTAACTCCGATGATATCGGCATCCGTTCCGGTACTTCTATCCAAGTTGCTTGGATCCGTATCGGGTTGCAAAAGGAGATCGCCCGCATCCGCGAAAAGCGGAATTCCGCCCGTTTCCGCCTCGGTGATGCGAGTCAGCCAGAAATCCAGCTGACCTACAACATTGCTGACTCCTCCTCCACGATTGTTCTGGCTCGAAGTTTCGTACCAGTTGAAACGCAGAGACAGTTTGCTTTCGAACAGTTCCACGGTGAAGCCGTATTCTTCAGTCACACCGGTGATGTTTGGCAGACGCTCGTTCAGCAAGTTCACATCGCCACTGGCTGGAATGAAGCTTTCTCCCTCATAGTAGTGACCATACAAGTCCATACCCCAAGGCAGCTCTCCAAGCAAACCCTCGGGATACCTAGCAACGATATGCCATGTAGTCGTATCGTCGTCGACCGCAAGAGGCTCGTCCTGAAGCCTGAGAAGCTGCGCTTCGTTGAAATTGCCACTGGTTTCCAGCGGGTAGCTGGAGGTGGCATTTACCGTATCGATCAGGAGCGGAATATCATTGGGATCGAAGTCGGGATCCGTCGAAGGGAGAGTCCGCGTGACATCCGGCTCGAGACGCGAGAAAACCCGAGACTTGTCGTTGCGAATGGCATACATGCCCTTGATGTGATCGTCGAACAGGTTAGCCTGCCAGGTTATCGCCGTAGACTCTAGCTCTCTCTTCTCGAGATCCGCGAAATCGACCGCCTCGATGATTCTCCATTCCGCGATCTCCGGCTCGTCAGTTGCATTGTTAAAATACCAAATATCATAGGTATCTCCGATTTGAGGCAGACGTATATTGACTGTATCGTCAATCCGCACCTGGCTAGGATCGCTTAGGCCACGCGTGTCTGGTCCTAGATAGATCTGAGCTTTGACCTTTCTACGAAAGTTGTCGTTGTCGCCATTGGATATAGCGGGACTTCCCGGGTACAGCGAATTGTCTGCCCACCAGACTCCACTGGTTACCCGGAGGGAGTTGTCGTTGGTCTTATCCTCATACAAACCGGTAAAAGTGTGCGAGCCGAGGATAGAGCCCAGCTTGGAATCCAAGCGCTCTTTCAGATCGATGGTAGCATAGGCAGTGGCGCGAAGCGTTTCCTGCTCGTTCTTCTCGTAAGTCGTGAAGTTGTCGTCGAAGACATCGGTATCGCCCCAACGAACGACGGGACGGCCTAGATTCTCGTTTGGAAGGCGATCAGCCACGCCATCGAAATCGGAGTCTCCAGGCGCCTGGTGGGTCGTGATATCGATACTGATCTGCTTGCTGTCCCTGAATGAAAGCGGCGTGAAGCTGGTCAGCTCGCGCACTTGACGATCATAGGCGAGCTCGAAACCGGCCTTTCCGTCGAAGAAGTCCTGATTGAAGACGATCTGGGAGACGTCGAAATCAGTCGATACGCGGTTGGTATCGCCCTGCAGCAATCGCTTATGATAATCGAACACGTTGCGGTCCTGAATAGAAGCCGAGGAGAACTCGCCACCTAGCTGGTTGAAAGGATCGCGGGTCCAATACAGATCCTGAACCCGGTTTATTCCAGGGCTGCTGCTGGCATCGCGACGCCAACGGGCCATAATGCCCTCGATGCCGGAGAGGTCAGGATCGGTGAAGCCAGGCCCAGTTCCAGCAGCTCCGCTGTCGAAGTTGATAGCGGGGAAGATGAAGTAAGGCGGACGCGAGATAACGAAATCGCGAGCCCGATCGCCAGAGAAACGGTCATCGTGAAGACCCTGAGGCACGAAACGACTCCTGTCTGCAGCATATTCTTCCACAGTCATTCCATCTGGAACCGTTACGAGGCCCGCGCTTACGGCGTTGATCACATCCTGCTCCGTATAGCCTGCCCTATCTAGATCGCTGAAATCGAGCCCAGCGACTTCGAGTAGGGAATTGATATCCGGATAGCCCTCCCACCAGGATGAGAATCCATCTCGAGGAGGAAGCACGTCCGGCGGATTTCTCACGATCTCGCCGACCTCGTAACTTCCGCGAAGGGTAGTCTTTCCAAGAAAGCTAGACTCGTCGTTCTGAAACAGAACCGAGTCGGCGGATATGAAGAATCTCTTGTCGTTCTCGAAGGCCGGTTTCTGACGGAATTCGACCTTCTCGTTCATCGCAGCTACATTCACGGCAAGACGATCTTCGACAACCACTCTGTTCGCTTTGAAGGTCTCGCGATGTCCACCGTTGCGGTCAAAGCGTACGGAGAATTCGCCGAAGTCTTCCGATAGCGAGGGCCGGTTAGTGGTGTTATTGATCACTCCGCCAGGAGATCCCAGACCGAACAATATGGAGTTTGGCCCGCGGTTGACCGTCACGCGCGAAGTGTTGTACGAGTCGAACGGGATTCTCGTCTGGAAGTAGTCGCGAGTCAGAATCGCCCGAGAAAGACCGCGCACGCGCTGCGAATCCTGCGGGTTTATTCTGGAGTTGTTCGACGAATTGTCATTGATCTGCACATTCGAGAAGTTGCCCAAAACGCCCCCAACTTCCGCGCTGCCTACGTACTGAAGAAGCGATTCGCCGTCGGTCGAGCCCACGTCGCCCATGAACTCCTCGGTTGCGATCGATATCGAAGCGCCCAAATCGCGCACGTTCGAGCGGACACGGGAGCCGGCGAGCGTCGTACCAGCGCGGTAACCTTCATTATCGGCTGGGGCTACCACAAAGGGGCTCAACTCGAATATGTCATCGTCAGCCGGCTCGTCCTGCGCCTGCAAGGCGAGCGGCATCACTACTGGCACGGAACCAAGTAGGCATAGTTTTAACCAGGTTGTCTGTTTTTTCATATTTTCTAGTGTTGTGTTCGTCTTATTCGCTTCGAACTCGCGAAGGGTATAGCAGAGCTCTCGAAACGCGAATTAGCATTAGGTTTTCAGGAAAATTTGATCCAAGTCATCAGTCCTCCCAGCGATAAGTAAAAGATCCCGCAAGCGGAGACCGCTATTCTCTGCGGCCAAATCGGCTTTAGCTCATCGGGCAACAAGGTTAGATTTACATATAAAGTGTGAAAACTGATGATCCCTAAGGCGAAGTTCGAGAGGGTGCCGAACATCAGTAGCAGATCGACCGGACTTCCGAAAGAAAGCCCTATCATCGTAAGAGCCGCCTTGAAAACCAATATAAGGAAATACAGTTTCTTTACCTCGCTCGGATCCCACTTGCGAAGGCCCGGCACCGCAGTCCAGAGCGTATCGACCCAGCGACGAATCAAGGAATCGACCCCCACTGTCGTCGACGGGACCAGGATGAGAAAGCCGCAAATCATCAGCGCATACCAAAAGAAGATGCCAAGCAATCCGCCGATGGAGTCCCGCACTACCTCCGCTGTGATGCCGGCAATAAGCCAATCGCTGGACTCGAACTCCATGCCTACCAGAAATTCGATCGAAAGCATGCAAGGCAGGGCGATTCCCAGCATCGCAGAGGGAAAATAGAGCCAATATTGATCGAACCTAACCCGCTTCAACCAACCTTTCCACCGACTTAGGGACTCGGCAGTGACGGCGAACACGGCTCCCACATGGGAGAGTTTCAAGTTCCGGCCGCCAATCATGCTAGGGATCGCCCCGACCTTGGAACCCATGCCCCAGCCCTCGTCACGCGTATAGTTGCTGACAGTCATCTGTCCCAGTCCGCCCCAACCGGCAATCGCTCCGAAAGCGGTCAATAGCGCCACCGTCTCAAGCGAAACGCTCGGCATCGGAACTCCACGTATCAGATGGGAAAATACATTGGCGTATTCGCCACCCTCCAGAGGGATGTTGCCGAACTGGAAGAAACCCACGAAAATCTCCCACCAAGTCGCCCAAGACGAATAGAGAATCGCTATCGATCCCAGTACGCCAATGACGACGATCAACTTGATCGTCATCATTATCTTCAGGATCTTGTAGATCTTTCCGCCGATCAGCAGCGGGGTTAGCAAAACGGCCCAGATCACATAGCTCATGATCTGAAAAAGACCCGTATCTGCCGGATCCGGCATCTCGCCAGTGGCCAGAGCAATCACGGGCGCGACGGCGCTCGCTACCTTGAACTGGAATACGTTTCCAAAATCGAAAAGCAGATAGAAGCAGATCCAGAAAACCGGCCCTAGCGTGGTGCGCAGCATGCCACTCATGATAGGCTCGCCCGTGTAGAGAGCGTATCGGCTAGCTTCTATATTGAAAAAGACCTGAAAGACGATGCTGATGGTAGCCACCCAGAGCAAAGCTCCTCCGTACTGGGCTGAAATCACCGGCCCCAGAAGCCACTCTCCACCGCCAATGGCTGCGACGCCCATAAGCAGCCCCGGTCCGAGCATGCCCATTATATTCCTGAAATCCATCTTGGGCGGCTCCGGCAGCTCGTCGAGCGACCAGCGCGGCATGCTCTTGGAACCTGGATAGGGAGCCTCCAGAGGCGCTGAGCTCAAGTCGCTAGGGGTACGCATGGCAGCTCGCTGTCTATGGGTTCGCTACGCGGAAGCGGGGGTCTTCCCCCAAGTCATCAGCGGCTCGAGATTCGTCAGGATCCTGTCGAGATAGTCCGAGGCAACTCGGTCCATGTACATGTCGCCATTTCTCTTCTTGGCGCAGTCGATAACGCCTCGGCGCTTGAGCACTTCCTTGTAGCAACCCGGGAGCTGGGCCTCGAAGAAGAACAGAGGGGCCATCTCCTTGTAGATATGCATTGCCCGATCGTAGTCCCGACCTTCGAGAGCATTCCAGAACGCGACCACTACGTCAGTAACGTGGCAGCCAGGCATATTGCCGTCCGTGCCTCTGAGATACTCCTCGATGAGGAAACGACCCCCGGAACCGCCGAAGAAACCCTTCACCTCTCCACCATTGCCCTCCACTATTTCCGTAAGTCGGGCCGTACTGGGAACAGTTTCTTCCTTGATATAGCAGACATGCTCGATCTCCCGGCACATCCTCAACAGAAATTCGGAAGACATTGCAGTCCCGATCGGGCCAACCCAATTCTGTATGAAAACAGGCAGTCCACCTGCATTCGATATCGCCTTGTAATAATCGAAAACGACTTCGTCAGGATGGTTTTTCATCCTCAAGGCAGGCGGCAAGGCAATCACCGCATTCGCTCCGATATCCTTAGCATGCGCCGCGAATCTGCTGGCGCCTTCCTTGGAATTCGCCGTGACGCTGACCACGACCGGCAAACGTCCTTGGTTCTGCTCCACCAAGACTTCGGTCAGCTGAAAACGCTCCTCATCGGTGAGATGTATCCACTCGCTCGCATTCACCGGGTAGACAAGTCCGTGAGCATTGCAATCGATGCAAAAATCCACGATCCGGCGAAATCCAGGAATGTCTAGCTGACCGTCAGCTTGGTAAGGAGTGGATGGAATCGTAAAAATTCCTCGGTAGTTCGAAGTCTTATTCATATAGCAAGAAGCAAGCTGCCGAGAAAAGCTCTGAAAACTCTCGGAACAGATGGAAGGGGTGAAGTGAAACGGACTTTATGTATTCGGGGACGCTTCGACAGGCAGTCTATAAATGGGCAATAGCAAGAGCAGTGGAGCGCTTTCCACGCGAGGGGAACATAGCTGATATCGACACCCTACAAGACCCACACGACGAGCCAAACACTCCGTTTCACAACCCGTTGTGAAAATTGGAACGGAACTCGAATGACGCATGCTGCCAGCGACCGGAATCCAACGGAGCCTCGATAGAAAAGAGCGGCTTCGCACGTCGATGCGGAGCTCTATCCTGATGGGAGGTTGATTGCCCTAGCTTTTGCAACTCTTCATATCGCGTGACGAGCACGTTCTCACGGTTGTCAGACACTCCCTAGACGCGACAGGCCTCGACAGCTCGCTGGATAGCTTTTTCGGGATCCTCCGTCGGAATGAACTCGTGTCCAACATAACCCTGGTACTGCAGCTCGGCCAAGGCTTTCATGATCGGCCTGTAGGCTATCTCCTGTTCGTCGCAAGGCTCCCCGCGACCGGGGCTGCCCGCCACCTGAACGTGGCCGATGGAATCGATGCTCTTCCGCATTCTGCGGACTACGTCGCCATCCATCACCTGGACATGATATACATCGAAAAGCAGTTTCACGAACGGCGAGTCTACTTTCTCTACAATATCGAGGCAGTAGTCGATATGAGCGCCTTGATAGCCAGGAAAGCCTCTAAAAGAATCGTCGCGCTCGCGCGTATTCAGAGATTCGAGATTCAGCGTAACCTTTTTTCGTTCCGCATAGTCGGCCATGCACTGCAGGCCTTCGACGCAATTCCGAAATCCTTCTTCCAACGAAATGCGAGGGCTGCTGGGGTCGGAGGGATTTCGGGTTTCGCTGCCAGTGAAAGCGATCACATTTGGACAGCCGAATTCGGCGGCGAGATCGATGGCTTGCCTCGTCTGCTCGAACAACTTCGACCAGTGAATCGGATTGTTGAAACCTTTTATATAGGGAGCCTCTGGACCCGTATCCAAACCTACAATGGCGCAGGACAGTCCCGACTCCTTGATGGTCTCCAATTCCGCTCGCGAGCAAGCCAGCTCGACAGACAAGCAGCCGGCGCCTTTGGCGATCCGGCATAGATCGCGTAACGACAAACGGCTCTCGGGTCCGCAAAAGCTCCAGCAGGCAACCGATTGCTTGAGCCGACCGGCAACCTCTACCTCTGGCTCGTCGCCTGGAACGGACTTCCCTAGAGCGGCGGCGCCTGCAAAACCTGCCACTCGACGAAGAGCCGCTCTACGGTGCATTTGGGAATCCTCGAACATCGCAGCAGCTATGGTTCCTAGTTCGACGAGGCCCTATGATCGACCAGCGACGGCGGCGTTTTGCCGTAGGGCACGAGCGAACCGCCGCGGCTGAAGCCTTCTGGCCGACTGCTAAGCTCCTTGACTAGCCGCTGGCGCCAAAAGCCAATCTCGCCCGCCCGCTCGGAGTCCTCCATAAGATTCATCAGTTCGTTCGGGTCCTTTTCCAGATCGAAAAACAGCTCCTCGCCTGTATCGGATGCCCATATGTATTTTCTTCGGCCATCCGTCAGGAAATGGTTCGCTATATCGGGAACCAGTTTCGTGCCTTGGTTTCGATGAGCGGCCTCGCCATGGATATACTCCCTCCATTGCTTCGATTCGCCGCGAATCAGAGGAAGCAGGCTCTTCCCTTCGACGGTGTCGGGTATGGGAACGCCTGCCGCCTGCAGCAAGGTTGGCATGACGTCCCTCAGCTCTACCGGCTCGTCCCTGACTTGACCCTGGGGCAGGTCCATCGAATGCGGGAATCGCGTCAGGAACGGGATACGAGCGGAGCCCTCGAAGCCCCTGCCCTTCTGGAAATACTGCTGGTCGCCCAACAGCTCCCCATGGTCGGAAACGAAGACCACGAGCGTGTCTTTCGATACCTGCTGAAGCAGACGCCCGATCTGATCATCCAAATGATGGATACAACCGAAATATCCAGCGCGAAGCTGCTTCATTTGATTGTATCCAAGCGCCAGGCGCTTGGATACCACGGGCAATCCTGGGATAGGTCCGTCGCTGATGCGGCTGAAGCTGCCAATGTGAGGCTCGCCTAGATCCTGATCCTTGTAGAGATCGAAATAGTACTGCGGTGGCGTGCATGGCGTATGCGGATGGAAGTAGCTGACTTTCAGGAAAAACGGCGCCGTGGGATCGCGCCTCTCCAAAAAGTCCATGGCACGGTCCGTCGCCCAATTGGTGAAGTGCAAGCGATCCTCCAAGTGCCAGGGCCGTCCTATCCAGCTATTTAGAGTCGCTCCGTGAGCGCCTTCCGGCTCGGGAATCGATGGAACCTCGCGACGCAGAAAGTCGGTATAGTCGCCGCCGCCACTCAGGTAGGGCCCGTCGGACCAGTCCATACTGTCAAAGCCGTAGCGCCTGCGATGCGGCGCGAAGTGCAACTTGCCCACCAAATGCGTCTGATAGCCGGCCTTGCGAAGCTCGCCGGGCAAAGTGGGCAAGTCGAACGGAACATTGGAAACGTTGCCCACCATTCCGTGACTGGCAGCCGACATGCCGGTCATCAAAGTCCGCCGAGCGGGTATGCACAGCGGACAGGCCGAGTACCCGCGACGAAAACGAACGCCGGAAGCCGCGACCTCGTCGAGATGAGGCGTCTGCAGCACTGGATGCCCATCGATCCCGAGACAATCGCCACGCTGCTGATCGGTTATTATTAAAAGGATATTGGGAGGACTCTTCATCATATCTTATATCAACTTCATTCCCCATCTTGTCCGGGATCGACTGCAGCGTACGAATCGCCGTACCTGACTTCGTCGAAATAGATGGTATCCGCCCCGTTTTCGAGGGGGACGCCGCCACCTCGATAAATCCCGCACTTGATCTCCATCTCTTGAGCCAGCTCGGATTGGCCTATGCTGCCGCTGAAGTCGGCGACTTGCTTTTCGTCGATCCAAAGCCTCACGAAGCCATCCCCCGAGGGATCTACCTTGGCTCCCAGCGCAACGCGATACCAACGGTTCTTATCGAGAATCGTCTTATATTGGTGGCTGGGTTGCCCCCCATTGATAGCGTCGCCGTCGGCACGGATGCTCAGCTGTACGGCCACCTTTCCGTCGGGCGGCGTGACACCTTTCTGCAACCCGAAATTGATGGGGGGAATGGCGCGCGACGTGCACTGCCTCCACTGATGAAAGGACAACCAGTTGCCTTTCGCGTCCAGCGGTTGATCGACATCGCCGTCGAAGTAAATCGCGAAACCGATATAACGTGGCGAGTCGAACATGTCAGCCGAGCATTCGCTCATGCGAAATTCGGAGCGATCGAAGCCGGAGCGATCCTCGGAAGCGTTGGTATTGGGGCCCACATGCGCCTTCAGGGCCTTGCCGCCTTGGTAAGACCGATGGGACGTCACCTCCACTTCCCCGCCTTCGTCATCGACGCTATGACTGGCTGGGGCGCCGGACTCCCCATCCCACACCCCGACGGAAGATGCTTGAAGGGAAACGCCGGCAAGGCAGAAGGCCGCGACCGAGAAGATTTTCGCGAAAGCGAGACCGATCGGTCCGAAGTCGTGTTTAGCTTTTTTCATGGGATATAGCGGAGCTCTCATTCGCAAGGATAGGGAACTTCGTCGCAACGGTTCAATCGCTGAGAACAACGCGCCCGAGGGAACAAGACAGCTATATTCACCGCGATAGCAAAATGGGTATGCGTTTTTGTCATCCAAACGCGCGGCTGGATCGAAGCTTGTTTCCTGCAACTCGTTGTGGACGTCGATAGGGGGCGACACTGAAAACCATCTCTCGGCAGCGGACGACGAAAAGCCGCTCCGGCTGGCTATACTCGGACTTGCAACTTGACAGACGATCTCGCCGATAAGGTTCTAAGATCGACTTTATCACCGTCCGTTGCGAGAAAACCCGCCGCAAAAACGCGCCCAATGGAAACCGAGCCTACCCTTCAGACAATCGCGGACCTCGCCGGCATATCGCGCAGCACCGCCAGCCGAGCCTTGCGCAACGACCCGATGCAGAGCCGCAAGACCTGCGAGAAAGTCCAGCGCATCGCCAAAGAGATAGGCTACCGGCCGAGCCCCATGGTATCCGCTCTCATGTCGCAACTGAAGCGGACGCGCACAACGCAGGCAACCGGCACGATCGGCCTAATCGACCTTTTCCCTGAGAAGGACGGTTGGAAGGAATGGCGATCGCTCCGACCCCTCATCGACGGCTGCCATCAGCGAGCGGCGGAATTCAACTACAAGCTGGAAACATTCTGGCTCGGTCAACCCGGCCTGACCTCCAAGCGACTGACCACTATATTGCGCAGCCGGGGCATCATCGGCCTGGTTTTCATTCCTCCCGTCGGCTTCAAGGACCATATGGATATGGACCTCTCGCGCTTCGCCTGCGCGACAATGGGCTATTCGCTCAAGAGTCCGCCCATGCACCGCGCCGCTCGCCACTTCATCAAGGACATATCGATCGCCATCGAGAAGCTCAAAGAGATGGGCTACAAGAAGCTCGGCCTGGCAATCCCTTCCGAAATAGAGCATCTCAACGAATGCCACTGGTCCGCCGGAATGCTAACCTATCAGCAAAGGGTCCCGCGATACCGGCGCGTGCCCATCCTCCTAACCTCCCTCTTTCACCTCAAGGAAGGCGAAAAAGCCGCTTTCAAGGAATTCGAGCAATGGTTCGACAAGCACCAGCCCGACGTCGTGCTCAGCTATCACAAATTCGTGCCGCGCTTTCTGAAGCGAATGGGCGTATCAATACCCGACGAGGTCGGCTACGTGGACATCAATCACATGAATCCCGACGATGGGGTCGCCGGCGTCTACCTCGATGCGCGAAAGATCGGGGCCGCGACAATCGACCTGGTGATCGACCAGATAAACCGCAACGAGCAAGGCATACCGGATCTGGCAAAGCTGACCTTGGCCCATGGAGAATGGCAGGACGGCAATACTATTAGCCGGCAAAAGTAAGAAGAAGCCCGCCTCGCTCGGAGTTTCCAACAAGCGGAAGCTTAGTATCATGTATGAAACGTAGCGCGGATCCCGCTCTGCGCATAGGCGTCAACTTAAGCCAAAAGGCGGTGGGCTGGAGGGCAATGCTCTCCCGCGACTGCGGGACCGCAGAGCCTACAGAGGAAATAACCGGCGCGGCAACGACGGAGCGTTGCCCTCCAAAAGATGCTTCCTCCGTTAAGTTGACGCCTATGCGCTCTGCGGGATCCGCGCTACGGATTGCGACATCCTATGCGTTACGCCACACTAGAATTCCAAGAGCACCTTTAGAGATCCATCTTGCCGGTCGACGAAACACTCGAAGGCCTTCTGGGTTTCCGCCATAGGAAAGCGGTGCGTCAGAACAGGCGAAACGTCGATCTCCCCTTTCGCGATCATCTCCGCCGCTGGCAGAAAATGCTCCGCCTTGTTCGCCCCAATGGAGTGGTACGCCGACAGATTCTTACGCATAGCGTTGCCCAGCGGATAGGACTCCACGAAGTCCGTGTCGATCGCCCCGAACAGAAGAACATGCCCATCCTGGGCCGCTAGTTCCACGCACAGGTCCATCGCCACTTCCCGATGGCCAACCGCTTCGATGACCACGTCGGCAAAACGGCCGTCGTTGAGCTCCTTCAGTCGCTCCACCGGATCGCAGGCCGTCGCGTCGATAGCATGGGACGCTTTCATGCGACCCGACTTCTCGAGACGCGAAGCCAGCCTATCGATGCCGAAAATCGGCCCCGCCCCTCGGCGAAAGAGGTCCGCGTTCATCAACTGCCCGATCGGGCCCTGCCCAACAACCGCGACCGACTTGCCCGCCAGATCGGGCAGCTTGCGAAATCCGTAGTGAATCGTCCCCAAAGGCTGGCAAAGCAGCAGTTCTTCCTTCGACGCTTCCCCTTCAGGCAATGGGAAGACGAAGGCCTCTGGGAGGACGAGATACTCCGCCAGTCCATCCTGCTTGGGCGGCAGCGCCAGAACGAAAGCTCCCTGCCCTACCCGATCGGATCGACTCTCGACCACCACGCCAACGCACTCGTGCAACGGCAGCCCAACGGGCATGGGATACATGTCTTCCCGACGGTAGTCGACCTGCCTCTTCAGCACGTCGCCTCCAAGATGCTTCAACTCCTGGAAGTCGTACGCGAAATAAGGGCTGTCCGTCCCACAAAGGCAGCCGTACTCTAGCTTCACCTTCACCTCGCCAGGACCGCAGACCGGCTCTGGCGCCTCCACTATATCAAGAGTTCTCGGGGCGACGATTCGGCCTGCCTTCATGCAACGAATAAGTTTCGACACGCGATTCAGGGCAAACCCTTCCCCTCGGACCACAACGAGTTGCGACGATTTCTCCTATGCCTCCATCGCTTACCCGGCACTATCGAGAACACTTCCCGATCCCCTGAAAAAGACTCCATAACCCCATGCGGCCATCCAGTTGCAAAAACCTCAAGCCATGAAACCTTGGCAAGGATAGCTGCCGACAGACACAACCCCCAAAGGCCATGCCCATGAGTAAGAAACGATACGAAGATCTTCGCAGCTCCCAATGGTTCGCTGCCGCAGGCATGCCAGGCTTCATCCACCGGGAACGCATTTCCCAGGCAGGCTACACCCGGAGCGACTACGAAGGCCGCCCCGCAATCGGCGTCTTTTCCACCTGGTCCGAACTGAACCCATGCCACATCCACTTCCGCGAGCGAGCCGAGGACGTCAAGCGCGGCATCTGGGCGGCAGGAGGCTTCCCCCTCGAAGTGCCCTGCATGTCTCTAGGCGAGCCCTTCATGAAGCCGACCACCATGCTGTACCGCGATTTGCTCGCCATGGAGGTCGAGGAAAACCTGCGAGCCCACCCGCTCGACGGCGTCGTCCTCATGGGCGGTTGCGACAAGACCACTCCCGCGATGCTGATGGGAGCGCTCTCGATGAATCTTCCGGCAATATACATCCCTGCCGGCCCCATGCTCAGCGGACGCTGGCGCGGACACATGCTCGGCAGCGGAACCGACGCCAAACGCTGGCACGACGAACTCAAAGCCGGGAACATCACCGAAGAGCAGTACCGGGAGATGGAGACCGCTGGCGCCCGCTCCGCCGGCCACTGCCAGACCATGGGCACCGCTTCCACCATGACCTCGCTCGCCGAAGCCATGGGGTTCACCCTTCCCGGAGCCGCCTCGATCCCCGCGCCGGACTCGCGCCACCGGCACATGGCCAGCGACAGCGGAAGACGCATCGTCGAAATGGTCTGGGACGACTTCAAGCCGTCCGATTTCGTCACGGCCTCCTCCTTCCGCAACGCCATGCTCGTCCTAGTCGCCCTCGGAGGCTCCACCAACGCCCCCATCCACCTACTGGCCATGGCGAAGCGCTCCCGCATTCCCCTGGCCCTGGAAGACTTCGACGCCATTTCGGAATCCGCTCCAGTCCTCGCCAACATAAAGCCCTCCGGCAAGTACCTCATGGAAGACTTCTTCAACGCTGGAGGACTGCCCGCCCTGATGAGCCGGATCAGCGACTTGCTCGATCTCGAGGCGACAGGCGTGAACGGTAAAAACTGGCGCGAGAATCTCAAGCATGCCGAGATATTCGACGAAGACGTCATCCGCCCGCGCGACAAGCCCTTCTCCAAACGCGGCGGCATCGCCGTTCTGAAAGGGAACCTGGCCCCCGACGGCTGCCTGATCAAACCCTCCGCTGGCAGCGACCATCTGATGAAGCACCGAGGCAAGGCCTTCGTGTTCGAAAGCCGAGACGACGCCTTCGCCCGCCTGAATTCCAGCGATCTCGACATCGACGAAAACAGCATTCTGGTCCTGCGAAACTGCGGTCCCGTCGGTCGCGGCATGCCCGAATGGGGCATGCTTCCCATCCCGGACCGCCTCCTGAAGAAAGGCGTGCGCGACATGGTGCGCATCTCGGACACGCGCATGAGCGGCACCCACTTCGGCACCGTCGTGCTGCACGTCTCGCCAGAAGCCGCCGTATGTGGACCCATCGCTCTCGTCGAAGACGGCGACGAAATAGAGATCGACGTGGACGCCCGAAAACTGACCTTGCACGTCTCGGACGAGGAGCTCGCCCGACGCGAGAAAAGCTGGAAGCCAAAGCATCCCGATCCCGAAGGCATCTGGCGTACTCTCTATGCCGACCGAGTCAGCCAGGCCCACAGAGGGGCGAATGTAGACATACTCGGAAATCCGCCTCAGTTCATCGCCGGACAGTGCTACTGCTGACCGCCGCGAAAAAACGATATTTCATATAGAACGCTATAGAACCAATCAAATGATCGAAGGACTGAAGACATTCGAACTGCACTGGCTGGACTACACCGCCTTCGCCGCCTATTTCATAGCTCTCTGCTTCATCGGCCTCTGGGTCGGACGCAAAGAGAAGTCCGACTCCGGCGACTACTTCCTGGCTGGCAGAGACCTGCCTTGGTACGCGGTCGGCGGTTCCTTCATCGCATCCAATATAAGCGCCGAACACTTCATCGGCATGGTCGGCGCCGCCTATATATACGGCATCTGTATCGCCAAGACGGAATGGGGCAACATATGGGCTTTCTCCTTTCTCATCTGGATTTTCATCCCCTTCCTTCTCGCCTCAAAGGTATTCACCATTCCCGAGTTTCTCGAACGCCGCTTCAACTTCGCCATCCGACAGGTCTTCGCCGCTATCACCATCATATCGAACGTCGTGGCTTTCCTTGCCGCCGTTCTCTACGGAGGCGGCATTGCGCTGCAGACGCTCACCGGCCTGTCTCTAGAGGCTAGCATCATATCCATCGGTCTGGTAGCCGGAGTATGGGCCATCTACGGCGGACTGCGCTCTGTGGTATGGACCGACTTGTTCACCCTGTTCGTCATGCTGCTAGGCGGATTCCTCGTGAGCATCCTGGGGCTGTATGCGCTTTCCGGAGAGGGCAACTCGTTCTTCGAGGGCATCAAAGTAATGGTGGAGCGCAACCAGGGAGCCGGAGGCGAGCAATGGGCAGCCGCCCTTACCAAAGTCGCCCAGAATATACTCGGCACGGATGAATACAACCGAATGTCCATCATCCAGCCAGTCAACCACCCCTTCGCCCCATGGACCACCATGCTTGTCGGCTTCTTAACAATGGGCATCTGGTACAACGTGCTAAACCAATTCATGATCCAGCGCGTGCTCGCCGCCAAGAATAGCTGGCACGCTCGCATGGGCATCGTGATGTCGGGCTACCTGAAGATCCTCCTGCCCACCTTGGTCGTCATGCCCGGCCTTATATACTTCGCCATGCGCCCGGACATCATCAATGAAAACGAATGGGGCGTGGCCACCGAACTATCGAACCAGACCTACGTCGACATGGTGCGCACGCTTATCCCCATCGGCTTGCGCGGCCTGATACTGGCAGCCCTCTTCGGCGCGATCCAATCTACCGTCAACTCGGTGCTCAATTCGACCTCTACCGTCTTCACCCTCGACATCTACAAGCGCTGGATAAAGCCGGAGGCCACCGAGAAGTCTCTGGTCAAAGTCGGCATGGTATCGACGGGCGTCATCCTTATCCTATCCATGATCATGGCTGCTCTGATCAAGAACTTCGAAGGCAGCCTCTTTATATACATCCAATTGCTGTACGCATTCTTCGCCGCTCCCTTCTCGGCCATCTTCGTGCTCGGCATCCTGTCCCGCCGCATCAACGGATTCGGAGCCGTGTGGGCGATCTGCGGCGGATTCGCTGCCAGCATCGGGCTGAAGATCTACTACAATTCGCTAGAGGTCGGTGCCGCTCCTGGAATCATGGAACTGTTCCGTCCCTTCGTCATGCAAGCCGCTTGGGTCTGGGCCTTCTCCGCGATCATCTGCGCCACAGCCAGCCGCTTCCGCCCCGCGCCAGGCCCCGAACAGGTGTCCGACCAGCTGACGCTCAACTTCTCGAAGCTGAACATCTTCAAGGATCTCGGAGACACCTTGCTCAAGAACGTGGTATTCTGGTGGGCTCTCTTCTTCCTGATCGTCGTCGGCCTGATGGTATCTTTCAGCGATCTGGTCTTCTAAGCCTGAAATCGAAACTTAACGAATATGGAACATCTATATAGCATTCTATCAAGAGACCTTCTATTCTTAGCTCGACCACTGGCCCTAGCCGTTCTTATCTGCCAAGTTTCTACCTCGGCTCAAGCCGAGCAGAATCCCGATCAAACCATGCCCACACACCCGCGCCTGATATTTCCAGCTAGCGATGAAGCTTCGCTAGAACGAAAACTAGCCGCAGACCCCTTCCTCGCAAACATCCACGACCGTATCGTCAAGGTCGCCGAAGCGCAACTCGAGCTGCCCCATCCCAAACGCATAGTGGAAGGCAGGAGACTGCTCAGGGTATCTCGAACCTATCTCAAGCGGATCCTCTTCCAGGCTTACGCCTACCGCATGACCGACGACAAGCGCTTCCTCGAGTATGCCGAAGGAGCGATGCTCGCCGCCGCCGACTTCGAAGACTGGAACCCCTCTCACTTTCTGGATACCGCCGAAATGACGGCAGCCCTGGCCTTCGGCTACGACTGGCTGCACGACGAGCTTTCCGATGCAAGCCGTGAACGTATCCGAAAAGCCATCACGGAACTCGGTTTGCGCCCCTCCCTACAAGGCCAGGAAAAGTGGATGCAGGCCAAGACCAACTGGAACCAGGTCTGCCATACCGGCATGGCCCTCGGAGCCTGGGCCATATACGAAACCGACCCCGAACTGTGCCAGGCCATCATCGACCGGGCAAACAAGTACATCATCATCCCCCAACAAGCATACGATCCCGACGGAGCCTACCCTGAGGGCGCCATGTACTGGGCCTACGGCACCAGTTTCAACGCTATCTTCATCGACGCCTTCGAAAGCGTCTACGGCGACAAGCGACAAGCCAACATCACCGACAGCTTCCTGAAGAGCGGCGACTACTTTCTCCACGCGCAAGGACCAAACGGCTTCTTCAACTACGCCGATGGCAGGGAGCGAGTCTTCATGGCAGCCGCAGCCTACTGGACTGCCCAAGCCTCGGACAGTCCAGAGCAGCTCTACTACCAAAAGCCCCTGATGAAAAGCCTCGTCGAGTCCGATACTCTCATCTCGCCCGACGACCATTCGCTCAGGCTCTTCGTCCCGGCCTTTCTGTGGCTCTCCCGGCTCGACTCGACCGATATCAAAAAGCCAGCGGCGCTCTCTTGGACAGGAGATGGTCTCAATCCAGTAAGCCTCCACCGTTCGTCATGGTCCGACGACGCCCTGTACCTGGGCATCAAAGGAGGCTCGCCCTACGTCAACCACGGCCACATGGACGTCGGCTCTTTCGTCATCGACGCGCTCGGCGAGAGATGGGCCATCGACCTCGGCGCTCACGACTACCACACGCTGGAATCGGCCAACATCGATATATGGGAGCGAGACCAGGCCTCCGAGCGGTGGACCATCATGCGCTACAACAACCGCCTGCACAACACCCTCGTAGTTGACGACGAACTACAGAAGGTCCACGGACATTCGCCCATTGTCGATTCCGTAGCCATCGACGCCCTGCGCGGAGCGAAAATCGACCTGCAACCCGTCTACCAGGGCCAGCTCGATCACGCCATTCGCAAGGCGGCTATCGTCGACGGACGCTACTTCGCATTCGAAGACGAAATCGTCCCGACCGAAGACGGCAGCGAAGTCCGCTGGGCCATACTCACCAAAGCCGAGATCCGTATCGAGAATTCCTCTACAGTCATTCTCAAGCAAGGCGGCAAGCGCCTGACCTTCCAGATAGCGACCCCCTCCGACGCCAAAATCGAAACCTTCTCCGCCCAGCCCGAAAACGACTTCGAGGACAAGAATCCAGGAGCTACACTGATAGGCTTCAAGACGAACCTGCCCGGCGAAACTCGCTCGAAGCTAACCGTGATACTGGCCCCTGGCGGCGAGCCAATTCAGACGGACGACCCGTCTTTCCAGCGATTCCTCGACTGGTGATCGTAGCGCGGATCCCGCTCTGCGCATAGGCGTCAACTTAAGCCGAAAGGCGGTGGGCAGGAGGGCAATGCTTCGTCATTGCCGCGGAGCCTAAAGAGGGAACAACCGGTGCGGCAACGACGGAGCGTTGCCCTCCAAAGGATGCTTCTTCCGTGAGGTTGACGCCAATGCGCTCCGCTGGATTCGCGCTACGGAGCGAGATCCCGGTTCGCGCTGCCTTAATTCTATAGGGAATGTATCGCCGTTTTCGATACAGCGAGACCGGCCTCCTTGACGGATTCGGAGAGTGTGGGATGAGCGTGTATAGTACGTCCGAGGTCTTCGGCGCTGCCGCCATATTCCATATGGGTAACGACTTCGCTGATCAGTTCCGAGGCGCCTTTGGCTACGATCTGAGCTCCGAGGATCTTGTCGGTCTTGGCGCAGGCGACGATTTTGACCAGGCCTTCCGTAGCGTCGCTGGCGATGGCTCTGCCGTTGGCGGCCAGGGGAAACTTGCCTACGTTGATGGCGACATCCTTTTCATTTGCCTGGGCTTCGGTGAGGCCAACGCTGGAAGCTTCGGGTTCGGTATAGATGACGTTTGGGATGACGTCGTAATTCACATGGCCAGCTTTTCCGGCGATGAGCTCGGCGAGGGCGACGCCTTCTTCCTCTGCCTTGTGGGCGAGCATTGGGCCGCGCACGATGTCGCCGATGGCGTAGATGCCCGGGACGCTTGTCTTGAAGTGGTCGTCGACCTCTATGAAGCCGCGTTGGTCAGGGGAGAGGCCGACGTTTTCAAGTCCGAGGCTTTCCGTGTAGGGCTTGCGTCCAACTGAGACGAGGACCTTGTCGGCCGGCACGGCGATTTCCTTGCCTTTCCGTTCGGCGGTGACGTGAAGCTTGTTGTCGATTTCCTTGGCTCCGGTGACTTTCGTGTTGGTGTGGATGTCGAGGCCCTGCTTCTTGAAACAGCGCTCTAGGAATTTGGATACGTCATCGTCGAAGCCTGCAGCGATGTGGGGCAGGAACTCGAGCACGGTGACCTTGCTGCCATAGCGAGCCCAGACGGAGCCCAGCTCCAGGCCGATGGCGCCGCCGCCGATGACGACAAGGCTTTCCGGCACGGTATCGAAGGCGATCGCCTGGTCGCTAGAGACGATAGTCTCGCCGTCGAACGGCATGAAGGGGAGCTCGACGGGTGCCGAACCGGTGGCGAGAATGATGTGGGTGGCGGAGATTTCCTCGGAGTCGCCGATGACGATCTTGCCGTCGCCGAGTAGCTTGCCGTGGCCGTTGAAACGGGTTATGCCGCGCTTTTTGACGAGCATATCGACGCCGCCGGTGAGCTGGGCGACGACCTTTTCCTTCTTCTTCATGACGGTATCCAGATTTAGGGATACTTCGCCTCCGATTTCGATGCCGGCGTCCGCGGCGTGGCCTTTGGCGAAAGCGTATTGCTCGCTGGTGTGCAGGAGAGCCTTGCTGGGTATGCAGCCTACATTGAGGCAGGTGCCGCCGAGGGCTTTGCGTTTTTCGACGAGCGCGGTATTCAGTCCGAGTTGGGCGCAGCGGATAGCGGCGACGTAGCCGCCGGGTCCGCCGCCGATTATGGCGACGTCGAAGGTGGATAGAGAATTTTTGGACATTGTCTTAGGGAGAGAGGTTGAAGACTGAAGGGGGGGCGTTGTAGTTGACCTAAACCTACAGCCTAAACTCCTACAGCCTAAATACCTCTCGAAGACCCGGCTAGACTTCGAGTAGAAGTCTAGCCGGGTCTTCGAGAGCTTGCTTGACGTTGACGAGGAAGGTGACGGCTTCCTTGCCGTCGACGATGCGGTGATCGTAGGAGACGGCGAGATACATCATGGGACGGATTTCGACTTGGCCGTTCACGGCTACAGGCCGGTCCTGGATGGTGTGCATGCCGAGAATGCCGCTTTGCGGAGCGTTGAGAATGGGGGTGGAAAGCATGGAGCCGAAGATGCCGCCGTTGGTGATGGTGAAAACGCCTCCTTGCAGGTCCTCGATCTTGATCTTCCCTTCTCGGGCCTTGGCGGCGTAGTCGATGATCGCTTGCTCGATGCCAGCCAGGCTGAGTTGGTTGCAGTCGTGTACGACGGGGACCATCAGTCCTTTGGGAGTGGATACGGCGATGCCAATGTCGTAGAAGTGGTTCTGCACGATCTCGTCGCCATCGATTTGGGCATTGAGAGCGGGCACTTGCTTGAGAGCTTGAACGACGGCTTTGACGAAGAGGGACATGAAGCCGAGCTTGACGCCGTGTTTCTTGACGAAAGCTTCCTGATGACGGGCCCGCAGGGCCTTGATGGCACTCATGTCGGCCTCGTTGAAGGTGGTGAGCATGGCGGCCTCTTGCTGGGCGGCGACGAGGCGTTCGGCTATCTTGGCGCGGAGCGGAGTTAAACGCTTGCGCGTTTGGGTTTTGGGTTCTGCCCGTGCTTCGCTCTCTGAGCTACGCAGGGTTCGAGCTGTGCTCGAAGCGCTGGGTTCTGGGGAAGGAGATGAAGATTGGTGTTTCAGCATGTCGCCTTTGGTGACGCGGCCGGCTTTGCCGGTGCCGATGACGGTGGCTGGGTCGATGTTTTCCTCAGTGGCGATGCGGCGGACGGCGGGGGACTGCGCTTCGCTTCGGGGTTTCAGGTTCGCTGCCTTATCTTCTTCTGCTTCTGCCTCTTCATCTACTTCCTCCTCCTTTTTTGAAGCAGATGAAGAAGCAGAAGAAGATGCTGTCTTTGGCGCTCCGGCGGACTCGTCGATGGTGGCGATGGTTTGGCCGATTTCAACCTCGTCGCCTTCGGCGGTAGAGAGGGTGATGACTCCGGCTACTTCGGCGAGGCCTTCGGAGGTGATCTTGTCGGTCTCGAGCTCGTAAAGGAGCTGGTTCTTTTCGACATAGTCGCCGTCTTTGACGTTCCAGGACGCGATGATCCCGGAGGTGATCGATTCGCCGAGGGTGGGAATTTTTACTTCGATTGACATCGAGAAATGGTGAATGGTGAGTGTTGAGTAGTGAAAGATCGACTACTGGGCGAAGGCGTCTGCCAGGAACTGGGCAAGCTCCTTCTTGTGCAAAGTCATGACGCCCACGGCGGGACTGGCGCTTTCATCGCGGCCTGCGTAGACGGGCCTTTTGCCGAAGGCGCGTTCCAGGCGAGGGGCGATGAAGCTGTAGGCTCCCATGTTCTGGGATTCCTCTTGGCACCAGACGAGCGTCTTGATCTTGCCGTACTTGGCGGCGATTTCCTTTAGACGGTCCTCATGGAGTGGATACAGTTGTTCCACGCGTACGATGGCGGTGCTGGCGTCTTTGAGTTCCTGGCGTTTCTTGATGAGATCATAGTAGACCTTGCCGGAGCAGAGGATGAGTCGCTTGGTCTTGGCGGGATCGGCCTGGGCGTCGTCGATGATTTCCTGGAAGCTGCCGGTTTCGAATTCAGTCCAGGGGGAGGCGGCGTCCTTAAGCCTGAGCATCGACTTGGGGGCCATGATGACGAGCGGCTTGCGGAACTCGCGCATCATCTGGCGTCGCAGGAGATGAAAGTACTGCACGGGGGAAGTGAGGTTACAGACCTGGATGTTGTCTTCGGCGCAGGACTGGAGGAAGCGTTCGAGACGGGCTGAGGAGTGTTCGGGCCCCTGACCTTCGTAGCCGTGTGGCAGGAGCATGACGAGACCGCTGACGCGCCCCCATTTGGATTCGCTGCAGATGATGAACTGGTCGATGATGACTTGGGCGCCGTTGGCGAAGTCGCCGAACTGGGCTTCCCAGAGGCAGAGCATGCGGGGGTAGTCGAGCGAGTAGCCGAAGTCGAAGCCGAGCACGCCGGCTTCGGATAGCAGGGAGTTGTAGACGCAGAAGCGAGCTTGACCTTCCTTGATGTTGAGGAGGGGAACGTGGCGTTCGTCCGTATTCACATCATGGATAACGGCATGGCGTTGAGAGAAGGTGCCGCGCTCGGAGTCCTGGCCGGAAAGGCGCACTGGGGTGCCTTGTTCCAGCAGAGTGCCAAAGGCGAGGGCTTCGGCGTAAGACCAGTCGATGGGCTCGTTTTTCTCGAACGCTTTTCTGCGGGTGTCGAGGAAGCGCTTGATCTTGCGGTTGGGCTCGAAGTTCGGGGGCAAGCTGGTGAGGCCTTTGACAACTGTATCCAGAATTTCGTGACTGACGGCGGTCTCGACTGGAGTGAAGCTGTACTTGGGCTGGAAGATGGCGTTGGATCCGGTGAAAGGGCTTCGTCCTTCGACCTGCTTCTCTCCGGCGATCTTGACGCGTTCGAGGGAGTTGTTGAGGGAAGTTTCGTACTCTTGCTTGATTTCCTCGATGCGCTCTTCCGAGAGGGTGCCATCGGCGATGAAGCGTTTCGAGAGGATGGCGCTGACGGGCGGGTGCTTGGCTATCTTGTCGTAGAGCTCCGGGCTGGTGAACATGGGTTCGTCGGCTTCGTTGTGCCCGTGCTTGCGATAGCAATACATGTCGATGACGACGTCGCTGCTGAAGGTCTGGCGGTACTCGATGGCGAGCATGGTGACGAAGACGACGGCGAGAGGGTCGTCTCCGTTGACGTGGAAGATGGGGGCCTCGATCATCTTGGCGATGTCGGTGCAGTAGCGGGTGGAGCGGGCTTCCTCAGGGGTGGTGGTGAAGCCGATCTGGTTGTTGACGACGATGTGGAGGGTGCCGCCGGTGCGGTAGCCGGGGAGCTGGGAGAAGTTGAGCACTTCGGCCACGACGCCTTGTCCGGCGAAGGCGGCGTCGCCGTGCACGAGCACGGGCAGGACCTTGTCGCGCTTGGTGTCGCCGAGAATGCGCTGGCGGGCGCGGGCCTTGCCCTCGACGACGGGGTTGACGGCTTCGAGGTGGGAGGGGTTGGAGGCGAGACGGATTTCGACGTAGTGGCCTTCCTTGGTTTCGATGACTTTCTCGTATCCAAGATGGTACTTCACGTCGCCGTCGCCGCCGATGGTGTTGGGCATGTAGTTGTCGCCGAACTCCTCGAAGATAAACTCGTAGGACTTCTTGAGGGTATTGGCTAAAACGTTGAGTCGACCTCGGTGAGCCATGCCCATGACGACTTCCTTTATGCCGAGTCGACCGCAGTGTTCGAGGACGTTGTCGAGGCAGGGGATGAGGGTTTCGCCTCCTTCGAGCGAGAAGCGCTTCTGCCCGGAGTAGCGGGTGTGGATGAAGCGTTCGAATGTTTCGGCGGCGAAGACCTTGCGTAGAATGCGAGTCTTTATGAGCTCGGAGAATTCGATGCGGCCTTGCAGAGGCTCGATCTTGCTCTGAATCCAGCGCCGGGCCTCCGTGTTTTGCATGTGAATGTACTCGTAGCCGATACTCGAGCAGTAGGTCTTGCGCAGGGCTTCGATGAGGTCGCGCAGCTTGATCTGCTGGCCGTCGAGGAAGTGCCCAGAGTCGAAGCGAGTGTCCAAATCGGCCTCGGTAAGTCCGAACTCCTCGATGTTGAGAGCAGGATTGGGCGGTGGGGAGCCGGATGACAGGGGATCGAGATGGGCTTGGGTATGGCCGAGGCTACGGTAGGCGTAGATAAGGCTCGAGACGTGCATCTGTTTCGAGCCATTGCTGGCGCTGTATCCGCCCGCCGTGGAGCTGGATTTGCTCTTCGGGGCGCTAGCCAGGGCGAGTTCGAAGCCTTCGAAAAAAGCCCTCCAGTTCTCCTCGACGGACAGTGGATCCGATTTCCACTTTTCGTAGTTGAGATCGATGATATCTGCGTTGGAGCGCGTGGCGAATGTGACCATTCTGGGTGTTTCGGTTTTGGAGGCTGCCTGGCTGCTTGTTACAAAGCAAAGACGGTTAAGGGTGCGTCCTCCTGGAGTAAAGTAAAAGGGGCGGTTTTCTCGCCTTGTTCCCGCCGGGCGAACGATATCAGGAAAGCGCTTGCTCCTCGGTTGGCTTTTGGCTGAATTTCGGCTTCTATGATCGAGGAGAGAATCGTTGAGGCCTTGCGTGGGCTGTCGCAGGCCATCGAAGCTGCGGATGCGGACGGGATTAAGAGCAATATGTCGTTTGTCGACGAGGCTTTGCAAGAGCATCGGAGGTCGCTGGATCCTCAGCTGAAGCACTACCTGAAGAACCGCAGCTACATGAAGGCGCTGGCTTTTCTGGAGGGGCAGAACGATATCCCGAAAGGGCGCTGCAGCGGACGGACCGACTTTTCCTGAGCGATGGCCAAGAAGCGCGATCGTCTGGCGACGGATGGAGGCGAGGGACTTGCTGCGGGCAATCCGTTCGCCGCTCTGAGTGGAGAGGGTTTGCCTGAAGGGCCGTCTCGCCCTGTAGCGAAACCCGCGCCTCGACCAAAACCTGAAAGCAAGAACCGGGGCCGCCTCGACGTGCGGCGAGAGAAGTCCGGGCGTGGCGGCAAGACGGTGACCGTGGTCTTCGGATGGAAGGGGATTTCCGCTGAAGAGAAAGCGGTATTGGCTAAGTCGATACAGAAGTGCTGTGGCGTTGGCGGCGGCGTGAAGAACGGCAATATCGAAATCCAGGGCGACAAGCGCGAAGAGACCAAAGCCGTGCTGGAGGAAGCGGGCTTTCGCGTGGTCGTTTGGAAAAGTTAAGAGTTAAAAGTTAAGAGTGAAGAATGAGTAAGCGGGTAACCCGTCCCTGAATCTCTCCTCCCGAATTCTTCGCTCTTAACTTTTAACTCTTTCGCTCACGCAAAGCGTGCGCGAAAGGTCTTCATGAGCTCCAGGGCCACCTCGGCTTTGTTCAGGGCGTAGAGATGCACTCCGGGGACGCCGTTTTTCATAAGATCGATAAGCTGCTCGCGAGCCCAGTTTGATCCAATCTCCGCGACGGCTTTGGGATCGGCTTCGGCTTTTTCCAGCTCGGACTCGAGAGCCGGCGGGATCTTGGAGCCGCACATGTTGGTGATGCGTTTGATCTGGCCAGTGGCGAGGGCAGGCATGAGACCGGGAATAATGGGCAGATCGATACCGCGGGCTCGGGTTTTTTCCACGAAGTCGTAGTAGTGCTGATTGTCGAAAAAGAGCTGGGTGGTGATGAAGGAAGCCCCTGCGTCGACCTTGATTTTCAGATGGTCGAGGTCTGTTTCGAAGCTGGCGGCTTCGGGATGCTTTTCGGGGTAGCCGGCTACGCCCGTGCAGATTTCGGGTTGGCGCTTGCGGATGAAAGCGACGAGTTCAGAGGCGTGCTTGAAGCCGCCGGGAGCGACTTGGAACTCGGTCTGATCCTTGGGGGGATCGCCGCGAAGCGCCATGATGTTGCGGTAGCCTTCGGCATGAAAGTCGTCAATGGCTTGCCCGAGCTCTTCGCGGCTCGCTCCGACGCAGGTGAAGTGCGGCATGACATTGAGCCCGATCTGGTCCTTCATGAGGGTGCAGACTCGGGCGGACTTTTCGCGAGTGCTGCCTCCCGCTCCGTAGGTTACGGATACGAAGTCTGGCTGAAACTGCTTGAGTCTCGAAGCCGATTCGCTGAGGCGAGCGACCGCCTCCTCGGTTTTCGGCGGGAAGAATTCGACGGAGAGGAGAGGGCGATTGGGGTCGAGGAGTGAAGTGATTCGCTGCTGGGCTTTCATAAAATATCAACGTATACGGATTTGTTGATATGAAATATTGAAGATGTCGAATAGGAAATGGTGAGTGGTGAATAGTGAATGGTGAATTGGGGAGACGAAGGATTTGCGAGCCTTCGAACTCTCTCCCTTCACCATTCACTACTCGCTGTTCACCATTTTCAGCTTCAGCTGACCGCAGGCGGCAGCGATGTCATGGCCTTTTTCGCGTCGGATGGTCGTGCTGACGCCTCGGTTTTTGAGGCGATTGTAGAAGGTGTCTTGGCGGGCGATGCTGGGGCGGCGCCATTCGAGGCCGTCGACGGTGTTATAGGGGATGAGATTGACGTGCGCCTTGAGTTCGAGGGCTATCTTGATAAGGGCGTCCGCTTGCTCGAGGGTGTCGTTGATTTCCTCGATGAGAATGAACTCGAGGGTGACCATGCGGCCCTTGCTTTGGCCGTATTGCTTGATGGCGGGGACGAGTTGCTCGAGCGGATACTTGCGGTTGATGGGCATGATCTGCTCGCGTACGGGATTGGTGGCTCCGTGGAGAGACACGGCGAGGCGGAATTGCTCGGGCTCCTGAGCGAGTTCGAGGATACGGGGCACGATGCCGGAGGTGGAGATCGTGATGCGACGTGCCCCGAAGTTGAGACCCCAAGGGGCGTTCAGGATACGAAGGGCTGGGATGAGATTCTTGTAGTTGGCCATGGGCTCGCCCATGCCCATGACGACGATGTTGTCGAAGGAGGCGATCTCTTCGCTGGCCCTTTGGGTGGTAGCGTCTTCCAGATGGCAGACGTGGATGAGCTGGGAGACGATCTCTCCGGTTGACAGGTCGCGTTTCCAGCCAGCGAGGCCGGAAGCGCAGAACTTGCAGCCGTAGGCGCAGCCGACTTGGGTGGAAATGCAGATCGTTTTGCGAGAACTCTCCTGTCCGACTCCGATCTGGGGCGCGCGGATGACGACCGTCTCGATCATAGAGCTGTCGTCCATCTGCAGGAGGAGCTTTTCGGTCTCGTCAGCCGATTCCTTGGCGAGAACGCGTTTGCTCGGGGCGATGTCGAAGCTGTCGGCGAGCTTCTCTCGCAAGGATTTGGGGAGATTCGTCATCTCGTCCCAGTTGCGAGCACGTTTCTTGTAGAGCCAGTCCATGACTTGCTTGGCTCGAAACTTAGGTTCGCCGTTTGCTGCGAGGTGGCTTTGCAGGGAGTCGAGGGACTCTCCATAGATTGGCGGCTTGGCGGGAGTGTATTTCATGTCAGAGGAGGAAGTAGAGGCTGTCCGTGCTTCGCTCTTCGAGCTTCGCAGGATCTGTGAAAGGTGGTAAGGCTGTAGGCTGAAGGTCTGTTGGGGAAGGGCGAAGTTTCGTTTGGCGTTGGAGGGAGGCAGGCTAGCGCTACGCGCAAGTAGCCGAAGTCGAAAGACTTTGGCATCTCTCGTAGGCTCCAAAGTCTTTCGACTTCGGCTACAAGGTTGGCTTCGACTGATGTAGCGGCTTAGCGCGCTTTCGACGAAGTTTTGCTTGGCGGCTTTCGGCTTGAAGTTGCTGGGGTGGGGATAAGGGTAGCGGATAGTGAGTCTGATCCATCGCTACATTTTGAAGAACGTGTTTCTGTCATGTCTGGCCTCGGTGGCGATGTTCGCGTTTCTGCTGCTCACTTTGAGTGTGGTGAAGGACATGCTGAATCTGCTGGCGGAGGGGCAGCTCACCTTTCGAGCCTTCTTCAAGCTCACTTGGCTGCTGTTTCCTTTCGTATTCGTTTACGCCCTACCCATGGGGTTCATCACTGGTGTGCTGTTAACTATGGGGCGGCTTTCGGCGGAGAACGAGATCACCTCTTTTCGCGCGGCGGGGATCAGCATCATCCGGCTTTCCAGTTCGGTGCTCGTCTTGGCGATCTTGGGCACGGCGGCTTCGCTTACAGTCAATTTCTACTACGGTCCGCTAGCCAAGACGGAATACCGGCACGAGCTGAAGAGCACTATCCAGACCAATCCGCTAGGCTTCATCGTGGAGAGGACTTTTGTGAAGGACTTTCCCGGCACGGTCATCTACGTGGGAAAGAAGGAGGGAGAACTGCTGCGAGACATTTGGATATGGAAGTTCAATGATGCTGGCCGAGTGACTCAATTCAGCCGAGCTGAGAGCGGACGTTTTCGATTTATAGAAGGCAGCGCGGATCTTGAGCTGGCAGCGGAGAATGTGGCGATCGAGGTGCGGGACGCGATAGATCCGGAGAATTTCCGCAGCAAGGACTTCATTCCGGTCTCGCTCGGCTCTGCCCCATTCAGTTTCTCGCTCGCGGCGATTCTTGGCGAGGAAACGCAACAGCGGAAGCTGTCCTGGATGACTTTCGACGAACTGAGGTTGGAGATCGGAAATTGGCAGGGAATAATGGATACAGCCACCGGCGAGCGGCAGGCGGAGGCTGAAGCCAATCACCTCCAGGCTAAGATGGTCTTCCATAAGAATTTTGCTATGGGCTTCGCCGTGCTGTCCTTCGCCTGCATTGCAGTTCCGCTCGGGCTGAAGACCTCCCGTAAGGAAACTTCGGCAAACCTGGGGCTCGGAGTCGGAATGGGGCTTCTCTACTATTTCGTCATGATCTCGATCGGCTGGCTGCAGGGCCTGCCTCAGATCCGCCCGGAACTGCTCTACTGGATACCGAACGTAGCCTTCCAAGGAATCGGCGGCTGGCTGTTCGTACGCCTCGATCACGGACGAAAGCAGGCCGCTTGAAGAGCCCCTCCTTAAGAAACTGCGAAGCTCGTCCAGCGAAACGGTCAACCTTGACCTTTTCACTGGACCGATTGTTGCGAGCGTACTTTTTTCCGAGGCGCTTGGAATCCACTACGCCTGGGCTCGATAGGAGAGGGGAGCCCTCCTGCCGCGGCTAGACTCGTTTGGGCTAGGCTTCGCTCGCGGCAAAGAGTTTGCTCCAGGCGGCGTAGGCTTTCTTTCGCAGGCGCCAGGCTTCCTTGGCTTTGTATCCCGAGGGCAGCAGTTGGTCTGGAAGAAAGGGGTCGAGTTCGAAAGGGACTCTCCACAGGGCGGATTCCGCTTCGAACCAGGAAAGCGGTTCGCTAGCGTCTTTGGGCGGGTTTTTGCGCAGAAATCGTATGTGTTCCGCGTAGCCTGCGTTGATTTTAGCGAAGGGCCAGCTTTTGGCTACGTACTGCTTGCTCGTGCGTTCTCCGATCGCGATTGCCTCCTGAAATATTACCGCCTGTGGATCGATGTTTCGCTTGCCGATCTCGGCGGTCCATCCGTCGTACTCGCGGTGCGAGATCCACAAACTGCCCTGCAAGTGACCGAATCTGCGTTTTCTAAGCCAGCTGTTGAGTTGCCTGCGCTCGCGGGTCGCTTCTTGAGGGAGATCGAAGGAAAGGGTCCTCCATCGCTGGTCCCAAGGCTGGTCCCACGAGGCCTCAGGGTCGATATCCTCTAGGGCGAGGCCTTTGCCAAGTTCGGTTATCTCGGTGATCCAGTTTCCCGTGGCTCTTTCTTCGCTAAGCGTGATCAGGCCGTTCGTCTGCAGTCCTCGCATGTGGCGGTTCGCGATGCGATTGGAGTTCCAGCCCATGGCTCCATACAAGGCGCCTCTCGGGTTGGCCGCAAACATGAGAGCGTCCAGTCCGCAAAGGGCGAGAAACTCCAGAAGTCGCTTCGTCTTGTTGCTGATCCTCATATCCGTTTTTGCGATGCCTGAACTCCAAGTCTCTCTGAACCGATCCTGTCCGTCCAGTGAAAAGGTCAAGGTTGACCTTTTCACTGGATCGTGGGGTGGGCGAGGCGCTTGGGGTGGGGTTAGCTGGCTTTGCTGGTCCAGCGGCGTTGGCGTTCCTTCACTTTGACGGGGTGGGTTTGTATCAGGCAACCGACTACGGATTTGTGGGCGCGGAGCCTTGTCCATTCGGCAGGGTTGGCCTGCCAGCCTAGACTGTGGGCGGCGGGGGCGGTCGCAATGCAGCCGTCGGATAGCTGGAAGGCGATATCGCTGGTGGTGTGGCCTCGAGTCTTGTCGACGATGGCTCGATAGTCGTAGAGGAAGGCATCGCTGTTCTGCTCGGGGTCGAGCACCCAGGTGACATGCTTTATCTGGCCGGGCAGCGCGGTATCCAGGGGATGGATCTCCTGCACGCTGAGGCGGACTTCGCCGTCGCGACGGAAGACGTTGCCTTTGACGAGAAGGAGGGCGTCGTTGACGAGGTTGTCTCCGCACTCCTCGAAGGCTTCGGAGTAGCAGTTGACTTGGAGGCTGGTCTTGCGGGTGCCGATAGTGAAGAAGGCCCAGGGGCGATTGTCCTTGCGGGACAGTTTCTTGACGACGCCGGAAGCGACGCCACAGAGCTGGAAGTCGAAGCGGTCGCCTAGCTGGTCGACCTTGTCGAGGTCGAAGTTGGTGAGGGCTTCGGCGAGCCCTGTGTATTCGTCGAGCGGATGCCCGGAAACGTAGAAGCCGAGAAGCTCCTTTTCGTATCGGAGCATCTCGGTCTTGGAGAAGCTTTTGGTGGGGTCCCACTTCGGCGCGGAGGGCCTGTCGGAGTTCGAAGAGGCTGGCTCGGGCTCTTCGGCTAGCATGTCGAAGAAGGAATTCTGGCCAGCTTCGCGGTCCTTTTGCTGGGCAGCGGCGAAGTTCATGGCCTCTTCGAGACGGTGGAACAGGCAGCCTCGGGGTTCGCCCGTGAAGTCGAAGGCCCCTGTCTTCACCAAGCACTCGAGCACGCGCTTGTTGACGGCCTTGCCGTCGACCCGTTCGAGGAGGTTGTCGAGCCCCTCGAAGGGGCCGCCGGCCTCGCGTTCGGCGATGATGGCCTTGGCGGCCGCGTCTCCCACGCCCTTGACGGCCCCCATGCCGAAGAGGATGGAGCCGGGGCGTCCCGCCGCGGCGTCTTCGGGATCGTCGACCACGGGCGTGAAGGACTCGTTGGAAGCGTTGATGTCGGGACTGAGGACGCGTATGCCCATGTTGTTGGCCTCGTCGATGAAGTGGGAGACCTTGTCGGCGTTGCCGAGCTCGCTGGAGAGGAGAGCGGCCATGAACTCGACTGGGTAGTTGGCTTTCAAGTACGCCGTGCGGTATGAGAGCATGGCGTATGCGGCAGAGTGGGACTTGTTGAAGCCGTATGCGGCGAACTTTTCCAGGATGGCGAAAATCTCGAGGGCCTTCTTGCGAGTCATTCCGTGGGTGGCGGCGGCGCCTTCGACGAAAACCTCCTTCTGAGCATCCATGACGGACTGGATTTTCTTGCCCATGGCGCGTCTCAGGATGTCCGCCCCGCCAAGCGTGTAGCCGGCAATGATGCGGGCGGCTTCCATGACCTGCTCCTGATAGACCATGACGCCGTAGGTCTCCCCGACGAGTTCCTTGAGGAGCGGGTGGGGGATCTGGATCTTGCTGGGGTTGCGCTTGCCTTCGATGAACTGGGGAATGAACTGCATGGGCCCTGGTCGATAGAGGGCTATGAGGGCTATGATCTCCTCGAACATGGAGAGGCCGATCTGTTTGCAGAGGGCTTGCATGCCGCCCGACTCGAGCTGGAAGACGCCGGTGGTATGGCCGGAGTTGAGCAGGTCGTAGGTCTTGGGATCGTCGAGGCCGATTTTTTCGATGTCGAAGTCGGGCAGGTTTCGAGTGCGGCGCACGTTGTCCTGGGCGTCGGAGATGACGGTGAGGGTCTTGAGGCCGAGGAAGTCCATCTTTAGCAGGCCGAGATCTTCGGACGGACCTTTGGGGTATTGGGTGGTGAGGTCGCCTTCCTGGAGAGTGACGGGCACGAGCTCTCGTATGGGGCGGTCGCCGATGATGACGCCGCAAGCATGCTTGCCGGTGTTGCGCACCATGCCTTCGATGACCTTGCCTTGTTCGATTATGGTCTTGGCGATCGGGTTGCGGGAGATTTCGCCGCGCAGCTCGGCGGACTTCTCGACAGAGGCTTCGAGCGAGATGTTCAGCTCGTCGGGGATCATCTTGGCGATCTTGTCGGCGTCGGCGAAGGGCACGTCGTTCACGCGAGCGAGGTCGCGTACGATCATCTTGGCTCCGAAAGTGCCGAAGGTGATGATGTTGGCGACCGAGTCGTGACCGTACTTCTCGCGCACGTAGTTGACTACCGTATCCCTTCTGCGCATACAGAAATCGATATCGAAGTCGGGAGGCGAAACGCGCTCGAGGTTGAGCATGCGCTCGAAGAGCAGCCCGAAGCGGAGGGGTTCGATGTCGGTGATTTTGAGCACGTAGGAGACGATGCTGCCGGCCCCGGAGCCGCGTCCAGGGCCTACGGGTATGTCGTTGGTACGGGCGAAGTTGATGAAGTCCCAGACGATGAGGAAGTAGTCGACGAAGCCGGTGCCGGTGATGATGGCGAGCTGGAAGTCGAGCTGCTCACAGAGGAATTCGGCGAAGTCCTCGCGTTGGCCTTCGGTAGGCTGGTAGGCGGCGCGGTTGTCGTAGTCGACGCCGTAGCGTTCCATGAGGCCTTTCTTGCAGAGGTCGAGCAGCAGGGTGCCGTTTTTCTTGAATTCGGTCCGCTCCTCAGGGCTGAGCTTGCAGACTTCGTCCTTGCCGTCCTGCTGGTTGACCTTGGTCTTTTCGCGTTCGTAGACGTCGAGTATCCGGTCGAAGGATACTTCGTCGACGCGGGTTTCGAGCTCGATGGGCTTTTCGAAGACGGGGTAGTGGTTTTCGTCGAAAGGGATTTCGAGATCGACCATCTCGGCTACGTGCACGGTGTTGTCGAGCGACTCGGGAACCTCTTTGAAGATCTCGTACATCTCGGCTCGGCTCTTGAGGTAGAATTCCTGGGAGGGGTACTTCATGCGACTTTCGTCGGAGATGATGCGTCCGGTCTGGATGCAGAGCAGGGCATCGTGGGGCGCTGCGTCTTCCTTGTAGACGTAGTGCGAGTCGTTGGCGCAGATGACCTTCAGGTCGAACTCCTTAGCGAGCTTGAGCAGGCCGGGGATGATGCGGCGCTGCACGGGCATGCCGTGATCCTGTATCTCGATGAAGTAGTTTTCCCGTCCGAAGATGTCGACGAAGGTGGCAGTAGCCTTGCGAGCGTTTTCCTCGTCTCCATAAATCAGATACTGCGAGGCTACGCCATTGATGCAGCCGGATAGGCCGATGAGGCCCTTGGAGTACTTAGCCAGGGTTTCGATGTCGGCGCGGGGCTTGTAGTAGACGCCGTTGACGTGGGCGTCGGAGACAAGCTTGCTGAGGTTTTGATAGCCTTCGAAGTCCTTGGCGATGACACCCTTGTGATGGATCTGGTATTTTGGAAAGTCTTCCTTGGGCGGTATGTAGTCCTCTGGGATGTCGCCGATGTCGTCGGTGCGCTTGCGTTCGCGGCGAGGGCGGTCGCTTTGCTTGTGGTCGTTGACGTAGTAGAGCTCGCAGCCTATGAGGGGCTTGATGCCGGCCTTCTTGCAGGAACGGTAGAAGTCGATGGCGCCAAAGAGGTTGCCGTGGTCGGTCATTGCGAGAGCGGGCATGCCGAGCTCGACGCAGCGCTGAGCGGCTCGAGAGGGCTTGGCGCAGCCGTCGAGGAGGGAGTAGTGGGTGTGGTTGTGAAGGTGGACGAAGGGGCCTTCGGCGGGATTCGGCATGGAGGGCAGTGAAGAGCGAAGGGTGGAGAGTGAAAAGCGAAAGCTGCGCGGAGTTGTTCACAAGGGGCTTGTTAACAAGCGTTGCCGATTCAATGGGTTCGAAAGTCGGATCAAGCGTTCTTCAAAAGCCCCTGCCCATAAGCATCTTGAGCAAACTTTTTGGTAAGGTTGCAAAATTGTTTGTAGCAGGCCCGATCCTTGTGGTTCAGGGGATCGAGTGGATTCCAGGGCGTTGTGGGCGGTCTGGAAGACGGGTGTTTTTCAAAGCGTCGTCTGGGCTTGCCAAATGGCTTCGCTGTCGCCCTTTGGGCTTCGGTACTGTCGAGTTCGGCTACCTCGACTGCGCAAAGCTCACTTCAGTAGCCGAACTCGTTCACAACTGCAGGGAGGAGGCCTGACAAGAGTTTGGTACGGCGTTGCGACTCGGAAGGCGACACTTGTTGAAACATACCCCTCGAAGACTGGGTGACGCGAAATAGGGTTGACGGGAGTGGGAAGAGGGCGCTTCCTCCACTCCTTTCACATTTTCCATCATGGCAATCGAAGTAAAAATCCGCAAAAACGAACCTGTTGAACGCGCTTTGCGACGTTTGAAGAAGAAGCTAGATCGCGAGGGCGTCATCAAGGATGTCCGGGCCAATCGCTACTTCGAAAAGCCCTCCCAAAAGAAGCGTCGCCAGGGCAAGATTGCCGCTTTCAACAACATGATCCGCTGCAAGTACGACCACTGAGTCGAGCAGACAGGACGATCGATTTTCAAAAACTCTTCCGTTTTCTCGGAAGGGTTTTTTTGTGAACGGTGTGGCTGCGCTCGCCCGTCGCCCAGAAGAGTCGGCGGGCATTTTTCGCGATATGACTGAAATTTGTTGAACGTATTCGGCCCCTCGCGTTCAAAAGGAGGTTCTTCTCCGAGCCAGCAGCCCGTATCGCATCCATGACTTTGGTGTTAGCCCAATCCGCCAGCCTCTTCACCTACTTCGGCCAGAGCAACTTCGCAGGCAAGTGCATCATCTTCGCTCTCGCGTTTTTCAGCATCTGCGCCTGGGCGGTTATGATCGGCAAGTATTGGGAGCTGAAGAAGCTCCGTCTGCTCAACCTCGGCTTCGAGCAGATGCTGCATCGGCAGCCCTCGATTCTGCGTCCGCCGTCGACTTTCAAGGCGCCGCGTCGCGTGCCTTACGCCGCTCTCTACATAGATGCGGTAGACGCCTACCACCGGATCCAGGCCAAGGAAGGCGAATCCAACGAACAACTACGCTCCGCCCGCGTCGAACACGTCGAAAACGCTCTGCAGCGAGCCTTGGCGAACAAGACGCTGAACTACGAATCGAGCATGGTATTTCTTGCCACCATCGTTTCTGGCGCTCCGTTCTTCGGACTGCTTGGCACGGTCTGGGGAGTGATGGATGCCTTTGGTTCCATCGGTCTGCAGGCTACAGCCACCTTGCAGAACCTGGCTCCGGGCGTTTCCGGCGCCTTGCTCACTACGGTGGCCGGACTCTGCGTGGCCATCCCGTCGGTGTTCGGCTACAACTATCTGCTCTCGCGTACCAAGATTCTGGTTACGGAGCTGGAGAATTTCGCCAGCGCTCTGGCTGACGTCATCGAACTGGAGAGCCGCTGAGGGACGGTGAAGAGCGAATGGTGAATTTCAATGGCACGCTCCTTCCATAGAAAGCGCTCCCTTGAGCCGAATTCCGAGCTGAACATCACGGCCTTGATCGATCTCGGCTTTGCCTTGCTGATCATCTTCATGATCAGCACTCCGCTGATCGAGAAGGAACAGGCCATGGAGGTGAACTTGCCGGTCGCCTCCGAAAGTTCTGCCGCGGCTCCGCCAGCTACGGCGGATCTGGTCGTATTGACGAATGGATACAGACTCGACGGCAACCTGATCGGCGAACCTGCTCTGGAAGAGGAGTTCGCTCGCTTCGCGTCCATGAGGGAGCCGCCAGTGGTCAGCATCCGGGCCGATGCCGACGCCCGCTATCAAAGCGTGGTACGAGCTCTGGATCTGCTGAAGCGCCACAAGCTTTCCCGGATCAACTTGCAGACCCGTTTGGAGGAATAGCGAAATGCAGGTCGGGGAGCTCAGATTGGCCAACATGTTTTACGAGCAGCGCGGACCGCTCGTCTTTTCCGCCAGTCTACATCTCGCCGCCTTGGTGTTGTTCGGCGTTTGGGCTCTCGTTTCGCCAGAGAAACCGCCCGAGGAACTGGTCTTCGAAATCGTGGAGCCTCCCAGTGGCGGCTACGCTCCTCCGCCTGCGCTCGAGCCGCTCGCCTACGAAACCGAGGAAGTGGCCATGCCGACCGAGGAGGAAATGACCCCGCCAGAGAGTCCTATGGTCCCTGTACCGTCGGAGCCTGTGGTCGAGACGATTCCAGTCGAGAAGCGGCCTCAACCTACGAGCCTGGAGGATTTCGAGCGCCAGTTTGGCAAGATCGAGATGAGCAACGTGCGGCGGACGCCTCGAGAGAATCGTCCGGCCATCGATCTGAGCGCCGAGCTGAAGGCCCTCCGGGACAGCCTCAGCGAGATCAGCATCGAGAGCCTGCCGCGAGCCGAGATTAACGCATCCAGTGCGGCGGACCAGCGGACGCTGGCAAGCTACCTTGCTCGTTTTCGGGCCTTGGTTGCTCGGAACATCGAGAGGCATCCCATCTCGGGAGACCTGCTGCGTGTGACGATCCGCTGCGATATTCTGGCTGGCGGCCAGGTTACGAACATCACGGTTGTTCGCAGCAGTGGCGATCCTGTCTTCGACCGCAAGGCGGTGGCGGCATTCGGCGCCATTCGGATCTTCGATGCCCCTCCTGGCAATAAGCCCTTGCTCGGCCTGAGCTTCCCGGTTTTGCAGGAATAGGGCGTTCTGCCTTCCGCGAAATTCCAGTTACTTTTCGCTTGCCACGCTCGTCTAAGGCTGGCGTTTTGGCGGTCCTGATTTTTCGGGGCCGTAGCTCAGTTGGAAGAGCGCCTGCATGGCATGCAGGAGGTCGTCGGTTCGATCCCGATCGGCTCCACCAGCCTTCGCTCGCAGAGCCGAAGGCTGTCACGCCGGAGTCCCGTAGGGCGTAGGCGGACCGGCGCCAGAAGCGTCCTATCGCGCGAGACTACGGCTTGGCATGCCAGCTTTTTTCTTTTTGGCTCGATCATTTGGCGTTCTGGGAACAGGCGGGACTCGACCTCTCCGTGCGAGTGCTAAAAAACTGACTCAGTTGGGCGCTCCCCAAGAATCCCATCGCTTTTAGTCACGCCCAACCAGTTCTGCTTTGTTAGGTTATCATCAGTAGGGCCGGAGCTCGTCGCCGCGCCGCAGAGACTGGATCAAACCAACGCGGCGCGGCGGCAAGCGCCGGCTCAACATTTTCACCATCTAGCAAAGTAGACTTAGACGAGCATCGAAAATCGGATCTTTACGTATAGTAGGTAGAGCGTAGCTGTAGGTGTATAAACCTGTCGAAAGAAAGGGGAATTCGAAATGAGACATATTCTTTTGGTTGCGGCTATTATCGTGGGCATTTTCATCGGCGCGAGCGCCTGGGCGGCAGTGGAGAGTGGGGAGTTAACCTGGCAGGGAGGATTCGGCTTGTTCGGGGGTATCGAGTTGGTGCTGATGTTGATCTTGGAGGCAGTGCTTTTCTGTGGTTGGGTCCTGGCTTGCGAGATTGCCCACTCTCGCAGGCTGAGCGAGGAGCAGACGAGTGAGCTGAACAAGAAGCTCAGGAAGCTCAGAGACGTGGTCGCTTCGGATTCGCAGACCGGCGTCTAGCCTTTTCCCTTGTCGCAGCCTGCCCTGGCTCTCGATCTTCCAGCCGCTAGCGCTAGGCGAAGTCTTCCTCAGACGCGACTGGATCGTTTTAGTCTCCCTTTTTAGGGAATATGGCTTGGGCTTGGACCTCTATGGTATAGCGGCTTCGTTTTTTCGCCGCAGGTCCCCTTTTCTACAACTTCTGGTTTTACAAGCCTAACCGCCTCTGTAGAAGCTCCTTAGTCTCCCAACCCTAATTATGAACCTGATCCGCGCGAATTGCGAACTGCTGCAACAAGGCATCGACCTGCTTGAGCGGCATGACGACCGAACTTTTGTAGCGGAGGATTCCGCCAGCTACGGCTCTGGGATCGGCGCTCATTTCAGACACGTTCTTGACCACTACCGTTCGTTCCTGGCTGGCGTAGAGTCGGGCCTGATCGACTACGATGATCGGAATCGCGGGACCGCGGCTGAAAGCAGCCGCGACCTGACCTGTTCTACCCTCGAGTCGATCAAGGCCGAGCTAGAAGCGAGATCGGTGGAGGAAGACCGCTCGGTCCGAGTGAAAGTGAGCGCTTCGACCACTGGAGAGGATGTGCACTCCCTATCCAGCTTTGGGCGCGAGCTTCAGTTCCTGGTTTCCCACACGGTGCACCACTACGCCTTGATCGCGATCGCCAGCCGTATGCAGGGCATCTACCCGAACGAGTCTTTTGGCGTGGCTCCTTCCACGCTCAAATACTTGAGCGCGACGAGAAGCTGATGTGCACAGCGTCTTGGAGCGTCGGCTCTGGCTTGACTACGCTATGCTTCAATCGAGACGAGGCACGGACTCGCCCTAGGGCTGTTCCGCCGCGCGAGATCGAAGCGGACGGGCGCAGGCTTCTGGCGCCTATCGATCCTCCGGGCGGTGGTACTTGGATCTGCGTCAATGCCCGCGGGATCTGCTTCTTTCTGCTGAACAACTACGAAGCGTCGGCCTCGTTCGACGTGCAGCCGACAGAGCCGAAGAGCCGAGGACTGCTGCCGTTGCAAGCGGCGGTCTGCGATTCGGTTGCGGATTTCGAGAGTTGGCTTTCGGGAGAGCTTCTCAACTCCTATCGTCCCTTCTTTCTCGGCGCCGTCGGTGGCGGAACTGCTAGCCTCTTCGCGTGGGACGGGAGCGAGCTTCGGGCCTTGGACGCTTCGAGCGGTTTTGTTACGACTTCTTCATTTCGTTCCCAGGAAGTGCAAGCGTATCGAAAGCGCCGATACGGCGAGATGCTTGGAGGTATGGCTTCGATCGACTTGGATGAGAGGTTCGCCTACCACGTCGACGTTTCTCATCCGGATCCGGCGTACAATCCTTTGATGAGCCGTCCAGATGCAGAGACGCACAATGTGACTTCGATCGAGGTAAGCGAGAAGCAGGCTAGGATGCGTTTTGCGGTTCGGATTTCCGGATCGAATGAACTGTCTCCAGAGCAGGTGTCGGCTTTGCCGCTTCATTCGGCAGCACGGAGATCATGTCGAGAAAGCTGATTTTCGCCGGGGCCTACGGCTTGGCTCTCGTTCTTTCGCTGCTCTGGCAAGGGCTCGGCGAGAAGGATGCGGATCCGTCTGCCCCGGAGCTGGAGGAGGGAAAGCGGACGGTAGTGATTTTTCCGGGCGCTCGGCAAGCGAGTCCGCTGCTGGAGAGCCTTCGGGCGACCTTTGCGGATTCGGTTGAAGTTCAGATCTTGGTGAGAGAGGGATTTGCGGACTCGGAAGCAGCGCTTGCTTGGGATCGTTCGGTGTTTGAAAATCTGGATACGGGTCTTCGCATCGACTTGCTAGGGCTCGGCTACGGTGGGGTGGATGCGTTGCAGGCGGCGTCGAACTATCCGACTTCGGTGGCTTCGGTGACGCTGCTCTCCAGCGTGGTCTCGCCGAGGCAGGAACTGCTTGGATCCGCCCCGTTGAATGCGGCTCTCAAGGCGTTTCAGTTCGCGGCTCTCTGGCTGGTGGACAAAGGCGTCCCTCACTTCGGCCTCTTGGATCGGTTCTGGTATGGCGTAGACTATGCGGGAAGAGTCTACCGGGCTGATCTAACGGATTCCGAGGCGCTTTTCGAAGAGCTTGCTCAGCCCGTCTTTCTGGCGGGTTTCGAAGGCGAACTCGGCTTTTCCATGCACGCTCTGCGGAGCGCAGAAGCAGCCCGACCCAGCGCTTCTGCGAGACTGTATCCGGATCGTGGTGACGTTTCCGATCTTGTTCGAGACTTGGTCGATTTTTGGGAACGACCGGTTTCGGTTGGGACTGCGGCCGGGGTCGCTTTTGAGGATCAGCCTGGCAATCGCCTAGATCCCTTTTGGGCTGGCGGTTTGCTGGCCGTGGCGACTTTTGCCAGCGAGGACCTGGCGTGTATTGGAGGCGGTTTGCTGGCGGCCAGCGGTTCGATTTCGCTGACGGTGGCGATCCTTGGCTGTCTGCTCGGGATCTTCATTGGCGATCTGGGCATCTATCTCCTGGGCCGGGCGGCGGGGAAGGGCACTCTCGATCTTCCGGTCTTTCGACGACTGGCTTCGCCGAGGAAGATCGAGCGCGTCGCTCGCTGGTTCGCTCGGAAAGGGGTGACGCTGGTGGTGTTGACTCGGTTTTTGCCTGGCAGTCGGGTGCCGACCTATTTCGCGGCGGGCGTGGTTGGGGTTGGGTTTTGGTCCTTCACCTTCGCCCTGCTGGTGGCGGCGACGATCTGGACGCCGATCCTTGTTGGCCTGTCCTATTTTCTGGGGGAGCAGTTCCTGCGGCTTTTCGAGGGGATCGGAAGCTTTGGCTGGTTGGGCATCTTTTTCGTGGCAGCCCTTTTCGTGGTGGTGACGCGCAGCCTGGGGCAGCTGATGACTTGGCGTGGCAGGCGTCTGATGTATTCGAAATTCCAGCGCGCGATTCGTTGGGAATTTTGGCCAATGTGGGCTCTCTATCTGCCGGTGCTGTTCTATATTCTTTGGCTGATGCTGCGCTATCGGTCTTCGACTTTGCCGAGCGCAGTCAATCCGTGCATGCCTGTCAGCGGGTTGGTCTACGAATCGAAGAGTCGGATCCTGAGCCACCTGAAGGGGCATGGCGTGCCGATTGGGCGTTTTACGATGCTGGAACTGGAACTGGATCCGGAGGAAAAAGCGAGGCGCTTGCGGGATTTCATGAGTGCCGAAGAGCTGGATTTTCCGATAGCGCTTAAGCCTGATGTCGGCGAGCGGGGCCAGGGAGTGAAGATCGTCGATTCGATGGACGCTGCGAGGGACTTTTTCGCGAAAAACGAGGGGGACACGATCGTGCAGGAATACCTGCCGGGCGTGGAGTATGGCGTCTTCTATCATCGCTTTGCGGACGAGGAGAGAGGCGTGGTATCTTCGGTGACGGACAAGCGCATGACGTTCGTTGTTGGCGATGGGCGTTCGAATCTGGAGCGGCTCATCCTGGAGGATCCGCGGGCGGTCTGCATGGCGCGTTTCTTCCTCGAAGAATACGAGGATCGACTGGAAGAGGTGCCTGCTGCGGGCGAGCGGGTTTGGCTGGCTTCGGTGGGAACGCACTGTCGGGGGGCTTTGTTCCTCGATGGAGAAGACTTGATAACGGAAGAGCTGAGAGACGCGATCGACGGTTTTTCCCGTCCGATCGAGGGCTTCCATTTTGGTCGCTACGATGTGCGGGTGCCGAGCGAAGAAGCTTTCAAGCGCGGCGAGGGGCTGCGCGTTATCGAACTCAACGGACTGACTTCGGAACCGACGAGCATGTACGACCCGAAGCATTCGATCTGGTTCGCCTGGGGATGCCTGATGCGGCAGTGGCGATTGATCTTCGAGCTGGCCAAAAAAAACCGGCTCGCGGGACACGAGCCGGTTTCCTTGAAAAAGGTTAGTAGGCTGGCGTGGGCGTACTTGCGAGGTTCTCCTTCGCGAGACCTTTTTTGACGAAAGCTACGACTTCGTCGTCGCTCTTGAGCTTCACTTTTTGGGCGGTCTGCGTGTCTTCGCCGATGTAGTCGGTGGCGGCCGAGGCCATGATGGGGAGATACTCCCTGAGATTGTCGCTTTCGTCTTCGTTGGTGACGGTGACGCTCCAGAGTTCTTCGGCTGGCTTGTCTCCGCTTTGCTCCATCAGGTTTTCCTTGGATGTCAGCACGAGGTATTTCTCGTTGACGATCGTCGAGATGGCCCGCTCGCGGTAGCCGACAAGTTCGTTGGAGACGCGTCCCGGCACGTAGACTTGTATGGTGCGAACTCTGCCCTGCGAGTCCGTGACTTGCTGGGTAACGTAGCGTCCTGGTCCGCGCACCGTTTGAAAGACGGGTTCTTCGACGATTTTTATCTCCTGGCGGGGCGGCTCCATGCCGTAGTCGACTTCGATCACCATGTCGGCTTTGAGGGGGTCGAGCGCCTCGTACATGCCCTTCGCTGAGAGGGCGGTTTTGATCCAGTTGACGGTTTCCTTGTAGCGGAGGTCGTTGGTGTCGGTGGCTGGATCGCGGGGCACCAGCACGTAGGACTCAGCCTCGGACGTGGATGGCTGGGGGTTCTTGATGGCGTCCACCTGCATCTCGTAGGTGGTATTGCAGCCG
This sequence comes from Pelagicoccus sp., assembly GCA_028284635.1. Lineage (GTDB taxonomy): Bacteria > Verrucomicrobiota > Verrucomicrobiia > Opitutales > Opitutaceae > Pelagicoccus. Next base: position 59,613 of record JANQRJ010000068.1, read on the forward strand.
TAGAGAAGAAGTCCCAGGGCCGCGACTGCCAAGTTCAAGCAGAGTTTCCTGGTTCGGTTGTTCATGGACGTTTCTTTCTTGGAGTGGGGTATATGCGTTAAAGCTGTGGAGCTTCCGACGGGACGCTTTCCCTTGTTTCAGTGGAAGCGGTGTTGGATCCGCCTTCGAGTTCGGCGAGTTCCTTTTCGAGTCGGGCGGCTTCGGCGAGGGCTTCTTTCTCGCGCTGTTCGAGCTCGTCGAGAGAGCGCTTGCGTTCGATGGCGGCGTCGCGTCGCTTTTGCAGGGCGGCGAGCTCGGCTTCGGCGGACTCGGCTCGCGAGGTCATTTCGTCGAGCTCTTCCTGCGTGATGCGAAATCCTTCGGCTATCTCGAGTTCCTCCTTCAGCTCGGCCTTCTCCTTCTCTTGGGCCCGCTTTTGCATGGCGACAGCCTGGTTGTAGGCCCGCTGCTGGGCCAAGGTGTCTTGTCGCTTGTTTTCCCGGTTCTGGGCAATTGCTCCGACTACGGTTCCGATGGCCGCTCCGGCGAGGCCAGCTGTGGCGACTCCGCCGGCATCTTCGCCTGCCACGAGGCCGCCGACCGCTCCGACTGCGCCGCCGACGGTAGCTCCTTTGGCGGTTTTCGAAGCGGATGGCCCGGCGCATCCGGTCTGGAAGATCAGGACGGCGGCTGCGATTAGGGCGATGGGACTGGAACGAAGGAGGTGCTTCCGATTCATATCAGGCTAAACTACGATTGAGCGCTATCGATTGGATTCGTGGAAAAATCTTTTTCGGTTGGGTGTTGAAGGGCGACGTCTATGACTTTGAAGAGTTCCGTTGGATTTTCAATGAAACTATCGTTATTCATGGTCCGTATACATTTCCGCATGCAGGGCTGGATTTAGCTTCTAGTTCGGCTACAGTGTTCGTCTTGTTAAGGGCATACTGATTTTCCGTCCGAATTCTCGCCTATGAAAAATCCTGGGTTTCTGTCTCGCGAATTTATTATCCTAGTTCTTGGTCTGGTCTTTTCGGTCTTTCTGGTGGGATCGATTTACCGCTACTACATCTGGCCGGTAGCTCAGGATCTCGAAATCGCTAGCCTGGTGGAGGCGAGCCAGAATCCGGACGATCCCATGATCGCGAATCGCTCGCTGGTCGTCATTCTCAAGGACAACGAGCAAATGATCTGTTTGATGCTGATGCTTTGGGCGATGATCATCATCTGTTACAAGTTTCTCGTCGTTTATGGGGAGCGATCCGTAGTTGGTTTCCCTTTTATCAGCATCTCCAAGGGAGAGCGGATCCTGCCGGAAGAAGCTTTGGCCCACTACAAGGATCTCAGCGGCAATGTCGCTCGAAATCCGAGACTGCGAGACAAGATCCTGCCGGACGTGATTCTGGCCGCCTTGCATCGCTTCGATTCGACCCGCTCGATCCAGGACGCTTCCCACGCCGTGCAGCAACGCACCGAGATGGCCTACGACGAGCTCGAATCCAATCTATCCCTGGTACGCTATATCGCTTGGGCGATCCCTTCGGTAGGGTTCATCGGCACTGTGCGGGGCATTGGCGAGGCCTTGGCTCTTGCGGAAGAGGCGATTCGCGGAGACATCTCCGGCGTGACCTCCGCTCTCGGTTTGGCCTTCAATTCGACTTTGGTCGCCTTGCTGCTGAGCATCGCCCTCATGTTTTTCGTTCACCTCCTGCAGTCGAAGCAGGAGAAGTTGCTGATCGATCTGGAGGAATTCGCGAACGATCGGGTTATCGGACAGATGAAGACTCCGGAGCAGGAGGAGACGCAGATCAGTTTCACCTGAATCCAATTGGCAGCGAAAGGAGTAGATTGACATGGCGACTTTGGGAATCGAACTGAGTGACGTCGGTGTTCACGGCGTGGTTATCGAGGATGACGGAACCTCGCGCGTCATCAAGTTGGGCGAAGATTCGGACCGCCTTGCGGCTTGCGCCTTTGCCCGGCCAGGGGGTGGTGGCCTGGTATTCGGCTCGGAAGCTCAGGAAATGGGGCAGATTTTTCCTCGAAGGGTTAGTTCCTCCTTTCTCGACGAGCTTTCGCTCCAAACCACGGATTTCGGAGGCCGCGCTGGCCGGATGGCGTATTCGCAGATTGCCTACAAGTTTCTGAGCGAGGTAGTTTCCCGCATCAAGGCTGACGGGGCCTCGTTGGACCGCGTCGCGTTCGCCATCCCAGGACATTATCTGGAGAACAACGAGCTGGCGGAAAACCGCATCGGCATCTTGCTTGGCATCCTCAAGGACCTGCAGATCCCTGTAGTGGGCGTGGTCGATCTTGCTGCGGCTTCGCTCTACAGCGAGGGTTTGTGGAATGTCGCCGAAGGAGAGCGCCTTTTTCACGTCGATCTCCTGCTGCAGGCCACTCACATAACGATATTCAATAAGCGACACGGCTTGGAGAGGCTTCATTTCTCACGCCAGCCGCAGTATGGCTTCGCTTCCATGCAGGAGCGTTTTGCCGGAGCTCTAGCCAACCGCTTTCTCAAGCACACCGCCTTTGACGTGACGGAGGACAGGAAGATCGAGCAGGCCTTCCATGCCCAGACGCGAGACATGCTTTTCCATCTCGGCAAGGCAGGTGAAGCCAGCCTCGAGGTGTCCACTCGCGAGAAGTCCCGCCAGATGACGATCACGCGCGATCTGGCGGCCCGTGATTTGGCTCCCTACGTCAAGATGCTCACTCAGATGCTGCTGCGCGCGGTGAACGATTTCGGAGAGGGCGACAAGCCGGTCCAGGTTGTCCTGTCGGAACGGGCCGCTGCCCTGCAAGGCTTGAAGGAGGCCATTGCCGCTCAAGGCGTGGGCGTCGTCAAGGAACTCCCTGGCGAGAGCGCCGCGTTTGGGGCGGCGAATCTCGGCAAGTCCTGGCTCGTGCCTGATTCGATCGAGGATGTGCATGTCGAGACTGGGATAGTGCTCGAAACTCCATCCAGCGACGGGGAAGGCGGCACTGCTTCGGGCATTCCGTTTGGAGCCCTTCGCCTGGTAAAGGAAGGCAAGTCTCTAAATCCGACTCATATCGTCTGCGACGGCTTGGCCTACGAGCTAGGCGAGAAGGAGTTCGTCATCGGCTTTGGCGATTCCAAAACCTTCAACCTCGTGGTGGAACGCGACCTCTCTCCGACGCCTGCGGAACTCTGTCGTCTTGCTCCGGAAGAAGATCGCTGGATGCTCTCCGTCTCGAAAGGCGCGCTCATAGAGTCGGGCTCGTCTACCAGCCTGAAGGCTGGCGATTCTCTCGAAGTGGCCTTGCCTGGACGTCGCAAGCAGCTTCTATTTATTCACTGTATCCAATAATTAGATACGAATGCGGCGAAAGCGAAAAAGTACGGAAGTATTCAGCCTCTCCTTTCTGGACTGCATCTGTTGCGGTTTTGGGGCGGTGCTGCTTCTCTTCGTGCTGACTGCCAAGCGCAAGGCCGAGGTGCATGACGATCTTCAGGCCCAGATTCTCGAAGTCATCGGCGAGATGGACAACGACGTTGCCATGAAAGACAAGGAGCTCGAAGACTTGAAGCTCACCCTTGCCGTCGAGACCCAGCGGCGAAAGGACGTCGGCGCTCGACTCGAAAAGGAAAAGCGACTGCAGACCGAATTGGACGAACGACTCAAGCTTCTCCTCCAACAGCTCGCCGCGCTGGAAGGCGAGCTTGGCAGGCTGATAGACGACAAGGAAAATCTGCCAACCCAGGAGGAAGAGGCTCCCATCCCGATCCCCAATCCAGAACGCCGACAGTATCTCACCGGCTTCGATATTCTCGGCGACCATGTACTCTTTCTCGTGGAAGCTTCCGCTGGTATGACTGCCGATACGGTGGAGGAGGCGCTCGACTACGCTTCGAAATCGGAACGAGAACGCCGAGACGGTCCGAAATGGAAGCGCATCAAGCTTGGCCTGCGCTGGCTGATAGCGAATCTCAAACCCACCGCTCGCTATAAGATTATTTTCTACAACGCGGACCTCATCCCGCTCGAAACTTCCTTCGGTCAAGAGTGGTTTGATCCGACGGACGCCGCTCTCACCACGGAGGTGCTCGATGCGATAGACGACATAACGCCGGAGGGCGGGGCGAATCTCGAAAAGGCCTTTCGCATAGTGAATGAATTGCCCATAGAGCCCGATCGCTTGGTGCTTATCTGCGATGGCCTTCCCACGCTTTCCGAAACGTATCCATCCGCTGGAAACGTTGTCTACGATGACCGCGTAGCCATGTTGCGCGCGGCCCAAAATGCCCTGGCAGTGAAGCTGCCGGTCAATACGATCCTGTATCCACTGATGCCTGACCCGGGCTCGGCTCTGCACTTCTGGAGGCTAGCCAACTCCACCTCGGGGTCCATGATCAGCCCTGCCGAAAACTGGCCCGACACATGAGCAAGCGCCACCGCAAGACCGAGGTATTCAGTCTCTCCTTTCTGGACTGCATTTGCTGTGGTTTCGGGGCGATCATCCTGCTCTTCATCCTGACCATGGGAACCCAGGAGAACGAGACTATCAAGCTCAAGAAGATCCTGGAAAACACCGTCCTGCAACGTCAGCTCAAACTTGCCGACTACCAGATCAAGCAAGACGAGCTCAACGTCATGCTCGATCTGGAAAAGACCAAACGCAGGCGCCTCGAACGGGCGCGTACCTCGCTCGAGGCGCTCTTGGCCACCCTCAGGCAGCAGATCAGCGACCGGGAGAAAGCCAAGGAACTGTTAATTACCGACAAGGAATCTATCGAGGAGGAGCTTGCCGCCTTCCAGACCGAGGCTGAAGTCGAGCAGAAGGTCGTCGTCCCGACGCCAATCGGCGTGCCCGTCGAGAGCAACGTCATCGCCTTCGTAATCGACACCTCGGGCAGTATGCGCGACAACGCTACGAACCTCATCAATTCCCACGTGGTACGCAAGTTCGAGGAGGTCATCAGTTCCTATCCTGAGGTGAAGGGTATCCAGCTTCTGGATGCGAGCGGTCGCTTCATCATGGGCTCGCGATTGGGAGGCCGCTGGCTGCCGGACTCGCCCGAGATGCGTGACAGCATGGTGCGGGCCGTTAGGCTCTATCCGTTGGAAAGCGAGAGCAATCCAGTGCCCGGGATCAAGCGAGCCATCCGCACGCTCTACGATCCGAAGGCTGAGGATCTGAAGTTCGGCATCTACGTCTTCGGCGACGAGTTTACCGGTAAGCCCGAGTCCGTCATCACCGAGATTCGCAACCTCAACAAGACGAAGGACGGCGAGCGTATCGCTCGCATCAACGCCATCGGGTTTCCCAACGTGATTCACACCGGGGCGATCTTCCTAGGCCAGTCCGGCCTCAAATTCGCCAAGCTGATGCACGACCTCACCTATGAGCACGGCGGCGCCTTCATCGCTCTCGACAACGAAAGCCTGAACGACATCGATCGGGAAACCCGCGGTCGCTATCCCACGCCGCCACCTCCGCCCCCCCGTCGCGGCATCATCATCGGAATATAATCTTCATCTGCTTCCCACGCTGGTTTTGATGAAGATGAAGAAGCAGAAGAAGATGAAGATTATGATGGGGAAGATCGAGGAAGACCCAGGTCAGCTTCCAGGCTTCACCGCCGGCAGATCCTTCAAATGCTCAGGCAAATTGTCTGGGTCGTAGGTCGGAAAGCCCATTTCCAGCAGAGCGAAAAGCGGGGCGTCGAAGCTCGCGTTGCCTTGGCTGCGATCTACCAGTACCGCGATGCCGGCAACATCACCTTCGCGTTTGCGGACGATAGTCACCGCCTCGTTGGCTCGTCCTCCACGAGTGACGACATCCTCGACCACCAGAACTTTCTCGCCCGGAGCGATCTTGAATCCGCGACGCAGCTCCAGCTTGTCGTCCACCTTTTCCGCAAAGATATAGCGCTTGCCAAATTGACGAGCGAGTTCCTGGCCGACTACGAGTCCACCCATCGCCGGAGCGAGCACCGTTTCGAATTCCACGCCCTCCAGCTTTGGTGTGAGCAGCTCGATCAAGCGAGTGACCTCTGCCATGTGCTGGCATACCTGGGCGCACTGGAAGAAGTACTCGCTGCGCAGCCCCGAGCGGAGAATGAAATGTCCCTGGAGAAGGGCTCTGGTTCGCTTGAAGATATCTAGAACTTCGTCCTGAGTCGCTTGCATATTCCCAAACGGTGGCCTTTCGCCAGAGCCTGTTCCAGACAAAATTGGCCGATCTCGCCGATCTGTTTGCAAATCGGTAAACCCTTATACAAGGAACAATTGCCGTTGGCTTAGGTTCTTATAAAACCGACCGAATGAAGTAGCCAAGGTCGTGGTACGATTTTCAGACCAAACTCTCCAGCCATCCCAAAATCGAAATGAACGAAGCAAGCGCCATATCCGAGAGCAACTGGCTCTGGGGATTTGTGTGGGCCTTCTACGCGTTTTTCTACAGCCGCTATTTCGCCCACATGGCTCGTCGCCACAAGCCCGACCTCAAGAATGTCGAGCTGCAAGGCTCGCCCGAGCGTCTCAGGGATAAGAGTCTATGGTCAAAGCGCTTCGGTCTTTTCATGCTGATTCCGAGCTCCCTTGAATTGATTAGACCGACCGATGCGATGGCCAGTCTCATCAACCTTGCTCCCTGTCTCTTCGGCCTTTGGGTGATGCGTGCCGTCTGGATGGAAGTCTTCCGGTCCAAGATGCCCAAGCCCGAAGGAAGCAAAGCGAACCTGCGCTAGGGCGGGAACCTGCCCCTCCACTGCAACTTTCGCTCCACGCAAGTTTCTAACCCGCTGCGCAAACAAAACTTCAACGTTGAAGTTTTGTTTGCGCAGAAGCGAGCAGCAGATGATGGATCCTGCAAGTTAGCCTCGTCGCTAAGCGCAGCGCGGAGCTTCAGCCCGCGTCGGTCGGAGACTCTAATGCTTGTCGAAGGGCAGTGCAGGATCCGTTCTCTGCGGCCGCGGGCTGAAGCTCCGCGCTGCGTTGCAGGCGTAAGGTGATATCAGCGAGTTGCCAGTCGCTCGGTCCAGAAACCGTAGGCGGCCTTCCGTTTTTCCCAGGTTGCCGGACCGAGGTACTTTCGCTTCACTTCGTTTGGAAGAAGGCTCATGGGCAGGAAAGGGTCTGCCTCGAACGCTTCTTTCCAGAGCTTGGATTCGGTTTGCTGCCACTTTGCGAATTCGGATGCTTCCGTCTCTTCGGACCTTTCCAAGAAGTTCAGGCACTCCTTGTACTTCAGGTTTATGCTGTCGAAGTCCCAAGCTTTTCCGACATACTCCGAGTCCTTGTTTTTGCTCAACGATCGTCCTTCCATGACAACGATGGCCGAGGGATCGATTTTGCGTTTTCCCATTTCGACCTCCCAGTCCTCTATATCATTCGCGCTGATCCATACGCTCCCTTGCAGGTGACCGAAACGCCTTTTCCTGAGCCAGGTTCTCAACTGCCAACGCAAATCGGCGCAATGGCTTGGCAGGTCGAAAGTCACCATTATCCACTTCCCATCCCATGGTCGAGACCACGCAGTCTCCGGGGTGGCAATGCTGTCGGTCAGTAGCTCCAAGCCTATTTGGGTGATTTTAGGCACCCATGAACCGGTTTCCCTGGAATCGTCCCAAACGATCCAACCTCTGTCTTTCATCATCGTCATGTGGCGCCGAAAGGAACGGTCCGAAGACCATTCAGTTGCCCCTCGAAAATCGAATCGAGCCAGGCTCCCCGCGTTTAGAGCGCCTGCCGCAACCATGAACATCAGATCCAGTAGATCCCTCGATTTCTTTCCTAGCCTCATTTTCGCCAGCCTCATGCTGCGCAATTAAAACTTCAACGTTGAAGTTTTAATTGCGCAGCGCAGGTGGCGATTTTAGTACCTTACTTCTCAAAACAGAGAACGTTTGGGCCATTTTGCGCTCATGGGCGTTGAGAGGCTAAAGGGGTCTAGACTGAATGGCTGAAGCTGGATTCAGCAGCCTTCAGCCTGTTTGGCTCTGGCTCTCCTATATTAGATATTTGTTTTGCGGGAAGAGGGGGTGGGTGTTGTTGGTTTTGGGTATGGAAGTCGATGAAATGCAGCCGGAGATTCGGCGAGTCCCTTTGCGTGGGGCTTTTGTGGAGCTGAACAAGCTGCTGAAGTTCGAGAGCCTGGTCAGCAGCGGGGGCGAGGCGAAGCAAGTCATCTCTGGTGGACTGGTCAGCGTGGATGGAGTTGTGGAAACTCGGGTGCGGCACAAATTGACGGCAGGGAATAAGGTGAGGTTTTCCGGGGTCGAACTGGTGGTGGAAGGACTGGAGAAGTGAGTTTCGAACCGCCAGGGAATTGTCCGGCTTGTGGTGAGTATGTGGATACTAATGCCTCGAGTTGCCCTAGCTGCGGGAGTTGTCCTAAGACGGGTTGGAGCGACGATACGCTCTACGATGGGCTCGATCTGCCGGGAGAGGATGACGATCAGGTAGACGGTCGGACTGCTCGGTCTGGTTCGAGTAGGCTGCTGCTCGCGTTGGTTTTGCTAGGATTGCTGCTTTATGTATTCGTTTTTCGATGACGCTTGGTTCTACTTTTTTAGACTATCGTCCGTAGGGCCGGCGCTTGCCGCCGCGCCGCGTGGGCTTGATCCATTCTCTGCCTTTCGACAAGCTCAAGGTCTGCTACGGTGCGGCGGCAAGCGCCGGCCCTACGGATGTATCTAGCGAAGCAGAGTTATGGCGTCACCTTCAATCGGATGAAGTATCGCTCTTGGTCGTTCAAGCTCTGCTCGCTGACGAGAGCGAGAAGCGTCCCACTGTCGACGGCGACTTCAGTGGGGAGAAGGGCCCACGTCTGCATGTCCTGAGAGAATTCGAGCGAGAGCGTGGAATTCGTGCGAGAGAAGCGGTGGATCTGCGCTCTTACTTTGCCGTCAGAAGTTTGGCTGATCTCGGGCATGGCTGGCACGGAGTTCCTGTCGGAGGGGTCGCTGCCGAGAGCGTATTCCAGGAGGTTCGAGGCCCAATCGCCATCCGGGTTGGCTTGATGCCCCTGGTCGGCAAGATCGATGGGGTAGTTCTCCATCCAAATGGCGAATGCGGTTTTGACCGGCGCTGAGAAGCTGGCTGTCTGGTGGATGACGCCGTCGTCGCCCACCGAGATGAACGTATCCTTGAAGAAAATACGGTCGTTGTAGTCGACGGATAGCGTTTCCCCGGATAGGCTCCAGTTTTTGCCGTCTATGGAGAGCATGTTGAAGTGATCGCGGTTGTCGTTGCTGTTTACGCCGTCTTCGCGGTAGACGGCGGCGGAGTAGACTCCGTTGCCATAGGCGTACGCCACGGCTTCGTAGATGTCGCCCTGCTGGTTAGTAGTCCAGGTTGCGCCTCCATTTTCCGAATACCGCATACGAGAGCGAAATCCGCTACCCATGAGTTTGCCGTTAGGCGCGGCGACGGTAGAGAGCCCTTGCCAGACGGCGATTCCACTGCCTTCGGCTAGATCCTGCCAGTCGAGTCCGTTTAGGCTGGCAAGCAGTACGAGGGGAGTTTTCGGGTCCGCATTGTAGTCATAGCCCCCGATGACGAAGGTTCCGTCGGCGAACGTGACATTGGCGGAATTGCTCCAACCGTTTAGGTTGCGTCCGACTTCGATAGGCGTCCAAGCGCCGCCGTTGGTTTGGGTGTAGATGCGGGCATCGCTGCCTATTACTACGATGGTGGATCCATCCGAGTTGGCTGCGACGCTGTTGAAGCCCCAGGATCCGACTTTTTCGGTGGTGCGGTGGGCTGCGGTCCAGGTTTCGCCGTTGGGCGAGGTGTGGATGACCCCGAGCCATCCGCCCAGGCTGAAGTCGTATTCGGCTCCGACGGCCACGAAGTTCTGCCCGGTCCAGATGATGTCGCGCAGGCGTACGCTTCCATTGCTTTGCGGGATTGGGTGGGGTTCCCAGGAGATGCCGTCGGCGGAGCGGCGCGCGGAGTTGCTGGATCCGACGGCTACCACGTGGCTGTGGTTTGCGGCCAAGCTGTGCAGATCGGCGGTGGTGCCGGACTGGCGAACGGCTACTTCGCTGATAGGGTCGGAGATTTCTATGCTGGAGTTGAGCGTTTGGGTGCCGCCTTTGCGGTCGCTGACAGTTAGACTGATCTGGTAGGAGCCGCCTACGGGAAAAGCGTGCGAGACTGCGGCCTGGCTGTTCTCGACGATGCCGTCTCCGAAGTCCCATTGATAGGAGAGCGGATCGTCGTCGGGGTCCGAACCTTCGAAGGTGAAGAGGATAGGTACGCGAGCGGCGCCAACAGTCGGCGCGGAGAGAGTGCCGCTAGGGTCTAGATTGTTGGGAAACTGTCCGAAATTTACGGATACATCGATATAGGGTCCGTTGGCGTCTTCGCCTTGGGCCACGGGTGTGATGAAGAGTTGGGAACTCGCGTCGGCATAGGTGCGTCCGAGGGCGACGCCTGCGTCGACTTTTCCCGCTTCGCTGCCTGGCGTGGTGTCAACGAGCCAGGACTGGTTGCGCGAGGTGGAGCCATCGCGACGTTCCCAGACGAGGTAGAGCCCGCGGTCGAAGTTCGCTACGCCGGGTTGCTGGCCGCGGTAGCCGATCCAGTAGTGGTCGTTGGAGGTCGATTTGAAGACCCTTAGAGCTTGTAGTCCAGAGTCGGATGCTCGATCGAATGGGTAGATGCGGTAGACGCCGTTGTCGGCGGCGGAGCTCAGGTCGCCCCATCTATCGGTTTCGATCCAGCCGAGAAACTGCTTTGCCGCCATGTGGAAGTGTCCGGAGTTGGTCGGCCCGTCGCCCATGACGTCGAAGATGTCGCCATATTCCTCGTTGCTTCCGGCCGGGTTTACGGGATCGTGGTGGTGGTCGTGATCCCAGTAGTTGGCGTGCATGAGGCCGTAGTTGTGGCCGATCTCGTGCAGCATGGTCTCGTCGGAGACGCGCCCTTGGAGCCATTGCTCGTAACCGCCTACTGAGGCGATGCCGGCCCATCCGAAACTCAGATCTGGAAAGCTGACGCAGATGATGTCGTATTGAGAGAGTGGGGACGGGTTGCCATCCGCCTGATAGGCGGCCACTGCGTGATCGAAGAGAACGTCGTAGTCCGTGTAGTTGGCCGAGTTGGACAAGGTATAGATCTTTTCGGTGGCGGTGAGCTCGACTGTGGTTCTCCCGAAGGAGTATTCGGCGAGCGCGGGAGCGACTCGTTGCTGCCCCATCTGTTCGAGTTCCTCTTTGGTAAATGGGGTCCCGAGTTTGTCGGGGAAATCGACTCGGATGACGAGGTAGGGTTTGTTTTCGTTCGACAGGAGTAGGGAGCTGGTTTCCTGGAATTGGGCAAATTCCTCGAGATCGAAGCTGCCTGGTTCGAACTTGGCGGCGACTTGGGAGAGAAACGCTGGGCTGCCGATGTCGATGCCTGGCAGTTGATCTAGTTCGTGAAGGTTCGTCTCCAGCTGGCGAAGCGTTTCCTGGCTAGCAAAATGGAAGCGGTAGCCGCCTGCGATGGCGACGATTGGCTGGTCTGGGATTTCTTCGCCGCTGAGGATATCATGTTCTGGCGAGAGATTTGCCAGAGGGAGATTGCTTGCCGCCCAAGCAAGGTCTTGCTCGGACAGTTGGTGGAAGACGGTTGGGTGGATCGCCGCCCAACTCTCTAGTTTGATGCCTTGCGTGGGGAGTTTGGCTTTGGCGAGAGAGACTCTCTTCTGGTTTGGTTCGGCAAGCTGCTTCTTTTCTCCGTTTCCGAAGCGTATGGCCAAGTCGAGATCGGAACCTTCGTGATCTCCGAAGCAGATGGCGCGGACCTGGAATTCGGCCCGGACGGTGAAGGGCTCTTCCACCAGTTCCTGAATTTCAGGAGGAAGGGCGTGGTATTCGGCAAAGCTTAGGGCTTGATCGAGAGCGACTTGGGGATCGCTCTGAATGAGCTCGAGCATGTCTGCTCGGCGTTGCTGGGCTAGCAGGACGCCCTCGTGCAGGAGCTCTTCATCCTGGCTGAGGTGGGCTGGATCCGCGTCCTGGAGCCAGGCGTCGAATTTTTCGAGAGACAGCGGGGTGGGAGTTGACGACGTGCACGACTTAGTTGCGTGGCACGCGTGTCCGTGCCAGCGCCAGTGTCCGTGTCCGTGCCCGTGGTTGTGTTGGTTTCGGTGGTCGTGGTCGTGTTTGTGATCTGGCAGTAAGAACCAGAGGGTGAGGCCGATCAGAAAGACGGAACAGAGCGCGACGGGCGTTTTGGGTTTTCTCGGCATGCAACGAAAGGGCGATAGCCCTTCGTTGCAACGGCATATCTGGGGTTATGCCTTAGGGTATTTGATTGGAATTTTGGTGGTTTTGAATGGATATTTTTGTCCCTGTGGCCTGGCTTTCGAATTTGTTGCGTTTCGAGTTACGAGAAGCCTGTTGGCCAAACCAGGTATAATTCGCCTTGGATCTCTGGCACCTGTTAAGCGTTTTCTGAAATTTTAACAAATTTCAATGGACAGAATGGATCCGTGCAATTACTCATCTATAATCTTCGCTTAATTTACGCGTCCAGTTTGTTAGAAATAGCAATCCCATGAAGAGACCTCCCTTACGCCCGATGTTGCACCTTAGTAATCGTCTTGCAGTGGCTTTTGTCCTGGCCGCTTCGCTTCCAGCCTCGCTTCTCTCTCAGACTAACACCTTTCCATCCAGTGGAAATGTTGGCGTTGGTGTTACGACTCCAACATTCAGTGAAACGACGCAAGATGGAGCGATCCCCTTGCTCCATGTGTACAATCAAGGTGTTTCTGGCGGCTATCGGCCAGTTGCCCGGTTTGAGGCGGGTCCCGATGCGAACGAATCAGGTTCGGCAATAGTCATCAATCACTCGAATGACCGCGGACTAATGATTGAAGCGGGGCGACGTTTCGGCAACCAGGCCGTGGCGCATTTTGGCCTCATTGACAACGTTGGAGTCATTAGCCGATTTATGACTGCCATTGAAGGAGGCAAGGTGGGTATTGGTACTACCAGCCCCGGTCAGCAACTTCACGTTTACGGCAGTGGTTGGCTAGGCAGTACCGATGACACTCTCCAAAATCCGCAGCTTTATATAGGTCGAGGTACCGGTGAGGACGAGTATGGCATTTTAGAATACAATTACAGTGGGGGCGGTGGAAACCAGTTTATCCGTCTTGCCCATCAAGGCGGCGAAGGCATCAATATCTTGAACAACGGCAACGTCGGCATCGGCACCACAAACCCAGCCAACAAGCTCGACGTCAACGGAGCGATCCGGGCCAAGGAGTTCTTCGTGGAGACCGGCTGGGCGGACTTCGTCTTCGAGGACGACTACCCGCTTCCCAGCTTGAGTGAAGTTAAGAGCCATATCGAAGAACACGGGCATCTGCCGGGCGTTCCCTCCGCCGAGGAAGTTCACGAGAACGGTCTCGAAATGGGTGAGGCCCAGACGCTCATGATGCGGAAGATCGAGGAG